>DAINRQ010000129.1:0-16906 GCA_036741775.1 Gemmatimonadaceae bacterium | reverse complement strand
CGCGCGAAGTTGTAGAACTCGATGCCCTGATGCCAATCGACGGTGCCGTCGGCGTCGCCGAACATCATGAGCATGGGTGTCTTCAGCTCGTGTACCTTCGCCGCGGGCGAGTTGCGCAGGTACGCGTCCATGTCCTCCCAGAACGGGACCGCCATGCGCGCCTGCCCGGTTTCCCAGTGGTCGAACTCCGCGATCCCTGGCGTCCAGTGCACGGCGCCCGCGAAGCTCAGGAAATTCGTGATGGGTGCACCCGCGACGGACGCCGCGAACATGTTCGACCGTGTGGGAACGAACGTCGCGTGGTAGCCGCCCCACGAATGGCCGACGAGCCCGACCTTCGTGGAGTCCACGAGCCCGCGGCCGACGACGGCGCGGACTGCCGGCTCGAGCGCTTCGAGCACTGAGACGCCCGGGTCGCGGCCGCGGAAGACGATGTCAGGGCGCAGCACGAAATAGCCGTTCGCGGTCCAGACGTTCGTGTTGTAGTACGACCGCTCCGACGGCGGGATATACTGATGCAGCGTCCCCGAGAGCCGCTCGTACGGGTAGACGAGCATCGGGTACTTCTTCGACGCGTCGTAGTTAGCGGGATACAGGAGGACGCCTTGCAGATCGAGCCCGGCTCCGGTGCGATAGTTCACGAGCTCGGAGCGCCCCCACGCGAAGTCCTTCTGGAACGGGTTCGTTGCGGACACCTGACGCGCGCCGCGCAGCTCGCCGTTGCCGACGAACCAGTCCGGGGAGTCGTCGAACCGCTCGCGCGTGAACGCGAATACGTCGCTGGAGTCGGCACGGATGAGACGACTGGTGCCGGCGTCCTCGAGCACGAGCCGCTCGATCGTAGACCCCCGGACGCGCGCGTACCCGCTCCGTTTCGTGACCTTGCCGTCGAGGGCGACGTAGAACGCGGCCGGGTCGATACCCTCGTCATCGTTACGCGTGATGCGCGCGTATCGGTGGATGACCTTGTCGGCCGCGCCATTCGTTAGGCGGCGGCCGCCCGATCCGTCCGGGGCGATGCTCCACAGGTCGAACTCGTCGGCCACGATCAGGGCGCGGTCACCCTTCAGCCACCCGTGGTAGGCGGCCGGCGGTGTGAGGTCGCCGGGGTAGTCGTAGTTCGGATCGGCGAAGCTCGCGGACATCTTCGCGGTCAGGTTCGTGCGCGCGCCCGTCGCGACGTCCTGTGCCCAGTAATTCTTGCCGTCGTACCAGGCCAGCTTCTGTCCCGTCGGGCTGCCGCCGTAGAAGTGCCGGACCTTCTCCAGCGCTTTGCGTCGCTGGCCGGTCTTCACGTCCACGACATACACATCGCTGTACGGGCGTCCGAACTTCGCGCCGAACGCGTAAGGCTTGCGATCGGTCTCCGTAGCGTAGCGGTCGCCGCGGAGCACGCGCGCGGTCTCGAGCAGGTCCGTGCCGATCTGCACGACGTGCCCGTCGCCAAGATGCCAGGCGGTGAGCAAGGTGCGCTGCAGGTCCTGCTGCTCCTGAGCTTTCTGCATCGGCATGATCCGGACGTCCTTCGCGTGCCACACCTGAACGTCCGACGGCTTGTCCGCGGTTTTCGAGCGATTGGTGTCGGCTCGTTGAGCGGTATCCCCGTTTGCGTCGCTACCGGCACTGGCCGCGGCCGTGGAGTCCGCGCGCGGTGGCGCTGGCTGGCGCGGGCGCAGTCCGATGTAGATGATCGCACCATTCCGTGCCCACTCGGGGCGCCGATGCTCGGCGACGCGCATCCCGGCGGGGAACCCCGTCGCCTTCGATGGGTCGAGCTCACGCCGGGCCGCATTCGACGCCGACGCACGCGTCCACGCGAGCACGACGTGCGTCGTATCGCGAAACTCCTTCTCCGCGCGCGACCGGAGCACCGCGAGGTCCTCGCTCCGCTCGCGCCAGGCGAGCATCCTGTAGAGCGATGGCGACGAGTCGAGCACGCGCGTCATCCCGGTCGCGGCGTCGTACACGTGCACGCCGTTGCCGACGCCGCCCTCCGTCTCGACCGCGAACGCGAGGAGCGCACCGCGCTCCGACCACGCGAGCTCGGCCACGTTCCCGAACGTCATCTTCGTCCCGCGCTCGAGGTCCTGCACGATCATGTCCGCAGCTCGCTTCCCTTCGGCGGGATACCGCCGCATGGCGAGGAACCGTCCATCGGCGCTGAAGCGGAACTGGCTGACGTCCTTCACGACCTCGGCCGCTCCGGTCGTCACGTTGCGAATGCCGACGGAGTTGCGGATCGGCTTCTTGTCGCGCGTCAACCGCTCGCGCTCGGCGGGTGAGACGCCGATGGTGTACGCGAGCCAACGCGAGTCACCGGTGAAGACGGGGGCGCTCGCGTACGCGATTGCGATGGTCGTATCGCGGGTGACGCCGCCAAGTCTGAGCTCGTTTTCTTCGTTCACGCGGTTGACGACGTACGCGAGCCATTGCCCGTTAGGCGCGAGGGAGCCGGCGCCCAGCGATTCCCAGCGGGCATAGTCCGCGGGGCGGACGGTGGGGCGCGTCTGTGCGCCGCCAATGGTCGGAAGCAGGGCGCCGAGGACTGCGGCGCGGATGAGGGGGAAAGTCATGGGTCGTCGCGTGCGAGAAGATTGGCAGCTCGAAGGTCGAGACGCGTACTGGCGCGGCTCGAGCTTTCGCGTGCGAAGCGAGTGACGTGCGGAAGGTAACGCTCGCGGAAGATCGCGAGATGATGGGGCCGGCCGCTGGAGGCGTCGAATGGGCATGAGGGCTCCTGTCGGTGCAGCGTTTTTCGGGCGACAATCGACAATGGAAGTGGCCAGGCATCCGTCACGAGCCCTCGATCGCATTCCCGATAGCCATCCCTGAAGATTCATCCTGTGCGCTCAACGGTCCACTCTCCCGAGATCACGGCACCCACCGACGCGGACCTGGTCGTGGCCGCCCGCGCCGCGCCGGGCGGAACGGCGGGGGCGAGCGACGCGTTCGGCATGCTGGTCACCCGCTATCAGCCGATGGCGTTCGCGCTTGCCCTGTCGCTCGTCGGCGAGTCGGCGGATGCGAGCGACGTCGTCCAGGAGGCATTCCTTCGCGCTCTGCGAAACCTCGACCTGCTGGCCGACCCGTCGAAGTTCGGTGCGTGGCTACGGCGCATCACGTTCGGCGTATCGATCGATCACGTGCGCGCCGAGCGAGCGCGAGTCGACAAGGGGCGGCGGCGCGCGGAGGGTCGCGTCGCGACGCGGTCCGGTGCGGCCCACGACGGCGTTGACTCCGATGTGATCCTGCGGGTGCCCGATCACGAACCGTCGCCGCTCGAGCGACTCGAGGACGCGGAGGCGGTTGCCCGGGTGCTCGCGGCACTCGACCGGCTGCCGGCGCGGTACCGGGTCCCATTCACGCTCTATCACGTCGATGGTCTGAGCCACGCGAAGGTCGCCGAGACGCTTGGCGTCGCCGAGAGGACGGCGCGATCCCTCGTCACACGAGCGCGCCGAAAGCTCACGGCGCTGCTCGCGACCTCACCCGAGATACGAGACATCGCGCACGAGGCCCGCATACCTAACGTGCTCGACGTCTTCGATGCCGCGCCGCCTCACGCGCCGCGACTGCTGCACGTCCTCAATGGCGACGTCGTGCGCATGACGCTCGAGCGGTCGGACGTGCCGGGAGCCTTCGTCCCGTACGCGGACGTCCTGCATGACGGACCGGTCCCCGCGGCCACCGATACCGCGGCGTGGCGCGAGACGCGCGCCCGATATATTGCCGCCTGCGGCTACGTCACCTACGCGGACGCGCTGCGCACGTACGAGGAATGGGACGCGCAGCTGGCGAGGTTCGCGGAGTACGACGAGGTGGTCCTGTGGTTCGAGCATGACCTGTTCGACCAACTGCTGCTCGTCAGGCATCTCGACCGGTTCTCGCGCCGCGACCTCGGGCGGACGCGGCTGAGCCTGATCTGCGTCGGCGAGTTCCCGGGCTTCGCGGACTTTCACGGTCTAGGCCAGCTGGACGCGAATCAGCTGGCGTCGCTTCTCGGCACGCGCGCTCCGGTGACACCGCGGCAGCTCGAGGTGGCGCGTCGGGTGTGGAACGCATTTACACGCTCCGATCCGCGCGACCTCGACCGGCTCGTGGGGAAGGATGGAGAGGTCGCCGATGGATTCCCCTTTCTCCCCGGTGCGCTCCGGCGATTTCTCGAGGAGTATCCGTCCGTCGAGCACGGGTTGCCGCGAACGGAGCGACACATCCTGGAGTGTCTCGTCGACGGCCCTCTGGCGCCGGCGCAGCTCTTTCGCCTGGAGCAGACGCGCGAGGAGCGCGTGTTCATGGGGGATTGGACGTTCTGGACGCGCGTCCGCTCCCTCGCCTCCGAGCCTGCGCCGCTCGTTAGGCTGGAGACGGATCCGGCGGATGGGCCCGGGCTGCCACCCGGGACGGTGTCGATTACGGACGCGGGGCGAGACGTCCTCGTGGGCCGGTCGGACTGGGTTCAGGTGGCCGGTTTCGACCGATGGCTGGGCGGCGTGCACCTCGTTGCGCCGCCGGGCAGCGATGTGCGTTGGCGATACGATGCGGCCGCCGATCGACTCGTCGCGCGTGGGGGGCAGTGAGGGATTGCTCCGAGTCTGGCACGCGCGGAGCATGGCTCGGTTGCGCAGTCGAGCAGTACGCGGAGGCAGCGGTTGAAGCGAACGCAGCACAGCACGGCAAATACTCCTGCGAGACGTGCTCGATGGCGCGCGTGCTCGAGTAAGTCGCCCCGGCTTTCCCCGCCGACCTGCGGCGGACCCCCAACGAAGCACTTTATTCGTCGTACTCATCAGATCCTTGCACCCAGATGAACGACTGCGCGTCGATCATATCGCGGGGGCCCAGGTCGCGCTGGTCGCGCATGACCTGACCGGCGAAGTCGAGCAGGCTCGCGTACGTCGTCCAGCTCGGGCGCGAGGCGTACGTGAAATCAACGCCATACTCGCCCGCGGCGACGCGCGTCACGTTAGGCTTGAGAAACATGTGCCGGTCCGGCTGCGCGAGGAAGCCAAAGACCGTCACCAGCGGCCACGTCAGCACGCGGGTCTGGCGTCGCGGAAGCGCTCCCACGACTTCGATCCACTGTTCGAATCGCCGTTCATCGCCCGCGCGACTATGCAGGAACTCGTAGAGTCCCTCCGCGAACGCCTGCGCTCCCGCCGGCGACTTCACCGCGTCGCGCAACGCCATCTTCTCGAACGAGAAGAGGAGGTTCGTGCGCGACTCGATGGTGACTGCGGCCGACGCGATCTCTCCAAAGCGGCCCCGCCGAAGGAGGTCGCGGAACTCGCCCGGGCCGAGCGTCGTCATCCAGCGCTCGTGCGCGTGCCACTTGTAGCCGCGCTCCCAGTCGACATAGGTCTCGTCCGCGAAGCCTCCGGGGAAGAAGCGGAGGAACTTCCGACGGCATCGCATGGCCGACGCTGACATGGCCGGCCGCGCCGCGGCGCGCTCGCCTCGAGCCTGCTTCGTTGTCCCCCAACGTGTTCCGCTTCTGGTCCCGCTCCCTGCCATGACGCCTCCGGGTGAGTCTGCCCCGTGCCGAATGGCAGAGATCACGCCGGAGGCGTCGTTCCGTCGGCGGTAGCCGTGCGCGAGTCGCGCTAGCGGCGATACTCCGGGTCGCTTTCGCGCGCTTTCACGGGAACGGGCTCGGCCGCCGCGGCTCCCACGGCTCGCAGCGAACCGTCCTCGGACATGAGGCGAGTCATATAGCGCTGCCCCTCGCCGATCCGCTCGACTTCCATCGCGACGGCGTCCATACCCTGCTCGAGTCTCGTCAGGCGCTCCATCAACTCCCCTGGAAGCGCAGCGACCGCCGCCGTACCGCGCTTCCACAGCCGGCGCGAGTACGCGATCGCGATCGGGAAGAGCACGACAATGATGAAGATGCCGCCGAGGACGAAGGCTTCCTCAGGCGGGCCCGAGGGCGGTTCCGGGCGATCGGGAACGACCGCACCGGGTACCGCGGCGGCCTGGGAAACACGCATATCGCTCTGGGCGATCTGCTGTTCGACCGCCAGGATGCGCCCGTCGATCTCGGTGATTCGCTGCTCCAGTCCCTTGCGGTTCGCCCCGCCCACCATCGGGTCCTGCAATTCCTCCGAGAGCTCGTCACGGCGGTCCTGAAGGCGATCGAGCTGGTTCTCGAGCTCGCGCCGCTGCGCCCTGAGCCCCTCGTAAACCGCCGCGGCGTCTGCGCCACCCTGCGCACCCTGGGCGGTGTAGATCTGAATCGACGGCGGCGCAGGCGGGGCTGGCGCAGCCGGGGGAGTTGGATGTTCCTGCATCGACAATCCTCGAGTGAATGCCCTCACGGGCTATGGCTCGACATCTAGCCATGTGCAGGCCGTACGGCCGGCGATGGATGCCCGTTTCATGCCGTCAACGGCGAGTCAGGTGCAGCGAAACGTCGTGCTCGTTCGCCTGCGGGGTCATGATGGCGTACAGCGTACCAAACCAGGTGCGCTTTCGCTCGTCGACCTTCTGATACCGGCGCGCGGCCAGGAACTCGACAGCACCGTCGGCGAGCGGGGTCCAGCCTGCCGCCTTCAGCTGCGAATCGTAATGCGCGACGAGCTCGGCCGGCTTGAGCCGGGCCGACAGGCGCGCGTGCATCGTCACGCCGCCACTACTGGACGAGCTCATGCCGGTGCCATCCGTCATCATCGCACCTGCCGGCGCGCGAAGGGTCGGAATGGGGGCATCGTCATACGGTGAGCGGAAGGCTCGCTCGTTGGGTTGCTCCCGACAGGCCGAGTTTCGGGCGTTTCGGCTGTAGGTGACCCGCAGCAGGCTGCCGCCGGACATCCGATACATCCCCATGAGGTTCACCATCGCCTCACCACGGCAGAGGTAGCCGGGGAGCCCGCCAGCGCCGCCACTGGCGAAGTCGGCGCCCACGAATCCGCCCCGCATGGGCATCCGCGCAGCGGCGGAGGGTGGATTCGTCCAGCCACTCGACTGTAGCCGCGATGCCATGGCGCTCACGGCGGAGTCGGGCGGTTCCTTCACGCCAAGCACAATGACAACGTTCTCGAATTGCGCCATGCTCCCGAGCAGCTGTGTGCCAGGGGGGATGAACTCGGGCGGCACATCGTCCGGCACCTTCGCCACGCGAATGTCCACGTTGCCAGGCTGACCGAACGAGAGCAGCGCAACTACGAGGTCACGAGGGATCATCTCCTGCGGGTCGCCGCGCTCCGAGACGACCTGAGCGTCGGTTGGCGACGTGAGTGCCAATGCGAGCGCGACAACGACCAGCAGCGACCAGCGGGACCGCATCGACCGCGTGAAGACGGCGGGTATCGAGGGCATAGTGCCACCTCACCGAAACCGAGATGCGAACTGCGGGGAACCGTCGCATCCAATATGCGCCCGCGTCTCCGGAATCCGGAATGATCGAGAGTAAGGACCTCGGGCCGCGCGCCGGGGGCGAACCGTGTTTAACTTCATGCGACGCCCGACCGTGTGGGCAACCGACCGTACCGGCATCGCTGCCGGCTCATGAGGTTCGATGAGTTCACCCGTTGTACGACCGGCGCCGCCGCGGCGTGCCTGGCTCCGTCGGTTCGGGAGTTCGTTGTCGCTGGAGTGGAAGCTGCCGCTGCTGATGACCGCCGTCTTCGCAGCAGGGCTCGCAGCGTTCCTGGCGTTCACGTACGTCACACTCGTGCGGCGAACCGAGAACCTCATTCGCGACCGGTTCGTGCACGCGTCGCGTCACGTCGGGCGAACGATCGAAGCCGCGGTCGCGGACCGCGCCGGTGCTACGCGTGCAGTCGCGCGCGACGAGGCCATTGAACGGTTCGCCGCACTGACGAAGTCGGGGACGAGCTCGCGATCCGATAGCATCGCTGCTGCAAGTGCGATGGAGCGTCTCCTCGTTGGACGAGATCCGCTGCAGGCACTGTTGTTCGATGACCGCGGCCGAGTGATTGCGTCGTCTGGCCCCGCGCCGCCTGCACAGGTCACTCGCGTTTCGCCGACATCGATCGCGCCGCCAAATGACGATTCTCTGGATGCGGTTCGCGTCGGTCCCCTCACGCCGGTCGGCGATCGCACAGTGTTCTGGATCGTGGCTCCGGTGATCGTCAATGGCGATCCATCTGTCCCATCCGCATACGTCGCGCATGCGCGGTACGTCGGCGGGCCGCCGGGCGCGCTGCAGATGCTGCGCGACCTCACGCGCGAGGATCTCACGCTGTACTCGCGCAATCGCGACGGGACTGGATGGACGTCGATATCCGGCGCGCCCGCCGCCGCGCCCTCGCAAGGCGATTCGTCCGACGGCGTCCTCTGGTACGACCGTCCGGAAACGGGGCGACAGATCGCCGAGGAGACGCCGGTCGCTGGTACGCCGTGGACCCTCGTGATCGAGGCACCCGAACGAACCATCCTCTCACGACTCCGTAACACGATCAGGACGCTGGCACTCATGTGCCTCCTGCTCATCGCCGCCGGAGCACTCATGTCCTGGGCGATCGGCCGCCGCATAACGCGGCCCCTCCAGGCCCTCACCGTCGCCGCCGATCAGGTCGCGGTCGGTACGTACGAGCACGAGATCGCGGTCGGCGGCCGCGACGAGGTCGCTCGACTGGCACGGCGGTTTCACGAGATGGCCGAGCAGGTCTCGCGCGCGCAACGCGACCTGCAGCAACGCGCCGAAGACGCCATACGTGCGCGTGCCGAGGCCGAAGCGGCCAACCGCGCGAAGAGCGACTTCCTTGCGATGATGAGCCACGAGCTCCGCACGCCGCTCAACGCCATCGGCGGGTACGCTGACCTCATCCAGCTTGGCATTCACGGCCCGATCACCGACGGGCAGCGTGATGCGCTCGCCCGCATCTCCCGAAGCCAGGCGCATCTGCTCTCGCTCATCAACGACGTGCTGAACTTCGCGCGCATCGACGCCGGTCAGATTCAGTACGTCGTGGAGGATGTGCGGATGAACGAGACGCTCGCGGGGCTGGAGGCGCTCGTCGCCCCACAGGTCGCGGCGCGGAGCCTGACGCTGCGCTACGATCCGTGCGACACGGAGATCGTCGCGTCAGCCGACGCCGACAAGGTTCGCCAGGTCGTGCTGAACCTCGTGGCCAATGCGGTCAAGTTCACCCCCGAAGGTGGTACGGTCACGGTCGGATGCGATGCGGACGACACGACCGTGCGCGTGCACGTACGCGACACCGGCTCGGGGATCGAGGCTGACCGGTTGCCGTCCATCTTCGAGCCGTTCGTGCAGGGGCACCGCGCGCTCAATCGGCCGAACGATGGCGTCGGCCTTGGTCTCGCGATCAGTCGCGACCTCGCGCGCGGCATGGGCGGCGACGTGACGGTGTGCAGCGAAGTCGGCGTGGGGTCGACGTTCACGCTGGAGCTACCGCGTGCGGGCGCCCGTGATGTGCAAGTCGCTACGACCAGAAACCCGAGTGACGCCGCGGAGTCCGCGTCGGTGGCGTAATGGAACCTGTCATCCGAGCGCGCAGCGAGGAATCTTCGGTATTCCGGTGGAGGGCCGGCCTCTCTACCGGGAGGCCCTGAGAAGACCTGACGCAGAACGCCGCGGATTTCGCCGATTCCGCAGAATCCCTCTGTCGGGAAGCTCGGCCGCGCAAAAGAGTAGCCACCGTCCCGGTAGAGGGAGAGTCTGCGTGCTTCTGCGAAATCCGCGTAATCAGCGTCTGGTCTTCTTCCGCGTCCCGGTAGAGGGATCAGTCCCTCGCCCGGGATACCGAAGATTCTTCGCTCCGCTCGGAATGACAGCGGCGCGCTAGCCGACGCGCCGTCCCGCGTGCGGCAGCGCGGCGACCGCCCGGACCGACGCAATGAGCTGCCGGTACGCGTCGGCCGTAGGGTGCGCCGAGCGCCCGAGGTCGTAGAGGCCGATCGGGTCCACGTCGCCGCGCTTCACGCGCAGCGCGTGCCGCCAGTCGATCACGTCGCCGAGCGGGAACCAGGTGAACCCCTCGAGCGGAACACCTAACGCGCGCAGCGCCTCGCACTCGCGCCACTGCTCGCCAAGCCAGTCGGCGCCGCGCGACGCCACTCGGCTCGTTTCCGAGAGAAAGAGCGGCACACGGAACCGGTCGTGGTACGCCGCAGCGAGCGCCGCGAGACCGATCCGCGCCGGCGCCGTTCGTTTGTGCCCGTCGCCGTCGACCAGCTGCTCGGACGTCACGTAGTAGTCCACGCCGATCCATCGCTGACCGAGCGCTCGCGGCTCGCGCAGAAACGCGAAATCCGTGGTCGTCATCCCGCCCCGCATGAGCAAGTCGCGAATGACAGGCGATGGCATCCGGCCGAGCGTGAGGTCGAGCGCCGCGAAGCGTGCCTCGTTCCAGAACGTCGCCTGTTCCGCCGCTTCGACGCTCGCGTCCGCGGGAGTGAACTGCTCGAAGGACTCAGCCTGCACGATGATCGCGTCCGGCCGCTCGGCCAGAATCGCTTCGACCGCGAGCTCGTGAGCCATCGCCAGGTTTCGCAACGCGCGCGCGAACGGCACCGAGCCTGTCGCGCGCTCGTTCCACCACCCGAGCATGGCCGAGAAGTTCGCCGCGACGAGGATCTCGTTGACGGGTGTGAAGTACCGCACCCAGGGATACCGTTTCGCGAACTCGCGCGCATAGGCGGCGAGGTGAAGCGGAAGGGCCGGGTCCTGGAAGCCGTCGAGCCAATCCGGCGCCCCGAAGTGACAGAGGTCCGCGATGACGGTCAGGCCCGAGTCGCGGAGCCACGCCATCTGATCGTCCACGCTGGACCAGTCGTAACGGCCGGGCGCGGGGTTCGTGCGGTACCAGGCTGGCCCGTATCTGAGCGCGTCGATCCCGAGCGATCGGGCGAGGCCGAAGTCCTCACGCCAGCGGTCGTAGTGCCCGCACTGCACGAGCTGATCGTGCCGAGTCCCGTCTGCGAGAAGGGGGTAGCTGTTCTCGATGCCGGTCGCGAACAGGAACCCGGGGGCGACGGGTGGGGTGGATCCCGGCCGCGGGATGTCGGGATAGGGAAGGGAGAGCGGGCGGCTGCAGGCGGCCGCCGTGGCGCCCAGGCTGCAGGCAGCCGCTTTCAGGAAGGCTCGGCGGCGCACGCTGCAGAGACTGGAAACCAGCCTCTGCCGCAACACGCTCGCGCTCGCTGTCAGCCCTACCTAACGCAACACTTCATTGCGCCACCGAGCACGACGCGGAGGACGCGGCAACGGCGGACGCGGAAGGGGCCGCAGAGAAGCGCGAGGCCACCTCGCACCCAGGGCCTCTTCTGGCGGCCCAATCGGACCTGCGATTGCGCGGATGAGGCGGAAACGGCCCGGATGACAGCTCTGCACTGACGCCGAGGCGCGCGACGAGCCTGAAATGAAGGGGACGGCCGCCCGGAAAGCCATCGCCACCGAAACCGATTCACGATTCCCGACGCACGATCCCGCCGTTTCCCGCTCATCCGCGTCCATCGCCGTTCCGACCGGCCCGCGCGCACCGGACCGGACGCTCGGGGTGTTCGCGGGTGCAAGGCTCTCTTCAGGACGCGGGCCGTTCTGGATGTCATCCGTCGCCCCCGCCTGACCTTGCTCAGCAGATCACCGGGCCGTTAGCTGGCGATCGCTGTTCAGGTACGCGACAAGCGACGCGATCTCGCGCTGCTTCAAGCCCAGATCCGGCATGACCATCGGAGCGGTTGGCGAGATGCGACGTGGTTTCTCCAGGAAGGCAGTCAGGTATGCCGGCTCGAAGCGGCGACCGGCGAGCGTCGGGCCGATCTGCCCATCCACGTGACAGGTCACGCACCCTTTCGCGACGAAGAGTCGCTCGCCGCGATCGATGTCGGTCAACGCCACCGCGGGCACCATTCCCGGGCTGACGACCGGCAACGGGAGCAGTGCGAGGTCGCTTCGTCCGAACCCACTTCGGATCGTCAGCTTCCAATGACCTGGGCGCGGCAGCGTGAGTGAAGCGGTGTAGCGTCCCGCTCCCGCGCCGCGAGCAGCAACCGTGGTTTTCGTGCGTCCGGACTCTGCCTCGATGCGGGCCGAGAGCTGGTCTACGGGTTCTTTGCCGTGTTGTCGCACGACCCAGGACACTGTGATGGCCGAGCCGGCGACGGCGTAGTCGGGCACATCGTCCACGGTCACGACGGCCCACCCGCCGGCGTGAGACATGGCGAGTGGGAGCAGCGCGGCGGGGATCACTACACGTAACGCGTGAACCAGCATGATATTACCTCCGGGGTCGGCATCGTGTCGGACGCTGCGCTGCATCGGTCGGGCGCGGTGGACTTACGATGCCGCCATCGGCTCGGGCGCTTGAATGCATTCCCGGCGGCAACGCCAACCGGTCGGTGGTGCGAGTCGCGGAAGTCAGTCCGGTCGGGGTTCCGCGTCGCGAGTCTCGCGGCTACCCTGGAGCCACCATGCTGACTCGCTCCGCGGTGCGTCTCGCGCCGGCGCTCCCTCGTCTCCGCGCGCCGGCCGCTATCGCAATGGTCTGGTCGCTCATCGCAATCGTGGCTGCGGTGCAGGCCGCGGCGCTCGTGTGGCTCGAGGGGCGCGCGGATGTCGTCGGAGCGATCACGAGTCGCGTGTCGATCATCCCGCTCTGGGCCTTGGCGACGCCGGTGATTCTCCGATCCGCGCGATGGCTCCCGGTGATGCGAAGCGGCCACCGCCCCAACCCGCTGGCGTTCCTCGCCCACGCGGCGTTCGGCTCGCTCTTCATCGTGCTGGCGAACGTCCTCATCCGGGCTCCGATGTTGTGGGCGCCGTCGGGCGGACGCGGTTTCGACGCGCTCGTGCAATCGACGCTGCAGGGTGTGGCCGAGTACTACCCGCCAGCCATGGTGGTGTACGGCGTGATCGTGGCCGTCGGGCATCTCCTGTGGCGTGGGGGGCCGGTGCCGGCGACGAAAACTCCCACGCCGATTCCTTCGTCAGCGGAGCAGGGCACGGCCCCGATGTCGGAGTCGCGCCTCCCGTTGGACGAGATGTCGAGCGCCGCGGCCGAAGGAGCGATCGAGGCGGCGCCCGGTCGCGGGGACGGTCACCTGACGGTGCGCCAATGGAATCGCGTCCACCTCGTGCGCGTGGAAGACATCGACTGGGTGGAGGCGCAGGACAACTACGTGGTGGTGCACGCGGCGTCGCGCAGCTACAAGGGGCGCGAGCGGATCAGTGATGTGGAGGTCCAGCTCGACCCGCAGCGTTTCGTGCGGATCCATCGCTCGACGATCGTGCAGGTGGGGAAGATCCGCGAAGTCCAGCCGCTGACGCACGGCGATCACGCGGTGATCCTTCGCGACGGGACGGTGCTGCGCGTGGCGCGGAGTCGTCGTCAGGCGTTAGGCGAGGCGCTGCGCCTGGATCTCTGAGCATCGCGGCTCCGAGCATCGCGACTTGTCCGGGAACGGCAGGACGACAGGCTCCGAGCTGATTCTCGAAACTTCGGAACGGCATTGACAGGATGGACAGGATGGACAGGATGACGAAGATGACCGGGGCGGCACGGTCACTCTCGCCAGCGGCCTGAAGAGAAGAGGGAACAGCCGCTCGGGACCCCACCGTCCCCGAAAGCCGTTCTTCGATTCCCGATTCCCGATTCCCGATTCCCGACATCCGGCCGTTTCCAGATCATCCGCGCCCATCGCCGTTCCGACCGGCCGGGCGCGCCGGCCCCTACACGCTCGGGCCGTTCACCCTGCAGCTACCAGCGCCAGCCAATCGCGACCAGCGCTGGTTGCCGTACCGGTTCCCCGGTCCCGGTTCCCCGGTTCCCCAACGTTACGGTCTGTACTCGGCCGCCAGGTAGACCGTCATCGGGTCCTCCGGGACTCGAACGAACCCCGTGCCTTCCGGGCCACCGTAGCGACGTGCCCACGCTGTTACGAGTCCGTATTCGTCCATCCCGAGTACCGTGATCGCGCGATCCGGCTCGATCCCCCAGCCCGTGCGCCAGCGGTCAGGCAGGCCCCATCGCTTTCCGGCATCCGTCGCGCGCGTGCCGCGTTGATCGAACATCGCCGCCTCGTGCGGCACGCCGAGCAGTGCGGTCGAATTCCCCCACTTGAGCGCAGCGAGGCCACCCGGGCTTCCGGTCGCGGGGTCCTTCACGAACAACAGCGGCGGAACGCCGGGCCATACCACCTTGCCGCCTGCATCGAGATACCGCCGCAGCGGCGAGCGCTCGAGCGCCGACGTGTCCACCGCCGACGGTGGCAGGTGATCGAGCGCGAACACCAGCACGCTCGGCGCGCGGTCGTTGATGCGGTCGCGGAGGAACGCGCCTAACGTTGATTCGTTCAGCACCTCGTAGCCGCGGTTCGCGAAGTACCGCGAGAGGAGGGCGGGGTCCTGCACCCATGCCGACTTGATGTACGCGGAGTCGAAGAACACCGCCCGGTGCACCGGCATGCTGCTCACCCGAAGCGCGTAGACGGCGCCATCGGTGCTCCCGACGAACACGAGATCCCCGGCAGGCGTCGGCGACGAGTGTACCGTACTCCCCGTGCGGAAGCTCCAGAGAAGCGTGCCGCTCTTCCGGTCGAGCGCGTGGAGGCGTCCCTGGCCATCGCCGGCATACAGCACGTCACCGGCAACCGCCGGCGACGACCACGTCGTCCCCGTCGTCGTGCGCCAGAGCTCCTTGCCGCTCGCGCCGTCGACCGCGTGGACGAACTGCCCGTCGGAACTGCCCGCGTACACGACGCCATCGACGACAGCCGGTGACGTATTCACCCACGAGATCTTGTGATCGAACCGCCACCGCTCGGCGCCAGTGGCCGCGTCGATCGCATACAGCCAGCCGTCGCGCGCGCCGACGAACACCGTCCCGTTCACCACCGCGGGCGACGACTGCACGGTGCGTCGATCGTATCCGAAATTCCCGGACTCGAGCTTCACACCCTCGGTGTCGAACTTCCATCGGAGGGCACCGGTCGCGCGATCGAACGCGTACACGCGACCATCCGCCGAACCGACGTACACGCGTGACGGATCGACGGCGGGCGACGAGCGAACGCGCCCGGTCGTGGCCGCGTGCCACTTCTCCTTTCCACTCGCGGCGTCCACGGCGTAAACGCGACCATCGCCGGCACCGAAGTAGACGGTGCCATCGACGAACGCGGGGGACGACGTGTACACATCACCGCTCTCGTGCCCCCACGCCCACGGCATGAGCGGTCCCGTCTTGAAACGCCAGCGTTCCTTTCCCGTGGACGCGTCGACCGCAACGAACTGTCCGTCCCGCGTACCGACGTAGACGCTACCGGCTCCGATTGCAGGCGACGACGGAATCGCATTGCCGGCGTCGAACGCCCATCGCTCTGCACCGGTGTTGCGGTCGAGCGCGTACAACTTTCCGTCGCCGCTGCCGACGTACACCGTTTGTCCCAGCACGGTTGGGGACGAAATGACGTCCCCGTCCGTCATGAAACGCCACTTGAGTCCACCGAGCGCCCGACCGGGCGAGCCATCGTACACGCCGGCGTGAGCGGCGTCGCCGCGGAACATGGCCACGTCGCGCTGCGGGGACTGCGCTGCCTGCCCGTTCGTGCACGCCGTGGTTGCAATGATCGACGCCGCAACAGCAGCGCGACGGTTACGAAATCCGGATGTGACCGCGTTCATCGTGTCCGCTCTCCATAGGCGATTCGGCGGGCATTACTCGCCGAACGACGCGAGGCTGACAAGGGAGGTTCCTCGTCCGCGCGCGCGAAAGGGGCGAACTGGCGGCGATTTGTGGCGAAGTGGGGACTGCGAAGAGCGGGCGGAGGTCGCTCTCCGTGCCCATCGCCGTTCCGACCGGCCCGCGCGCACCGGACTGGAAGCTCGGGCGTGCCTTCGCGGTCCGTTCCCGACGACGTTACGCGCCTTCGCCCACGGCGACCGCCGCCGCATCGCCGGTTCGTTCGGCGAGGTTGTCCCGCACGAACGTGAGCCACCCGTGCGCATCCGCTACGCGGCCGTGCACGACATCGAGGAACCGGCTTTGAAGCTTCGCCGTGATGGGACCTCGGCGCCCTCGGCCGATCGTGATCTTGTCGATGCTGCGCACTGGTGTGACTTCGGACGCCGTTCCCGTCAGGAAGACTTCGTCCGCGCTGTACAGCAGCTCGCGCGGGATCGGCTGCTCCCGCACGGGGATGCCGAGGTCGCTCGCGATGGTGAGAATGCTGTCACGCGTAATGCCGGCGAGCAGCGAGCCGTTCACCGGTGGCGTGATGACGGTGTCGCGCGAGACGATGAACGTGTTCTGACCCGAACCTTCGCTGACCATGCCATCGGTCCCGAGCGCGATCGCTTCCGAGAACCCGTTCGCAAGCGCTTCCATCTTGATGAGCTGCCCGCTCAGGTAGTTGCCGGCGATCTTCGCGGTGGCGGGAATGGTGTTCGCTGCAACGCGCTGCCACGACGACACACACGCGTCGATGCCGTTCTCGAGCGCGCCTTCGCCCAGGTATGCGCCCCACGGCCAGCAGGGCAGGTAGACGTGGACCGGGCTCGCGAATGGGACCATGCTCGCAGCCCCATAACCTCGTAGCACCATCGGGCGGATGTAGCACTCGTCGAGCCCGTTGCGTTCGACGAGCTGGCAACACGCGGCCGTGAGGTCCTCGATCGAGTAGGCGAAGTCCATGCGGTACACGCGGCACGAGTGAACGAGCCGCTGGAGATGCGCGTCGAGCCGGTAGATCGCTGGCCCGCGCGGCGTCGAGTAGCAGCGAATACCCTCGAATGCCGCGGAGCCGTACTGCATGGCGTGGGAGAGGACGTGGACGTTCGCGTCCTCCCAGCGAATGAACTCTCCGTCGCGCCAGATCCAGTCGGTCGCAGTGAGCGTGTACATGAGTTCTAGCCGGGCCGTTTGGGGACGGCGACAACATACAGCGAATCGGGGTCAGAGTCACAAATCATCGTTCCGTTGCCGAG
>DAINRQ010000128.1:0-16985 GCA_036741775.1 Gemmatimonadaceae bacterium | reverse complement strand
TCGTCGCGCGCGGGCTCGCGCCGAACTCGATGAGCGGCACGAGATCCTTGAGGCCGGACTCGGCCGGCTCGCGAGTCGCATGCACGATCTCGACGATGTAGTCCACAATGCGTTCGTCCATGTACAGGTCGGCGATGCGTTGCCGCGCCTCCATGATCGCTTCGGGGGACGCCACTCGCTGCACGGGGATCGGCTCGCCCCCGGCCATGCGCCGCATGATCTCCTTCTCCTCATCACGCGACGGGTAGCCAACGCGCAGCTTCAGCATGAACCGGTCGACCTGCGCTTCGGGGAGCGGATACGTCCCCTCCTGCTCGATCGGGTTCTGTGTCGCGAGCACGAGGAACGGCTCCTCGAGCTTGAACGTCTCCCCGCCGAGCGTCACCTGCTTCTCCTGCATCGCCTCGAGGAGCGCCGCCTGCACCTTCGCCGGCGCGCGGTTGATCTCGTCCGCGAGGATGATGTTCGCGAAGATCGGCCCGCGCTTGATCGAGAACTTCCCGGTCGACTGATCGAACACCTGCGTGCCGAGTACGTCGGCCGGGAGCAGGTCGGGCGTGAACTGAATGCGCTGAAAGCTGGTGTCGATCGTTTCGGCGAGGGTGCGCACCGTCAGCGTCTTCGCGAGGCCGGGCACCCCCTCGAGCAGGACGTGACCGCCAGTGAGAAGGCTGATGAGCAGCCGCTCCACCATGTACTCCTGCCCGACGACGCGACGCCCCACCTGACGCAGCACGCCCTGAACGAGCGCCATGTCCGCCTGCGAGGAGACCTGTGTTGCCACGTGCACGCTCCGAGGGTTGAACGAGGGACGGCGGCGCCGCGGGCGTCACCTACACTCGGCGTTTCAAGATCGAGACCGGTTGGAGGCCGCCGCGGGCCCGCGGCCGGTCATGAAGGTATACACGAAACCGCGCTTTCGGCTCCGCGCGGCGTCACCGTCGCTTGGGGCCACGCTCGTCACGCCGGCCCGGGCCCGGACGGCGTTCACGGTCCGGGCGTGATGTGTGTTTCGCGTCACGACGCGGCCGCGAGCGAGTCTCCCGCTTCGGCTCCCGGCGCGCGGCCAACGGACGCCCGAGAATCAGCTCCAGCCCGGTCCGCTCCTTCGCGGAAAGCATCCGGGTGGCCCCACTGGCCAACTCGCCCAGGGCGACGGGCCCAAAACGCGTTCGGACGAGTCGATGTACTTCGAGACCCAAGGCCTCGCACAACCGACGAATCTCACGATTCTTTCCCTCGGAGATCGTGACCTCGAATTCCGAGAGCCGATTCCCGATGGGGCGCCCCTCGACCGAGATTGGATGCACGACCCCGTCATCGAGCTCGACACCTCTGCGCGCTGCACCCAATGCCGCGCGGACATTACCCCGGACCGTCGCGACGTACGTTCGCTCCACCTCACGGCTCGGATGCGTGAGTACGTGGGCCGCCTCGCCATCGGTCGTCAGCAGCAAAACTCCCTCGGTCAGGTAATCGAGGCGACCGACATACGTGAGCCCGGGGATCTGCGGGGCGAGCTCGAACACCGTCCTCCTCCCCTCGGGATCCGAGCGAGTCGTCACGTATCCGGGTGGCTTGTTGAGCACCACCCACTCGTACTGGGATGCCGCCGGCGCAAGCTCGTTGCCGTCGACCGAGATCCGATCCACCGCCGGGTCCACCGACTGACCCGTTCGCGCGACGACGCCATTCACGCGAACCCTTCCCGCCGCGACAAGCTCTTCGGCTTTGCGCCGCGACGCGATCCCCGCGCGTGCCAGCGCGCGGTGAATCCGCATGGGTTCGGTCACGCGCCCGGCGTACCGTTCGCCGCCGCGGGGGTCGCCGTCCTGAGTGCGATCGCGAGCTCGTCCGCCCTCGGCAGCTCCTCGAGATGGCGAAGCGCGAACTGCTCGAGGAAGATCGGCGTCGTGCCGTAGAGCAGTGGCCGTCCGACGCCTTCCGCGCGACCAACGACATCGATCAGCCCTCGCTCGAGCAGCGACTTGAGCACGCTGCCGACGGCGACACCGCGAATCTCCTCGATCTCGGCGCGCCCGATCGGTTGGCGATAGGCGATGATGGCGAGGGTCTCGAGCGACGCGCCCGAGAGTCGGTGCGGGCGAGCCGCGAGCTGCGCGCGCTCGATCGCTTCGGTATACTCGGCCCGCGTCAGGATCTGCCACCCGCCGCCGACTTCGACGAGCTCGACGCCGTGACCCGCGTTGTCGTACTGATCGCGCAACTCGTCGAGGGCGGATTGAATCGCGGCGGGAGAAGCGTCGGGGTCGAGTGCCGCGAGCTCGTCCACGGGAATCGGGCGAGCGCTCGCGAACAGCGCGGCCTCAAGCAGCCTGGCTAGCGGATTCACGACTGATCAAGACTGAGGCAAAGGGACTGAGCTGCGCGAGACGCAGCTCGCCGCGGCGAGCAAGCTCCAGCAGCGCCAGCAGCGCCGAGAGCACCTGCCACGGCGCAGCACTCTCGGGACAAACGTCGCGCCATCTCGCCGTCGCGCGAAGCTCGAGCACGGCGCGTACGGTCGCAATGGCGCCGTCCACGTCGAGGGGGCGCGCGATGACGTCGTGAATCGCGGGCTCTCTCGCGACGCGGAGGACTCGGTCGATGGCGGAGAGGAGCTCAGCGAGCGAGAGCGCGAGCGGCGCCGCGGGCGGCGCGACCTGTTGTGGAACGTACGCCCGCGCGAACCGCCAGCGCCGATCCTCACCAAGGCGCTCGAGCACGTCCACCACCTCGCGCATCTGCTGATACTCGAGCAGGCGTCGAACGAGCTCGGCGCGCGGATCCTCCCATGCATCATCGCTCTCGCTTCGCGGCAGCAGCATCTGCGCCTTGATGCGAAGCAGGCGCGCCGCCATTTCGAGGTAATCCGCTGCCTGATCGAGCTGCATCTCGTGAACGCGCGCGAGGAACTGCTCGGCAATGCGCGCAATCGGGATGTCGTAGATGTCGACCTGTTCATCGCGGATGAGCGAGAGCAGCAGATCGAGCGGCCCCGAGAACTGCGTGAGCTCGATGACGAATGGTGCCGAGGGGTCACCGGACTGATCGTGTGGTCGCGGCGCGATCGCGATCGGCTCGAAATCGACTGTCGCGGTCGGCGGTGGCTCGATCAGGATATCGATATCCATGGGCTCGGCACGACGGTGGGGATGATCCCCGAAATGCGCATCGACTGCAGGGTGACAGGGGTGGACGCGGCGGGGATCGTTTGCGCAACGCGCCGCGCGGAAACGACGTTCGCAGCACCGACGATCAATGTGCGGCCGATGAGGTCGCCGCAGAAAAACGTGAAGAGCGGAAGCGTCACCGTCATCACGGGGTCGATGTGCCGGGCCGGAGTCATAACGCCGAGGCGGCCGCGTGTCCGCGACGCGGCGAAAAGCTAGCGGTGCGAAGCGCGTGAGTCAAAGCAAGCGAGACTGTTGACTCCGCGGGTGCCTTAATGACCCGCGGTGTCCGTGCGTCCAACGTTTCACGGTCGCTTCGTGTACATCTTGGCGGCCAGTGGTGTTCGAGATTCGTAGACGACGATAACGGAGGCAGAATGAAGGTCTTTCGGATACTCGCCCTCGTCGGCGCACTCGTGGCGCTCGGTGCTCCGGCGCTGTATGCGCAGGGCGGCGCTGGTCCGGGACGTGGCGGGCCAGGGCGGATGATGGAGAGGCTCATGCAGGACATCACGCTCTCGGAAACGCAGAAGACGAAGGTGGACTCCATCGTGCAGGCGCACAGCGCCCATATGCCCGCGATGACGCGCGGCCAGCCGATGGACTCGGCGGCGCGGGCGAAGCGGATGGAGGGCATGCAGCAGATGAACACCGCGATTCGTGGAGTGTTGACGCCGGAACAGCAAACGACGTTCGACAAGAACGTCGAGACCATGCGTCAGAACATGGGGAATCGGCGTCGGCCCTGACGCCATCCAGCAGCTACGAACCGTGGTTGCACGAGGCGCCGCAGCGGAGACTCAACCGACTGCGGCGCCTTGACATCGGTCGCAGGCCTCGGTAAGGTTCGGGTCTCTCTTCACCAAGTTCGATTTCAGCTTTACGGAGACTCGACGTGCCGAACATCCCGTCCGCGAAGAAGAACATGCGGAAGGCCCGCGCCGCCACGGTGCGAAACCGCGCTCAGCGCTCGGCGTTGCGCACCGCGCTCAAGAAGGCGAAGGCCCCAACGGCGAGCGCCGAGGATCGCGTGACCGCCGTCAGCCTGCTCGACCGGGCCGCGCGCAAGGGCCTGATCCACGCCAACGCGGCGGCGCGCCACAAGAGCCGGCTCGCGACAGCTGCCAAGGGCTAGCGCGCGTACCATGCGTCGACCTTGGTGAAACACGAAGGGCCCGGACCGATCGGTCCGGGCCCTTCGTGCAGAGTGAGACCACGAGGTCACATGGCGGCGAGCTCGCCACCACACCGTTCGCAGTACCACTCGGTGGGATAGTTCATGGTGCCGCACTCCTGGCACTTGAGCGTCTTGATCTGCTCGGTAGGAACGTCCTTCAGAAACGCCGGAATGCTCCCGGGCGTGAGCGCGGCATTCGCCTCGTGCCCGTCTTTCTCGATGAGCGGTGCGGACGTCAGGATGGGCGTTGGCGCGGCGACGCGTCGCGACGGCGCGGCGGCAACGGGCTCTGGCGCGGCCTGGGGGGCGTCGTCCCGACTCGGCGCGCGAGACGGTGCCGGCGCTGAACGCTCGGCGCGTGTGTCAGCCGGCGCCATGTCGGCCGGTGACGCAGGCGCCGGCGGCGGGGCCGGCCTGTCCACGACCGACTGAAGGAACGCTAGCTCGTCGAACTGCGAAGGGGCCGCCTCGCGGCTGGCGGGCGCCTGCGCGGGACGAGCGGGCTCCGCGCCGTTAGTAGACGGAGCGGGTACCGGTGGCGCGAGCGCCTCGATCGGCACGACATTGGGCTCGCCCGCGGGCGGGGTCGGTGGACGGGTCGCGACCGCGAGGATCTCCTGGACGCGGCCGAGCTCAGCGCCGACCGAAGCGCGCTCCGCGCCAAGGCTGGCAATCGCCTCGTCACAGCGTTCCACGACTTCACGTGCGTGCTCCTCGGTGAACTCGCCGACCGCGGCGCGAAGCTCGGCTTCGGCGCGCTCATCGCGAAGCGACGTCTCGTCAGCGAACAGTGCCGCCACGCGATCCGCGAGCGTGCCGGCCGTAGCTTGAAGCTCGGTGGCCCGGCCAGCAAGCTGGTCGAGTACGCGGTTCAGTCGCTCGCCGTAGTCGCCGCGCACGCGCTCGAACACGTGTGGCGGCGTGCTTCCCTTTCGCGCGTTGAGCTGTTCGAGCCACTGCTCGTAGCGAGCGCGCTCCTCCATGAGCGCGTTCAGCTCATCCATCGATTTCAGACCTGAGCTCATGCCTCACTCCTGACGGCTGCCCGGCACGGGACAGCCTGGGTAGATCTGCCCGGGAAACGCCCGCGCTCGCGCCGTCTCGAGCGCCCGCACGTCTTCCGGCGACAACGTCTGCACTCGGCCGAGAAGCCGAGCCGCCAACAGAATCCTGGCCGTGTGCTCGAGGCTTTCCATACGCTGGTGCGCGAGAAGCAGCGACGGTCCTACGGTCGTTGCCCCATGGTTCGCCATCAAGAACGCGTCGTGTCGAGCCAGAAACGGCTCGAACGCATCGGCCAGTTCAACCGTTCCGGGTGTCGCGTACGGCACGAGCGGCACCCATCCAACCTGATAGATCATTTCCGGCAGCACGCAAGCCGAGAACGACTCACCCGCCACTGCGAATCCCGTTGCCGTGGGCGGATGGGCGTGCACGACCGCATGCACGTCGGGACGCCGCTGGTAGATGCGAAGATGCACCGCCACCTCGGACGATGCCCGCTTCGCACCGCGCCGATGCTGACCGTCGAGCGCGAGCTCGACGAGGTCGTCCTCGGTCACGTCCACCTTCGACAGCCCTGCGGGGGTCACGAGCACCCGGTCACCCGGAAGTCGAACCGAGACGTTGCCGTCCGGCCCGGCGATCAGCCCGCGCTCGTACAAGCGCCTGCAGACGCGTACCACCTCCCGGCGCACCGACAACGACCCGTGCACCGCGCTACCCCTCTGCCCGATGGACGATTCTGCCGCCGACAATGGTACACATCACAAGTCCCGTGAGCGTTCGCCCCCCATATGGGCTGTTTCGCCCCTTGGACGCGAACCGCGCCGGGTCCACCGTCCACTCGCGGGTGGGGTCGAACACGGTGACGTCGGCGACGGCGCCGCGCCGGAGCGTCCCACCCGGGAGGTTGAATGTACGCGCGGGGGACACCGACATGCGATCGATCAGCGTGCCGAGATCGATGATGCCGGGTTGGACCAGCCACGTCATCACGACGGCGAGGGCGGTCTCGAGCCCCACGATGCCGTTCGGGGCGTCGGCGAACTCGCGCTCCTTCTCGTCGTAGTGGTGTGGCGCGTGGTCGGTCGCGACGAGGTCGATGGTGCCGTCCATCACCGCCTCACGAATTGCCTCGACATCCGCTTCGGTGCGAAGCGGCGGGTTCATCTTCGCGTTCGTGTTGTAGCCGTCGACCGCGTTCTCGGTGAGCGAGAGATGGTGAGGACATGCTTCGGCAGTCACTCGAATGCCGCGTTCCTTCCCCCAGCGGATGAGCTCCACCGAGCCCTTCGTGCTCATGTGGCAGAGATGGACGTGCCCGCCCGTACGCCGCGCGAGGAGTATGTCGCGGATGACCATGATCTCTTCCGCCTCGGACGGGATGCCCTTCAATCCGAGTCGTGCGCTCACGATCCCTTCGTTCATCGCCCCACCGGACGCCAGTGTCGGTTCCTCGCAGTGATCGGCGACGGGGATACCGAACGTGCGCGCGTACTCGAGCGCCGTTCGCATGAGATGCGCGCTCGCGACCGGGCGGCCGTCGTCACTGACCGCCACGGCACCGGCGCCTACCATCTCGCCGAACTCCGCGAGGGCCTTCCCTTCCTGCCCTAACGAGATGGCGCCGATGGGGTGCACGCGTGCCGCGTTGGCGGCCTGTCCCTGGCGGAGCACGAACCCGACAGCCGCCTGATTGTCGGTGACCGGCTGCGTGTTAGGCATGGCACACACGGCGGTGAAGCCGCCGGCCGCAGCCGCGCGCGCGCCCGTCGCGATGGTTTCGACATCTTCGCGTCCGGGCTCCCGGAGATGGCAGTGCACATCGATGAATCCCGGAGCCACCACCAGCCCACCGCAGTCGATGACCTCTACGTCGTCGCTGTAGCTGGCCCCCGCCGCGTCCTCGAAGGCGTCGATCTTACCGTCGGCGATAATGAGATCTCCCGTGGCGTCGATGCTCTGTGAAGGGTCGAGCACGCGCCCGCCGCGAAGTGCGACTCTTCGCTTCGCGGTTCCCCGGTTCCCGGTTCCCCGTTCCCTGTTCCCAGCGTCCCGGTCGCGAGCCATTACCGTTCGGACCCTCCCTTCGCCGCTTCCGCCAGGTCCGGCCGCCCACCGGCGAGGAGGTAGAGCACGGCCATGCGCACCGCGACGCCGTTGGTGACTTGCTCGAGGATCACGCTGTGCGGCCCGTCGGCCACGTCGGAATCGATCTCGACGCCGCGATTCATTGGTCCCGGGTGGAGGATGAGCACGTCGCGCGGTGCACGCTCGAGGCGCTCGCGCGTGACACCGAATACGCGATTGTACTCGCGGAGTGAGGGAATGTAGCCCCCCTGCATTCGTTCGAGCTGCAGCCGCAAGATGTTCAACGCTTCGGCCCACTCGATCGCCGCCTCGATGCGATCGAACACCTCGACACCGAGTTCGGAGACGGCGTTCGGCAGAAGCGATCGCGGCCCACACACGCCCACCTCCGCGCCGAGCTTCTTCAGGCCCCAGATGTTCGAGCGAGCCACGCGCGAGTGGAGCACGTCACCACAGATGCAGATACGCCGCCCCTCGAGCGTGCCGAGATGGTCGCGCAGCGTGAGCAGATCGAGCAACCCCTGGGTCGGATGCTCGTGCGTCCCGTCGCCGGCGTTGATGACGTTCGACTCGATGCGATCAGCGAGGAACTGTGCGGCGCCCGACGCCGAGTGGCGAATCACCACCATGTCGATGCGCATCGCCTCGAGGTTGCGTGCCGTGTCGACGAGCGTCTCGCCCTTCGACACGCTCGAGCCGGACGCCGCGACATTCACCGTGTCGGCCGACAGGCGCTTCTCGGCGAACTCGAACGAGACGCGCGTCCGCGTGGACGCCTCGAAGAACAGATTGACGATCGTCGACCCACGCAGCGTCGGGACCTTCTTGATCGCCCGCTCGCTGATCTCCTTGAACGGCTCCGCGGTGTCGAGAATCAGTCGAATCTGCTCGGGGGACAGTGGCTCCAGGGCGAGGAGGTCTTTCCCGAGCGGCGCCGTCACGCGGCGTCCTCGCGACGCGTGAGCACGACGCCGTCACTCCCGTCGAGCTCGGACACCATGACGTCCACACGATCCGCGGCGATGACGTCGAGTCGCTTGCCGACGATGTCCGCGTGAATGGGCAGCTCCCGCCCGCCGCGATCGACGAGGACTGCGAGCGCGATCCGCGCCGGCCGCCCGAAATCGGCCAGCTCGTCGAGCGCGGCGCGGACGGTGCGCCCCGTGTGCAGCACGTCGTCGATGATCACGACGCGCTTGCCGTTCAGGTCCCACGGGAGCTTGGTCGGACCGACCACGGGGCGCGGCCCCACCGTCTGCAGATCGTCGCGGTACAGCGTGATATCCAGCGAGCCGCGCGGCAGCTTCACCCCCTCGCGCTCGTCGAGAATGTCCGCGATCCGGTCACTCAGCTGAACACCGCGCCGCTGAATGCCAACGAGAATCAGGTTGTCGGTTCCATCGAAGAGCTCGACGATCTCATCGGCCATTCGGCGCAGCGTGCGCGCGACGGCGCGTGCATCGAGCACGGTCGTGTTCTTGTCGGCCATTGAAGGCCCAATATGAGCAGGGCACGGCGCAAATTGAAGCACCGTGCCCTGTCTCGAATTGGCGAATCCTGGCGCCGCGATCAGCGCAGCGAGCGCGACTCCACCTGGTGGGACATCGGCCGGAGGTAGGGCGACGCCATCGACGCCGGGCGGTTCCCCGCGTCGCGGTCCCGGAGCCGCGCCGCAAGGCCGCGTCCCGGCCGCTGCGGGCCACCGTCCGCGTGAATCACGCGGAGCTGCACCTCGCGGTCGGGCTCCGCACGCGCCGCGCCTCCACTCGCGCTCGCGGCAGCGACGTCCGACGCTGTCGCCCCGTCATCGCGAGCCACCGTGCGCACAAGCTCGAGGTCGGCGAACCGCGTGAGCACCAGCTCCCGCTCCACGTCGAGCGCGCGCGATTCAGCCTCGCGGTTGCGTCGCATTGCGGCGATCACCATGGCCGCGCTTCGCATGAGCATCGCGACACCCGCATAGGCGGCGAGGTCGGCGACGTTGAGCACAATCCCGGCGCCGTCCGACCGCTGCACCGCGATGAAGTCGACTACCCCCGCGGGCGTGACGAGGAGACTCACGAGGTTCCCGATAGCGCCACCGGCAATGAGCCCGAGCGCCGCCGGGGCACGGCCGTCGATCTTGGCCAGGTCGCGGGCTACTGGGACGATCAGGACGATCGCGGCCAGCGTGAGCGCGAGGCTCAGCTCGAACGTGTAGTTCCCGGCGGTCAAGCCGAACGCACCCTTGTCGTTGTGCACCACGCCGAAGCGCACGGTGGACGACACGTTCGGATGAAGTGCGCCGACCCACCAGACGGCCACCTGCTTCGTGAGCAGGTCGCCGAGCGCGACGAGCGCGGCGATGCGGGACAACGGGACGAGCGGCGAGCGGCCTGACGATTCGGTCATCGAGTTCCCCCAACGGCGTACGCGGCGGAATGGCTTGTGGTCCCCCCGGGGCACCTCCCGTGCCACACGCGGACCCACGTGTCGCAGCGAGAACGCGGCGTTTCGCGGAGCATAGACCGGGCGCGTTGCGGGACCACCACACCCGAGGAGGAGCCGGCGCATCACGCTGGCACGGTGACCGGACGCATGTGCCGGGCGGACGTTCATCACGAACGACCGCGGGGGCGGCGCGTCAGCCGCTATGCCGGCTCGCTCGCGCGAGCTGGCGGGCCACGTGCTCCTGGCGGAGCGTCTCGAGTTGCGAGACTCCGAACAGCCCGTCGGCGATCGCGGCGACCTCCTCCGCGTCGCGCCAGGCGCGTTCGAGCTCGAGCAGCTCGCCTGCCATTGCTCGTCGCTCCGAGTCCTCGTTCGCCGCCATCTCCAGTGCGAGGCGGTCCACGAGCGGAAGGCGGATCATCAGCGTGCTCGGTTCGCTCGTGATGGAACCGCGCCCCCAGAACGACCGGTTCGTGATGTGCAGCGCGAGCCGTTCCGCGGCCGACGACGTCGCGGCAACCGGAGTGGAGCTGCGCGGAGCGTCGGGGTATCGCCCCCACCCCGTTCGCATCGCGAGCGCGACGATCCGGGAGAAGTAGCCCTGCTCGTCCTCGGCGTCTTCGATCTTCTCGGTGGCGCGACGCACGTCGTCCGGCAGCGCCCCGGCGGCGTTCAGCGCGGCGAGCGCTTTCCCCGCGGTACGCAGGCCGTCGTCCCCGGTCACGATCGTTAGGCCGTGGTCGTGCTTCACCACCAGTCGCCACGGCTCGTTAGGGTCGGGACGAATCAGCTCGGCCGCGTCGAGGTGGCCCCACCGGATCACGGACCGGTTGCCCTGGTCGTCCGTGAGCACGTCGAGGACGCGGTCGCGGTGCCGGTACAGCCGGAGCCGCGTCAGTGGCTCATCGGCGAAAATGCTCGGCGTGTCGTCACGCGTGATGCGGGAGACCGCGTCGTTCGCGGCGCGGATCCCGCGCCGCGCGAGCCCGGTCGCGATCCCGATCAGCCGGCCCGACCCGCGGCGCTGGATCACGTCGCCGTATCGCCACGCCGCGACCTCGGGGCGCAGCGCCTTGCCGATGCGAACCAGCTCGAGCCCTTCGCGAAGTTGGGCCAGTCCAATATTGTCCGTCGAGTATCGCAGGTGGGTCGCCCGGAATCGGCGCTCGCAATCCTCGATGGCCTCCCAGCGCTCCTCGATCGGGGAGAGGTTCCAGCGGGTGCAATGCACGCAGATGACCCACAAACGGCCCTTCTCGGCGTCGAACGCGAGACGCCGTCCGACCGGAAAGAGCTCGATCACATCATTGGTACCGAGCGATTCGTTGCAGAACAGGCAGGTCGCGTACATGACGGCCGGTGAGCGCGTGGGCGAGCGCGCAGCGATCGGTCACGCCGATCAACTACAGTGGTATTATACGCTTGGCGCATGGGCCGCGACCATACCAGTCGGCCATTCGTGCAGCGAGCGGTGGGCGACCCACCGCGCCGCGTGACCAGCCGAGCAGCGGCGCGTCGAACAGGGGATGCCGCCGCTGGCAGATCGAAGGGACTCGTCGTCACAGGGCCTACTTGTTCGCCGTTCGTCGCTGTATGATGACACATCTCGTGTCGGCGTCCGTCGTACGCGCCTGAACAACCCACGGTCAAACACCCTTTGCGCACGCGACCCGACGTCGTCTCCGTTGGCGCCGTCGTAACACTTCCTGCAGTCGACACGTGGTTCGATCCGGCACACAGCCCGATCGTGTTGATCGTCGCCCTCGGCATCATCGCCGTGGTCGCGTTGATGGTCGCTGCGGCGGCCTACAGCGGCGATCCGCGACGGCGATCACGCCAGGGCGACGAGGATGATTCCGAGATATTCACGACCACGCCCCTCCCGATGCCAAAGGAGGAGCTCGCGCGCATGCGGCAGGAGGCGCGACAACGCCGGCATGCGCTCGCGCCACGCCGTCTTCCGCCCTGGGTACAGGCTGGCTCCGTCGCTGTTGCTCTTGGCATCACATTCATCGCGGCCCAGCGGCTTCGCACGGATGAGTCCGCGAAAGAGCGCGAGCCCGTTGTCGCCGACGCCCGCCGGCCGGCCGACCGCGCGGACCCTGATGGCGGCTCTCCCGAGAGCCTCGATCTCGCACCTAGCTCTGCCCCACCATTCCAGTTCCGCTCGCGCGACTTCACTGCCGCGGCCACCGGCTGTACGGGGCGACTCGAAGTCTCCAAAGGCGCACCCGGTGCGTGGAACCTGACGGCGCGCGCTCACGACGAGCGCGGCCAGCTCATCGACAGCGCATTTGCCCGTGTCGGCAACCTTCGCGAAGGCGAGGTCGTCGAGTTCCGCTTCGCGCGGGCGTCGTGCGAGCGGATCGGCGCCTGGGACGTGTCGGGCTCACGGCGCGATCGGTGACACGCCGCGCGAGCACCCCACGCGTCAGCTTTCGCGAATCGTAATCGCGGGATCGATCCGGGTGGCGCGCCGGGCGGGAATCCAGGCCGCCGCTCCCGATACCACGGCCACCGCCGCCGCGACGACGCTGAACGTCGCGGGGTCGAGCGGCGAAACCTCGTAGAGCAGCGGCGCCAGCAGTCGCGTGAGGCCTAACGACGCTACGACTCCCAGCACGATCGCGATGGCCGCGAAGCTCAGCGCTTCGCGCACGACGACTCCCGTCACCTGCGACGCGCGGGCGCCGAGCGCGAGCCGAATGCCGAACTCGCGCCGGCGCTGGATCACCGTGTAGGACAACACCCCGTACATCCCGATCATGCCGAGCAGCAGCGCCGCGGCGGCGAACGCGCCCGTGAGCACGGTGGCGAACCGACGACGCGCGACCCCCTGCTGGTACCGATCCGGCACGGTCGAGAGCGAGTGGATCGGGAGCTGAGCGTCCTCCTGCCACACCGCGGCACTGAGCTGCCGGGCGAGTGCGTCACCCTCGCGGGATGGATCCGTGCGCACGAGTATCGTGATCCACGAGAGCCAGTGCCACTGCTTCTGCGCGTGCGGCACGTACAGGGCCGGTGCCGCAGGCTCGTCGGCTGCGTTCGCGCGGACGTCGCCGACGACACCGACCACCTCCAGCCACGGGCCACTCCGCCCGACAAAGCTCAAGCGACTGCCGACCGGATCGCTGTTGGGCCAGTGGAGGCGCGCGAGTGATTCGTTGACGATGACTACCGGCGGAGCGTCCGAGCGATCGCGCGGCTCGAACGCGCGCCCGCGCTCGAGCGGAATTCCGAGCACGCGGAAGTACTCCGGCGTCACGACGCGGAGTGGGCGCGGGTCCTCCCGACCGTTCGGGTTTTTCGCCTCGCGCCCCTCGATGGCGAAGCTGAACGTCATGTCGCCGGAGTGCCCGAGGGACTCGGTCGTCGCGGCAGCGCCCACCACCCCGGGCAACGTGCGCACGCGGTCGAGCACGCGGTCGTAGAGCTCGACATGCTTCCACGTGCTGTCGTACATGGTCCGCGGAAGATCGAGCGACATCGCCACGAGCCCCTCGGGCCTGAACCCGTAGTCCACCGCGGCCAGACGATAGGCGGATCGCAGCAACAGTCCCGCGCCGGTGAGCAGCACGAGCGAGACGGCGAGCTCCGAGATGAGGAATACGGCCCGCGCCGTTCCCTGCCGCCCCTGGCCGGCGCGCTCGTCGGTCGATCGCAGGGTCGCGTGAAGCGGTTCTGCACTCCGCCTAACGGCCACGAGGCGGAGTGCCGGGGCGAGCCCGAACAGGAGGGCACTCACGACCGTCATCGCAATCGCGTACCCCAACACGGCTCCGTCTATCGTCACCGCCGAGAGGCGCGGGATGTCGCTGGGCGCGAGCGCGAGGAGCCCGCGCGTCATGAACCACGCCGTGCCGACACCCAGCAGTCCGCCGGCCGCGGCGACCACCAGGCTCTCCGTGAGGAGCTGCCTGACGAGCCGGCCGGCGCCAGCGCCGAGGGCTCCACGGAGCGCCATCTCCCTTCGTCTCGTGAACGCGCGCGCGAGGAGCAGGTTCGCGATGTTGGCGCACGCTACAAGGAGCAGGAGGGACGCGCCGGCGAGCAGCACCAGGAGGAGCCGTCGCACCCCAGCGACGATGTCGTCCCCGAGCGACACGACGTTCGTCCCCCACCCCGTCATGTGCTCGGGAAACTCGCGCGCGAGGGCGCCAGCGATGGCTTGCATTTCCACCGCGGCAGTCGCGACGGTGGCGCCAGGTGCGAGCCGACCGACCACGAACCAGTTGTGGCTTCGGCGCTCGTCCAGCGGCATATGATCCCGTGGCACCGCACGCCAGAGATCCACCCCCGGCCCTGGGAACTCGAACTCTGGCGGCATGACGCCCACCACGGTGTACGGCGACAGGTTGAGTGTGAGCTGCCGGCCGATCACGGCGGGGTCCGCCCCGAAGCGCCGCTGCCAGAGTCCGTGGCTCAGGACGACGACTCGGCCATCCCGCTCGTCGTCGTCCACCAGCGTCCTGCCTAACGCCGCTCGACTCCCGAGCGCGCGCATGACCGACGGGGTCATGTCCGTGGTCGTGACCTGGACGGGCTCGGCATCGCCCGTGAGGCTGATCCCGAACGGTGCCAGGTGCGCGCCGAGCACGGAGAACGACGTCGCTCGCTCCGCCCAGCTCGCGTAGTTGCCGGCCGACACGACGTTGTGGTCATCCCCGCGCGGCGACCGCTCGTAGACGCGCACGAGCCGGTCGGGGTCCGCGTACGGGAGAGGGCGCAGGAGCACGCCGCGGACGATGGTGAAGATCGCGGTGCTCGCCCCGATGCCTAACGCGAGGGTGAGCACGATGGCCACCGTGAACCCGGGCGACCGGCGGAAACTCCGGACGGCGAAGCGCAGGTCCTTCAGGATCGAGTCGAGCATCTCACCCCACTCGTGACGGCGTTGACGTTCCCTGCCGATCTGCTCGCAGCGGCGGCGAGCGGCGGCCAGATTCCCGAACTCCTCGAGCGCCCGCGCGCGCGCGCGGTCCGGCGATACCCCGTTCGCCACATGCTTCGCGGCAATCATGTCCAGGTGGAACTCGAGCTCATCGTCGACGTCCGCACGGACATCGGCGCGGATGAACCGGAGGTACCGGCGCCAGACGGGCGCGTCGCCGACGTCGCGCCCCACGTCAGCCGGCCTGTTCGGCGGCCGTCATCACCTTCCCGATGACGGCCACATAACGCGACCAGCTCTCGGCTTCGGCGCGGAGCTCGCGTCGCCCGCGCGCGGTGAGGCGATAGAACTTCGCCTTGCGGTTGTTCTCCGAGAGCCCCCACTCGGCCTCGATGAGGCCGCGCGCCTCCATGCGGTGGAGTGCCGGATAGAGGGCGGCGTCCTCGATGCGGAGCGCACCGTCGGTGGTCTGACGCAGCCAGCCGAGGATGTTGTACCCGTGCATGGGGCCCCAGGTGAGGGCCTTGAGGACGAGCATGTCGAGGGTGCCCTGGAGGACGTCGACTTCGCCGGCGGCCATCCGAATCTCCACTAAGAGGTTTAGTGGAGGCTACGGGTCTTCCACTAAACTGTCAAGGGGAAGGTCCGCATCGTGAAATCGGAGCGGCTATTCTTGTAGAGCCCGCCCTGCCCTGGGGCATGAACTCGGAGGATGGCATCCACTATCGGTATGAGATCGACGTCGAGCGCCACCTGGTGCTGGCGACGTTTTTTGGTGATGCGTCGTTGACAGACGCACAGGCAATCGTCGCGGAGCTGTACAGCGATCCGCGGCACTCATCGTCGATGGGCCGCGTGTACGACTGCCGAGCCGTGACGCGTATGCCGCCGGTGCTCGAGCTTCGGGCGGTGGCGGACCTGTTTCAGCGGAACGTCGACCCGAAGCTCCGCGTGCGGCGCGCGATCGTGGTGACGCCGGGGGCGTACTATGGCCTCGGGCGGATGCTGCAGGCGCTCCTCGACCTCGCGGGGCTCGAGGTGCACCTGTTCACGGAGCTGGACGAGGCGATCACCTGGGTGAGTGGGCACGCGGTGTCTTGATCTAGCACGCTCGCTCCGATTCAGCGTCATCCGAACCCGCGAACGACCACCCGGCTTCATTGCCGCGTTGCTGTGAACGTGCCGGCGAACGACGAGGTGGACCCGATCAGGATGTGCGTGCCGGTCATTCCCGACCCGGTGACCGTGCCGTCGAACCCCCAGGTCGACGACGTGTTCGGTGGCGGGAGCTGGAACCGGATCTGCCCCGACTCGGTCACGCTCGCGTTGGTGAGCTGGGTGATAGTGACCGTGGACCCGCTGAACACCGCTATGTTCGCCGAGCCTGTGAGCTCTGGCGCATTCCGGCTCGCCTGCACGATCGTGATCGTACCGGTGGCGTTGACGATGCTCGGCGGGAAGTCGCTGAACGTGATGTTCATGCGGTACGTACCCGCAACGGCCGGGAACGGCGGCGGGGACGTCGAGTCCGCGCACGCCAGCAGTGCTACGATGGAGCCGAGAGCCAGTAGCCGTCGCATCCGAGCCTCACGAGGAAGGGTCGGCTACGCTAGCACCTGGCTCTGACAGTCGGCTCACGGTGACAACGCAAGAAGGAGTTATAGCGCCGACGCTGTAACTCCTTCGCACGAACGGATGGGGCGGGATTCGAACCCGCGATACGCTTGTGACGTATACACGCTTTCCAGGCGTGCGCCTTAAACCACTCGGCCACCCATCCCGAGAGGAGCGCCGCGCCCGAGCTCGCGGCGGTCAGCGCAGTGCCCCAAAATCGCTACGCCTGCGCTCACGGCGAGCACAGGCGCGACGGTCGATCACACAAACGGACAGGGAGAGATTCGAACTCTCGATACCGCGTAAACGGTATGCCGGTTTTCGAGACCGGTGCCTTCAACCACTCGGCCACCTGTCCAAGTGAGCCTTGAAAATTAGTCGGGCTGGAGAGACGGGTCAACGCGCTGAACACTAGCGCTCCGCGCTGGCTTCGCTCGGAACGGCTGCGCTATTGCCGGCGCGTCTCGAAGAATCCGGACAGCACCGCGGCGCACTCGTCGGCCAGCACTCCGGCGACGACCTCGGGCCGATGGTTCAGCCGAGGGTGCCGCAACAGGTCACCGACGGAGCCCGCCATCCCGGCCTTCTCGTCCCACGCGCCGAACAC
>DAINRQ010000127.1:13628-17088 GCA_036741775.1 Gemmatimonadaceae bacterium | reverse complement strand
GTTAGGAGTCTGACCCCAATTCCGCCCTTACTCGGAGCGAAGCGCGATCATCGGGTGCACCTGCGTTGCGCGGAGCGCCGGAACGATCGCGGCCACGAGTACCGCGGCACCCAGCACCACCGCGCAGACGACATACGTCGCGGGGTCCGAGGCCGTGACGCCGTAGAGCATGCTCCGCATCGCCCGCCCGGCGAACATGGCGCCCACCGCACCGATGATCCCGCCGGCTGCCGCAATGCTCAGGGCCTGGCCGAGGATCATCCGCAAGACCCCTCCCTGCTCCGCGCCTAACGCCATGCGAATGCCGAGCTCGCGCCGCCGCTGTGCGACCGCGAGGGAGAGCACGCCGTAGATTCCGATCGCGGCCAGCAGGAGCGCCGTCAACGCGAACGTGCTCAGCACTCGCGTCGCGAACCGGTTGCGCGCCGTCGCGTCGAACATCCGCTCGCGCAACGTCGCGATCTCGGAGACCGTGTGGTTGCGATTCACAGCTCGGACCTCGCGCCGCACGGCCGCGCCGAGCGCGGCGGGGTCGCCGTTCGTGCGCACGAACAGCATCGCGCGGCTGCGAGTCCACTGCGACAGCGGGAAGAACACCGCCGGCTTCGGTTCCGCCTCGATATCTTCGTAGCGAACGTCGCCGGCGACACCTACCACGTGAACGGTCTGCTCGCCCCGCGGCGAGGGCGTGGTGAGCGGGTCATCTGCACCCCAGATGGTGCGCGCGGCGGTCGAGTTGATGACCATGACGGGCTGACTCTCGCGCAGATCATCGCCCGTGAACTCACGACCGCGCACGACAGGAATGCCGAGGGTCGCGAAGTAATTCGGCGAGACGACATGGAACGAGACGTGTGCATCCTCGGTGCGGCCAGCGACGCGGATGGAGGTGCCTTCGCAGTGGTCCCCCACCGGAGCACAGCTTCCGGCGGCCACGCTCGTGACGCCCGGGAGTGCAGCGACGCGCTGCATGAGCTCATTCCAGAATGGCCAGATCGGCTGCCCCGCCGGGCGCCCCGACGCGAGCGAGACCCTCGCGGTCAGCACGCCGTCGGGTCGATACCCGATTTGCGCGTCGAAGAGCCGGCTCAGACTGCGCAGCATGAGGCCCGAGGTCACGAGCAGCACGACCGCCAGCGCGATCTCCGCCATCACGAGCGCGCCCCGACTCGTCAGGCGGCGGAGGCCAGTGAACGTCGGGGTGGCCACGGCGCCTGTGCGCATCGCGTCAGCAACGGGGAGTCGCGCCGCGGCGAGGGCAGGCACGAGACCGGCCACGAGGCCGGTGAAGAGCGCGACCGCAACGGCGACCAGGATCGCCCGTCCATCGAGGGCAATGCTGCCGAGGGAGATGGCGGTGAGCGTACCGCGAACGGTGGAGAGGTTCGCCGCGGCGAGCGGCGCCGTAGCGGATAGCGCCCGCACGGCGAACGCGGCGAGGACGAGCCCGGCTACCACGCCGAGGCCGGAGAGGATGACGCTCTCCGTGAGAAGCTGCCTGACGAGTCGGCCCTGCCCCGCGCCGATTGCCAGCCGAACCGCGAGCTCGCGCCGCCGTGCCGCAGTGCGCGCGAGCAGCAGGTTCGCGACGTTCACACACGCGATGAGCAGCAGCAGCGACACGGCCACGGCGAGCACGATCACCGACTGCCCGACCATCGGGTCGACTCGCAGTTCCTGCAGCGTATACGCGGCCGCGCGCCAGGCAGGCTCGCCATCCGGCGGGTATGTCGCGTTGATGGCGCGGCCGATTTCTACCATCGCAGCCTTTGCGGCGGCTGGCGTCACGTTCGACGCGAGCCGAGCGACGACCTCGAACTGATGGGTCGTGACGCCCTGCAAGGTGCTGAGTCCGCGCACTGCGGTGAAAAGCGGCCAGATCCGCGCACGGCCGGTCATGCCGGCGAACCCTGGTGGCGCAACGCCAATGATCGTGTATCGCTGTCCGAACACGTCGAGTGTGCTGCCGACGGCCTGTTCAGACGCCCCGAAGCGGTCGCGCCAGTACGCGTCGCTGATCACGATCGACCGATCGCCGCCGGTCGGACGGTCCTCGGCGTCCTGGAAGAATCGGCCGCGCTGCGGCTGAATGCCGAGAATCTGGAAGTAGCGCGCGCTGACCGACTCGCCGAGCACGTGGTCCGCGCCGTCGTCGCCGGCGACCGTGAACGCGTCGGCGACGTGGATGGCCGTCTCGCTGAACGTTCGGTTGTTGGTGAGGAAGACCTGATACTTCGGGTACGACCACACCATGTCGATCTCCCCGGCGCCGAACTGGACGGGCATGCGCAGAAAGACGGACATGAGACGCTCCGGCTCGCGGAACGGCAGGGGGCGGAGGAGTGTCGCGTTGACGACGCTGAAGATGGCGGTGGTCGCGCCGATGCCGACGGCGAGGATGAGGATCGCGATCGCGGTGAACGCGGGGTTCGCGCGCAGCATGCGGAGCGTGTGGCGGACGTCCTGTCGGACATCATCGAGGATCGCTGTCGGCATCGGAGTCTCTCGCTGTCAGTGAGCGACAGTTCGACAGCGATCCAGCGATCGAGGTTTGAGGGGGTTGGGACGAACCGCCACTCTGAATTGGGCCAGTGAATGAGTGTGGGCGTCGGGGGAAGGTGGCTTCCGCATGGCGAGCCACCCAGCCCAACGTCCACACTCATTCACCGGCCGTCCGTGTCGCAGATGCGAAGGATCGGGATGACAACGGCCCCTCGACGCATCATCTTCCGCTCGACCGCATTTACGGACGAGGCCACGAGATGGGCATGGCTCGAAAGGGCAACCGCGCAGGGACGAAGAAGACCGCTACCACCGCCAGGAAGAAGACGACAGCGCAAAAGTCGACGAAGAAGCCTGTCAGCAAGCCCGTCGCGAAGAAGAAATCCGCCAAGGCCGCCGACAAGCCGTCACCTTGGGCGTACGTCTTCACGCCGCGCGCGCCGGGCGAGCGCCGCCACTGGCTCGTGAAGTCCGAGCCCGACACGTTCTCGTTCGACGACCTCCTCGCCGCAAAGGACCGTACCACGCACTGGGACGGGGTTCGGAACTTCGCGGCGCGGAACTTCATGCGCGACGGGATGAAGGTGGGCGATCAGGTGCTCTTCTATCATTCCAGCACGAACCCGCAGGCGATCGTCGGCGTCGCGGAGGTGGTGCGCGCGGCGTACCCCGATCACACGGCGCTCGATCGGACGCACCACGGTTACGACGAGGACTCCGACCCTAACGACCCGACATGGGTCATGGTGGACCTGCGCGCCGTACGGCCGTTCGCGCGCCCGGTCACGCTCCCCGAGATCAAGGCGCGGCGCGACCTCGCGACGATGGTGCTGCTTCGGATTGGGAGGTTGTCGGTCACGCCGGTCACATCCGATGAGTGGAAGGTGATCAACGAAATGGGCGGATAACAGCGAAAGGCGAAGCGCGAACAGCGAAGCGCGAACAGCGAAGCGCGAAC
>DAINRQ010000127.1:9545-13528 GCA_036741775.1 Gemmatimonadaceae bacterium | reverse complement strand
GATAACAGCGAAAGGCGAAGCGCGAACAGCGAAGCGCGAACAGCGAAGCGCGAACGGCGGGTAGGAACGGCGAAGTGCGAACGGCGAGGCGCGAAAGGCGGACGTGCAAACGGCGGTAGTATAGACCCGGCTTCGGCGGCGTGTTCTCCGCGACACCTCCTCGCAGGGGAACCGACACCCAAATGCCAGTCACGCTTCGCCTCGCGATCATCCTTCCCCTCTGCGCCGGTGCGTTCGGCGCGGCGGTTCCGTCGTCGTCCGTCGCGCAACGCTCGCGCGCACCGACCGAGGCGCGCACCACACCTGCGTTGCCGACGCTCACCTGGCCGGACAGCACGAGCTGGCGCCACCTCGGCCCCGCCGCCTTCGGCGGGCGCATCGACGACATCGAGGCCGTGGCCGACGATCCGCGCATCATCTTCGTCGGCTCAGCGTCGGGGGGGCTATTTCGGAGTGTGAACGGGGGCACGACGTGGGAGCCGGTACTCGATCGCTACGCCAACTCGCTCTCCGTCGGCGACGTCGCCATTGCGCCGAGCGACCGGAACATCGTGTGGGTCGGCATGGGCGAGCCGAACAACCGGCAGAGCTCCACCTGGGGCGACGGCGTGTATCGCTCACTCGACGGCGGCACGACGTGGCAGCACATGGGGCTCCGCGACACGCAGAACGTCGGGCGCATCGTCATCGATTCGCGGGACCCGAACACGGTCTTCGTCGCCGCGGTGGGACACCTCTGGGGGCCTAACGAGCAGCGAGGGCTCTACCGTACGACGGACGGCGGTGCGACCTGGCAGAAGGTCCTCAGCGTCGATGAGCACACGGGAGCCGTCGATGTCGCCATCGACCGCGATGGGCGCACGCTGTTCGCCGCGACGTATCAGCGGCGGCGACGCGCGTTCGGCTTCGCGGGCAGCGGACCCGGAAGTGGGCTCTGGCGCTCACTCGACGGGGGCGACACGTGGGAGCGCTTGGGCGTCGCGCATGGGCTGCCGTCGGGCGACCTCGGGCGCATCGGCGTGGCCATCGCGCCGAGCGAGCCGGACGTCGTGTACGCGGTGATCGAGAGCCGAGCGGGTGGGGTGTTCCGCTCGAACGACCGCGGGCGAACGTGGACGCGCCAGAGCCCCGTGAATCAGCGGCCGAGCTACTACAGCAAGATCCGTGTGGACCCTAACGACGCGAACCGCGTCTGGCTGCTGACGACGTACCTCTACTCGTCGATCGACGGCGGAAAGTCGTTCCTCATCGATACCGTAGCGCAGACGCGCGTCCATCCCGACCATCACGCGCTCTGGATCAACCCCGCCGACTCACGCCACATGCTCCTCGGCAACGATGGCGGCTTCTACGTCACGCACGATCGCGGCAAGCGCTGGCAGTTCATCGACAATCTCCCGATCTCGCAGTTCTACGATATCACGGTAGACAAGCGCGACCCGTACTGGCTCTACGGCGGCACACAGGACAACGGGCAGTGGGCGTTCCCGAGCCGCACGTTCTCGCGCGGCGGGATGACGAACGCCGACGTCATCAACACCGGCTACGCGGACGGCTTTCAGGCCGCGGTCGACCAGCGCGACCCGAGGTTCATCTTCACCGAGTCGCAGAACGGTCGCCTCTACCTGTTCGACATGGAGACGCGAGAAGAACGGTGGATCACGCCGGTTCCCGCGAATCCGTCGGAGCGATACCGGTTCAACTGGAACACGCCGATCGTGGCAGTTCCGTACGACTCGAGCCTCGTGTATTACGGCGCGCACAAGTTGCTGCGCACACGGGATCGAGGCACCGCGTGGCAAGAAGCGAGTCCCGATCTCACCACGAACCCCACCGATTGGCGCAACCGCCCCCTCGGCCCGGGATTTCCAGCTCGGCAGACACTATCGCGCGATGATGGTATCTCGAACTACGGCACGATCACGACCATCGGCGTGACGCCAGAGGCGCCGGGGACGATCTACGTCGGAACGGACGACGGCCAGGTGCAGCTGAGCACCGACGGCGGCGCGAAATGGACGAACATCACGAGCCGGTTTCGACTCCCGGGCCCGCGCTGGGTCGGCAAGGTGCTACCGTCGCGCGCGGATGCCCGCGTGGCCTACGTGACGTTCGACGGCCACAACGACGACGACCTCACGCCGTACGTCTTTCGTTCGACGGACGCCGGGGCTACCTGGAGCTCGATCGCGGGCGACCTGCCTAACGGTGTCGTCGTTCGCACCATCGAGGAGCATCCGCGCAACCCGAACGTGCTCTTCGTCGGCACGGAGTTCGGGTTGTACTGGACGTTCGACGGCGGACGGCACTGGACGCGCGCGAGCGGGAACATGCCGCCCGTTCGCGTCGACCGCGTCATCCTCAACGACGACACGAACGACCTCATTGTGGCAACGCACGGGCGCGGCGTCATCGTGCTCGACGACGTGAGCCCGTTGGAGGCAGTTGGCACGCCGGTCGCGCGCGGGGAGGCGAGGCTACTGCCGCCACGTAGTGCGTGGACGGCCTACGAGTGGCGCGACCTCCCGTGGCCGGCAGCGAACTCGTTCATCGCGCCCAACCCGCCGGTGGGCACGTACATCACCTACGTGCTGGGAGAGTCTGCAGCGTCGAGCGCGCCGGCGACGGTGTCGTCAGGCAGCGCGACGGGTCGGTCGATCGATTCGACACGTGCCCGTGTGCCCGAGACACCCGACAGCGTGACGATCCGGATCGTCGCCGAGAACGGTGCGCTGATTCGATCGCTGCGCGGCCCGGGCGCGCCGGGCACACATCGCGTCCTCTGGGACCTGCGCGCCGAGGTGCCATTTCTACCCGCGCCGTCGGATTCCGGGTACTACGGCGCGTATCGCGGTCCGTTCGTGCTGCCGGGGCACTACGGCGTGACGCTCGTCGCGGGCGGGAAGGAGTATTCGCAGCAGGTCGAGGTTCGCGCCGATCCGCGCGTGCGCGTGGCTCGCGAAGCACTCGTGGCGCGGCAGGCAATGTCGCAGCGCATCACCGAGTTGAGCGCGTTCTACGAGCCAGCCGCGAAGGCATACGCGGCCGTTCAAGCGGAGCTCACGGGCCTCACCGAGCGGGTGAAGGCGATGCCTAACAAGCCGGCCGGCGTCGACAGCGCGATCACGGATGCCACGCGCAAAGTCGCCGAGCTACGATCGAGGCTGGCGCCGAGCTACGGCACGCCGATCGGCCGCGCGTTCGACCTGCTCGGCGCGCTGCAGTCGTCGTCGTTCGCGCCCACCGGGGCGCACGGCCGCATTCTCGACGCGGCCACGAACGATCTGCGCGAGGCGATCGCTGCGCTGAATCAGGTCATCACGATGACGATGCCGGCGTTGCGAGCGAAGGTGGGCGCGCGAGGCACATCCAATCCGGTCAAAGTGCCATAGACCCGCCGCTGGCGAGGCCGGGCCGGACGGGTATCTTCGCACGTATGCCACGTGGAGACACATGACGACTGGCTCACCGAGCGCCGCGCACCGGAGGACGGTGCCAGCGTGACCGGCACGCGTCCTTATACGCGATTCCGGATCGATGATCCGCGGGGATCTGCCGGTTCGGCGCAGGCCGACCTCGCGGAGGAGTTACAACGCCGCCTGCGACTGCTGCAGGTGATCGGCCTTCCCGTCATCGCTCTCATCCTCCTGTCGCAACTCGCCGCGTTCAGGAGGGCGGGCGTGAAGAATCCGCTCGCCGCCCTGTGGGCGCTCGACGGCACCGCCGAGATGGTTGTCGGGTTAGTCGGCAGTGTGGTCTTCTTCACTCTGTTGGCGCCACACCGTCGGTGGTCCATGCGTGGTCTGCGGGTGTTCGAGGCCTACGCGATCACTGCGTCCATGGTCGGTATGGTGAGGATCGTGCTGGCCGATCTGCCGCGCTCCATTGCCGAGGGGGCGCTGTCGCTCGCCCCGGTGAACACTGCGTTCGCCCACACCGGCCGATTCGCCGTGTTGATCGTGGGGTTTGCGGTCCTTCTGCCG
>DAINRQ010000127.1:0-9445 GCA_036741775.1 Gemmatimonadaceae bacterium | reverse complement strand
CGCCCACACCGGCCGATTCGCCGTGTTGATCGTGGGGTTTGCGGTCCTTCTGCCGGCCACACGGCGACACGCCATCGTGCGCACCGCAGCCATGGTCATCGGTGCGGCCGTACCGCCGCTGATCGTTCTCCCGCGGTATCCCACTGTCGTCCCACAGCTCGAGGCATACATCGGCTCGTACATCGCCATGTTGCTCACCTGGGCGGTGCTCGCGATGTACGGTGCGTATCGCATCGCCGTCTCCCGCGAGGATGCGAGCGAGGCACGCCGCCTGGGGCAGTACGTGCTGCGCGACCGAATCGGCACTGGCGGGATGGGCGACGTGTTCCGGGCCGAGCACCGGTTCCTGCGCCGGCCCTGCGCGGTGAAGCTGATCCGCCCCGACCAGGCCGGTGACGCCGCGACCCTTGCCCGCTTCGAGCGCGAGGTGCAGGCGACGGCGGCGCTCACGCATCCGTGCACCGTGCAGATCTACGACTACGGTCGCGAGGAGGACGGCACCTTCTATTATGTGATGGAGTACCTCGACGGCCGGCCGCTCGACGCCGTCGTCGCGGACGAGGGACCGTTCGCACCGGCGCGAGCGGTGAGCGTGCTGCGCCAGCTCTGCGGAGCGTTAGGCGAGGCCCACGAGCGCGGCCTGATCCACCGTGACATCAAGCCGGGCAACGTGCTGCTCGGCACACGCGCCCGCCGGGCCGACGTCGCGAAGTGGCTCGATTTCGGTCTGGTAGTGCCCATGCGGATCTCCGGTACCCCCGACGCCCCCGAAGCGACGCGACTCACGATCGCCGGTACGATCGTTGGGACCCCGGAATACATGAGCCCCGAGCAGTGCGCCGGCGACGAGCACCTCGGCGTGGAGAGCGACATCTACGCGCTCGGCGCGCTCGGATACTTCCTGCTCGCGGGCCGCTCGCCGTTCGGCGGGCGCGGTGTCATCCAGCTGCTTGCGGCGCACCTGCACGAGACACCGCCACTGTTGCACGAGGTGCGCCCGGAGGTACCCGAGGCGCTGAGCACCGCGATCGCCCGTGCGCTTGCAAAGTCGCCGGGCGATCGCTACCCGTCGGCCGATGCGTTCGCGGACGCCCTCGGCGACGCGGCGTTAGGGGTCAGAGTCCTAACGCATCCTTCCGTTGCCGCGGCGTTGCAATAGTTGCCCGGGGCTCCGACCCATAGACAAGGACGGGAACGGCAGGGTGAGACAGGATGGGCAGGATTAACAGGATGACGAAGATGACCAACGCGGCAGCGGCGTTGCCCTCGCAATCGGCCTGAAGGAGAGAGGGGAACGGCCGCCCGGGACGCCGCCGTCCCTGGGAGCCGTTCCCCTTTCATTTCAGGCCGCTGGCGAGAGCAACCGCGCTGCCGCCCGAGTCATCTTCGCCATCCTGCTCATCCGGTCCATCCTGTCTAATGCCGTTCAATGACGTCGCGATCCTCGTAGCTGCTCGAGCAAATACGATCCCGTCTCGACTCCGACTCCGAACACCAAGCTCGGAATCCCGATTGACATTGTCGGGATTAAGTGCTTAAGATCCCGGCGTTCATCCAGTCAGGATCATCCGCACCACGCAGACAGTGACTCTCCGCCTTTCGAGCCAGCTCGCCGCGGCGGCTCTATTCCTTGTGGCAGGTCCCGCGCTCGCCCAGTCCGCCGAACAGAGAACCGGCAGCGCCGCAATCGGTACGATCATCATCGCCCATGGCGGCGACTCGACGTGGAACGAGCGCGTCCACGAGGTCGCGAAGCAGGCGAAGACCGGCGGGCCCATCGAAGTCAGCTTCCTCATGGGCCCCGGCGCGAAGACCGCCCGATTCCAGGACGCCGTCGCTCGGCTCGAGGCCCGTAGGGTCGCCGAGATCGTCGTCGTGCCGATGCTCGTGTCGAGTCACAGCGGCCACTACGACCAGATCCGCTACCTCGGCGGCGACTCGGTGACGCTCGACGAGCAGATGATGCATCACCTGCACATGGGCGGCATCGAACGACCGACGACCAGGGTGCCACTCCGCGTGACGAGGGCGATGGACGCGTCCCCCGAGGTCGCGCGCATCCTTGCCGACCGGGCACTCGCCCTCACGAAGACGCCGCGCGAGCAGGCCCTGCTCATCGTGGGGCACGGTCCCAACTCGGCCGAGGATTACGCGGCGTGGATGGAGAACCTGCGACCCGTTGCCGACTCCGTGAAGAAGTGGACGGGGTTCAAGGATGTGCGCGTCGAGCTCGTCCGCGACGATGCGCCAGCTCCCGTTCGCGCCGAAGCGGTGCGTCGTGTGCGGGAGCTGATCGAGCTGCAGAACGCGGTCACAGGTAAGGACGTCATCGTCGTACCGGTCCTCGTGTCCAAGGGGAGCGTGAGCCGCGACAAGGTCCCGAAGGACATCGAGGGGACTCGCTCGGTGTACTCGGGCGAGCCGCTGCTCCCGCACGCGGCGATGGCGGCGTGGGTGGAATCACGCGTACGCGAGGCCGTCGCGGCGCCGAGCCCGCTGGATCAGCGTTAGGGAGGGTTGGCAGCGCGCCAAAACGCTCCGTTAGGGGTCAGAGTCCTAACGCATCGTTCCATCTCGTCGCGCCATCGGGCGGACGCGGCTTACGCGGAGACACCTCCCGCGCTTCCAGTTCCGGCGCGCCGGGGCCGGTCGGAACGGCGATGACGCGGAAAGGGCGAAACGGCCGGATGAGGGGACGCGTCTCGCGCCAGGTCAGGCATCCTCTCATCCCTCATCCGTTTCACGTCTCGTTCAGGATGCCGGCCGGCCACTACCGGCCGCTGGCGAGAATAGACATCCCGGTAGAGCGCTTCTGCGGCATCCGCGAAATCCGCATCCATCTGCGTCAGTCTTCTTCAGCGTTCCGGTCGAAGGACGAGACCCTCTACCGGGAGGTCGAGGATCCCTCGCCTGGCCGCTCGGAATGACGAAGTTCATCGTGTAGCGTAGCCAGCCGACGCTCGAGGAAGCGACGCGCCGGCTCCTGATGCGTGAGCTCGAGCGCCCGCCGATACGCGGCGATCGCCTCCTCCGTCCGTCTCAGGCGGCGACAGAGATCCGCCCGAGCGGAGTGCGCGAGCGGGTAGTCGCTGAGCTCACCGCGGGCGAAGATGGCGTCGATGCGCGCCAGCCCTTCCGCCGGCCCGTCGAGCATGGCGACCGCGACGGCGTGGTTGAGCTCCACGACTGGAGACGGGTCCAGCCGGCGCAGCACGACATACAACCCGACGATCTGCCGCCAGTCCGTCGACTCGGCGTTAGGCGACTCGGCGTGGACGGCGGCGATGGCTGCCTGGAGCGTGTACGGCCCGAAACGCCGCGATGAGAGTGCCTGCTCGACGAGGCGCGCACCCTCGGCGATCTGATCGCGGTTCCAGAGCGAGCGATCCTGCTCGTCCAGCAGGAGCACCTCACCGTCGCTCGACGCGCGCGCTGCGCGACGCGCATCGTGGAGCAGCATGAGGGCGAGCAGGCCGACGGCCTCGGGCTCGGGCAAGAGATCGACGAGCAAGCGTCCCAACCGAATTGCCTCGGCGCACAGGTCGTGTCGCGTGATCGCCTCGCCTGACGACGCCGAGTAGCCCTCGTTGAACACGAGGTAGATCACGTGGAGGACCGTGTCGAGCCGGTCGGCGAGGTCGGAGCGTTCCGGCACCTGATACGGGATGCGCGCGTCGCGGATCTTCGCCTTCGCGCGGACGATGCGTTGCGCGAGCGTCGGCGCGGGCGTGAGGAACGCGCGCGCGATCTCCTCGGTCGTCAGACCGCAGACCTCGCGCAGTGTGAGGGCGATCTGCGCGTCGGGCGCGAGCGCGGGGTGACAGCACGTGAAGATGAGGCGGAGCCGGTCGTCCTCGACGCTCTCGTCATCGACGTTGGGCGCGGGGGCGACGGTGCTCGAGAGCCGGTCGGCGACGGCGACGAGCGCTTTATCGAACTTCGCGCGACGCCGGATGCGGTCGATGGACTTGAACCGGCCGGTGGATACGAGCCACGCGCGTGGGTTCGCGGGGACGCCGTCGGTCGGCCATTGCTCCACCGCGGCGGCGAAGGCGTCGTGCAGCGCCTCCTCGGCGAGGTCGAAATCACCGAGGAGGCGGATGAGCGTCGCGAGTACACGTCGCGATTCGCTGCGGTAGAGTGCGTCGATGGTCCCGGCGACGGGGTTGACGGCGGATGTGGACATGCACAAAAGCTGTCATCCCGAGCGCCGCGAGGGATGACACAGGGCTACTGCGGCTGATCGAAGTCGATGATGGGGCGGATCTCCACACACCCGTGCCGCGCGCCGGGGATGCGGGCGGCGACCTGGATGGCGTCGTTCAGGTCCTTTGCTTCGACCAGGTAGTAGCCGCCGAGTTGCTCCTTCGTTTCGGCGAAGGGGCCGTCGGTCGTGGAGACCTTCCCGTTCCGGACGCGGACCGTGGTGGCCGTCTGCGTGGGCTGAAGTGCTTCGCCGCCAACGTAATGGCCGCTCTTGCGGATATCGTCCGTGAACTGGAAATACTCACCCATGATCGCGTCTGCCTGCTCCTTGGAGAAATTTTCCCAGCTGCGCTCGTTCTCGTAGATGAGGCACAGGTACTTCATGGCGTCCCTCCATGAGGTTGGATAACGTAAGCCAGTCTGCGTGGTGGTCCGTCCACACCTCTCAACGGATCCACCAGTAGTCGCTCGAGGGAGCCCGAAATCGACAAGGGAGAGGACCGCCATGGCAGCGTCGCGCCGTTTTTCCCGTCCGGTTATCGAGGCGATCGCGAAGGACAAGATACTCGGCGTCCGCGCCGGCGCCGGGGACCATCGGTTCATCGGGATCTGGGCGGTGGTCGTGGACGGCCGCGTATTCGTCCGGTCGTGGGACGTGAAGCCGACGGGGTGGTACCACGCCTTTCGGGAGGAGCCGCGCGGGGCGATTCAGGCGGCGGGGCGCGAGATCCGCGTTCGCGCTGTTCCGGTGCGGGGCGAGCGGATGAAGGCGGCGGTGGATGATGCCTACTTCGCGAAGTACGACACGCCGGCGTCGCTCAAATACTGTCGCGGGTTCAAGCGGTCGAAGAAGCGGCGGGACACGACGACCGAGCTCGTTCCGCGTTAGGTGCGCAGGGATGGTGCTCGGACAAGCTGAGTCCGTCGTCAGCGAGCAGTCGTCTTTCCGGCCCGATCCTTGATGTTCTCTGGCAGACCAGGAGGCGCCATGAAGTTTCCAAATCCGTTTCAGCCCGATTCGCGTCCGAGCGGCGGCCAGCCTAAGCCGCCATCCATCCTCGACCGTGTGCTACCGCCCGATCCTCCAGCACCGACGCGGCCAACGATTCCGCCGCCACCGTGTGGCACGCTTCCGGCACCCGTGTCGCCGCTGCCGAAGTCGTTAGGCGGCCGGAGACGCAAGTAGCGGTACGAAACGACGCCCCGGCCGTTACGCGGCTGGGGACGGTTACTGGACCGTGACCCGCACGCTGGCTCCGGCAGCACCGGCATACGTCGCAATGACGGTCGCCGTCCCGGGACGCTTCCCGGTAATTCGGCCGGTGTCCGGATCGATGCTGATGATGTCGCCGTCGGCAGCGCTCGCGAGGCGCCAGTGTGGCGAGAGGTCGTCGTAGCGTCCATCTCGACACCATCGTGCCCTGGGACGCGTGGTCTGCCCCACGGCGACGACGACGGTCGAGGGCGTCACGAGGATAGCGGCACCACCGCCGCTACAGGATGGGTCGACGATGACGCAGCCGCTGGCCGAGGCGAGGGCGAGCGAGAGGGTGACCGAGGCGACGAGAGATCGACGCATGGGGACCTGTCGGATTGAGGGCGGTCGAACCACCTGAAGGTGCCCTGCCTATCGCGAACGAGGTGCCATGCGAGCCGATGGCCGAGCTCGCTTGGAAGTGCTTGGAGGACCGCGGCTTGGCGCGACTCCCCATCACGGTCCGTTCAGCCCGCGGCACCCGGTGTCGCGTTTTTTGGCCGGAGCCGTGTCGAACTGAGACAAGAAGCTATCAGCTATCAGCCATCAGCAAAGCCAGAACCCTCGGGACGCCCCTCTCACCGAGAGAAGCGTCCCGAGGGTTCGAGTTGATGGCTGATGGCTGATGGCTGCCTTATTCGTACCTCAGCGCCTGCATCGGGTGAATCTTCGACGCCCTCCGCGCCGGCAGGTACCCCGCGCCGAGGGCGACGAGCGCCAGCACCACCGACGCGAACACGACCACCATCGGGTCACGCCCCTCGAGGCCAAACAGCAGCGACCGCGACGTCTTCTCCAGCGCGAGCCCGCCGATGATCCCGAGCGCGCCGCCGACCACGGCCATCCGGCCCACCTGCTTCAGCACCATGACGCGGACTCGGCCCGCGTCGGCGCCTAACGCCATGCGCACGCCGATCTCGCGCGTGCGCTGCGCCACCGTGTACGCGAGCACGCCGTACAGCCCGACCGCCGCCAGCAACGTCGCCAGCGCAGCGAACGCGGCCGAGAGCGTGCTGATCATCCGATCCAGGTACACGTTCTCGCGCACCTGCTGCGGCAGCGTCTTGAGGTCCTCCACCGGCAGCTGCGGGTCGAGCTTCGCGATCGCGGCCGGGATCGCGCGCATGAGCTGGTTCGGGTCGGCCGCCGTCCGCACGTAGAAGTTGAGCGCGCCGATGGTCGAGTCCTGCGCCCACGGCGTGAAGTAGGTGGGCGGGACCTCGTCCTTCACCTCGTTGTACTTCGCGTTCCTGACGACGCCCACGATCTCCCACCCCAACTCCGTCGCGCCGGACTGGTCCATCCGCTTGCCCACCGCATCGCGCCCGAGGTTGAACTTCTTCGTGAACGCCTCGTTCACGATTACCACGCGCGGCGCGCCGAGCCGGTCCTGTGACGTGAACTCGCGGCCCGACGCGAGCGGGATGCCTAACGCCGCGAAGTAGCCCGGCCCCACTTCGTTCATGCGCGAGTTGCTGTCGATGTCGGGGCCCGACGTCCACCCCTGCACCGCCACATCGTTGCCCCAGCTGTTCCCCTGCAGGATGCCGACGAGCGCGCCCGTCACGTGCGTCACACCCGGGATGGTGCCTAACGCCTGCTCCACGTCCAGGAAGAACTGGCGCGACCGCTCACGCGCGTAGCCGTTGCGCTCGGGCGCGAGCGAGAACGTCACCACGTTCTCGGTCCTGAGCCCCAGGTCAACGCGGGCGACGTTCATGAGGCTGCGGACGAACAGCCCGGCGCCGATGAGCAGCGCCATCGACAGCGCGATCTGCGCCGTGACGAGCGAGCTGCGGAACCGCGTCGCCCCGCGCGTCCCCGAGTGCTTCCCCGAGTTTGCCCTGAGGGTCGTCACGAGATCGGGGCGCGTGCTGTGCATCGCCGGGTACATCCCGAAGAGCAGACCGGTCACGATCGACAGCGCGGCCGCCGCGGCGACGACCGTCGGGTCGACGCTGAACTGGAACGACCGCGCGAGCTCGGGCGGCAGGAGCCCGGCGAGCCCTGAGAGCGTCCATCGCGCCACGAGCAGACTCGCCACGCCGCCAAGCAACGCGAGCACCACCGACTCCGTGAGGAGCTGAGTCAGGAGCTGCTTGCGACTCGCGCCGAGCGAGAGACGCACGGCCATCTCCATCGAGCGGTTCGCTGCACGGGCGAGCAATAGGTTCGCGATGTTCGCGCACGCGATGATGAGCACGATGGCCGTCACGCCGATGAGCAGGATCATGGGCGTGCGCACTCGGCGATGCAGCGTGCTCTGCCCGCGGGCTCCCTCGCTCAGGACAACCTCCTTCGCGCGGAAGCGTTGCATGGTCGCCTCGCTCATCCCCTGCTGCTGGCTTGCCTCGACGTCGTTGATGATCGGCTTGTAGAGGCTATTGATGGCGCGAGCTGCCTGCTCGCTCGTGACACCGGGCTTGAGCCGCGCGAAGAGGTAGATCCAGTAGCTGTTGCGACGCTCGAACCCGCGCCAGACGGGAATGAGCGCCTGTCGCATCGTGATCGGCACGTAGATCTGCGGGCGGACGCCGAGCGTCGTACCGTCGAAGCCGCGGGGGGCGACGCCGACGATCGTCATCGGCTGGCCGTTCACGGTAATGGGCTTCCCGATGACCGACGGATCGGAGCCGAGCCGCGTCTCCCAGTAGTTGTAGCCGAGCACGGCAACCGGGTGACCGCCGATGGTCTGGTCGTCAGCCGGGCCGAACAGGCGACCGGCGGCAGGCTGGAGCTGCAGCACCGGGAAGTAGGATCCCGACACGAACATCCCGGACGCATCCAGGGTCTGGTTTTCGAAGGCGAGGTTCGCCCCGAAACCGCGGTGCGCGGCGATCCCGGTGAAGACGGTCTGCGCCTTCTCGAGATCGCGGAACATCGGGTAGCTCCAGACCTCCTGGCAGTCGCCGGCATTGCTGCACGACTGAGAGCCGGGGTTGGGTCCCGGCGCGGCCATGTTCACGAGCTGCGCCGGGTTTGGCACGGGCAGCGGCCGGAGCAGCATCTGATTGAAAAGAGAGAAGATAGCCGCGTTGGCACCGATGCCGAGGGCGAGCGAGATGACGGCGACGGCTGTGACGAACGGCGTCTTGAAGAGCGTGCGGAACGCGAGTCTGAGATTCGCCATGAGTTTCTATAAAGAGATTTCACCTTGGACAAGCCGCGGCCGGCGACGGTTTGCAGGGTGCGCTGCCGGTCGTACGAGCGGTAGCGCCCGTCGGTTACGCGATGCAACGCTCCGGTACCGGGGATTGTGACGGATCGATGTAGCGTGGCGCATGTCTCCTTGCCGCGGCGCCAGCGCCGAGCGTACGCTACCCTCGATCCCCGTCGTAACCCATGGTCGAACCGGCGCGAGATGTCTCGATGATGACCGTCGACGAGTTCCTGGACTCGAGCCTGCCGGACGGAAAGGCGGAGCTCGTACGCGGTGAGCTGCGTTTGACGCCGACGCCCGCCGTCCTGCATGGCAGAGCCGCCACGAATCTGGTCGTGCTGCTCAGCGTCTACGTCCGGCAGCACCGGTTGGGGATGGTGTTCGGAGACAGCGTAGGGTACGAGCTGACCCAGTTTCCGCACACGGTCCGCGTGCCTGACCTGTCGTTCGTGCGCGCGGATCGACTGCCCCCTGCCGGACTGGACCCGCGGGAGCGTGTGTTCAGGTTCGCGCCTGATCTTGCGGTCGAAGTGTTATCCCCGAGCGAGACGGCGTCGGAGCTCGAGGAGAAGTTGCACGATTACATCGGCGCGGGCGCGTCGCTGATCTGGATCGTGGATCCGGCGAGGCGAACGATCATGACGATCCCCGTTGATGCGCCGGTCCGCTGGCTCTCCGAGGGAGATGTCCTCGAGGGAGGCGCGTGCCTACCGGGTTTCTCGTGCGCGGTCGCCGAAGTATTTGAGGGAATCGCGCGGAGTTAAAGGCGCCCTTCGCCCTTCGCCCTTCGCCCTTCGCCCTTCGCCCTTCGCCCTTCGCCCTTC
>DAINRQ010000126.1:15191-17481 GCA_036741775.1 Gemmatimonadaceae bacterium | reverse complement strand
GCGCGTCCCGGTCATGGAGCGATCCGCACGATCCGCCCCATCCGTCACATCCGCATCCCCTTGCACGGAGCCCGGCCTTGTCGAGTGGGGTGCCGCGCGCCCGCGAACCGGTCACGTCTAGCAGCTATCGATTTCCGACCCTAATCTCGAACGACGATGACGCCGACCGTGCCCTGAAACTCATCCGGAACGGCGTTGACGCCTGGCGGCGGGGCCCACGCATCGCCGTCAACGCGAATCACGAGGCGATGAATGCCCGGCGCCATTGGGACGCGCGCCTCCCACTGGTCCGTGCCGGCGCGAGTCAGTGTGATTGGCTTCCAGCCCGTGAAGTCGCCGCTGAGCTCGACCGTGCGCGCGTTCGGGACACGGATCCGTAGCGTTCGCTGCCCCCCGGTCGCGTTACTCACCTCGAACGCGGCCGCGGTTGGGCGCACACCACGCGGGACACGCGGACGTAACAGCGCGCTTGGCGCGAGACGTACTCCGAGCTCGAGGAAGCGCGCTCGCGACGCGCCGTAGGCGGCAGCCGAGGGATGCACTCCGGTCGCCGCGATCAGCGCGACGTCGGGGCCGAGCGCGTACGTGCTCTGTACCTGCCCCCACAGTTCGTTAGGCTGAGACTCGGCGAAAAATCGCGTGCCGATGACGCCGCGGAACGCGAGCCGACCGATTCCCCAGTCCAGCGCGAGCTCGGCGTCGTTCCAGGAGCGCAGGCGACCGGCACTCCCGCTGTCGGTCACGACCTCCTGCGTGTCGACGACCGTCGGGTGCAGCAGCGTGTCGCCACCACTGGTCGGGGGAGGAAAGCCACCAGCGGGGTTCGTGACCATCGAGGTGACACGGTCGCGCCTTCCTTCACGCGTCGAGTACGATGACAGCGACACGGTGAACAGCGCTCGTCCGACCTGCCGCCACGCGCCGCCCGACACGCGCGGCACTGCCGACACCGCGGTTCGCTGGTTGTCGACAAACGCCTCGCGGCCGAGCCACATGCCGGTCGCGCCGCGCCGGTACGAGAGTCGCGCGTCGGCGCCAGCGCGGCTCACGGCGAACGTCTCGTTCAATAGCGCCCGGTCGGCGAAGCCACCGACCGACAGCTGAAGCCCGCCACGAACCGGTGAGTAGTACGTCGCGGACAGGGCGCCGTTGCCCGTGAGGTCGCCGGCGTCGGTCCGAAGAGCAGTCCACCGTCCGTCGAGCGAGAATCGAGTGTGGTCGAAACGGGCGGCCGGCGACACCGTGATCTGGTTGAGCCATAGGTCGCCCGCCGATTGCGCGCTGCGCGACGACAGATCCACGGACGAGAGAAGCTGCGCCCGCGCCTGACCCGGGACCACGAGGGCGGTGGCGAAGAGACAGCAACGTGCGACGTGCGAGAACGATGCGTTCGTCATGCGAGCTCCGTCGGTGCGGCGGCTTTCGACGCTTTCGAGGCGGCGAACACGCCTCACGTTGACCGGCCAGACCAGTGGACGCAATAGTCGCGAGAGCGCTTGCCAAACCATAGTGTGATGAACCGCGTCACATCGGGATAGAACGAACCGAGCGGTCTGTTGTGACCCGCGTCACGAACACCGCACGCCCGGCCGGGGACGCCGAACGGAGTTGCCACTTCGGGGTGTTGATGGAGCGGATGGTGCGTCATGACAAGCTGCACAACCTGGAGCGCGTATCATGAACGGACTGGGATGGAAATCAGCGGCGATGATGTTTGTCGCCATCGTCACGCTCGCGTCGCCGGCGTCGGCGCAGAAGGCCGGTCTCGGGTTCGGAGCATCGATCGGAGCGAACGTGCCGAACGGCGGGGACTTCGGAGACGGGGCGAAGACAGGACTCGTCGCGAATGGCTTCGTCGGTTTCGGGTCGGGGCGGTTCGGACTTCGCGGTGAGGTGTTCTGGAGTCGCAGCGATCTCGACAATGCGGTGATCCGGCGGGTTGGTCAGCAAGTGCTCCCGTCGAACGGGGTGGACAACGTCACGGGGAACGTCGACCTCATTGGCGCGTCGGCGAACGTCGTGCTGTCACTGACGCAGTCAGTGGTCCGGCCGTATCTGATCGGCGGCGTGGGCGTGTACAACCGCCGCGTGTCGCAGGACATTACGGGGACGATCGATGAATTCCGGAGCTTACGGGACGAGCAGACGGACGTGGGCTTCAACGGCGGCATCGGCCTCGCGTTCGGCGGGCTGGGACCTGCGTTCTTCGTCGAGGCGCGTTACCACTCGGTGGCTACGACGCCGGAGCGAACGAAGTTCGTGCCGGTGGTGGTGGGAATAAGCTTCTAGC
>DAINRQ010000126.1:0-15091 GCA_036741775.1 Gemmatimonadaceae bacterium | reverse complement strand
ACGACGCCGGAGCGAACGAAGTTCGTGCCGGTGGTGGTGGGAATAAGCTTCTAGCCAACCAGCTATCAGCCATCAGCTATCAGCTATCAGCAAAGCCAACCCCTCGGGAGGCCTCTCTCACCAGGAGAAGCGTCCCGAGGGGTCTCGCTTTGCTGATAGCTGCTAGCTGCTAGCTGTTAGCTTTCTCTCAACACTTCCACTGGATCCACCGCCGTCGCCCTTCGGGCGGGCGCGTAGCTCGCGAGCGCGCCGATCGCGATCAGCACCACCGTCACGGCCGTGAGTGTGAGCGGGTCCGTCGGTGTCACGCCGAAGAGGAGCGACTGCATCACCCGCGTCGTCACGAGCGCCGCGGCGAGACCGAGCGCGATCCCCACGGCGGCAACGCGGAGCGACTGGCCCACCACCATCCGGCCGACCTGCGCGGCCTGCGCGCCTAACGCCATGCGCACGCCGATCTCCGCTCGGCGCTGGTTCACCGTGTAGGAGATCACGCCGTAAATCCCGACCGCGCTCAGCACCAGTGCCAGACCGCCGGCGATCGCGAGCAGGAGCATCGCGAAGGTCGTCTTCGCCGTGGACTTCACGACGACCGTTTCCATGGTCTGGATGTTCGCGACCGGGACCTCACGGTCGAGTGCCGTCACCGCCTGACGGGCGGCCGTCGCCAGCGCGAGCGGATCGTCCATGGTCGTGCGAATGGCGACCGTGACGTTCATTGGCGGCGACCAGAGCGGCGCGCCGGGAATGGGGACCATCGGATAGTACACGATCTCTGGCGGGGCCTCGTGGAGCCCGTGAGTGAGCACGTCGCCCGTCACCCCCACCACGTGATACCACGGTTCCTCGAACCCGTTAGGCCTCAGTCGCTGTCCGATGGGATCCTGGCCCGGCCACATACGATCGGCGAATGCCTTGCTCACGACGACGGCGCCCGTCATCGACTCGACGTCCGTCCAGGTCGGCGTGCGCCCGCGGACCGGAATCCCCATCGTCTCGAAGTATCCGGGCGACGCGACGCCGACGCCGAGGCAGGGTGCGGTCTGCCCCTGACCGCGGGACTCGACGAAGACGAGCGCACACATGTCCCCGTCCTTGATGGGGAGCGCCCGCGTGATAGCGGCGCCGGTGACGCCGGGGAGAGCGGCGAGGCGCGAGGCGAGCTCGCGGTAGTAGCGGAACGCGGGGAGGTACCCCTCGGGTCCGCGAACCCGGTTGCCGTAGCGCGCCCACGGCAACGCCACTTCGAACGTGAGGAGGCCCGAGGCGTCGAGCCCCGGGTGCACGGAGCGGAGCCGCTGGAAGCTGCGCAACATGAGCCCAGCCGCCGCGAGCAGGACGACGGCCAGCGCCATCTGTACGACGATGAGGGCGGAGCGCGCGCTCAGTTGGCCGCGGGACGCCGTCTGGCCACGACCACCTTCTCGGAGCGTCGAGAGGTCGGTCTGCCCGCCGGTGAGCCGCGTGAGCGGCAGGAGTCCGAGCGCGATCCCCGTGCCTAACGACAATGCGAGCGCGACGGCGAGCGGACGCCATCCCAGCGTCAGCTCGGCCAGTCGCGGCACCGACGACGGGTCGAGCGCGATCAGGAAGCGCACGGCGGCGGACGCGAGCGCCAGGGCGAGCACCCCGCCGAGGAGCGCCAGCAGGACGCTCTCCGTGAGGAAATGGCCGGCGAGCTGCGCGCGGTCCGCGCCAAGCGCCGACCGAATCGCCACCTCGCGCCGCCGCGATTCGGCGCGCACGAGAAACAGGTTCGCGACGTTCGCGCAGGCGATGAGCAGCACGATCGACACGGCGCCGAGCAGGATCCAGAGCGTGCGGCTCATGCCCCCGATCACCGTGTCGCGGAGCGGAGTCACGAGGACGCCGAAGCGCGAGCTCGTCATGAATGACGTGCTGTACGCACCCGGAAAGACTTCCGGCAGGCGACTCGTCAGGCGAGCCGCCTCCGCCAGTGCAGCCTCGACGGTGACGCTCGGTGCAAGGCGCGCGACCGCGCCGAGGTAGTGCGAGTTGACCGCGGGTGCGTCCGGGTCGAGCTCGAGCGGCCACCAGATCTGTACCTGGTAGTCAGGGAGATGCAGTCCCGACGGCGCGATGCCAACCACCTGAGTGGCGTTCGAGCCCAGGTTCACCGTCTGGCCGACGATGCGCGGATCCGCGTTGAACCGCTGGCGCCAGTAGTCATACCCGAGGAGGGCGACAGGCGCCGCGTTAGGCCGAGTGTCCGCTGCCGTGAAGTCGCGGCCGAGGTACGGCCGGACGCCCACGACGCCGAGGAAGTTGTCGCTGACCGCCGCGGCGCGCGCCCGCTCGGCGCCGTCGTTCGTCACGAGCGTCGCCTCGGTGCGATTGTACGCGGCGATCTCGGAGAGCGCCTGGGAGGTGTTCCGGAAGAAGAAGTAGCCGGCGACCGACATGTGCCACCGCGCGCCGGTCTCGACACCGGGCACCGGATGGTCGATGTAGACGAGTCGATCGGCGTTCGGGTAGGGAAGTGGGCGAAGCACGACGGCATCGAGCAGCGTGTAGATGGCTGTCGTCGCGCCGATGCCCAGTGCCAAGGTGGTAATGACCACGGCGCTGAACGCCGGTCGCTGCACGAGTCCGCGCAGCGCGTGTCGAACATCGCGGGCGACGGCCGCCCGCCACTCGGTGAACTCTCGCCGTCGGTGCGTCATGGCGTCGATCTCCTCGCACTCGTCGCGTACAGAGGTTGGGTCGCCGAAGCGCTCGAACACTTCGCGTTCGGCCGCGTCGCGCGAGTGGCCGGCGGCGACCAGCTCCTCGACGCGTTCCTCGATGTGGAAGCGGAGCTCGCGGTCGATCTCGGAGCGAAGCCGGCGCCGCGATACCGGCAGCCGGAACAGCTTCGGTCGTCCGCGCTCCTGGCGTGTCACCGCGCGCCCTCGGCTGTGATCACGAGGTTGACCGCTTCGGTGTAGCGCGACCACTTCGACAGCTCGGTCGCCAACTGCCGGCGTCCCGCGGGCGAGAGCTTGTAGAACTTCGCTTCACGGTTTCGCTCGGTATAGCTCCACTCGGCCTCGAGCCACCCTTTCTGCTCCATGCGATGGAGCGCGGGGTAGAGCGCGCCTTCGGTGATCTGAAGTCGGCGGCCGGTGACGTGCTCGACCCAGCGGAGCACCGCGAGCCCGTGCATCGGGCCCCAGCTGAGCGCCTTGAGGATCAACAGGTCGAGCGTGCCGCGAATCAGGTCGAGGTCTGCAGCAGGAGGCATCGGAGTCGGCTACCGGCCGGATGCTATAAGGTTCTTAGGTATACATAACAGGCTATACCTAAGGTTTCAAGGTGAAGGCAGCGAACGGCGTGCCGGCAGTGAAAGCCAGTGAATGAGTGTGTGCGTCGGGCGGGCTTGGTGGCGCGTGGACGGCCCTCTACCGGGATGGTGAATCCAAGTCGTGAGTAACCAGTCATGAGTAGCCAGTAGAACAGTCGTTCACTGTCTTACTGGCCGACTCACTACTGGCTACTCACTACTTGGATTCCGGATCCCGAAAAAGGGCCGTCCACGCGTGAGCGACCCGGCCGGACGCCCACACTCATTCCACCGGCCGTCCCTGCGCCGTTTGCTGTTCTGCGGCTACGCCGTAGACTCTGGTTATTCCACCAGGGAGTCGGTCATGCTCAGCGTCCGGAACCTCGTGAAGGTGTACCCCGGTCCCGTTACCGCCCTCCAGGGCGTGTCCATCGATATCGGCACTGGCATGTTCGGCCTGCTCGGCCCGAACGGGGCGGGGAAGTCCACCTTCATGCGCATCCTCGCCGGCGTGCTCGAGCCGACGTCAGGCAGCGTGACGCTCGACGGGCGCGACGTCCTCGCCGACCCACAGGGGCTCTGGAGCGTGCTCGGGTACCTGCCGCAGGATTTCGGGTTCTTCCCTCACCTCACCGGCCAGGCGATGCTCGAGTACCTGCTCCAGCTCAAGGGCGTCGCGCAGGGCAAGGAGAGCAGAAGGCTCGCGGCGGCACTGCTCGAGCGTGTGAATCTCGCGTACGCCGCGAAGCGCAAGGTGAAGGAGTACTCGGGCGGCATGCGCCAGCGGCTCGGCATCGCGCAGGCGATCGCTGGCGACCCGCGACTCATCATCGTCGACGAGCCGACGGCTGGCCTGGATCCCGAGGAGCGTCATCGCTTCTATCGGCTGCTCGCGGAGCTGGCGGAGCGTCGGACCGTGCTCTTGTCGACGCACATCGTCGAGGACGTCGCGGTTCTCTGTCCGCGCTTCGCCGTCATCCGGAACGGCGAGCTGGTGGCCGAGACGTCTCCGACGGACGCGCGGCGCATGCTTGCGGGAACGATCTTCGAGGGCGAGGTGGCGGCAAGTGAGCTCGAGCCGCTGCAGCGCTCTCGCCGGGTGACGCAGGCGGTGCTCGTCGAGGGGCGCAATCGCGTGCGCGTCCATGAGCCGAGTCGCGAGGCGCCACCGGGATTCGAGCCGGCGGTTCCCACGCTCGAGGACGCGTACTTCGTGCTCATGCACGCGAAACGCGACGGCGCGGTGAGACAGGCGGCGCTCCCGCCAGTGTCGACAGTGCCGGGCATCGCGCCAGTCGCGGACGCGAGGCCGGAGACGGTGACATGAGCGTCCGGCGACTCTGGCTCGTCGCGCGCCACGAGCTCGCGTTCAACGCCCGGCGCCCGCTCTTCTACATCTGCCTTGCGATGCTCGCGTTTATCGTGTGGGGGCTCTCGACGGGCAACGTGCAGATCATCATCGCCTCGGGCGACGCGAGCGTCGGAGGCAAGAAGGCGTGGATCACGTCGGAGTTTGCCGCGGCGCAGATCCTCACGGTGAGCATCTCGACGTTCATGTCGTTCTTCGTCGCGGCCGCCGCGGGGATGACCGTGATTCGCGACGACGAGCTCCGGGTGCGCGAGCTGCTGCACTCGACGCCGCTCACCGCCGGCGAGTACATCGGCGGCAAGTACGTCGCGACGGTGGTGAGCGCGTTCGGTATGCTCGCGGGACTGGTCCTGCTGATGCTGCTGCTGTTCCACGGGGTCCCGAATGCGCAGATGGCGGAGTCGCGTGGCCCGCTCTCGCTCGTGAACTACCTTCGGCCCTCGCTGATCCTCGCCGTCCCGGCGCTCGTCGTCATTACGGGGGTCGTGTTCGGGGTCGGGACGTGGACGCGAAAGCCGATCCTCGTCTTCGTCCTGCCGATCGTGCTCGTGCTCGCGGGGTTCTTCTTTCTCTGGACGTGGTCGCCGAGCTGGCTCGATCCGCGCGTGAACCGCCTGCTCATGCTGATCGACCCGAGCGGCGTTCGGTGGTTGAACGAGACCTACCTGGAGGTCGATCGCGGCGCCGACTACTACAACACGCAGCGGATCGGATTCGACGCGGGGTTCCTCGCGAGCCGGCTCGCACTCGTGCTGGCCGGCCTCGCGGCCGTTGTCGCGAGCGGCGTGCACTTTGCGCGAACGCTGCGGCAGTCGGGGCGCGTGAAGACCAAGAAGCTGACTGCCGAGCCGCCGGCGGCGGTTGGGGCGGCAAGCCTCGGCAGCGTGTCCGCGCCGCTCGCTTCACTCGCGATGCGGTCGGGCGCGCCGGGACTCTGGCTGAGCGTGTGGCAGGTGGCGCGGTCCGAGCTTCGCGAGCTCCGCAGCGAGCCGGGACTCTACGTCTTCGTTCCGCTCATTCTCTTCCAGACGATCGCCAACTCGCTCGTCGCCCTCGGGGCGTTCGACACGCCGCTTCTGCTCACGCCGGGGACGCTCGCGGTCACGCAGATGCAGTTCCTGATCACGCTCCTGAGCCTGCTCCTCATCTTCTATGCGGTCGAGAGCATGGAGCGCGAGCGCGCGACTGGATTCAGCGCGGTAGCGAACGCAACCCCGATTCGCACGGCAGCCATCGTGTTCGGGAAGGTCATCGCGCTGTGTGCGATCGGCCTGATCGTCGGTGCCGTCTGCCTCGTCGCGGCCTGGATTGCGCTCCTCGTGCAGGGCCGCGTGGGCTTCGACATCGTGCCGTTCCTCATCATCTGGGGCGGGCTCGTTGCGCCGACGTTCATCGCGTGGGCCGCGTTCGTAATCGCCGCCTACTGCGTGACGCGCAACCGCTACTCGGCGTACGGTGTGGCGCTCGGTGCGTTCGTCTATACCGCGTACCGGGCCGTGACCGGCGACATCAACTGGATCGGCAACTGGCCCATGTGGGGTACGGTCCAGTGGAGCGACATGAGCACGCTCGAGATCGATCGCGGTGCAGTGCTGCTCAGTCGACTCATGGTTGGCGGTCTGGCAGCGTTGTTTCTGTACATCGCGATCAAGCAGTACCCCCGGCGCGACCGGGACGCGATTCGGATGATCCATCGCGCGCGGCCGGCTGCGCTGCGTGCGTCCTTTCTCCGCGCAGTGCCCGCACTCGTGATCCCTGTCATCGCGGGCGGAATGCTCTGGCGTCAGATCGACCGCGGGCCCGACGGCGGGCGGTTCGAGAAGCAGGCGAAGGACTACTGGAAGAAGAATCTCGCGACGTGGCGCGAAGCACCGCTGCCCGCGCTGGCCGACGTGGATCTCGACCTGACGATCGAGCCGGCCGAGCGGTCCTGGACCGTGAAGGGGACGTACGTGCTCGTGAACAAGCGCGATACGCGCCTCGCGCTGGTGCCGGTAACGACGTCGCCAGCCTGGCGCGATCTCAAATGGACGATGAACGGCACCGCCTACACGCCCGACACGTCGTCGCTATTGCACGTCTTCACGCCGTCCACGCCGCTCATGCCGGGTGATACGCTGCGGCTCGGCTTCAGCTACTCGGGGCGTGAGAGCGGCGCCACCGAGAACGGTGGTGGGGCGAGCGAGTTCATCCTGCCGTCCGGCGTCGTAATGACGAGCTTCACGCCGAGGTGGTTCCCGGTCGTCGGGTACCTCGAGCAGATCGGCGTCGAGAATGGCGAGAACGATTACGAGCCTCGCCTGTACCCTGACGACTTCTACGAGGGCGTTACCGATCCGGCGTTCGGCAGCGAGTTGCCAATCACGACGCGCATCGCGATCACGACGCCCGCCGACTTCATCGCGAACTCCGTTGGCGAGATGCTATCGGACTCGACCGCGGCCGGACGACGAACGGTGGTCTGGGAGAGTGATCACCCGGTGATGGCGTTCAACGTCGTTGCGGCACGCTGGCAGGTGAAGCGCGGGAACGGGACCGTCCTCTACTACCACCCGGAGCACACGTACAACATCGCCGAGATGAGCGAAGCGCTCGACGCGGCGCGGAAGTATTACGGGGAGTGGTTCGGTGCGTTCCCCTGGAAGGAGCTCAAGTTGAGTGAGTTCCCGAACCTCGCAACGTACGCGCAGGGGTTTCCGACGAACATCACGTTCTCAGAGGGCATTGGCTTCCTCACGAAGAGCGATCCGAAGACCAACCTGGCGTTTCTCGTGACGGCGCACGAGGCGGCACATCAGTGGTGGGGGAACATGTTGCAGCCGGGCAGAGGACCTGGCGGCAACATCCTGAGCGAAGGGATGTCGCACTTCTCGACGGCGCTGCTCATCGAGCAGGTGAAGGGCGAGCGGGACGCGATGGAGTTCCGGAAGCGCATCGAGTCTCGTTATGGTGACACACGTCAGGCGGACGCGGAGCGCAAGCTGTTGCGCATCGATGGCTCGAAGGCCGGCGACGGGACAGTCACCTACGACAAGGGCGGGTGGGTGTTCTGGATGCTGTTGCAGCGGATGGGGCGTGAGCCCGCGCTCCGCGGCATGAAGGATTTCATTGCCGCGTACCGCGGCAACCCGGATCACCCGGTGCTTCACGACTTCGTGATGCACATGAGGCGGTACGCGCCCGACCCAGCGGCGTACGATGATTTTACGCGACAGTGGTTCGACACCGTTGTCGTGCCCGAGTACCGCGTGCATAACGCGAAGATCGTCGCGGCGCCCGGAGGTGGATGGGTCACGACGGCCGAGGTGGAGAACGTGGGGACCGGGCGGATGCCGCTCGAGGTTGCGGCAGTCGTGGGGGAGCGCTTTCCGGATACCACCAGCACGAAGAAGGCGGCGGCGTATCAGGCCGAGCTCGTGACGGTCACGCTGGGCGGAAAGGAGCGGCAAACGATCTCGATTCGGACGTCGTTCAAGCCCGAGCGGGTCGTCGTCGATCCGAACGTGCGAGTGCTGCAGCTGCGGCGAGAGTCGGCACAGGCGCGGCTATGACTGACCGTCGCCGCCCCTATGCCTGTGCCGGGCCCGGCATCGACGAGTCGGGGCGGTGATCGTCCACTACCGCCCCACTCCCCGAAAGCATCTCCCGCACTGCCGCTCGCAGGACATAGGCGGCGAACGGTTTCTGGAGCAGCCGGACACCAGGCTCCACGACTCCGTGCTTCGCCACCACGTCGTCCGCGTACCCCGACACGTAGAGCACTGGCATCGATGGGCGCGACCGCTGGAGTAAGCGCGCGAGGTCCCGGCCGTTGATCCGTCCCGGCATCACCACGTCGGTGACGAGCAGGTGAATGGGCGCGGGGTGCCGACCGGCGATCGCGAGTGCTTCGTCGGCATCGCCAGCGACGAGCACACGGTACCCACTTCCGCTGAGGGCCCGCTGGATGAAACGGCGAACCATCTCGTCGTCTTCCACCACGAGGATCGTCTCGGCGCCGGCGCCTGACTCTCCGAGCGCGACTTCGGCCGGTGCCTCCTCCGCGGGGACGTCGATTCGCGGGAGATACACCGTGAATGCGCTCCCGAGTCCTGGCTCGCTCTCGACTGCGATAATTCCGCCGCTCTGTTCCACGATCCCGTGGACGGTGGCGAGACCGAGCCCCGTTCCTCGTCCTTTCTCCTTGGTCGTGAAGAACGGCTCGAAGATCCGCTCCTGGACGACCCGGTCCATGCCGGTGCCGGTATCAGTCACCCTCACCGTGACGAAGCGCCCCGGCTTTGTTGTCTCGTGCCCGCGAGCATCCACATCGCCCAGGAAGGTTTCCGCCGTTTCGATTCGAAGCTGTCCTCCGCGCGGCATCGCGTCGCGGGCGTTGATGACGAGATTCATCACGACCTGTTGAAGGCGTGAGGGGTCGACCATGACGTGACCAACGCCCGAGCGCAGCTCCATGACGAGGTCGATGTTCTCGGCGAGGAGTCGCCGGAGCATCGGCTCCATGTCGCGCAGCACGCCGTTAGGATCGAGGACCGCCGGCTGTAAGACCTGCTTGCGCGCGAACGCCAGGAGCTGCTGGGTGAGGATCGCTGCCTGACGCGAGGCGTTCACGATCCCCTCGAGGTCTGCACGGTCCTGAGGATCGCGGGCCACCGGCGCGCGGAGCAGGAGCTCGGCGTGCCCGATGATGACCGTGAGCAGGTTGTTGAAGTCGTGCGCGACGCCGCCGGCGAGCCTGCCGATGGCGTCCATCTTCTGCGCCTGGTGTAGCTGGGCCTCGACTCGCTGGCGCTCATCGCTCTCACGTCGAAGCTCCTCGTTTGCCGACTGGAGCTGTGCGGTGCGCTCGCGCACGAGATCATCAAGCCGGTCGCGATGCTCGCGGAGCTCGCGCTCGGCCCGATGCTGCGCCGTCACGTCGTGCGCAACGATGACGCGCCCGCCCCCGCGGACAGCCCCTCGGCGCAGAGGAAACGCGCGCACCGCAATGAACTGGGGACCGTCAGCGCGCTCCATCTCCATCACAATGGGCTCGCGATCGCCACTCTCGATGAGCGCGCGCAGGCGAGGCCACGAATCGAAGACCTCCGACGCTGGCTTTCCAATCACGTCCGAGCTCGCGCCGGGGGCCAGCCGACGTCCTGCGGGATTGACATCGACAATCCGGCCCTCGGCATCGAGCACGTACACGGCGTCGCTCGTACTCTCGACGACGACGCTTCTGGCGACGGGAACGAGATCGAAGAGACCGAACCGGCTCAGCGCGACGGCAACGATCACGTTCGCCACAGCGAAGGTCACCGGAGCGAGATCCCGGCCGGCCGAGTTGCTGAGCACGGTGAGGGTGAGCACCGTACCGACGATGGGAATCGCGTTCCCGAGTAATACGAGGCCGTGTTGCAGGTGAAAGATCCGCGCTGCGCCGATGTACTTGGCGACCAACATGCCGAGGCAGACGAGGAACGCGGCGTAGCCGTAGAGCGAAATGGCCCAGACGGTGGGCGGAAAGTCGTACAGCAGCGCTGGCCCGAGCTCGCTCGGAACGAGTCGAACGTGCGATCGAACCAGGCCGTGCCACTCATCCGTGAACGCGAGCAGCACGAGCGCGATGAACGGGAACGCCACGAGCGCGTACGTGGCTGCCGGTCGCGCGACCCGGCGGCCGGTGTACTGGGCCGTGAACGCGGCGAAGCCCACGACCCATCCCAGGAGGCTGATGAACTGCGCGTTGTCCCAGAACAGCTTGGCAGCGAGCGAGGTGCTGAACACCTCGAGGATGTAGCCGAGCGTCCACGCGGCTTGCGAGAGCGCGATGAGGGCGTACGCCCCGGCTCCCGCAGCGGCGCGGCGGCGATCCCAGCACCACGCGGCGACCGCGGCGGAGATGGCCAGCGAGATCAGGTACGCCGTCAGGTGCGATTCCAGCGCTGGCCAGGGTGGCATCGGGACCGCCCGTCGTGGAGCCAATGGAAACGCACCGGCGTTTGGCGCCACGAGATCACGGGCTGGCGCCGGGGTGTCCGCCATCGACGGCGGGCGGGCAACCGGCAATGCTCAAGGTTGCAGCTTGCAGAACAGCAAAGGCGACGCCACTCCCTTCGGGGATCCCGAAGACGATCAGCGCTCGACGGCCACCCGGAACCGCGCGTCGATTGCGATCGTCCCGCGCTCGAACGCGAGCAGCGGGTTCACGTCCATCTCCTCGATCTCCGGGAAATCCACCGCGAGCTGCGCAACGCGGCGGATCGCGTCCACGAGCGCGTCGTGGTCGGCGGGGCGCTCACCCCGCACGCCCTTCAGAATTGCCGCGCCGCGGATGCCGGCGACCATCTCCTCCGCGTCACGCGTGCCGAGTGGCGCGAGACGAAACACGACGTCGCGCAGCGCCTCGACGAGAATGCCGCCCAGGCCAAACATCACGAGCGGGCCGAACAGTCGGTCGCGCGTCACGCCGGCAATCGTCTCCCTACCGCCGCGGACCATCCGCTGCACGATCACGCCGTCCACTCGCGCGCCGGGCGAGCGGCTGCACACGTCGTCCATCATGCGCGTGAATGCCGCGCGGACCTCGTCAGGCGTCGCGAGGCCGAGCCGCACACCACCGACGTCAGTCTTGTGCGTGATATCCGGCGACACGATCTTCATTGCCACAGGCAGTCCCGCGCGCTCGGCTGCCGCCGCCGCTTCGTCCGCCGTCGTCGCAAACTCCGACCCCGCCGTCGGAATGCCGTAGGCATCGAGCAGCGCGAGCGCCTCGAGCTCCGACAGCTTCTCGCGCGCCTCCGCGCGCGCTCGGCCGAGGATCTCGGCCGCCTTCGTCTTGTCTACCGCGAGCGGTGGCGACTCGTCAGGCGGACGCTCCAGCCACTCTCGCTGCCGGCACATCGCCGAGAGTGCACGCGCTGCCGCTTCGGGGAAGAGGTAGGCAGGGATCCCGGCCTCGTGCAGTTCCGCCTTGCCCTGTGGCAACCCATTGCGCCCCATGAGCACCGCGAACACCGGCGTGTCAGGATGCTCGGCCGCGGTGGCAGTCATCGCTTCGGCCACCTGCTCCTGGTCCACGCCCAGTGGCGGAATGAAGATCGCCATCACGGAGTCCACGGCGGGGTCCGCGAGCAGCGCGCCTAACGCGGAGCGATACCCCGCCGGCGTGGCCGAGGCGATCATGTCGAGCGGGTTCCGGATCGACGCCTCGGGCGGGAAGAGTGGGGTGAGTCGCTGGACCGTGTCCGCGTGCAGCTTCGGCAGCTCCATACCGGCTGCCTCGAGGGCGTCGGCGGCGAGAATCCCCGGGCCACCCGCATTCGTCAGCACCGCTGTGCGGCGCGTGCGGGGAAGGGGCTGCCGTCCGAACGCCATCGCCATGTCGAACAGCTCCTCGACGGATGCTGCGCGAAGCACGCCGGCCTGACCGAGGAGCGCATCCACCGCGAGGTCGCTCGCGGCGAGCGCGCCGGTGTGTGACGACGCCGCCTGCGCGCCCACGACGCTGCGCCCCGACTTGAGCGCGATGATCGGTTTCCGCTTCGTCACGCGGGCCGCGAGCTCTCGAAAGCGTGTGGGGTTCCCGAAGTTCTCCGTGTACATGAGAATGACCGACACCGCCGGATCGTTCTCCCACTGCGCGAGGAGATCGTTGCCGCTGACGTCGGGCTTGTTGCCCACGGACACGAACTGCGAGATCCCGATGCCGTACTCACGCGCGTAATCGAGGACGCTCAACCCCATGGCGCCCGACTGGGACACGAACGCCACGCCACCCACCGGCGGCATGAGTGGCGCGAACGTCGCGTTCATCGACACCGCGGGGTCGGCGTTCAGCACTCCCATGCAGTTCGGCCCGACCATGCGCATCCCGGCGCGCCTAACGACGTCGACCAGCTCGCGCTCCCGTTCAGCGCCCTCCGGTCCCACCTCGCGAAACCCCGCCGAGATGACGACAATGCCCTTCACGCCCGCCTTGGCGCAGTCCTCGGCGACGCCGATGACGTGCTGCTTCGGCACCGCAATGACGGCCATGTCGACCGGCGCGCCGATGGCGGACACATTCGGGTAGGCGCGGATGGAGTGAACCGCGCTCGCGCGCGGATTCACCGGAAAGACCATCCCCGTGAACCCGTAGTCCACGAGGTTCACGACGAGCTGGTTGCCAATCGTGCCCGGCTCGCGTGAGGCACCGACAACCGCGACGGAGCGGGGCCGCAGAATCGGGTCGAGTGGCCCGATCGGCTCCGCGCTCACGTGTTTCCGGCGGCTCGTGCCTTGGCCGCGGCGAGGTATCCTGGCTCGAGCTCCAGCAGATTCGCGATCTTCCGAGTCAGGTAGTGCTCGTGCTCCGCGATCTGCCCGTCCGCGAGCACGAGCCCCCACATCACTTCCGCGAGCACCATCTTCTGCCCGATGTCGTAGCGCTCGTTCAGGACGCGCGTGAACTGGAAGTGGTCGATCGATCCTCGCCGCTCGCGCTCGGCGAGCTCGATGAGCTGGTGACCGGACTCGGGTGGCAGGGCGAAATGGCGCTCGAGCACTTCCTCGAGGTGCCGCCGCTCTTCGGCGGAAAATTCGCCATCCGCGAATGCGACTTCAAGCAGGAGCGAGCAGGCCGCGAGGTGCACCGGATCGACGCCGGCCGGCACCGGGCGGGGTTCCGGGGTGGCGTCCTTCGCGGTGAAGAGAGAACGAATCGCGTCGAGGATCACTGGCGGGAGAATCGAGGTCAGAGCTGGGGCGCGGTATCGGTACGCTGCGCGCGTTCAGCGGCGTCGGCGCGCTCCAACGCGCTGCGGCCCTCATCGGTCAGGACGACATCGCCGATGACCGCGTATTGCGCGTCCGATTTCAGCTCGGCGATCGGCGTCGCGCACGTGAGGAGCCCGCGTCGCTGCAGCGCGAGCACGTGCTCGACCGTCTCGTCGAACTCGCGTCGCGCCTCGGCGTCCTTGCCGTCGGGGCGAAACGTATACTCGCCCGCGGCAGCGCGGCGCAGAATGGCGAGCTGCGCGTTCGCCCACTGCGTGTCGGGTGACTCGGCGCCGCCTTTCTGCTCGTCGGGCATCTCGACCCACGAGATCTCTGGCTCGCGGTCGATCATTCCGAGCCAGTCGGTCCAGACGCGGAGTCGGACCTTGCCGGTGCCGCCGAGCTTCGTGTCGTCCACCACGGCGCGAAAATCCACGGCCCAGTCGTTGTTGCGGAACGGGGTCAACCGGAAGCGCGGGCGGATATCGAAGTAGGACACGTGGAGCGACCGCACGCGGTAGCCGTGCTGGTGGAGCCACTGGTCCGCGATGTCGCGCGCGCGGCGGCGCCGCCACAGCCAGTGACCGACGCTGAGCGCGGCCAGGGCGGCGATCAGCCAGGTGGTTTCGAGCCTCATGCGGTACTCTGCACCGATGCGGGCCACACGTAAATGGGGGCGGGCTCCCAATCCGCGCGGGGCCATTACCAATTGGCTCGCTGGCTTGACCGCTTGAATAGGATCCTCTGTCGAGCGGGGAAGCAGGCATCCAAACGAGGGGGAACGGATGAGAGGATGAGAGGATGAGAGGATGAGGGGATGAGCGACATCCTCCCTCTCGGCAGACAGCTCCCCGCGCCGGGGCCAGTAGCCGGTTCTGCAACGGGCGCTGGCGGCTGTTAGCTGGTGCTGGTCGCTGCAGGGCGACCTGCTCCCACTGGCGGCCACTCTCCCCCACGAGCAGGCCCCACCGGTTCGCGGCCCCGGCGCGCGGGCGCGCGGGCGCGTGAGTGCTGAGGACCGATCCCCCAGCGTCCTCTCATCCCCTCATCCCCTCATCCGTTTTCCCCTTCGTTCTAAATACCTGCTATCGCTCTGGAGCGGGCCGCGCGACGCGGAACCCCATGGTCCTGGGGAGGGGCGAATGCCCAAGCAGCGAAGGGGATCGCCGTCGTCCTCGGAGAGGGGCTGGGCTCCCTGCAGGTCTCTCTACCGGGACGATGAAGAAACCAAGACGCAGATTACGCCGATTACGCAGAAGAACGCGGATTCTCCCTCTACCGAGGCGGTCGCTACTCCCGCGCGGCAAGACTTCCCGATAGAGGGATTCTGCGAAATCCGCGAAATCTGCGGCCATCTGTGTCAGGTTTTTTTCAATCCTCGCGGTAGAGGGGCTAATCCCTCTACGGGGACGACGGCGATTCCTCGCTGCGCTCGGAACGACGGCTGCTCGACGCGTCGAGTTGCAGCTTCCGATCACCCCATGTCAGTCCCTCCGTCATCCATTTCGGTGCGGGCTCGCCCTTGAGCCAGTGCCCGAACCACTGGAGGATGCGACGGTGATAATCGATCTGGTTCTCCTTCTTGCGGAGTCCGTGGTCCTCGCCCGGATAGACGAGCATCACGAAGTCATCTCGGCCGGCTCGCCGCGCGAAGTTGTAGAACTCGATGCCCTGATGCCAATCGACGGTGCCGTCGGCGT
>DAINRQ010000125.1:0-17895 GCA_036741775.1 Gemmatimonadaceae bacterium | reverse complement strand
CCGACGACGGCCTGGGTCAGGTTCTGTCCCTGCCATCCGCTCGGGAACGAGATCTGGAACCGCAAGTCGGGGTGATAGAAGGTGTTGCCCTGGAAAAAGCCGTTGCGCGGATTCGCACCATAGACCAGGCCGTCGACGCGCTGCATGAACTCCCGCTCGTTCGTTCGCAGGTTCGCGAACTGGGCTGGCTGCATCTGGGCGATCTTGGCGTTGATCGTTTGAATGCGCTCCGCCTCGCCCGGGTGAGAGGCGAGCCACGTGGGGAGCGGGCTCTGCTGACTCGATTCGCCGACCCGCTGAAGCGACCGGAAAACGTCATCCATCTCGCGAACGTCGTAGTTCTGCGAGAGCGCGTACCGGAAGCCGAGGTCGTCGGCCTGACGTTCGTCGTCGCGGCCGTATTTGAGGAACAGCAGGCCCAGCCCCTGGGCTGCGAGGTTGCCGTATTGGGCAATGGTCGGCGAGAGGATGGCGCCGATGCCGAGGCCGAGCTGGGCGAGTTGCTGCTGACTCATCTGCGTCACCGAATGCTTCGCGGTGACATGGCCGATTTCGTGTCCGAGTACCGAGGCGAGCTCGGCCTCGCTGTTCATCATGTCGAGGAGCCCGCGGGTAATGAAGATGAACCCGCCGGGGAAGGCGAAGGCGTTCGGTGTGGGGTCGTCGATAACACGGAAGCTCCACGGGAGATTCGGCCGCTCCGACTTCGTCGCCATCCCCGCGCCGACCTGCTGGACATAGTTCTGCAGCGCCTGGTCGTTGACGAGCCCGATTTCCTGGGCGACCTGCTGAGCTCCCTGTTGGCCCATCTGGACTTCCTGGTCCTGGGAGATCAGCGAGATCTCGCGGCGCCCGGTGACGGGGTTCGTCGCGCAGGCGGCGAGGAGGAAAGCCAGGGGCAGCCAACTGCCGGCGGTACGGCGACTTCGCGGGAACGGGCGCATGACGGGCTCCGGTGATCGGTAGAGAAGTACCTGATCTGTATTCAACAGTCATGCTAGGGGGACCCGGGAATGGGGAACAGGGAACCGGGAACGCGGGAACAGAAACCCTCGGGAAGCGTCTCTCGCATCGAGCCGAGAGGCCTCCCGAGGGCTTTCCAGTTCCCGGGTCCCGGTTCCCGGTCTTTACTGGTACTGAATGTACAACGGCTTCGGGTACACCTTCAGTACGTCATCGGGCGTCATGAGCGCGTGGCCTTTCTTCGTGTCGTTCTTATAGAAGATCTTGAAGCCCGTGTACTGCACCGGGTGCAGGTAGATGTAGTCGTGATACGAGTCGTACTTCATCCACTTCGGGCCCCACCCATCCATGTGCATCACGATCTGCACGCGGGGGTCGAGCTTGATGTTCTTCGTGTTCGTCACCATCGGGCGCGTAAACCGGTGCACGACAAGGACCTTTGGCGGGAGGTTCTTCGACGCCGCGAGCTCCGAGAGAAAGCGCGTGGCGTAGTTGATGTCCGCCGCGTCGAACGAGCCGATCTTCGACCCCGGCTTGGCCTTCGTCTTCATGGAGAACTCGGGATCGATTCCGAGGTGCACGTTCGGCCGCTCGAGGAACTTCGCGAGCCGCGGGAGCTCTGCCTGCAGCGTGCTGTGGCCGACCTGCACGTCGAGAAAGAGCAGCGCGTTTCTTCGCTGAGCCCACCCGTAGACGCGCTCGATCAGCGAGTCGCTCATCCGAGTGCGCCACATGCCGTCGCGGCCGGCGCTTCCCTGTGCCACTACGGCAATCAGGTGCAGCGCTGGCTGGACAGGCGTACCCGGGTCCGCCTTCTCCCAGCGAGCGACTTCGCGGTCGAGGCGCGCGAGCATTTGATCCGGCGGGATCTCACCAAGGATGCCCATCCGCTTCGAGAGCGGGTTGCCGTAATACGCGATGATGCGCTTCGCCGGCAGGATCGCTCCGGGGAGCGGCGCGGGACCCTTCACCGGCCACAGCGTCGCTGCTTCGGCACTGTCGACGTAATACCCGTTCTTGCCGGTACTCCAGGTCTTCCGCGCCGGCTTCGCCGCGGACTTCGCGCTGGTGCTCTTGGCGGACGTCGTGGCCTTCGACGTCGCGGCCTTCGACGTCGCGGCCTTCGCCGGCTTGTCCCGACCTAACGAATCGGCGGTCGAGCTCGCGCGCGACGTGTCGGACGACGGCGGCGACTGACCGCCGAGCGGCGCCGCGAGCATCGCGGACGCGAGGAGTATGGTTGCAATCGACTGCTGCACTGCGAGCTCTGGCGTGAGAGAGAAACAGGTTCGTCGCGACCTTCGCATGTTAGCCGCGATGTCCTATGACGAATACCCCATGCCACGCGGCACGAGCCAATGACAGACTGCGCGGTTTATCTTGCATATCTCCGCGAGTCGGTAACCGAAAGTCGCTAGTCGATGGCAAACCCGCACGCATGGTCCCGAAGGTAGGCGCTTTGTGGGAAACCGGCGCGCGACTGGCATCGCTCATGAGCGCCCGTGAAGTTTGCGCGAACGCACCAGTTCCCGGACCCGAGCATCAAATGGCCATCGGCCGTGTCGTCGCGGTAACCGCTACCATTGCCCTCATCGGCGCCATCATTGGCGCCGTGATCGGCGGCGTCCTGCAGAGTGTTGCCGTGCTCGTTGCTCCCGGAACGACGAACGATCATCTGGAGATCGCGCTCGTTGGGGCACTGTTCGGAGCGCTGATCGGTGCAGTACTGGCGCCGATCACGGCGTGGGTCTTCCTGCGACGCGTGCCACTGGGGCGAGCAATTGCTCACACCGCCATCGGAGCGACGGCCGGCGCAACGCTCGGGCTCGTTATCCCGCTCCTCGGTTTCCGACGGTTCGGCGGCGGCACCATGCTGATCGGGACACTCGCCGGGTTTCTCGTCGCCGCTGTTCGATTGAGGCTCAAGACGCGTGTTCCCGTCACTCCAACTCCGAGCGATGGCAGCACGGCCTGACAACGCAGCGCAGACACCCGCGGACACGCTCCGCATCCTCCGGCGGTCTGTGCTCGGACTCTTCGCCATCGGCATTGTCGGTACGGCGGCCGACCTCCTGCTCACTGGACACGTCGAGGACGCCTGGCAGCTCGCGCCGCTCGGATTGTTCGCCGCGTCAGCGCTCGTGATTGGCTGGCATCTCGCGCGCGGCGGGCGGCTGAGCATCCGAACGCATCAGGCCATGATGAGCCTGTTCATCCTCTCGGGATTCGTTGGGACTTTCCTGCACTACCGCGCCAACATCGAATTCGAGATGGAGATGTATCCTGGCCTCGCCGGCTTCGACCTTTTCTGGAAGGCCATCCAGGGTGCGTCACCACCATCGCTGGCACCCGGTACCATGATCGCGCTCGGGCTGCTCGGGCTCATGTACGCATACCGACACCCGGCTCTCGACACCGAACCTACCGAACGCCTCGGAGCAAACCCATGAACCGCTTTTCCACGTTCGTTGCCGTCATCGCCACCGCAGCGTTCGCGAGCGGCGCCGCGCATGCCCAGGTGGGACGAAACACGACCGGCATCCTCGACCCCAACATCGCGACCGAGCAGCAACTTCTCGCGCTCCCGGGCATGAACGCCACGATCGTGAAGTCGATCACGGATCGCAGGCCCTTTCTCTCAATGCTCACCCTCGACTCGCTTCTCGGGCAGTCACTGAGCCGGGAGCAGCGGTCGGCGCTCTATCCCAAGATGTTCATCGCCATCAACCTCAACACGGCTCCACGAGCGGAGATCATGCTCGTGCCGGGGGTCGGGAACCGAATGGCGCACGAGTTCGAGGAGTACCGGCCGTACAAGGGCGGCCTGCCGCAGTTCCGAAAAGAAATCGGCAAGTACGTGACGCCCGAGGAGGTCGCGAGGTTCGAGCAATACGTCTTCGTGCCGGTGAACCTGAACACGGCGAGCGACGCGGACATCCTCTCCATCCCCGGAGTCGGTCAGCGGATGCTCCACGAGTTCAAGGAATACCGTCCGTACAAAAGCATCGAGCAGTTCCGGCGGGAGATCGGGAAATACGTGAACGCCAAGGAAGTCGCCCGGCTCGAGCGGTACGTCACGCTCCAATAGGCGGCGTCGGAGGCCTGATCCCGGTCCCCTCCTCGATTCACCCATACCGGGACCTCCCTTCGACCATGACCGGACCGGCTGGTTCAAGCGCGGATGACGCCCTTCACGCAACCAAGCGGCGTCTCCTTGACGTGGGGCTCGCGACACTGCTGGAGCGCGGTTACAACGCGACGGGCATTCAGGACCTGCTCGTCGCGACTGGCGTTCCGAAGGGGTCATTCTACCACCACTTCGCGAGCAAGGAAGACTTCGCGCTCCAGGTGGTGGATCGATACGTCGCCGAGCTACACGTGCTGCTCGATCAGGCGCTGGGCGAGGCCGAGCGAGCGCCGGCAGAGCGAGTTCGCGGGTACTTCGAGCGACTGCTCACCTTATACGCGAGCCAGGGTTATCTAGGCTCGCTCCTCGGATTGCTCGGTCAGGAGCTCGCGGCGGTGAACACAGCGTTCCGCCGGCGCATCGAAGGGGCGCTCGATGGAATTGCACGCCGGTTGGCGGACACGCTCGACGAGGCGCGTCGTCGCGGCGACCTCCCGCCGGACGCAGACCCGCTACAGACGGCCAACGTCATCCTCGACTGCTGGGAAGGTGCGGCGGTGCGGTCACGAGTGGTGCGCGGTCCGGCGCCGCTTCAGGCGGTCCTCGATCTCTCCTTTCGCGCGGCGCTGACGGCCTAGTTCTCAGAGCCACTGAGGATGTGACGCGTCGCGGGCGGGAGGAGGCCGAGTCGTGAGTGTCCAGTCGTCCAGTGCCGAGTCGTCAGTGAGTGTCACTAGCCCTTCCGAGCGAGGGCCGCCATGAAGCGGCGCGCTCGCTCGGCGGCCGGACCCGGCGAGTGCGGCGCGGTCCCGCCAGCCGCCGGTTCGACATCGAGGGCTATGAAGGTCGGGCCGGACGCGTCGAGCAGCCGTCGGATATCACGGCGCCACGCATGGAGATCCCCGCTCCGATAAACCGAGTCGAACCCACTCGCCCGAGCGACGTCGGCAAAATGGACGGGCCGCCCCCCGCCCCGCGCGGCCGCCGCGCCAGGAGTCGGCTGGAGCCCGGTCACCTCGTACACGCCGTTGTCGAACACGATGACGACGAGGTTGTCGACGCCCGCCGCGACGATCGACACGAGCGATCCGAGGTTCATGAGCATCGATCCGTCGCCCATGCAGGTGATCACGCGCCGGTCCGGGCGCGCGATCGCGAGCCCCAGCCCCATCGACGTGCCGTGGCCCATGCTCGACGGAACCAGCACGATGTCGAGCGGATGAACGTCCCCGAGACGCATCCATTCGCGCGCCGAGCCCATGGTCGTGATGACGACCTCGGTGTCACTGCGAGCGTCGTGGAGCACCCGCAGCGCGGCGACGAGCGGCATGCGTCCCGCGTGGACGCTGGCGCCCGTCATTCGGCGATCAACGCCGCGCCCGGCCGCGCCGCGTCCCGACACGCGAGGATGTGCTCGCGGATCACCTCGAGCTGATTCGGCTCGGTGATCAGGCGGTAGTCGATGCGCCACGCGTCGAGCACCGGCTCGGTGAACACGAGACACGTGTCGCCTGGCAGCTTCGCCTGGTCGCGATAGCTTCGGTAGCCGATGACCGCGAAAATCGGCAGCTTCCAGTCGTGGAGCGCGTTGCGGAGCGCGTCGCCCGACTCGAAGAGACCGGTGCACTGGATCATGACCAGCGGCGTGGCGCCGCCCAGGTAGAGGCCAGCGGCAACCTGCCAGGCCTCGCCCTCGCGACAGACGCGCACGAGACGCACCACATTGCTCCGTTCGATGGCCGGTTCCCACAGACCGATGGTGCTGTCGGGAACGGTCACGACGTGAGTGATGCCAAGCTCCGTGAGGAGCGACGCAACCTGCTCGCCTGAGAACACTTCGGGTGGGGGGCGCGTAAACGATCCGGGAAGACGCACAATCTTACGCTGGAGTCCAACGTTCCCGTGAGAACCCGCCGGGCTTTTCTCGTGGCAGTCGCCCTCTGCACCGCCTCTGCCAGCCGCGCCCAAACGTCACCGGCGTATGAGGTTTACGCGGTCAGATACGCAACCCTCCCGGGGTTTCCGGTGCGTGGGCTCATCGCCGGCGCGGACACGGGACGTCGTCTCGACATTGCCATGGCGGTGTGGCTCATTCGTGGCGGCGGGCGCAACGTGCTCGTGGATGCCGGGTTCTATCGCCAGAAATTCCTCGACCGCTGGAAGCCTGCCGACTTCGTGAAGCCGTCCGAGGCCGTCGCGCGGGCGGGCGTGGCGCCGGGAGACGTCACGGACATCATCATCTCCCATGTACACTGGGATCACGCCGACGGCGCCGACCTGTTCCCGAACGCCCGGGTGTGGATCCAGAGGGATGAGTACGACCATCACGTCGGTCCGAACGGCGAGGTGCGCGATCGGATGATCGATGGTGACGTCGCGCGCATGTTCGCGACGCTGAAGTCGCGCGGGCGACTCGAGGAGATCGCGGGGGATGCGACGGAGATCATCCCCGGGATCACCGTATTCACGGGGGGCAAGCATACGTATGGCTCGCAGTACGCGAGCGTGCGCACGCCGGCGGGCACGGTCGTCATCGCGTCCGACAACCTGTATCTGTACGAGAACCTCGACCAGCGTCGGCCGATCGCGCAGACGCTCGACTCGCTCTCGAACCTCCGAGCACAGGAGCGCATGACGAAGCTCGCCTCCTCTCCTCGATTCATCGTGCCAGGGCACGACCCGGCCGTGTTCATCCGATTTGCCACGCCAGGGAACGGCGTGGCTCGCATTCGATAGCATAGGCATCACATGAAGAGATTGCTTCTCGCGGTTGTATGCATCAGTGCGGCGTGCTCCCCGGGAGCGCCGTCGGCCGCGCCGCCCACGCTCGCCCCTGACATCGGGCGGCGACTCGTCGCCGAGCGAGGGATGGTGACGTCGGCGCATCCGCTGGCGTCGGACGCCGGGGTAGAGATGTTACGGCGCGGCGGCAACGCGATCGACGCTGCGGTGGCGGCGGCGTTCGCGATCGGCGTGGTGGAGCCGGAGATGTCGGGCGTCGGCGGGGGTGGAGCGATGCTCGTCTGGTTGCAGGATGCCGAGCGCGCGGAGCACGTGGATTTCTATCCTGCGCAGCCGATCGCGTCGTTCCGCCGAGTGCGGGCGACACGGCCCGACTCCACGGCGCCGCTTCGCATTGTCGGCGTCCCGGGGAACGTCGCCGGGCTGCTCGAGGCGCACGAGCGCTTCGGCAAGCTCACGCGCGACGTCGTGATGGCGCCGGCGATCCGCATCGCCGACGAAGGCTTCCCGCTCTATCAGGTCCTCGCCGAGATGGTCCAGCGCGACTCCGCGCGCCTAACGCGGGATCCCGTTGCGCGCGAGTTGTACTGGCCGGCCGCCGGAACCCTCGGGGTCGGCGCCCGGGTGAGAAATCCGGCGCTCGCCACCGTGCTGCGCCGCGTGGCAGCCGAGGGGCGCAAGGGATTCTACGAGGGGGAGACGGCGCGGCAGCTCGTCGAGCGTATGAACGCGGGGGGGCACCCCGTCACGCTCGAGGATCTCGCTTCGTATTCGCCCACGTGGCGTCGTCCGCTGTGTACGTCGTACCGCGGGCGCACCGTGCTGTCGGCGCCGCCCCCGCAGGGCGGGATGCAGTTGCTGCTCTCGCTCAAGCTCATCGAGCGATTCGACCTTCGCGCGCTCGGATATCCGACGCGTTCGGGCGACGCGTTCGACGTCTTCGTGTCGGCGATGCGCGCGGGGCAGCAGATGGGACGGCTCAACGACGACCCGCGCTGGGTTGCGATTCCGGCGCGCGGGGTCGTTTCGTCGGGCTACGCCGACCGCTGGCGCGCGTATGTCGGCGTCAAGCGTCCGGTGGACTCGCTTCCGGTGCTCGACCCGGTGCCGTTCGACCGGGCGGGACTGCCGGCGGAATGTCGGGCGCGCGATCCGTTCTCCGGCACGGGGCCGGTGGCGACGGACGGCCCGGGGCAGCCTAACGAGACCGGCGACGCGGGTGGCGAGACGACGCACATCTCGGTCGTGGATTCGCACGGCAACGCGGTCGCGGTCACCGTCACGAACAGCTCGGTGTTCGGCGCCGGGGTCGCTGTCGCCGGGTTCTTCCTCAACGACTCGGGCATCCGGTTCTTCCGGCCGGAGGACCTCGATCGGCCGGGCGGGCCGGCGTGGCGCACGCGGCAGTCGACGATCGCGCCGACGATCGTGCTCGATGGGGACCGGGCGACGCTCGTCGTGGGGTCGCCGGGTGGCGGTCGCATCCCCCTCGCCATGATGCAGACGATGGCCTACGTGCTGGATTACCGGCTGGACCCGCTGGAGGCGCTCCGCATGTCGCGCATTTACCCGCAGCGCGTGGGGCGTCAGGTGGAGCTCGAGGGCGCGTTCGATCCGACGGCGCTCGAGGCGGTGCGCGGGATGGGGTACGTCCCGCGGGCGCAGTCGTTCGGCTACGCGCGGTTATATCTGATTGCCCGCGATGGCGACCGGTGGGTCGGCGCGGCGGATCCCAGGCATGACGGGCAGGTGCGGGGGTGGTAGCGCGGGGCGCGTAACGCACCCCGCGCTACCACCCCCAGCCATCAGCCATCAGCCATCAGCCAACAAACAGCGTTAACCCCGGTCGCGTTAGGCGGCCTCGACGTACCACCATCTCCACCGACGACGGAGAGACACAGCATGCCAGTGACTGACGCTGGGCGGAAGGCGCGCGGCTCGATGGGGCGAGTGCGAGTAGGACTGTTGGCGACCGCGTTCGCTGGGCTTGCGGTCATCCAGGGCGCGCCGCTTGCGGCGCAGGGCGACGGCGGCGCGGCGCGCGGGCCAGTCGACCCGGCCGCCGACCCACTGCTCGGGTCGTTCCGCGTCCGCAACATCGGGCCCGCGAGCATGGGTGGGCGCGTCGACGACATCGACGTCTCCCCGAGCCACCCGAACATCGTGTACGTCGCCTATGCCGTCGGTGGGTTGTGGAAGTCGGACGATAACGCGACGACCTTCCAGCCGGTGTTCGACAAGTACGGCAGCGCGTCCATCGGGGACATCGCCATCCATCCGACCAACCCCGACATCGTGTACGTCGGGACCGGCGAGGCGAACAACCGGCAGTCGTCGTCGTTCGGCGACGGAATGTACAAGACCACCGATGGCGGCAAGACGTTCACCCACATCGGACTGCGCGAGACACAGACGATCGCGCGCGTCGTGATCGATCCGAAGAATCCGGACATCGTCTACGTCGCCGCGCTCGGTCACCTCTTCGGCCCCAACCCGGATCGCGGCATCTACAAGACGACCGACGGCGGCCGCACGTGGGCCAAGGTGAAGTACGTGGATGACAACACGGGGTTCACCGACCTCGCCATCGATGCGTCGAACAGCAACGTGCTCTATGCCGCGAGCTATCAGCGCCGCCGTCTTGGCTGCTGCTTCAACGGCGGCGGCCCAGGGAGTGCGCTGTGGAAGTCCGAGGACGCCGGAAGGACGTGGACGAAGATCGAAGGCAACGGGCTGCCGTCGGGCACCTTCGGACGCATCGCGCTCGACGTGTCGCGGTCCAACCCGAACGTGGTGTACGCGCAGATCGAGGTGGGGCAGAGCAATACCGTGGTTGCCGTGCAACCCGGTGGCCCGGGCGGCGGCGGACCGGGCGGTGGTGGCGGAGGTGGTGGTGGCGGCGGGTTCAACTGGTGTAACAACGGCGGGCCCGGGGGCGGCTTCAACGTGGGAGGCGGCGGCGGCGGCGGGGGCGCTCAAGGCGGACAGCAAACACCGCCGGAGACGCGCACGCCACCCGCGCTCGACCCCACGCGAAGCGGGATCTTTCGCTCGGCTGATGGCGGTCGCACGTGGACGCACGTCAGCAACTGCAACGCTCGTCCGATGTACTTCAGTAAGGTTCGTGTGGACCCGACGAACGAGAACGTCGTGTACGTCGCCGGGTTACCGTGGGCGAAATCGCTCGACGGCGGGAAGACGTTCGTCACGCTCGACGCGGCCGGCGGTGGCGGTGCGCCCGGGCACGTCGATCAGCACGCGCTCTGGATCGATCCGAAGAACCCGCAGCACATCATCATCGGGAACGACGGCGGCATCAACGTCAGCTGGAATCAGGGGAAGACGTGGGATTTCATCAATACGATGCCGGTGGTGCTCGCGTACGCGGTGAGCGCCGACATGCGGCGGCCGTACCACGTCTACATCGGGCTCCAGGACAACGGCAGTTGGGGCGCTCCGAGCTCCACACGCTCGCGCTGGGGCATCGCCAACTCGGATTGGTTCCGCGTCGGCGGCGGTGACGGCTTCTACACCGCCGTGGATCCGAACGACTATTTCATCGTCTACAGCGAGTCACAGAACGGGAACACGAACCGCACCGACCTGCGTACCGGTCGCGTGCAGAGCATTCGTCCGCGGGCACCGGCGCGGCCGGGCGCCAGCCCGCCAGCAGGCGGTGGTGGCGGTGGAGGAGGGGGAGGGGGCGCCAACGCCCGGCCTAACGTGATCAACGCGCAGCCCGGCGACGTGTACCGGTTCAACTGGAACACGCCGTTCATGCTCTCGCCGCACAACCCCAACATCGTGTGGCTCGGCGGCAACCGGCTCTTCAAGTCCACCGATCAGGGGACGACGTGGACAGCGAGCGCTGACCTCACGAAGCAGGTGGATCGGAACAAGGTCGAGGTCATGGGCGTGCCGGGCGATCGCACGATGTTGTCGAAGAACGATGGCGTGACGTGGTTCAGTACGATCACGGCGCTGGATGAATCGCCTGCCGTGCCGGGCATTGTGTGGGTTGGCACCGACGACGGGAACCTCCAGGTCACGCGCGACGGAGGGGCGACGTTCACGGAAGTCGGGAAGAACCTGCCCGGACTGCCGCGAAACCATATGCACTGGATCGCCCGCATCGACGCGTCGCACTTCGATCCGGCGACCGCGTACGTCGCCGTCGACGGGCACAGGAGCAACGATCTCAAGCCGTACCTGTTCGTCACCCGCGACTACGGCGCGACGTGGCAGAGCATCACGAACAACCTCCCCAGGTACGGCAACATCCAGGTCGTGCGAGAGGACCCGCGAAACAGGGATCTCCTGTACGTCGGGACCGAGTTCGGGCTCTACGTTTCGCTGAACGGGGGCCGCGAGTGGAAGAGGTTCGTGAACGACTTCCCCACGGTCCGAGTGGACGACATCCTCGTTCACCAGCGCGACGGTGACCTGATCGTCGGCACGCATGGCCGGAGCGTGTACATCGTCGATGACATTACCCCGCTTCAGCAGCTCACGCCGGCGGTGCTCGCGGCGGACGCGACGCTATTCGACATCCGGCCGGCGGTCGCGTATCTGAACGACGTGACGCTCAACCAACAGATCGCGGGGCAGCAGGTGTTCACCGGAGAGAACGCCCCGCGTGGGACCGCGATCAGCTACTACCTCGAGGCGTCGGCGGCGGGCGGAGCCAAGATCTCGATCGCCGATGCGTCCGGCCGCGTGGTACGAACGCTCGATGGACCTGCGGCGGCGGGCTTGAACCGCGTGCAATGGAACCTCGCGCCGACGCCGCGCCAGGGCGGGGGCGGCGGGTTTGGGGGCGGCGGTGGTGGAGGCGGGAACATCCCCATGGTCGACCCGGGCACGTACACCGTCACGGTGTCGGTCGGTGGGAAGACGCTCACCAAGCCGGTTGTCGTGCTCGAGGACAGGTGGATGCACGAACGGTAGACTAGAACTACGCTAGTTGCTGTTGGCTGGAACTGGTTGCTGCAGGGTGAACTGCCTCGGGACGCCTCCCGGCTTGTCCAGTAAGTCGTGAGTCGCCAGTCATGAGCCAGCCGGTGGGTCAGTGACTGATCACTGGCCCACTCGATACTGAAGACTCACGACTTACTGCGTGTTTTCCACCCTGCAGCAGCCGGTTCCAGCTAACAGCGACCAGCGTAGTTCCAGTAGTGTGACAGTGTCCCTCTGGCGCGACCCCGTGGGGTCGCTCTAGAGTGGTGGTCGATGAAACGCACTGGCTTCGGCGGGGCCCTCGGCGCCCTCACGGTCTGGTCGCTCGCCGCCCTGGTGGTGGGACTGGCCCTGGGGGCGCTCGGGCATGGGTCGGACGCGATTGGTTTCCGAGTCGTGTCCGAGCTGGTCGGTCCACTCGGCGACCTGTGGCTGGCAGCGCTGCAGATGACCGTTCTGCCGCTCGTAGTCGTTCATCTGCTCGCGGCGATCGTCGGCGCGGGCGGCAGCGAGTCACTCGGAGGGCTCGGCGGACGCGCGCTGGCGCTCTTCGTGGTCATGTTGCTCGCGGCCGGCGCGTTCACGCTGCTCGTCACTCCCCCGCTCCTGAGCGCGACCGCGCCAGACACTGGGGCGTTCACCGAGCTCCGCGCCGCCACCGCCGTTCCGCAGGCCGCGCGTGATGCGGCGGCGGCGGGGACCGGATCGTTCGGCGAATGGATCGGACATCTGCTCCCGTCGAACCTGTTCGAGGCAGCCCGGCGAGGGGATGTGCTGCCGCTGCTCCTCTTCACTGCCCTGTTCGCGCTGGCGATCCGACAGTTGCCTGGTGAGCAGCGCGAGCCGCTCGAGCGCACCTTCATGGCGTTGTCGGCGGCGATGATGGTGCTCATTCGATGGCTCCTCGTGGTCACGCCCATTGGCGTCTTCGCGCTGAGCTTCATGCTCGGGCGCACGACCGGGCTCGAGGCGGCCGGGATGCTCGGCGGCCTCGTCCTGCTGCAGTGTGGGCTCATGACGGCGTTCACGCTACTCCTCTACCCGGCGAGCGCCATGCTGGGCCGAGTGTCGTTAGGCGCGTTCGCGCGCGCGGTCGCGCCGGCGCAGCTCGTCGCGCTCTCGACGCGCTCGTCGCTCGCCGCGCTGCCGGCCCTGGTGGAGGGGGGCCGAACGCATCTGCATCTCCCACAGTCGGCGACGAGCTTCGTGCTGCCGCTCACCGTGTCGCTCTTCAAGGTGAACCGCACGATCTCGAGCACGTCGAAGCTGCTCTTCCTCGCGTACGTGTTCAACGTGCCGCTGTCGGGAGGAACGATCGCCACGTTCGTGTTGACGATCGTCGTGCTCAGCTTCAGCTCCGTCGGCGTGCCCGGGGGTGGGAGTGCGTTCAAGACGATGCCCGCGTACCTTGCTGCGGGCCTGCCCATCGAAGGCATCATCATCGCCGAAGCGGTCGAGACGATTCCGGACATCTTCAAGACGGTGCTCAACGTCACCGGGGACATGAGTGCGGCCACGGTGCTGTCCCGTGGGGATCGGGCGGCGGTGCCGTCCGCCGCGCCGTTCCCTGCCCCGGAGCAGGCGGCGTGACCGGACCGCTGTCGCTGCCACTCGCGACCGTGCGTCGCGAGCCTGGGCTGACCGCGCGGTTCGTGCTGTCGTCGCTGGGGCGAGCGGCGGCCGTTGGCGCGTCAGTGTTGTTGGTCCGGGAGTTCCTCGGGGGCGTGCTCGGACGAGGCGACGGGTTGGCGCGCCGGCTCGTTGACGCCTATGGCGCTACCGGCGCGCTGTGGGCCGTGGCCGGCGCGCTCGTGGCGACGCAGCTTGGCGCCGCCGCGCTCGCGTACGGGGCACAGGTCACTCAGCAACGACTGGTCGCGGCCGTCGAGCTCAGCGCGATGGAGCGGCTGATCAATCATCTCCTCGCCCTCTCGGCTGGGTTCTTCGATCAGCGGACTCACGGCGATCTGATCCAGACCGTGCGGCAGGACGTGGCGCATCTCCGCGCGGTAGCCGTGTCCGCGGCCACCGCAGTGCTCGATTCGCTGCACGCCATCGCGTTGATCGCGGCGGCGATCGTCCTCAGTCCGACACTCGCGCTCATCGCGTTCGTGCTCGTGCCGGTGGCGGCGCTCCCTGTCTATCTCGTCGCACGCCGCACGCTCGAGCAATCGTTCGGCGTGCGCCGCAAAGGGGTGGCGCTGTTTGACGCGTTACTGCAGCTGCTCCGCGCCATCCGGATCATCAAGGTCTACCAGGGCGAGCGGGTGGAGGCCGACCGCACGGTCGAACAGGCACGCCAGTACTACGACGAGGTCGTCGGGATAGAACGCACGCGCGCGCTGGCGCGCGTCGCGCTCGAATCCCTTGCCGGGTTGAGTCTCGTCGCCGTGATCATCGCCGGCGGCGTGCAGGTGCTCGGCGGCTCACTCGGATGGCCGGAGTTGCTCGCGTTCCTCATCGCGGCGCGTGCCGCCCAGGGACCGCTCAATAACGTGAACTCGAGCTACATGGAGATCCAGCGGTACGGGGCGAGCGTCGCGCACATCGAAGCGTTGCTCGCCGAGCGGCCCGACGTTCACGACCGGCCCGGCGCTGCCGCGGTTACGGCCCCGCCCAGGCACCTCTCGGCCGAGAACGTGGGTTTCGGTGTTGGCGACGTTACCGTGCTCGATGGCGTATCGCTCGACCTGAGTGCCGGCGAGACGTTAGGCATCGCCGGGCCGTCCGGTGCGGGAAAGACGACGCTGCTGAATCTGCTCGCCCGGTTCTACGACCCGGTGCGGGGCGCCGTTCGGCTCGATGGGCGCGACCTCCGTGAGCTCCGGCTGTCGGACGTGTATCGGCAGATCGCTATCGTCGCCCAGGACCCGTTCCTGTTCGCGGCATCGGTTCGCCAGAACATCCGCTGCGGGCGTCCGGACGCGAGTGATGCGGAAGTAGAAGCAGCGGCGCGCGCGGCGGAGATCCACGACGACATCCTCGCGATGCCCGCGGGCTACGACACCGTCGTCGGCCAGGGGGGACGCGCGTTGTCGCGCGGCGAAGCGCAGCGGTTGAACATTGCGCGCGCCGTGCTCAAGAACGCCCCGATCCTCCTGCTCGACGAAGCCACCTCGAGCCTCGACTCGTTCGCGGAAGTGAAGGTGCAGCGGGCCATCGATCGACTGGCCGCGGGCCGGATGACGATAGCGGTCGCGCATCGGCTCTCGACGCTGCGGAACGCGACGCGAATTCTGGTGCTCGAGAGTGGGCGCGTCGCCGGGCTCGGCTCGCATGCCGAGCTGCTCGGTGGCTGCGCCGTGTACCGCCGGCTCTGGGAAGCACAGTCATCCGGCGCTCCGATGCACCACGCCCGCGAAGATGCCGGCGTAGGCACCGACGACGCCAGGAAAGTAGCGGGCGCGTGATCCACTTCGTGGTCCCCGACGCGCAGGCGCGCGGCATCCGCGAGTACCTCGAGCTCTGGGGGCTCGACGTCGCGTCGCGGTTCGAGGTGATCCCTGTGGAATCTCTGCCATCGCGCGGGGAGGTCCCGCCGGGCACGTACGTGCTATCGGCACTCGATCAACTGTCGCCCGGCGTCGACGCGTTCGTACAGGCATTCCACCAGGCGCTCGCCGGCCGCTCCGATGTGCGGTTCCTCAACCATCCCGGACGAACCTGGCGGCGCGCTCAGTTGCTTCACGAGCTGCATCGGTGCGGCCGCAACGACTTCCGCGCGGTTCCCATCACCGCCGACTTCTCGACGCTGCGCTACCCGGTATTCGTTCGTGACTGGCGATCACACGGCGGGCCACTGTCCCCGCTGCTCCAGGAACCGTCGCAGGTGGAGCCGGCCATCGGGCGGGCGCTCGTGCAAGGGCATGCGCGAGCAAACCTGCTCGTCGTGGAGTTCTGCGACACGGCGGACACTGACGGGTACTTTCGCAAGTATGCGGCGTTCGTGGTGGGCGATCACATCATTCCGCGCTCGTTGTCCTATTCGCGCGAGTGGATGTTGAAGTTCGGGGGGAGTGAGTTCTCGCGTTCGATGGTCGAGGAGGAGCTCGACTACCTGGTCTCGAACCCGCACGAGGCCGCGTTGCGCGAGATCTTCGCGCTCGCGGGCGTGGGGTACGGGCGTATCGACTACGCGGTGAAGGACGGCAGGCTGCAGACGTGGGAGATCAACCTCAATCCAACGATTGGGCGCGGGCGTCGTCCGTCGACGGGTAAGGTCCCGCCGGAGCTCGAGGCCACTCGACGGCACGGGAAGGAGCACTTCTATCGCCGCTTCCGCGAGGCGTGGGAATCGGTCGATCTCGGAGTGGCGGATGCGTCGCGGATCGACGTGCGCATCCCCGAGCCCGTCCGTCGAGCCGCGTTGGCGGAAGCGAATGGTGGACGCGATGGAAGCCATCGGACGCGCGGGAGGTGGCTCGCGACACTGCGACGCGTGTTGAGGCCAGCGAGGCCACTCGTGGCGCCGATCGTGACTGCTGCGTTGCCTATGATTGGGCGAGCGGCGAGGCGCAGGTTGAGCTAACAGCTATCAGCTAGCAGCTAGCAGCTAGCAGCAAGGCACACGGGCCGGCCCCACGGTGGCGCGTACGGATCCGGTGCACGGGCTGCCACCCGGGCGATTCGATACGGATGGGGCGGATGGGGCGGATTGTACGGATCGCTCGAGGCCGGGACGCGCCCTCGCGCAACGAGCCGAATGAAGAGGGGAGCGGCTGCCCGGGGCACTACCGTCCCTCGAAGCCGTTCCTCTCACTCCCCGGTCATTCCGAGACCGCCTCTCCGTCGCGATAGACGATCCGCCCCCATCCGTTCCATCCGCCCAATCCGTATACCCCCTCGGGATGGCAGCCGTACACGGGACCGGTACGCGCAACAACGGGCCGGCCCGTGTGCTCTGCTGATAGCCGATAGCTGATAGCTGATAGCTTTAGGGCTATGCTCCCTGACGACCCGTCTCCTCGCCCGCTCCCCGTTCTCCGCGCGATGGTCGACGTGCTCGACCGCGAGTTGCTGCAGATCGTCGCGCGGCGCATGGCACTCGTAGGAGAGATCGCGGCGTACAAGCGGCTGCACGCGCTCCGGATCCGCGACCCCCGGCGCGAACGTGAGATCATCGACGACCGGTGCCGTCGGGCCGAGGAGATGGGGCTGCCGCGTGGAGAGATGGAGTCGCTCTTCCGCGTGCTCATGCGGGCGAGCCGCGATCACCAGGCGTCGCTGCGCGCGGAGTTGCCGTCCTCGACGCCCTCCCGCACGGTCGCGGTGATCGGCGGCCACGGCGGGATGGGAACGATCATGGCGCGCTTGTTCGGGGACCTCGGGCACCAGGTCATCGTCTCCGATCTCGACACCCCGCTGAGCGCCGGTGATGCGGCGTCGGTGGCCGACGTGGTCGTGGTGAGCGTGCCGATCGACGTCACCGAGGATGTGATTCGCACTGTGGGGCCGCGCGTCCGGCCGGACGCACTGCTCATGGACGTCACGAGCATCAAGCATGCGCCTGTGGCGGCAATGCTCGAGTCGACGCGAGCGAGCGTCGTGGGGACGCACCCGATGTTCGGCCCGAGCGTGCATTCGCTCCAGGGGCAGCGCGTCGTCGTGTGTCGCGCGCGCGGTGACGAGTGGGCCGACTGGGTGACGCGGATGCTGCAGGCCCGAGGATTGACGGTGCAGGAGGCGAGCCCCGAGCATCACGATCGCGTGATGGCGGTCGTCCAGGTACTCACCCACTTCCAGACCCAGGTCCTCGGCCTGACGCTGGCGCGGTCGGGCACGCCACTCGACGAGACGCTGCGTTTTACGTCGCCGGCGTACCTGATGGAGCTGTACGTGACGGCCAGACATTTCGATCAGTCGCCGGAGCTCTACGGGCCGATCGAGATGCGCAACCCGGCCGTGCCGCAGGTAACTGCCGGCTTCCAGGCGGCGGCGCGCGAAGTAACGGACATTCTGGTGTCGGGCGACCGCGACCGCTTCCGCGCGCTGTTCGGGGAGGTGCGTGACTTCTTCGGTCCGTTCACGCACGAGGCGCTCGAGCAGTCGAGTTTCCTCATCGACAGGCTCGTGGAGCGCCTTTGATTCGTTGGGGGTCAGAGTCCTAA
>DAINRQ010000124.1:0-17928 GCA_036741775.1 Gemmatimonadaceae bacterium | reverse complement strand
ATCCGTCGGTCTCGACCGTGGCCCGACGCTTGCCCAGTGACCGGTAGTCACCGTTCGGCAGAGGTCGCCGGGCGTAACCTCGGCCGTGCACCGCCCGATCGGTCACGCGTGCGCGGATACGATCGTATCCGGGCGAGCCAACTCACGACTTCGAACCGCACTGAGAACCCGCGTCATTTGCGTTGCCGTCGTCTGCGCGGCAACGCTCGATCGCCCAGCCCTGGCGCAGCATGCGCTCACGACGCTGCCCGTCAGCGACGCGGCGTACCTGCAGCTCCAGGCGCTCGACCGCGTGGGATGTCACCCCGCGCGCGTGTCGCCGCATCGTCCGTTCGTCGTACGGGACGTCGTTCGCGCGATCGCGCGCTTCGCTGGTAACCCCCGGTGCGGCGGACCGATCGCGACCGCGCTTGCCGAGCGGTTCGTAGTGGACCGTACACCGGACGTTCCACGCGACATTGCACCGGACCTTGCCGCGGCCGTACGCGAGGCGGCTGCGGATTCGCTCGACGCCTTCCGGTTCGGCGCACTGGCGACGCTGCAGGGGACGGCTCTCGCACGCGGCGAATTCGAGCCGTTCTGGGCAGGCGTGCGGCCACGGGAGGAGGGAACTCCTCCCGTGGTGGCGGAGGGCCGGGTGCGCGCCGCCTGGTCCTCGTCGCCGAGGTTCGTGGCGGTTGGTGAGGTGTATGCACAGACGTCGCGCCGGAACGACCCGACGGTGCGTCAGCGGGCGCTACGCAATACGTCGGGGATCGTCGACTTCGGCGAAACGTACATCAACGCGGCGTTAGGCAGGCTCGACCTCTCCTTCGGCCGCGGCTGGGCGGCGTGGCTCGGCGAAGGAAGGGAATCGCTGGCCCTGTCGGCGAACGGGCCACTCATGGACCGATTGGAGCTTGGCGTTCGCTGGCGGGTCGCCGAGACGCGCGCGTTCGTGGGCACCGTGAACGACGTGACGATGACGGCCGCGGCTGATAGCCTCGTCGAGGGCACGCCGGACACGCGATTCCGGCGCTGGCTCTACGGACACGTCCTCACGATCAGGCCGAACGAGCGTCTGGAGTTGACCATCGGCGAAACGCTTCTGTCATCGCGGACCACGCGCGGCTTCGACCTGGCGTACGCGAATCCGCTCATGGCGTTCATTATTGCTCAGAATGACACGGCTCGCGCGGGCGCGGACCCGCGCGACAACCTCGTGGTGTTCGGCGGCGTGCGGGCGAAGGTCGGCGTCGGCGCGATCGGAGGCGAGCTCGTCGTGGACGACATCCAGATCGACGCGGCGGACCGCTCGCGTACGGCGGATCAGCTGGCGTGGCGGCTGTTCGCGCACGCGCCGATTCCGGTCGGGACCGCTTCGAGCGCGACGCTCGAATACGAGCGAACCGACAGCTACGCGTACCTGCGCGACTTCTACACCGACGTCTACCAGTCGTACGACAAGCCGTTAGGGTCCGCCCTCGGGCCGGACGCCGACTACCTCCGTGCATCGGCGGAGACGTGGCTGGATGGCCGGACGCGCCTCAGTGGCTCGATCGGCCGGTGGAGACAGGGTGCACTGCGGATCGACCAGCGTCCGGCTGACGGGCCGAACGACAATGCCGAGCAGCCGTACCCCTCCACGAGCGCGGACCGGCCCGAGGTTCAAAGGGCGTTCATCGCCTCGGTCCGCGCGGACCGGTTGATGCAACGGCTCCCGGTGTCTCTCCAGGTTCAGTTGGCCCGCATCGAAAACGCGGCGAACGTCTCCGCCGCCGCGGCCCTATATGTGCGGGCATCGCTCACGGCGTCCTATGCCTTTCGTTACCCATAAGTCTCCGCCTGCCTCCCGGCATCGTCGTCGGGTGCCGCTCGGCCGTGCGGCCATCGGCTGCCTTGGCATCGGTGCGCTGCTGATCGGGGTCTCTGGTCGCGCCGCCGCGCAGGTTGTCCCGGCTCCCGAGCGCGACACCACGTCGCTACGTGCCGGGCAGCGGAGTGTTGGCGCGCTTCGCCCCGGCGATGTGCTTCGTGTCGTGGTGTTTCGCGACAAGGAACTCAGCAACGAGTATCAGATCGACGCACGAGGGTTCGTGCAAATTCCCGGGCTTGGCGTGATCGAGGCTGCCGGCCTTACGCCGACTGCCGTCACCGATCGCCTTCGCGACGCGCTCATCGAGCGTGGGTTCGCCAGGCCGGAGATCTCGGTCCAACCGCTCATTCGCGTCTCGGTCCTGGGCGAGGTCCGGTCGCCGAACGTCTACCCGGTGGATCCGGGCACGAGCCTCCTGCAACTGCTCACCGTGGCTGGTGGACCGACCGACCGTGCGAAGCTCGATGACACACGGGTGATCCGGGACGGGCAGGCGTTCCGGGTGGACATGGAGAGCGCGCTCCGGGGCAGCGCGGCGGGACGGATCGTGCTCTACTCCAACGACGTGGTAGTCGTCGGGCGGCGACGCGGCCTCACGAGCGAGACTCTGGGCCTAACGTTGACTGCCGCGTCGGTCGTGCTCGCCGTCTTGAACATCGCGTTCCTGCTGCGGAACCAATGAGAGCGCCGTATCTCACGCCGGTCGCGAACGGAGAGGACACCCTCGCAGGGGGCGACGGTTTCTCGCCGCGCGAAATGCTGCTCGCGGTCCGGCGGCGATGGTGGGTCGTGCCGATCGTGTTTGCGCTGTTCGTCGCGTTCGGCGTCTGGCGCACGATGCGACAGCCACACATCTACCGGGCCGCGACTACGGTGCGCATCGAGAATTCCTCGGCGCCGATCGCGGGCGTGCAGACGAGCGCGCCGAGTTACGACTATCGGATCGACCCGATGGTGTCCGAGCAGCAGGTCATCAAGAGTCGCATGGTGGCGGAGCGGGTCGTCACTGCGCTCGGGCTTCGTTTGCGCATCGTCGAGCCGTCCGGGCTGCGTCGCACGCTGCTCTTCGGCGACGTCCCGCCGATGATCGATTCGACGACGCCAGCGGGCGACCTCCGCCTGACGTTGGGCCCGGAAACATACACGTTGAGCGCGGGCGCCATCCGGTACGCAACCGCGCCGTACGGAACGGCAGTGGCGGGCGGGGGGGTTCGCTTCGTCATCCCGGAACGCCCGCCGATCAGCGAACAGGTCGTGTTACTGGAGGTCCTGCCGCTCACGGCGGCGGCGTCCGAGGTGCGCGGCGCCATCGCTACGAAAGTCCTGCCACAGACGAACATCATCGAGATCGCCTACATCGGCACGGACCCGCGCCTCGTACGCGACGTGGCAAACGCCGTCGCGCGCGAGTATGGCGCGGTGTCGAGTGAGATGCAGCGCACGAACGCGCGGGCGAAGACCGTGTTCATTGCGTCGTCGTTGCGCGATCAGCGGGCGCGGCTGGACTCCGCGCAGTCGGCACTCAAGGACTTCAAGGAACGGCAGCAGATCGGCGACGTGAACGCGGAGCTGAGCGCGCTCGCGCAGAGTATCCACCGCATGGAGGAGGCCAAGCGATCCGGTCTCGTCGAGCGGCAGATCTACTACACGCTCGTTGGCAAGCTGACTGCGGCGGACACGGCCGACGAGGAGCTGCGTCGCCTGGTGGGGACCGAAGCGGTCGAGCGGAATCGGTATATCGCGAACCTGTACGACCGCTGGTTCAGTCTCGTGAAAGAGCGCGAGACGTTGTACGCGCGGGGCCGGACGGACGCGAACGAGGATGTGAAGGCCGTCCATCGCCTGATCAGCCGTACGAAAGGTGATCTGCACAGCGCGAGTCAGCTCTACCTGCAGGCCCTGCAATCACGACTGGGCTCCCTCGACAAGACGATCGCGGATCTTCGGCTCCAGACGGAGAAGTACCCAAAGCTCGAGGCGGAGCAAGCACGCCTCGTGGCGACGGTCGGGACGATGCAACGCACGTTCGACAACCTGCAGTCCGAGTATCAGCTGGCGCGGATCGCCGAGTCGGTGGATGGCGGGCGGGTCCAGCCCATCGACGAGGCGACGCTCCCGACCTTCGCCGTCTCGCCCAACCGGAAACGGGCGGTCACCTACTCGATACTGATCGGCTTGCTGCTGGGCGTCGCGCTCGCCTTCGCGCTCGATCGCCTCGATGACTCGGTGAAGTCGCCGGACGAGCTGCGCGACCACATGGACCTCCCGATGCTCGGGCTCATTCCGGCGATTCGCGGAGACCGGCGAGGGCTCCGGTCCGAGGACGCGACGAGCAATCGGCTCATCACTCACGTGGATCCACGGTCCCCGGTGACCGAGGCGTATCGGTCGATGCGCACGAACCTGGCGTTCGCACGGGCGCAGCAATCGCCGCAGGCGCTCGTGGTCGCGAGCCCGGGCCCCGCCGACGGCAAGTCGACCACCGCCGCGAACCTCGCGATCACCTTCGCGCAACAGGGACAGCGGACGCTGCTGATCGATGCGGACTTGCGCCGGGCCGTCCTCGACCGTGCGTTCCATGTAGAGCGGTCACCGGGACTGACCGAAGTGATCGTGGGGGAAGCCGGGCTCGACGACGCGATTCACGCGACCGACGTCCCGAACCTTTCCATTCTTACCAGTGGCCGCTTCCCGCCGAACCCGGCGGAGCTGCTCGGGTCATCGCGGATGCAGGAGATCCTGCGGGATTCGAAGGCGAAGTTCGACGTGGTGTTGCTCGACTCCCCGCCACTCCTCGCGGTGACCGACGCGGCGGTCCTGGCGACGATGGTGGACGGCGTCATCCTCGTGATCCGTACGCAGCGAACGAAGCGAGACGCCGTACGACGCGCTCTCGGCCACATCCGGTCGGTACGCGGGCGTTTGTTGGGCGCCGTACTCAACGACGTCGACATGCGGAGCGGCGCGTACTACGGCAGCTACGGTCACTACTACTACTCGTACTACGGCCACGAGGGTCGCGCTGGTGCACGGGATCCCCGGGCCGCGGTGCGTCGGTTGCGCCAGCTGGTCGGCCGTGGGACGTCGAACGGCGACGGGGATGGCGCGTGACCGCCCCTGATTTTTCGGCGTCGGCGTCCGCGCGGAGCGCGCGTCCGGTGCCGTCTCGAGACGCCTCCGCCCGTGCAGCCGCCGTGTCGCTTCGCCTCGCCCTCGGTACGGCGCACGGGGAAGACGCCAACACCGACTGGCCGGTCGCCTTGCGCATCGCCGGGCAGGAGATGCTTGCCCCACTCGCGTGGGCACGGTCGCGTCGTTTCATCCAGGGGCATGCCGATCCGGAAACCGCGGCCGCCTGGCGGCGGATGGCCGTCGCGGCTCACCTCCGCGGGCAGCGGCAGTTGCAGTCGCTGCGACAGGCGCTGACGGCGCTCGAGTCACGCCGGGTCGACGTCGTGGTGCTGAAAGGGCTCCCGTTAGGCGAGCTGCTCTACGGCGACCCGTTTGCGCGCTGTTCGTCGGACATCGATCTGTACGTGCCGGCGAACCGGCGTGCCGAGGCGGCGGCCGCGCTCACGACCCTCGGATGGGAGCACGAGGATGGGGACGGGCCGTGGCACGAAGCGTGGACGCGGCAGGACGTGGGCGGGCCCGAGCACCTCGAGGTCCACTCGTTTCTCGTGAGCGACCACCTGACGCACCTTCCGGCGCCGTCGGCGACCGCGACATATCGCGACGTCGCGGGCGAGCTGGTGCCCGCGCTCGACGGGCCGTTCCTCGCCGCCTACCTGGCGGTGCACCTGGCGACGCATCAGATGCCGCCGCTGTTGTGGTTCGTGGATTTCGCCACGGTCTGGTCGCGATTGGCGGAGCGAGAGCGCATCGGGGCGGCACGAGCGGCCGATGCCGCGCGGGTCGGCCGCTACCTCTCGTGGGCGGAGGAGCGGGCAGCCGCAGTACTCCGCGTCGGCGACGGCGACGACGCGTCGCTCGCATCGCTCGGGTTCGCGCGGGATGGGCGGCGCGACGTTCACTCGATCGTGCGCCACGTCGTGCTGGCAGAGTCGGCCGCCGACCGATGCCGCGTCCTCGCCGCGTTCGTCATGCCGCGCAAGAGTCGCGGGAGCGTCACGAACCTCGTTCGCTATTCGTTCGCGCGCGTGCGGACGCGACTCGCGTCGATTGCGGGGGCGCACCGCACGTACATGCCCGGCCCGCGGTCGACGACCGGGTCGGTCAGTCAGTGGCGCGAGAACGGCGCTCGGCCGCTCCGTGTCGAGCGCGCCGAGATGGTGTCGCTCGTACGCGACGTCGTCGGCGTGGGTGGGGGTCTGCGCGTTCGAGCGCCTGGCGGGAGCATGCTCCCGACGATACCGCGAGGCGCGCTCGTTCGCATCGCGGGCATCCCACCGCGTGGTATCGCGCGTGGTGACATCGTCCTCGCGCTCACGGCCGACGGCGAGCCCGTGCTGCATCGGGTCATCGATCTCGACGGCGAGACGGTGACCATGCGGGGCGACGCCGCGCTCGCAGCTGACCCGCCGACGCCCGTGTCCCGCGTCATCGGCGTGGCGACGCATGTCGCTCACCTCGGCGTCGAGCGTGAGCTGACACAACAGGCGCCACGGTCGTTCTCGGTCGCGGCATTGAAGCTCCGCCGCCGGCTCGCTCGTGCCGTACGACGGGGGTGGTGACGTGTCCATCATACCCGTAGCGCCGGTCGCCGACATCCCGATCGTCCACGAACTGACCGGCGGCATCGAGCTCGAGCGAGAAGCCGTCGTCGAGTGGGCGGGCACGCACGGGGGCGCGGAACCGATGACGATCCTCCATGAAGTCGGGGATGCAGCGCCAACCCGCATGCGCGCCGCGCTCGACGTGCCGCCGTGGTGCACGTTCCATGTCGATCATCGGGGTGAGCCCGCGGCCGTGTTCCATGGTGTGTTCGGGGAAGTGGACCGGTTGCTGACGACCGTCGTCCCGGGATCGGCGTATCGCGTGAGGTACGCCTCGCCGCCGTCGCACCCCGTCGTCGCGCTACAGTCGGAGTTGACGGCCTTCTCGTTCGCGCTGGTGGCTCGCGAGCTGGGGCTCATCGCGCACGCGTGCGCGTTCACAACGAGTGCAGGGGAGGGGGTTCTCTGTCCCGGCGTTTCCGGCACCGGCAAGACGACCCTGGCGCGGTTGCTCTCCGCGACCGACGCCTCGATGGACGTCCTCACGGATGACCGGGCAATCGTAACACTGGATCGGCCCGGCGCTCGCGTCTGGGGATCCCCCTGGCCTGGCGCCGCGAAGCTCGCCGGAACCGGGTCGGCGCACCTAACGACAGTCGTGTTCATCCGACACGGCGAATCCCCGCGGTGCCGGCCCGTCACCGCGGCCGACGCGTTCCGCCGCCTGTTGAACACGCTGTCGGTACCGCTCTGGGAACCTGGGCGTTGCGCTGGTGCGTTGGCGGTCGTGGATGCGATCGTTTCGCACGCGCGCCTCATCGAGCTCACGTTTCCACCGACGACTGACGGTGCGCGGTGGGTGCTGAACGAGGTCACGGCCGTCGCGCCGGTTGGAGCCGCCTGATGGGCGCGACGAGTGGTGTGAGATCTGTGAAATGGGCACGCGCTCGACAGATCGTCGCGCGGCGAGTCGCCGGGGAAACAGTGCTCGTGCCGCTCGACGCGCGGGCGTCAGATACGGAATTCAAGGGAGCGCGGCTGTACGTGCTGAACGATACCGGGGACTTCCTGTGGGGCCTGCTCGATACCCCGCGTACGGCCCCTGACCTGGCGCGGAACTTGACTCTCGAGTTCGAGACCGCGGAGGACCGTGCGCTCGCGGACGTGGAAGCGTTCCTCGTTGCGCTTCGCGATATCGGTGCTGTCCGCGAGGCCAGCGAGCCCCATGCGGAGTGAGCGCCATGCGGATGTCGATGGATCGCTTCGAGCAGCGACTGGGTACGCGTGCCCGACGCGAGCGGCACCCGTTGTCGTGCCTCTTCGAGATCACGCCGCGCTGTAATCTGCGCTGTCACTTCTGCTACGTCGCGCTCGATCCGTATCAGGGCCCATATCTGTCCACGGATCAGGCGTGCCGCGTGCTCGACGTCATCGAGCGGGCCGGCGTGCTGTGGCTCACGCTCACTGGCGGCGAAATCTTTTCGCGGCGCGACTTCGGAGCGATCTACGAGTACGCGCTCTCGAAGGGGCTGCTCGTGACGCTGTACACGAACGCCACCATGGTGACCGACGGGCAAGCGCAACTGCTTGCAGAGCGGCCGCCGTTCTCGGTGGAAGTCAGCATCTACGGGGCGGACCCGGCACACTACGAGGCGACGACGGGAGTCCGAGGCTCGTTTGCACGGTTCGAGCGGGGAGTGGAGCGGTTGCGAGCGGCGGGTGTTCCGCTGCTCATGAAGTGCCCGATCAGCACGCTGTCGGCCGGGCACGTTCGCGCTCTCGTGGCCTGGTGCAAGGAGCGCGGGCTCCCGTTCAAGGCGGACCCGGTGATCGATGCGAGGCACGACGGTGGCCAGGCACCAACGCTGTATCGCATCGAGCCGCGACAGGTCGTTGCGCTGCGTGACGAGATATACGAGCTGCGGCACGGCGCGCCGCGCACGGCCGGACCGTTGCCCGAATGCTCGGTGCGGGATGACGCCAGCGGTGACGAGGAACTGTACACGTGCGGCGCCGGGCGCGTCGGATTTTTCGTGGACGCGCTCGGCAACGCCAGCCATTGCGTGATCGATCGCGAGCCGTCGTTCCCGATTCTCGACATGCCCTGGGAGGACCTCTGGGCCGCCATGGGTCGCTGGGTCACCCAACCGCTTCCCGCCGACGCGCCGTGCAGCGGCTGCTCACTTCGGAGTGGCTGCAGCAACTGCCCGGCACGCGCCCGATTGGCCACCGGGAACCCCTACGCGAAAGACCGCTACCAGTGCGACATCACCCATGCGATTCACGGCTTACCGCCCGACCGCAGCGAGCAGCGCGCGCCGAAGCGCCCGCTGGCGGCCTGCACCGCCTAACGCACGCCGCCATACGAGGATGAACCCATGACCGCAGATCGGACCGGCCGCACGCCCACAAGCCCGCCCGGCCGGCGCCCGTACGAGCCGCCGGCGGTGACGGAAGTGTTCGTCGATCCCGCCAGGGACATGCTCGTCGCGTGCGCGCCGGGAAAGCTCCCGAGCACTGGCACACCGACGTGCAACGCCGTGCAGTTCACCTGAGCGACGCCGGCCACGACGCGACCGCTCGAACGCCTCGATCGTCCTCAAACGAGCGCGGGGGAAAGCGGTCGGCCGGCTTCCGGTTGACAGGTATGATGACGTAACCCGATTTCCCCGGGTCTGCACTTTCTCTCGCCTACACGTTACAAGTTCGCCGCATCCCGGTTACGTACAGAACCGGCAGGCTCGAGCGGTTGCGACACCACCGCTGGCTTGGTAAGCTATTGCGGCGCATAAACATCAACGGATCGGAGCACGGATGAAGATTGCGGTCATCGGCTCGGGGTACGTCGGCCTCGTGGTGGGCGCCTGTCTGGCAGAAACAGGAAACGACGTCAGCTGCGCGGATGTCGACCAGCGGAAGATCGATGGCCTGAAGAAAAACGTGCTGCCGATCTACGAGCCCGGGCTCGATACGCTCGTGGAGCGGAACCAGCAGCAGGGCCGGCTCCGCTTCACGACGGAGGTCGCGGCGGCCGTCGCGGACGCGGAGGTCGTGTTCATCGCGGTTGGGACCCCCCCGGACGAAGACGGCTCGGCCGATTTGCGCCACGTCCTGGCCGTGGCGGACACCATCGGGGAGCACATGCGCCGCGAGATGGTGGTCGTCACCAAGTCGACCGTGCCGGTCGGCACCGCGCAGAAAGTCGCCGCGACGGTGGCCAGGAAAGCGCGGTACCCCTTCCACATGTGCAGCAACCCGGAGTTCCTCAAGGAGGGGGCCGCGCTCGACGACTTCATGAAGCCGGACCGCGTCGTCCTCGGCGTGGATAGCGACCACGCGCGCAGCGTGATGGCCGAGCTCTACGCGCCGTTCGTGCGAACTGGGAAGCCGATCATCTTCATGGACATCCCGTCGGCCGAGATGACGAAGTACGCGGCCAACGCGATGCTCGCGACGCGTATCTCGTTCATGAACGAGATCGCGAACCTGTGCGAGAAAGTGGGGGCGAACGTCGACCTCGTGCGAAAAGGGATTGGCAGCGACACACGCATTGGCCCGTCGTTTCTCTTTCCCGGACCGGGGTATGGCGGCTCCTGCTTTCCGAAAGATGTGAAGGCCCTCGTCCGCACCGCCGGGGAGGCCGGCGCGCGCCTCGGCGTCCTCGAAGCCGTCGAGGACGCGAACGAGCGACAGAAGCACCGGCTCTTCGAAAAGCTGCATTGCGCGTTAGGCGACGCACTGGCGGGTGCGCACGTCGCGGTCTGGGGGCTCGCCTTCAAGCCGCAGACTGACGACATGCGCGAAGCGCCCGCACTGACGCTCATCGATGACGTGCTTCGCGCGGGGGCGACGGTCACCGCGCACGACCCCGCGGCGCTCGACGAGGCTCGCCGCCGCGTCGGCGATCGCATCCGCTACGCCGACACGAACTACGACGCGCTCGTCGGGGCCGACGCGCTCGTGGTCGTCACCGACTGGAACGAGTACCGGCACCCCGATTTCAACCGGATGAAGACGACGCTGCGCCGGGCGGTCGTCGTCGACGGGCGAAACCTTTACGATCCGGCGAAGATGGCGACGCTCGGGTTCAGCTACTTCTCGTTCGGACGCGGAGGCGCGCGAGCATGAGAGTGCTCATCACCGGGGCTGCGGGCTTCCTGGGATCGCATCTGAGCGACCGCTTCCTCGCCGACGGCCATTCAGTCGTGGGACTCGACAACTTCATTACGGGGAAGCCTGATAACATCGCTCACCTCATGAGCGACCCCCGGTTCGAGTTCATCGAGCACAATATCTCGACGTACACGTACGTGGCCGGTGACCTCGATGGCGTGCTGCACTTCGCCTCGCCCGCGAGCCCCGTGGATTACCTCGAGTATCCGATCGCGACCCTGAAGGTCGGCGCGCACGGCACCCACAACGCACTCGGTCTGGCCAAGGCCAAGGGCGCCCGGTTCTTTCTCGCGTCCACGTCCGAGGTGTACGGTGACCCCCTCGAGCACCCGCAGACGGAGAGCTACTGGGGGAACGTGAACCCCATTGGCCCGCGCGGCGTGTACGACGAGGCGAAGCGGTTCGCTGAGGCCATGACGATGGCGTACCACCGGTTCCACGCGATGGACACGCGGATCGTTCGGATCTTCAACACCTACGGACCGCGAATGCGCCCCCGGGACGGCCGGGTAGTGTCGAACCTGATCGTGCAGGCGCTGAGTGGGCAGCCACTCACGATCTACGGGGACGGATCGCAGACGCGGAGCTTCTGCTACGTGTCGGACGAGATCGAGGGGATCTACCGCCTCTTCATGCGGGGCGACAGCCAGCCGACGAACATTGGCAACCCGAACGAGTTCTCCGTGCGTCAGCTTGCCGAGCTGGTGATCGAGCTGACGGGCACAACCGCCCCGATCGTCCAACGGGACCTCCCCGTGGACGATCCGAAGGTTCGCCGCCCGGACATCACGCGGGCGCGTGAAATGCTCGGCTGGGAGCCCGCCGTGCCGCTCCGCGACGGGGTCGCTCGGACCATCGAGTACTTCCGCGCGGTGCTTGCGAAGGATCCGGTCCCAGCCCACGCGTAGCGGACGCCCGCCCAGTTATCTTAGGGCTCTTGCCGCCCACGCGACGAAGCGACCCTGGCGGCGTCGTCCCGGGCGAACCGGATTCACCTTGCCGGGTACTCAACCCGTTATGCCCCTGTTTAGTTGGCCCCGTAAGGCTTGGGGAGTGCTCGCGCTCGCCGCGGTGTGTGCGTGTGCGCCCTCGTTCAAGCTCAACCGATTTCGGACAAACGACGCTCTCTACGCGGCCGCCATGCGCGAGTTCGGCGCGCGTCGCTGGGACAACGCCATTCAGGCGTTCGAGCGTCTGACGCTGGACCTCCCGGCGCGAGATTCGCTGCTCCCGCGCGCGTTCTGGTACCTCGCCGCCGCGCACGCCCGTAAGGGCGAGCATCTGCTGGCCGCACAGGGATACGCGCGGCTGAATCAGACCTTTCCGGACGACACGCTCGCCGACGACGCGATGCTCGAGGAAGGGCGAGAGTACGCGAAGATGTGGCGCAAACCGGCGTTGGACTCGCAGTATGGCCAGACCGCGCTGGCGACGTTCCGCTCGATGCTCGAGCTCTACCCGGACTCGCCGCTCATTCCCCAGGCCGAACAAGGGGTCAAGCGGCTACTCGAATGGCTCGCCACGAAGGACTATCTCACCGGCATGCATTACGTCCGCCGGAAAGCGCCGGACTCGGCCATCCTCTACTTCAAGGACGTCGTCGAGAACTACCCGGAGACCGCACGAAGCCGAGACGCGTACCTGCGCCTGGTCGAGGTGTACCGGTCGATCAACTATCGGGACGACGCGCGCGAGACGTGCGCGACGCTCCAGCAGAAATTCCCGGGTGACCGCGAAGTGCGGTCGCTGTGCGGACCGCCACCGACGACGGTCGCGCAGCCGAACTGATCACCGGTGCGGCTCGGGATCTTCGGCGGGACCTTCGATCCGCCTCACGTGGGTCACCTGCTCGCCGCGTCGGACGCGGTGGAGCACCTGTCCCTGAACCGCCTCGTTTTCGTCCCGGCCGCGGTGCAGCCACTCAAGGTGGGACGCTCGTCGGCCGCCCCAGCCGCACACAGGCTCGCCATGGTGCGGCTGATGATGGGCGGCGACCCCAGGTTCGGGATCGACCCGGTCGAAGTGGAGCGAGAGGGATTATCTTACACGGTCGAGACGTTGCGGGGGTTCCGGGTCCAGTTCCCGTTGGCAGAGCGGTATTTTCTCGTCGGAGCGGATGTGCTGTCGAGCTTCGCGAAATGGCGGGAGCCGCGTGAGGTGCTGGCGCTCGCCACGCTGGCCATCCTGACGCGGCGCGACGACGGCCCTCCGTCGTCGTCTGACATTGAGAGCGCTCGAACGCCGTCGCCGGGCGCCTCCACGGAACCGGCATTTCCGGACACGCTGGCAAGCGAGGTTGCTGCTCGGAGCGTGCGCGTACCAACACGGCGTATCGACGTGTCGTCCACGGAGGTTCGCGACCGTGTGCGGTGCGGCCGGCCGATTCGCGGATTCGTCACGGACGCTGTAGCCGAGTATATCAGCTCGCACGGGCTGTATCGATAGAGGAACGCATGCTGAAAGGCGTATTTGGCAAGGTCTTCGGGACCCGCCACGAGCGCGAGCGGCGCCGCATCCAGCCGATCGTCGACGAGATCAACGAGCATTACGCGCGGCTGCAGGGCGCCTCCGAGGAGGAGCTCCGCGCTCAGACGGCGAAGTTCCGCGCGTACATCCACGAGCGCACCCACGAGCTCGAGGCCGAGGTCTCGCGCCTCAAGCAAGGGAAGCGCACTACGAGCGATCCGGTCGAGCGCGAGCAGCTCGACAACGAGCTCAGTGGCGCGGATGGCCGCGGCGGCGTCGAAGCCAAGCTTCGCGAGACGATCGCGGAGGTCCTCGACGAGATCCTGCCGGAGGCGTTCGCGACGGTGCGCGAAGCGGCGCGACGTCTCGTCGGCACGAAGGTGATGGTCACCGGCCACGAGCTCGAGTGGAACATGGTCCACTACGACGTCCAGCTCATGGGCGGCATCGAGCTGCACCTCGGCAAGATCGCCGAGATGGCAACGGGTGAAGGAAAGACGCTCGTCGCGACGCTCCCGCTGTACCTGAACGCGCTCCCCGGTCGCGGGGCGCACCTCGTGACGGTGAACTCGTACCTCGCCCGCCGCGACTCGCAGTGGATGGGGCACCTGTACACATACCTCGGCCTCACCGTCGGTTGCATCGATGACACGGAGCCGGGCACCCAGGCGCGCCGCGCCGCGTACGAGTGCGACATCACGTACGGCACGAACAACGAGTTCGGGTTCGATTACCTGCGCGACAACATGGTGGTCTCGCTCGACCAGCGAGTCCAGCGCAGCCACATCTACGCGATCGTCGACGAGGTCGACTCGGTTCTCATCGACGAGGCGCGGACGCCGCTCATCATCTCGGGCCCGGTCGGCAACGATACCGACGCCGAGTACGCGCAGCACAACCCGGCGGTGTCGCGCCTCGTACGGCGGCAGACCGATCTCGCGAACCAGCTCGTGGGTGAAGGCGAGCGCGCACTCGAGGCCGGTGACACCGATCGCGCCGCACTGCTGCTCTACAAGGCCCGGTTGGGGACGCCGAAGAACAAGCGGTTCATGAAGGCGATGCAGGAGCAGGGGGTGAAACAGCTCGTCAACAAGATGGAGCTGGACCACATCGCCGACCGCAAGCTGCCCGCGAGCAAGCAGCAGTTCCGGGACCTCGAAGACGATCTGCTCTTCGTCCTCGATGAGCGCGGTCACACCGTGCACCTCACGGATCGTGGCGTCGATGAGATGTCGCCGAACGACCACGAGGCGTTCGTGCTGCCGGACATCTCGAGCGAGATCCATCGGATCGAGCACGATCCGGACATGGACCCGCAGGCGAAGATCGACGCACGCCAGGCGATCGAGCGCGAGTACGCGCTGAAGAGCGAGAAGCTGCACATCGTGCATCAGCTTCTTCGTGCGCACGCGTTGTACGAGAAGGATGTGAACTACGTCATCCAGGACGGCCAGGTCCTGATCGTGGACGAGTTCACCGGCCGCACCATGCCCGGCCGTCGCTGGTCAGAAGGACTGCATCAGGCCGTGGAAGCGAAGGAAGGCGTTCAGGTGAAGGGCGAGACGCAGACGCTCGCGACCATCACCATCCAGAACTACTTCCGCATGTACGAGAAGCTCTCGGGAATGACCGGCACGGCGGAGACGGAAGAGGGCGAGTTCCACCAGATCTACGGGCTCGACGTCGCTGTCATCCCGACGAACAAGCCGATGATCCGCGACGACCGGCACGATCTCGTCTACAAGACGCGCCGCGAGAAATACAACGCACTGGCCGAGGAGACCGAGCGTCTCCACAAGCTCGGATATCCGGTGCTCGTCGGGACGGTGAGCGTCGACGTGTCCGAGACGCTGTCGCGCATGTTCAAGCGCGCCGGTATTCCGCACAACGTGCTCAACGCCAAGTACCACCAGCGCGAGGCGGAAATCGTCGCCGGAGCGGGGCAGCCTGGCGCAGTGACGATCGCGACGAACATGGCGGGCCGCGGAACCGACATCAAACTCGGCCCGGGTGTCACGGAGTCCAAGCCGTCGCAGGTAAAGGACCCCGACGGCAATGTCGTCGATATCATGGAGATCGGTGGTCTCCACATCATCGGCTCGGAGCGTCACGAGTCGAGGCGCATCGATCGTCAGCTGCGCGGGCGCTCCGGGCGTCAGGGCGATCCGGGCGCGTCGCAGTTCTTCCTGTCGCTCGAAGACGATCTGATGCGCCTGTTCAACTCGGACCGCATCGCGCGCCTGATGGACCGGCTGGGCGCACAGGAAGGCGAGGTGCTGACGCACCCGCTCATCACCCGATCGATCGGACAGGCACAAAAGCGCGTCGAGCTGCAGAACTTCCAGTCCCGGAAGCGCCTCCTCGACTTCGATGACGTGATGAACCAGCAGCGCGAGGTGATCTACTCGCTGCGGTCGTTCGCGCTCGAGGGCGGTGAGGAGCTGAAGGGCGAAGCGCTGAAGATGGTGGACAAGGCGCTCAACCGCCGCGTCGACGACCGACTCGCGATCCTCGAGTCGGAGTCCGACTGGGATCTGTCCCTCCTGAAGCAGGAGTTGCTCATGCACTACCTGCTGACGGTGCCGGAGTTCGAGGGAGACGATCCGCCGACGTCGCTGGAGCCGGCGCGTGAAGCGGCGGTGGAAGCCGGGCGGCGCGCGTTCGCCGCGAAGCTCGAGGAGCTCGACCGGGTGAAGGACGAGGAGGGCAATGGCTTCTCCGGCCGGCTGCTCGCGCTCGTCATGCTGAACGTGCTCGACGAGAAGTGGAAGGACCACCTCTACGATCTCGACCAGCTCCGCGGCGCGATTCACTATCGCTCATGGGGACAGAAGGACCCGCTCATCGAGTACAAGCAGGAAGCCTACTCGATGTTCGTGGACCTCATGAACGACATCTTCAACACGTTCGCCGAACGGTTCTTCCGCGCGCAGCTCGTGTTCCAGCAGCCCGAGCTCGCGGTGCCATCGGGGAACGGGGATGGCGCGCGCGGTCGCGGCACCGAAGCACCGCGGAAACCCACGAAGCGGTACAACGCGCTCGGCATCCTGGAGGACATCACCGAGGAGGAGCCGGTCGAGAGCGGGAATGGCTCCAGCGCGACCGCCCCGACGGCGCCCCCGGACGAGCCGGCCGCCGAGGAGCAGGTGATCGATGTGGGGCCGGCGGAACCGCCGAAGAAGAAGGTCGCGGCCCGGCAGGATCCGGTCGTGGTCGGTGCTGGCCGGGCGCGGTCGCTGAACCCGGCGGCGAACGCCCCCACCGCGCCAGCGGACTGGTCGAACGTCGGCCGCAACGATCCGTGTCCGTGTGGCTCGGGGAAGAAGTTCAAGAAATGCCACGGAGCAAACGCCTAGCGGCGGTTGCGCATCTGCCAGCTATCAGCTAATCAGCTATCAGCAAAGCGAGAACCCTCGGGATGCCCCTCTACGACTGGGAGGCATCCCGAGGGTTTGGCCTTGCTGATAGCTGATAGCTGATAGCTGCTAGCTCCTGCATCAATCCGATGCTGCTCATCCGCGCCATGTGGATAGGGTAGGGCCATCCCCCACCCTGAGGCTCGACCGTGCAGCTTGCCCCGCCATCCCCTGCCACATCCGGCGCTCGACAGAATGCGCCGAACAGACTTAGTATTCGAGAGTTACCGCGTGCCGAGCGGCCGAGAGAACGTCTCAAGGCGCACGGCGCGCATGCGTTGAGCTCGGCCGAACTGCTGGCCATCGTGCTCGGCACGGGAGCAGCGGGGAAGTCGGCGTTGGGGCTTGCGCACGAGGTACTGGCGTGGGCGGACGGGTCGCTCAGGCGGATAGCCGGGCAACCGATCGCCGCGCTGACCAAGCTGGCCGGGGTCGGCTCGGCCCGTGCCGTCGCCGTCCACGCGGCGCTCGAGCTCGGGCGCCGCGCGGCGGCCGAGGAGCGCGAGGATGGGGCGCCAATGCGGTCGCCACGAGACGTCTATGCGGTGTTCGCACCGCGACTGGAGGATCTACCGGTGGAAGAGTTTCACGTCGCGGTGCTCGACTCGCAGCACCGGCTCGAGCGCGACGTGACCGTGACGCGAGGCATTCTGAACTCCTCGCTCGTCCATCCCCGGGAGGTCTTTCGCGAGGCGATCGCTGAGCGTGCAGCGGCGGTGATCCTCGTGCACAATCACCCGAGCGGCGACCCAACGCCGTCACCGGACGACCGCGTGGTGACGGAACAGCTCGCGGCGGCAGGGCGGTTGCTGGACATTCCAGTGCACGACCACGTGATCATCGGGCGCGGCCGGTATACGAGCTTCGCGGAGGCAGGGCTGTTGTGACGGCATCGGACGGCGGTTGGTGTAGAGGCGGCCGAAGTACGGCTCGCGCGATCGGGTGCGCGCCGAGGACAGATTGCGTCTGCCGTTGCCGGCGGGAGCGTGCGTCATGACCTCGACCGCGCCGACCCAGGTCCACATTCCCGGCTGGACGACCCCCACCACACCGCTCCGCGACGGGCTCGATCACGAACTGCTGCAACGCGCCTACAAGTACAGCGAGCGCGCGCATGCGGGGCAGACACGCCTCTCGGGCGAGCCGTTCGTCTCGCACTGCGTGGAGGTCGCGCGCATCCTCGCCGACCTCGGGCTCGATTCCGTCACCGTCGCGAGCGGCCTGATTCACGACGTCGTCGAGGACACGCCGCTGACGGTGGCCGACGTCGAGCGCGATTTCGGGAAGGAGATCGCGCAGATCGTCGACGGGCTGACGAAGATCGGAAACCTGCCGCTCAACT
>DAINRQ010000123.1:0-18036 GCA_036741775.1 Gemmatimonadaceae bacterium | reverse complement strand
ACTTACGGCGGTGTACCCGGGGAAGTGTCACGGGTGCCACGACAGCTGTAAGACCGAACTACAAGAACAACGCTGGTTGCTGTAGTCCTGCAGCAACCAGGTCCAGCTTAACACCAACCAGCGTAGTTCTAGATTGCCAACTCTCCTTGCCCAGGAAGTGCGCCTTCGTGCTGTAAGAGCCAGCGCTTCCGATCGAGTCCGCCGCCGAAGCCGGTGAGCGAACCGTCGCTGCCGATCACACGATGGCACGGGACGATGATCGGGATCGGGTTCCGGCCGTTCGCCGCTCCGACCGCGCGGACAGCCGCCGAGCTGCCCACGCGGCGGGCGAGCTCGGCGTAGCTGATCGTCGTGCCGAACGGAATCGCCTCCAACGCGCGCCACACCCGACGCTGGAAGTCGGTGCCGTTAGGCGCGAGCCGGAGAGTGAACTCGCGCGAGCGCCCCGCAAAGTACCGGTCGAGCTGGTCGCGCGCGTCGTCGAGCACCGGATCGCTGCCGCGCCGCTCGGACCACGCCGCGTCGCTCGGGCTCGCGTTCGCCATCCACACGCCAGCGATTGCCTCGCCGTCACTCGCCACGATCAGCCGCCCGATGGGCGCCGGGACGACGTCGTACACGAGCCTGCGCACATCGACAGCTGTCGTCATTTCTGCTCTGCCTTCCGCGCCGAGTCGTCGTTCACGCGCACGGGCGTCCCCTTGGCCGAGTCCCCAACGAGCGTCTTCTCGCCCTTGAGGTGCTGGTCGAGGAACGACAGGATCGCGCTGTAGCCACGGATCTCGTTCTCCTTTTTCACGAAGCCGTGTCCCTCGTCATCGAATACAACGTACTCGACCGGAACGCCGTTCTTCTTCGCGGCTTCGACGATCTCATCGGACTCGACCTTGAGCACGCGCGGATCGTTCGCACCCTGCAGCACCATGAGCGGGGCCTTGATCTTGTCGGCGTTGAAGAGCGGCGAGATCCGATGCAGGCGCGCCGAGTCGGTCTTCGGGTCGCCCATTTCCTTGTACAGCGCTTCGCGGAACGACTCCCAGTACGGCGGAATGCTGTTGAGCGTGCGGATCCAGTTCGAGATACCGAAGAGGTCGACGCCGACCTTGAACTCGTCTGGCTGCAGGGTGAGCGCGGCGAGCGTCATGTAACCGCCGTAACTACCGCCGATGATGCCGATCTTCGTCGTGTCCACGTAGCCGAGCTCGGCGAGCATGCGCTTCGACGCGACGACGTCGCCCAGATCGGCCTCGCCGTGCTTGCGATCGTCCATCTGGTAGAACGTCTTGCCGTAGCCGCTCGAGCCGCGGTTGTTGATGTCGAATACGACGTAACCACGGTTCGCGAGTGCCTGCGTGAGCGCGAAGTAGTTGACCTGCGCCTGCCCGCCGGGGCCGCCATGGACGAGCACCATTGCCGGCGCCTTCGCTTCGGTGGACGCCTGGTGCGGCTTGTAGAGCACGCCGGGCACCTCGAGGCTGTCGTACGACTTGAACCGGACGACGGTCGGCACGACGAGATCAGCGCGCTCGAGCTTCGGGCTCAGCGCGGTCGTGAGGCGGCGTGGCGTCTCGCCGATAGGCGCCACGTACAGCTCCGGCGGGACGCTTCCGTCGCTCGCGTAGAAGGCGACGAGGGAATCGTTAGGCGACACGTTCAGACCGCGCACGAGGCCGGTCGGCATCTCCGGCATGGGTACCGGCTCCAACGTCCGCGCATCGAGGATGCGCGCGGCCCACTTCGAGTCCTCGTTCACACCGACCACGAGGTACTTGCCGCTCTTCGAGTAGCTCGCGTTCGTGACGTCCCAGTTCTGCTCGTAGACTGGCGCCTTCGTACCGTCGATCAGGTCGTAGCTCCGGAGCGATGAGAACTCGCGGCCGCTGTCGGACACGAAGAGCAGCTTCGTCCCGTCGGGCGAGAAGTCCGCGGGCGAATTGTTGATCGTGCCCGTGTGCTTCGTGATGTTCGTCGTCGAATTCTTCTGCAGGTCGTGCAGGAAGATGTCACCGTCCGCCGTCGTGTACGTCTTCACGAGCGCGAGGTACCGCTTGTCACGCGACACCCCACCGATGTTGTAGCCGTCGGTGTTCCGGTAGACGAGCGTCTTCGCGAGCCCGTCGGTCTTCACCTCGTAGACGTCGAAGAAGCGCTGGTCGCGCTCGTTCGTAGTGATGAAGAACGACTTGTCATCGCCGGCCCAGCCGAGGAACGTCGCGACATGCTTGGTGCCGGGCGTGATGTCCGTGACGGTACCGTCAGGATGCCGCACGTAGATGTGCGTGAGCTCGTTGCCACCCTCGTCGGACGAGTAGAGAATCCGCTCGTCGTTCGGGAAGTACGAGATGGGAAAGATCGAGTTCGTCGTGGACGAGGTCAGTGGCTGCGGATCGCCGCCCGCGACCGGAACGGCGTACGCGTTCCAGATGCCTGACACGTTGGACCCGACGAGGACCTTCTGGCGGTCGGGTGAGAAGGAGCTGCCGAAGAACTCCTTGTTGTCGTAGAAGTCAGCGACGGAGTACTGGGTCGGCGTGAAGGTCCTGTCCGCCTCACCGGCGGCAGACCGTTCACTGGTGCCGCGCTCGGCGCTGCATGCGGTGAGGAGAACGAGAGTTGCGAACGTCGTGAAGCGCATGGTGGTTCCCGATAAGGCGTGAGACGCGTGATATACCGCCGCGCACGATCCGACAACAGATGTCATTCCGAGCGAAACGCGTGCGTAGCACGCGCGAAGTCGAGGAATCGCGCTTCTCCCGGTAGGGGGCCCCTCGGTCGGGACGACGGCGATTCCTCGACTCCGCGGCCTACGGCCGCTCCGCTCGGAATGGACTAGCGTGATTAGTCCCGCCCGCGGGCCTCGAAGTCGCGGTCACGGCGGACCGTCACGCGCTTCCCCTTGATCGTCGTGCCGCGGAGGGCCTCGATGATGTCATCGGCCATCTGTTCCGGCACCTCGACCAGCGAGAAGCGATCCGCGATCTCGATCGCGCCGATGGCGCTCGAGCTCACATTCGCTTCGTTCGCGATCGCGCCGACGAGGTCCCCCGGACGGATGCCGGCCTTTCGCCCGGCCCCGACGTACACCCGTGTCACGTCCCATTCGGCCGAGGGGCTGCGCCCGCCACGACGTCCCCGCGGTCCGCGGTCTTCGCGATCGCCTCGTCCCTCGCGATCTGCTCGATCGTCCCGCCCCTCGCGTCCACCGCGCGGCGGACGCTCGAAGCGAGACCCGCGCCCCTCCCTGCCCTCGCGCCCCTCGCGCGACCGCTCGCGGAGCTGCACGGCCGGGATCTCCTGCTCCGGCGCACCGTCTCCGTTCCGGCCCTCGTCGGCGAGCTTCACCGCCGCCGCGGCGATATCCACGACGTCATACTCCGCGGCGAGCGCGTTCACGACCACGCGATACGTCTCGAGCGCGTCCTCCCCCTCGAGCAACGCCTCCTCGAGGGACGCACGCGTCAGCTCCAGCCGGCGCGCGCGGAGATCGGCGACAGTCGGGACGGTCGCGATCTCGATCTTCTGCTTCGTGATGTGCTCGATGTTGCGCAGGAGTCGATGCTCGCGTGGCTCGACGAGCGTGATCGCGACGCCTTCGCGCCCCGCGCGACCTGTCCGCCCGATGCGATGGATGTACGCTTCGGGCGCTGACGGCACGTCGTAGTTCACGACGTGCGACACGTGTTCGACGTCGAGTCCGCGCGCGGCGACATCCGTGGCGACCAGGAGGTCGGTCGCGCCACTGCGCACCCGGCGCATGACGCGGTCGCGCTGCTCCTGCGACATCCCGCCGTGCAACGCCTCGGCGCGATAGCCGCGACCGGTGAGCGTCTCGGTGAGCTCGTCCACCTCGGTGCGCGTGCGGCAGAATACGAACGCGAGGGCCGGCGACTCGACGTCCAGCACGCGTCCCAAAGCGGCCACCTTGTGAGCGCGCGCGACGATGTACCCGGTTTGCCTGACGCGCGGAATCGTCCCGGCGGTCCCTCGGTCGCCGGGGATCGACACGCGGACCGGGTCGTTGAGGTGACGTTCCGCGAGGTCGCGGATACGCGGCGGCAGCGTCGCGGAGAACAGCGCCGTCTGTCGTGATGCGGGCGCCTCGATGAGGATGGCCTCGAGGTCTTCGGCGAAGCCCATGTCGAGCATCTCGTCGGCTTCGTCGAGCACCACGGCGCGCACGCTGCCTAACGCGAGCGTGCCGCGACGGATATGATCGAGCGCGCGCCCCGGCGTGGCGATCACGACGTCGGCGCCGCGCTCCAGCGCGCGTAGCTGGCGCCGGATGTCCTGGCCACCGTACACGGGCACAGCCCGCATGCCAAGCCCCTTCCCGTACTTGTGGACGGCCTCCCCGACCTGCATCGCGAGCTCGCGCGTGGGGACGAGGATGAGGACCGCGGGGCCTCGCCGCTCGAAATCCATGGCCGCGTCGTCAGCGCCGTCATCGGTCGCGGCGCCCTCGACCACGCCTCCGGTCACCCCCGCACCCAGCGCGGCTCGCTGGATCAAGGGCAGAGTGAAGGCCGCCGTCTTCCCGGTGCCCGTCGCCGCCTGGCCGAGGACGTCGCGCCCCTCGAGGAGAACGGGAATCGCCGCGCGCTGGATGGGCGTGGGTTCCTCGTACCCGAGCGTGGCAAGCGTGGCCGTAATGCGCGGGTCGAGACCGAGTTCAGCAAATGCGGAGGCTTGGGCGTCTTCGGACACGTCAGGTTGCCAATGCGAAGGTGCGAGGCGGGGGAAAGCACGGAAGAGTTCCCACGAGACGAACGATAACATGCGAGCGATGTGGGCCGCACCGGGGCGTCGGCCGGGCTGGCGAAACGCCACCCCGGGTTGATTTCTTACGCGGCGTGATCCGCGTGCTGTTCGTCACCCCGAGCGAGCTGTCGGCGGGGGAAGCTGTTACGGCGCTCCACATGGCCGAGCGCATCGTACGACGTGGCGGCAGGTGTGCCGTACTCGCGTCGCCGTTCACAGCCGCGCTGCTCGAATCACGGCTCGGCTCGCTCGTCACGCGGCTGACGTCCGATCGGACGGAAAACCACGCGCTCTGGGACGCCACCCTCCGCGATTTGCAGCCCGACGCGGTCGTGTTCGCCGACTACCCACTGCTCTTCTTCTCGAACGGCATCACGCCGCTCGTCGACGAACGATGGGTCTCGAGCCTCGAGAGTATCGATGCACTCCCGATTACTCTCGACCATCTGGGGTACGCGCAGCGCGTCATGCGAGTGCCGTTCGGGCCACCACATCTCAGCATGCACGCGGAAGTCACACCGGAGCTCCCGGCACGGATGCGCGTGCTCCTTCCGTGCCCGATGAACGAACCAACAGCTATCGCCGGTCGTCGCGGCGCGCCATTCCGCTACTGGGACGTCCCGCTCTCTGGTGGCGAGTCCCGAAGAGAGGGCACCGGCAATGCGAGTCAGAAAGACGGTGGGTTGCTCGTGGTCCATACCACGCCTAACTGGGCATGGCGCATCGCCAAGCGGTGGAACCTGCCGCATTACCGCGCGCTATCGGAGCTGCTGCAGTCCTGGTTCACCGGGCTCGGCGCACCAGTCACGGTCGTCTCGGTGAACAATGGCGAGCTCCTGGCAGCGACCGAGACGACCGACATGCGGATCGTGAACTCGGGTGTGCTGCCGCCCGACGAATACGAGCGGCTGCTCGCGGCCGCCGATCTTCTCATCACGGAGAACGCGGTGTCGGTCACGATCGGCAGAGCGGCATGCGCCACGCTTCCCGTCGCGCTGCTGCACAACTCGCGGCGCCTGCCCGAGATCCTCGACTCGGCCGACGCGGAGACGCGCCGGCTCGTGCTCGCCATGGAGCACGCGCGCCTTGGCGCGGTCTTTCGCTTCGAGGCGTTCCCCATCTGGAGCGCCGACGATGTCGCGGAGCTCGGGCTGTTTCGCGAGAACTCCGTCACGAGCACATTCGTTAGGGTGGAGATGTTCGGTGGCGAGACGACGCACCGCGAGCTCACCGCAGCGCTGACCGACCCGGAAACTCGGGCCGACCTGAGCGGCCGGCAGCGCGAGTACATCGCGCGGGTCGCGGCACTCCCCGACGCCTACGAAGTCGTTGCGGGTATGCTCAGCACGCCCATGGACAGCCGATGCGCACCCTGATCGTCGCGCCCGTGGAGAACGGCTCCGGCGAAACCATCACCGCCCTGCACGTGGCGGAGCGACTGAATGATCGTGGTCATGTGGTCGGCTTTCTCGCCTCGCCGTTCGCGCGCCGTTTCATCGAGGGCCGCTTCCCGGAGCACGTTTGGGCGTTAGGCATGGACGGCGCCGCTAACCACGAGCAATGGCGGCGGGTGCTCGCCGAGTTCCGCCCCGAGGTCGTGCTGTTCGCCGACTACCCGCTGATGTTCTTCCCGCGCGGGTCGGTGCCGCTGGCGCTGGAGGCGGGATGGGTCGAGAGCCTGGAGTCGGTTGACGCTCTGCTCGTGACGATGGACCACTTCGGCTTCATCCAGGATGGGAGCGAGCGTGGCTTTTTCCTGGGGCCGCCGCACCTCGGGTTCTTCGCGTACTATCACATCCCGTCGCTGCCCGCTCGCATGCGGGTGATGCTTCCTTGCCCGATGCACGATCCCGGCGCGGTGTCGGGGCGGTCGGGTGAACCGTTCCGGTTCTGGGACGTTCCGCTCATCGCTCGCAACGGGTCCCGTGAGGAGGTGCGGCAGAAGTACGGGGTTCGCGACGGTGAGAAGCTCGTCTTCCACTCGGTACCGAACTGGGCGGTGCAGGCCGTGGCGCAGTTGGATCTTCCGTTCTACCTGTACTTCCCGGATCTGCTCGACGTGTACTTCGCCGACCTCGACGGTCCGGTGGTGATCGTGTCGGTGAATGACGGGGCGCTGCTGCACACGTCGCCAGGCTCTGCCGTTCGAATCATCAGCCTCGGTCCAATCTCACACACCGACTTCGAGGCGTTGCTGTTCGGCGCGGACCTCGTGCTGACCGAGAACAAGCTCTCGATCTCCATGGGGAAGGCGGTGTGCGGGCTGCAGCCGTGCGCAGTGCTCACGAACAGCCACCGGTTGATCGATCTGATGGATGTCACGGACGCGCGCGTTCGCGACATCATCCTCGCGATGGAGCGGGTACGTCTGGGTACCGTATACCAGTACGCGGTGTATCCGAGCGTCACGCTGGAGGACATCGAGGCGATCGGGTTGTATCGCAGTAACCGCCTAACCGCGGCTTTTCGGGAGCTCGAGGTGTTCGGCGGGGACGAGACGCGCGAGCAGCTGCGCCGTTTGCTGTACGACCCGGCTGAGCGCGGTGCGTTGCGCGCGCGTCAGGAGTCGTACGTCAATGCGCTTCGCCTGTTGCCCGACAGTGCCGAAGTGCTGTACAATCTCTGGCGGAGTAGCCGGGGGATGTCGTGAGCATGCCGGATGCGGGCGAAGTACAGGGTGTGATTCTCGCCGGAGGCCAGGGCAGTCGCATGGGCCCCCTGGGCGAGCAATATCCAAAAGCCCTGCTGCCCGTCGGCAACGATCCCGTCATCGCGCATCACCTGCGCTTGCTGGCGAGTCTCGGTATCAGGGACGTATGCGTGGTCGTCGGCCATCGCGCCGACGATTTTGCTCGCGCGATCGGTGAGGGGAGCGCGTACGGCGTGCGCGTCGAGTTCATCGATCAGGGCCCGCGGCTCGGCAGCGCGCATGCGCTCGGGCGCGCGCGCGGGCGCATTCGCGGGCCGTTCATTCTCTTGTTAGGCGACTACTACTTCGTCGCGTCCGAGCCGGAGCGGATGCTGTGGCGGCTGGCGGCTGGCGCGTCGGCGATCGCGGTCAAGCGGGAGGCCGACCCGCGGCTCGTGCGCGAGGCCTGCGCCGTGGAGCTCGACGACTCCGGGCGCGTGCTCGCGATCACGGAGAAGCCGGTCCGACCCGCCACCGACGCCAAGGGCTGCGGGTTCTACGCGCTGCAACCCGATTTCTTCGATGCCATCGGCCGCACACCTCGCACCGCCCTGCGCGACGAATACGAGCTGACCGTGTCGCTCGCGTGTCATCTCGAGGCAGGCCACGCGCTCTACGGTGAGGAGATCATCGCGCGCGACGCGAATCTCACCCGGCCGGAAGACGTGCTCGCCTGCAATCTGGACTGGCTGGCCCGCGCGGGACGCGTGTCGCTCATCGATGATGAAGCGCACGTCGACGAGGGACTGCGCCTCGACTACGCGGTCGTGGGCCGCGGCGCACGCGTGGAAGGGATGACGAGCCTCGAGCAGGTCGTGGTCTTTCCCGGCGCGCACCTCCGCGACACCGGCGGCACGCTCCGCCGCTCGCTCGTCACGCCGACCGCGTGCATCGCCGTGGCCATGCCGCCTAACGCTGACGTTTCTCGGGCCGACCGGCCCGGTTTCCACCCCGCAGCAGGAGGTATCTTGTGACGACCCCCAACCCGGAAGACTTCATCGGCCTCTCCAGGCTCACAGACAAGGAGTCGCTTCAGTTCGTGGGGCGGATCATCGAGTCCCAGCGCGTCGTGCTCGAAGCTCAACTCACCCAGATGAAACAGCTCCAGGAGGCAGTCAACGCCCGGATGCAGTCCATCCGGTAGAACAGCACGGCAGTGCGGACGGGCGCCCCTCGGTGGTACGTCGGCCTCGCGGCGACGATGCACGATCCCGCGATCGCCATCGTCGACGCCGAGGGGCGCGCCGTTTTCGCGGAGGGGGCGGAACGCTGGCTCGGGCACAAACGCGCCTACAACTGTCCGCCTGACGACTTCATTCGCGTCCCGGACCTCATCCGCGAGCACTGTCCGCCCGACGCGGAAATCGTTGCCGCGGTCAACTGGAGCACACCACACCTCGCTCGACTCGACTGGCTGGCGATGGCGGCACGCGTCGCGGACGGATCGCCGCTGCGACACGCCGGCGACTGGGGCTGGCCGTTCCCGGAGGCCGGGCCGCTCGCGATCGCGCTCCACAACAGCGTGAGCCAGGCCGGTCTCAACCTCGCCACGACACTCCAGATCCCGAACCGTGTCACGCTTCGCCACTTCGACCACCACCTGACACACGCCGCCGCCGCCGCGTACACGAGTCCGTTCGATGAGTGTGCCGTCGCCATCGTCGATGCCTTCGGCGAGCAGGGATCGTCGAGCGTCTATCGGTTCCGCGACGGGGCGCTGCAGCCGCCCGTGAACGAGAGCGGCGAGATCCTCGGCAAGCCCGCCACGGCAAGCCTGGGCTTCTTCTACGCTCGCCTGTGCGCCCTCTGCGGCTTCGACCCGGTGAAAGGCGAGGAGTGGAAAGTGATGGGGCTCGCGGCGTACGGAAGTTTTCGCGAGGACCTGTACGATCAGCTCCGGCCTCTGATCGCCACGCGCGGCGTCGCCGTGGTGCCGGGCTGCGATCCGCCCGAAGAGGCGGAGCGGCTGCGAGCGCTCCGCGCGACGATGCGATCCGCCTCCGAGTCGCCGCTCGCGGCCGCCGACCTCGCCTGCACCGGCCAGTTCGTGTTCGAAGAGACCATGACCGCCCTGCTGACCGAGGTGCACGCACGACTCGATTCGGACCACCTCGCACTCGCTGGTGGATGCGCGCTCAACTCGTCGTACAACGGGCGCATCATCGAGCGCACGCCGTTCCGTCGCCTCCACGTCCCGTCCGCGCCCGCCGATGACGGCACGGCACTCGGCGCTGCGCTGCTGGCGTTCCACGAGGATCACCCCGGGACATCCCCGTGCCTGACGAATGGCACGCCCTATCTCGGATCCCGCATGTCGAAGCTCGCCATCCGTCACATGGTGGAGCTGGGCGGTCTCCCCCGGATCACGCACGCCCCCGACGACGTGCATGAGCGCGCGGCCGCCTTGCTCGCCGACGGGCGTATCATCGGGTGGGTCCAGGGCCGCGCGGAGTTCGGGCCGCGCGCCCTCGGGAACCGGTGCGTCCTTGCCGACCCGCGTCCCGCGGACATGAAGGACCGCATCAACGCGCGCGTGAAGTTCCGGGAGGAGTTCCGTCCATTCGCGCCATCGATCCTCGACGAGCACGGCGCCGATTGGTTCGAGTGCTACCAACCAGCGCGGTACATGGAGCGGACGCTCCACTTCCGCCCCGAAGTGCGCGACCGCGTGCCCGCGGTGGTCCACGCGGACGGCACAGGGCGCGTGCAGTCGGTGCGACGTGACTGGAACGCTCGCTACTACGACCTCATCGCGGCGTTCGCCCGACACACGGGCGTGCCGATCGTGCTGAACACGAGTCTCAACGTGATGGGGAAGCCGATCGTCCACTCTGTCGAAGATGCGCTCGGCATGTTCTTCACGAGTGGCCTCGACGCGCTCGTCATCGAGGATTATGTGATCGAGAAGGCGCCGGCGATTCGATAGCGCGTCAGGGCCGGCTCAGAGCCTCGGGTCGACGGGTTCGCTCTCGAGCGCAAGGACGCCGAAGACGCACTCGTGAACTCGTCGCAGCGGCTCGCGCCGGACGAACCGCTCCAGTGCCTCGACACCGAGGGCGAACTCGCGCAACGCGAGCGACCGCTTCGCGTGAAGCCCGCGCTGCCGGAGACGCATCAGGTTTGCGGGGAGGGTGTACTCCGGTCCGTAAATGATCCGGAGGTACTCGCGCCCGCGGCACTTCACGGCGGGCTGCACCAGGCCGCGACTTCCCTTCGCCACGAACGGGAGCGGCTTCACGACCATTCCCTCCCCGCCGGCGGCGGTCATCTCCTCCCACCACGCGATTGCGGCTGCTTCGCTCTCGAGGTCCGTCACGTTCACGAGCCGGTGCTGGGTCGTGAACAGCACCGGGCCACCGGCCGCCGTCAGTTCGCCCAGGGTACGCATGTGCCACGCGTGGTCCTTATCCATATGCACGGTCCCCTCGGTCGCCATCACATGGAACGGCGCGAGCCGCAGGTCGTTCACCGATGCGACCGGCCAGCAATAGCGCGCGTACGCCGCCACATACCGCTCCGCGAGCGCCGCTCGCTCGGCATAAGCAGCCGCCAACCCCGACACGTCGACCCCGCGGGCGGTCGCCGCGTCGAGCGCCGCCAGGGTCTCGCCTAACGCGGTAGACGCCGCCGCGCCAACAGAGGCGTACTGCCGCCGGATGAGCTCCTGCGCCTTCGCCGACCACGGCATGAGCTCACAGTCCAGACACACCCAGTCCGTTCCGTGCGCATCCCAGAAGCCCGTTCGGTCGAGCGCGTCGCGCACGATGCCGAGCAGCGCATCCTCGATTCCTGAGTCATCGAAGAAGCGCCGGCCTGTGCGCGTGTAGACGATGCCAGCGCCGTCCTCGATGATCCCGAAACGCCGGCGCGCGACCGAGGCGTCGCGACACACGATCGCGACGGCGCGAGATCCCATGTGTTTCTCCTGGCACACCACCTCCGGGATGCCCTGCGACCGGAAGTACGCGAACGCCTCCGCCGGATGCTCGAGGAGTCCCTCGCGCGCCGTCGTCTCGGACGGAGACATCGTGGGCGGCAGATAGATGAGCCACTTCGGGTTCACCGCGAACCGGCTCATCACCTCGAGCGCCGCCGTCGCGTTCTCCTCGCGCACGGTGACCGTACGATGCAGCCGAGTGTGCACGATTCGCTTCCCCTGGACGTCCGCGAGGTCGAGCACGTCGTCCAGCGCCTGCTGTGCGCTGAGGGCATCCTCGTTCGGTGCCGTCACGAATGGACGCGCGGGCTCGGCGTACGTTCGACGCGCCGCCACCGAGACCAGCTCGCGCTCCGGCCACCGGAGGGCCGTGAGCCGCCCGCCGAACACGCACCCCGTATCGATGTTGATCGTGCCGTTCACCCACTCGGGTTCGGGCACCGGCGTGTGGCCATACACCACCGCCGCCTTGCCGCGATACTCGGCAGCCCAGTTGTAGCGCACCGGGAGGCCGAACTCGTCGGTCTCGCCGGTCGTTTCGCCGTAAAGCGCGAAGTCGCGCACGGTCCCGGATCCGCGCCCCTGTAGCTCCTCCTTCAGTCCAGCGTGCGCGACGACGAGCCTTCCGTCATCGAGCACATAGTGGCTCACCAGGTCGTCGATGAACCGCTCGACACGCGCGCGAAACTCGGGCGTCTCGCTCTCGAGCTGCGCGAGTGACTCCGCGAGCCCGTGCGTGATCTGCACGTCCCGGCCGCGCAACTTGCGCATGAGCTTGATGTCGTGGTTCCCGGGGACGCATAACGCGGCGCTGCTCTCCACCATCCCCATGACAATGTTTAGAACGTCCGGGACGCGCGGTCCGCGGTCCACGAGGTCGCCAAGGAAGATCGCGCGCCGGCCTTCGGGGTGGCGCCGCGCTGCCACGTCACCCCCGAGGACGTACCCCAGCTGATCGAGCAGGTCTTCGAGCTCATCAGCGCAGCCATGGACGTCACCGATGATGTCGAACGGCCCGTGATCCCACCGGCGGTTGTTCCACAGGGGCTCGCGCACCAACTCGACCGCGTCGGCCTCTGCCTCCGACCGCAGCACGTGGACGTGCCGGAACCCCTCGCGCTGAAGGTTCCTGAGCGAGCGCCGGAGCTGAGAGTGCTGCTGGCGAATGACATGCGGCCCGAAGTCTCGATCGGCGCGCGTACGATTCCGCTCGTGCGCGAGCCGCTCGGGTACGTCGATGACGATCGCGACCGGAATTACGTGATACCGACGCGCGAGCTCGACGAGCGGTTTGCGGGCCGCCTCCTGCACGTTCGTGGCATCGACCACGACCAGGCGGCCGAGTTGCAGCCGCTTCGCGGCGACGAAGTGAAGCGCCTCGAACGCCGGCGTCGATACTGTCTGATCGTTCTCGTCGTCCGACACGAGGCCGCGGAAGTAGTCCGACGACAACACTTCCGTCGGCTTGAAGTGTCGCCGCGCGAACGTGGACTTGCCGCTCCCCGACGTGCCGATCAGCACGACGAGCGAGAGCTCGGGGATCGACAGCTTCATTCGGCCACCCCGACCGGCTGGTCCGAGATCGCGCTCGCCGCGTCGGTGCCCGACGGCAGGCTGACGTCGCGCCGAGTGAACACGCACATCTGGGTCGGCGGACCGACCTCGGGATCCTCGGGCCCCACCGGCACGAACCGCGTGGCATACCCGAACCGACCGGCAACCGCGTCCGCCCACGCCACGAACTCCGGCCGAGTCCACTCGAACCGGTGATCACGATGCCGGAATCGGCCGGCCGGCAGCGAGGGCCAGCGCACGTTGTACTCCGCGTTAGGCGTCGTGAGCACGAGCGTGCCGGGCCGGGCGAACTCGAACAACACCCGCTCGAACGCCGCCAGCCGCGGCGGATCGAGATGCTCCACCACCTCGACTACCGCCGCGGCGTCGAAGCCGGTGAGCCGCGAGTCGCGGTACATGAGCGAGCCGTGCAGTAAGCGGACGCGCTCCCGCTGGCGCTCGGGCATGCGGTCCAGACGCAGCCGGTTCGACGCGACCTCGAGCGCCCGGTACGACACGTCCACGCCGACGATCTCCTCGAACTGTCGGTCGTCCAGCAACAGGCGCAGGAGGCGGCCCTCGCCGCAGCCCAGGTCCACGACACGACGCGCGCCGGACCCGCGCAGAACGGCGAGCACTGTCGCGAGCCGCTGCTCGTTGAGCGACACCGTCCGCTCCACCACCGCCTCTTCCGCGTCGGCCTTCGGCTCGCTCTCGTCCGCGGCCGGATCGTCCTCCGATGTCAGTCGGGCAATGGCGTCGCGCACGAGGTTCGTCCGGCGCCTGAGGTATCGGCGCGCGATGACGTCGCGCTCGGGATGCGTCCCCAGCCACCCTTCGCCCGCGCGAAGCAGCTTGTCCACCTCGTCCTGGCTCACCCAGTAGTGTTTCTGGTCGTCGAGCACGGGAACGAGGACGTAGATGTGCGAGAGCAGCGCCTGCAGCGTCGTCGTCGCCCGCAGGGTCACGTCGAAATACGGGCTGCGTTCATTTTCAGCGTTGGGCAGCACATCGCCCGGTAAGGCGAGCGGGACGGCCGACGCCTCGACCTCGTACCCGAGCGGCGCGAGCAGCGAGCGCAGGAACGATTCGCCCCCGCGACATGGGAGCACGGGAAGTCGCGCCACGAGCGGGATCGGCGTATCGGCAAGCTCCGGTCGCTCGCGGCTCTTCCCCTGGAGCGCCGACCGAAAGACCTGGGCGATGGCGACACTGAGAAACGACGAGCCCACGTACGGCCGATCGTTCACGTACTGGTCGAGCGCCCCGCCCTCTCCGGCGGGCCCACGTCGCGTCCGTACGAGCGCGACCGGGTCGACATCAAGCAGCAGCGCGACGGTCGTCCGTTCCGGCGACGCCTCCGGGTAGAACACGTGCGCATTCCCGAAGGACTGCTCGAACGACTGCACTCGTCCCGGATGCTTCGCCAGAAGGAAGCCGAGGTCGGTAGCAGGATCGTGTGTGGTCGTGATGGTCAGCAGCATTGGCACCGCCGGAGCCGGGTACGGATGCGCGAAAGTCGCGTCACCGATGCCGCCGGCACTCCGGCGAACCCATCGGGACGCGACTCCCTGGCCGTGGAGTCTATGGCACGGTTGCGGTTTCGTCAACGCGCGCTTGCCCGCGCGCGTGCGATGACGTAGAACCCGAGGAGCATCCACCCGAGGCACTGCTTGCGCGCTCAGTCGTTCGGTCGATTCGTCACCGCTGCCGTCATCGCGGTCACGCTGGCCTGCACTCCCACGCCCCCGCGCATCGCGGTGACGCCTGCCACCGCCGGTGCCGACGCAGCCAGCGTCCACTTCCTTCACTTCAATGACGTCTACGAGATCACCCCGGTAGAAGGGGGCAAGAGCGGCGGACTCGCGCGAGTCGCCGCGCTTCGCCGCGCCCTTCGAGACTCCTTCCCGTCGCTCATCACGACCTTGGGCGGTGACTTCATCTCGCCATCGGCGCTGGGCACCGCACGCGTCGGCGGCCAGCGGTTGAACGGCCGGCAGATGGTGAGCGTGCTCAACGCGGTCGGACTCGACATCGCCGTCCTCGGTAATCACGAGTTCGACCTGGGCCTCGACGCATTCCTCGCTCGTGTGAGCGAGAGCCGCTTCACGCTGCTCGCGGCGAACGTCACCGACAGCACGGGGCAACCGTTCGCGAAGGTAGTACCGCACATCATCGTGAAGGTGCCGGTGCGTGGGGAATCCGTTCGCGTCGCCATCTTCGGCGTCGTCATCGGAGCGAATCGACCATCCTGGACGCGCGTCGCGGACCCGATCGAGACCGCGCGGCGTGAGGCACGAGCGCTACGCGATTCCGCGGATGTGATCGTCGCCCTGACGCATCTCAGCGTCGACGACGATGCGCGTCTGCTCACCGAGGCTCCCGAAGTCGACGTCGTCCTCGGCGGACACGAGCACGAGAACTACACGTTGCGTCGCGGCCCGCGTTTCGCGCCGGTGCTCAAGGGCGATGCGAACGTGCGGTCGGTGCAGGTAGTGAGCATCCGCCCGCCGTCGGCGGGCCGTCGCGCCGAGGTGTCGTCGCGGCTCGTGCCGATCGTCGACGGGATGGCGGAGGATAGCCTGGTCGCTCGTGAGGCGGCGCGATGGGTGGACAGCGCGTTCGCCGGCTTCGAGCGTGACGGCTTCCGCCCGCGCGAGCTTGTGGCGACGACGCCGATCGCGCTCGATGGCCGAGAGGCGGTCGTTCGAACGACGCGCAGCGAGCTCACCGACCTGATCGGCGCGGCGATGCGGCGCGAGGTGCCCGACGCGGAGATCTCGATCTTCAACGGCGGGTCGATCCGGATCGATGATGTGATTCAGGCCGGACCGATCACGCAGTACGACGTGATTCGCATGTTGCCCTTCGGCGGCCCCATCGTGGCCGTGCGCATGCGCGGTGATCTGCTCGCACGGATGCTCGCGGCGGGCGAGCGGAACTCGGGGCGCGGGGGCTACCTGCATCGCACGGGGGTGGACGGCTCGAGCACCCTCGGGTACACGGTGGGCGGTGCGCCGGTCGATCCCACGCGCTGGTACCGAGTAGCGATCAGCGACTACCTCATTACCGGGAACGAGGTCGGGATCGAGTTCCTCAAGCGTGGCGAGTCGGCGCTCGAAGTCGTTAGGGAACAGCGCGACATTCGTCAGGCAGTGATTGACGAAATACGCGCGCGGTGGAGGGCCGACACCGCGACCGCGGGCGCGCTACGCGCACAGGCAGCCAGCGCCACGCACCGTGATCTGCAGGGTTTCACCGACTCCATCGCGGTGGCCGCACTCCAGTCGTGGTCGATCCCCGGCATGTCGGTCGTCGTGACGCGCGGTGCGGACGTGCTGATCGCGAAGGGCTACGGTCTCGCCAATCGCGAAACGAGAACCGCCGCGACGCCACGCACCGTCTACCAACTCGGTTCGATCAGCAAGCAGTTCACCGCGGCGGCCGTCATGCGGCTCGCCGAGAAAGGGATGCTCCGCCTCGACGACGCGGTGTCACGCCACCTCCCCGAGTACCGCCCGCAAGGAGACTCGGTCCGGCTCCGGCATCTCCTCCACCAGACATCTGGCATTCGCGAGGAGTTCATGCTGCCGCGGTACGGCGAGCTGATCACCGACACGACCCGGCCGAACGAGGAGCTGATGGCGCTCATAGAGCGCGAGCCGCTCGGCTTCGCGCCCGGCTCGCGGTGGTCGTACAGCAACTCCAATTACGCGCTCCTCGCGGCAATCGCCGAGCGGATTACCGGAAAGCCGTACGAGCGCGTACTCGCCGACGAGTTCTTCGAGCCGCTCGGCTACACGTCGCTGCATCACTGCTCGCCGCTTCCGACGGCCGGCCATCATGCCCGCGGCTACGTACTCGACGGTGAGCGGATTATGCCGGCGCCACCGGAGAACATGAACTGGATTCGCGGCGACGGCGGACTCTGCGCGAGCGCGGAGGACCTCGCTCGATGGGCCCGCGCCCTGGCCACCGGACGTGTCGTAACGCGCGCCTCCTACCAGCGCATGGTGACGTCGGAGCGACTCGGCGATGGCATTACGCCCGACTACGGGTTCGCGCTGTCGCTCGTGCCTCTCGATGACAGGCACGGTCGCGTGTCACACGGCGGACGGATGGCCGGCTTTACCGGAACGCTCTCGTACTACCCTGATCACGACGTCGCCATCGCGATCCTGACGAACCGGAGCGGCCTCTGGATCGAGGCAATGGAGCAGGCCATCGCCCGCACCGTTCTCCGCCTGCCGCGGCCCGCCGTTCGTGACGTCGCGCTGACCGCGCAGGAACGCCGGCGGTACGTCGGGACGTATGACGTCGGCATCCACGGAATGAACGTTCGGATTGCCGAACGTGACGGCCACCTCTGGCTCGAATGGCCGCCACCGGGTCCGACCTCGAGGCTCGCGTATCAGGGCGACCGCGAATTCGCCGGCGAGCTCGAGCCGGATGCGATTCGCGTTAGGTTCGGCACGCCGGATCGATCAGGTAGGGCGCAGCGGGCGACGATCCTGATGGCAGGCATGCACTGGTACGGGCGGCGGCTTCCCTAGCGGCGTTGCCTACAGCTTGACGAGTCCTTCATAAGTCTCCGGCCGGCGGTCGCGATAGAACTGCCAGACATTGCGAACCTCGCGAATCTTGTCGAGGTCGATCTCCGCCGTGATGAGCTCGTCCTTGTCGCGCGATGCCTGCGCCACGAACTGCCCGCGCGGATCACAGAAGTAGCTCTGCCCGTAGAATTCACCGATCCGCCACGGTTCTTCGTAGCCCACCCGGTTGATCGCGCCGACGAAGTACGCGTTCGCGACCGCGTGTGCGGGCTGCTCGAGCTTCCACAGATATTCCGACAGCCCAGCAACCGTCGCCGACGGGTTGAACACGATCTCGGCGCCGTTCAACCCGAGCTCGCGGGCGCCTTCCGGGAAGTGACGGTCGTAGCAGATGTACACGCCGACGTCCGCATAACGAGTCTTGAAGACCGGATAGCCGAGGTTGCCGGGGCGAAAGTAGAACTTCTCCCAGAAGCCCGGCGCGCAATGCGGGATGTGGTTCTTGCGGTACTTGCCGAGGTAGGTGCCGTCGGCGTCGATGACGG
>DAINRQ010000122.1:0-18048 GCA_036741775.1 Gemmatimonadaceae bacterium | reverse complement strand
GCGCTCAACTCGTCGGCGGGTTGAATGTCTCGTGCTGATGCTCCACCCAGCTCTGGTGGTACTTCGGATCCTCGAATGCCAGCGCCGGCTTCGCGACTTTGAGCGGCCGGAAGGAGTCCATCATCACCGCGAGCTCGTTTGTGTACTTCGCGCCGATGCTCGCCTCCGCGCGGCCCGGATGCGGGCCGTGCGGTAAGCCGTCGGGGTGGTGTGTGACGCTGCCGTACTCGATCCCCTTCCGGCTCATGAACTCGCTCGACGCATAGAACAGCACCTCGTCCGAGTCCACGTTGCTGTGGTTGTAGGGGGCCGGGACCGCCTGCGGGTCGAAGTCGTACGGCCGCGGACAGAACGAGCAGATCACGAAGCCGTCACCCTGGAATGTCTGATGGACCGGCGGAGGCTGATGGATGCGGCCGACGATCGGCTCGAAGTCGTGGATGCTGAAGATCCACGGGTAGAAGTAGCCATCCCAGCCGACGACATCGAACGGGTGGTGATCGAGGATCAGCTCATTGATCGCATCATACTGCTTCACGAGCAGCCGAAAATCGCCCTTCTCGTCGTGCGTCCTCAACTCGCCGGGGCGGCGGATATCGCGCTCGCTGTACGGCGCCCCTTCGAGCAGCTGGCCGAACTCGTTGCGATACCGCTTCGGCCACCGCACGTGTCCGCGCGACTCGAAGATGACCAGCTTTGTCTTGTTCGGAGGGGTCGTGTCGAGCTTCCAGCGATGCAGGATATTGCGATGGATAACTACGTAATCTCCTTGCACATAGGGCAAGTCACCGAATACGGTTTCTAGCGTCCCCGACCCCTCCACGACGTACACGACTTCGTCCGCCTGCGAGTTCCGGTAGAAGTGCGCGTCGATCTCGTCGGGCTCTACGTAGAGCATCGCGATGTCCGCGTTGAAGAGCAGCGGGATGCGATCGAGCGTCGGGCTCCCGCCCTTCTTCGCACGCGCCGTGAGGAAATGGCGGTGGCGGAGCGACGTGTCGTTGTCCGCCTCCCATTTCACCTCGCGCAGCTTGCGCGCGGATTTCACGGTCGTGGGCGGGTACGTGTGATACAAGAGCGACGACGTCCCCACGAACCCCTCGTGCCCCATCAGCTCTTCGGCGTACAACCCGCCGTCGGGGCGTCGGAAGACAGTGTGCCGCTTCTTGGGAACGGCGCCGAGCGTGTGGTAGATCGGCATCAGAGGTTCCCTCGGAGTTCCTGCTCCTTCTCGATTGCCTCGAACAGCGCCTTGAAGTTCCCCTTCCCGAAGCTCTTCGCGCCCTTGCGCTGGATGATCTCGTAGAAGAGCGTCGGGCGATCCTCGACGGGCTTCGTGAAGATCTGCAGCAGATACCCGTCCGGGTCGCGATCGACGAGGATGCCAAGCTCCTCGAGCGCGTCGATCGGCTCGTCGATCTTCCCCACCCGACCCTGCAATTCCTGATAGTAGGTGGTCGGGGCCTTCAGGAACTCGACACCGCGCTCGCGTAGCGCGGTCACGGTCTCGATGATGTCGTCCGTGGCGAGCGCGAGGTGCTGCGCGCCCGGCCCGCGATAGAAGTCGAGGTATTCCTCGATCTGTGATTTCTTCTTCCCCGATGCCGGCTCGTTGATGGGGAACTTGATACGATCGTTCCCATTCGCCATGACCTTCGACATGAGCGACGAGTACTCGGTGCTGATGTCGGAGTCATCGAACGTGATGAGGTTTCTGAACCCCATGACATCGGCGTAGTACTGGACCCACCGATTCATCTGCCCCAGCTCGACGTTGCCGACGCAGTGGTCGACGTATTGCAGCCCCACTTCGCGAGGCTGAAAGCGGGGCTGGACGGGTCGAAAACCTGGGAGAAAGAGGCCGCGGTAGTTCCGGCGCTCGACGAGCGAGTGGATGGTGTCGCCGTACGTGCCGATCGCGGCGATCACCACTTCGCCATCGTCGTCTCGATAGACGCGTGGCTCGGCCTTCGCGATGGCGCCGCGCTGCACGGCCGTTTCGTAGGCCGTGCGAGCGTCATCGACCCAGAGCGCGTAGTCCTTCACGCCATCCCCGTGGCGATGCACGTGCTCCGCAATCGGCGACTCCGGGGCGAGCGCCGTCGTGAGCACGAGGCGAATTTTCCCCTGCTGCATGAGGTAGCTGGCGCGATCGCGGACGCCCGTCTCGGGCCCCCGATACGCGACGAGCTGGAATCCGAACGCCGCACGATAGAAGTGGCTCGCCTGCTTCGCGTTCCCCACGTAGAACTCGACGTAGTCGGTCCCGTTGATCGGAAACGCATCGTGCGCGGTGTCGGTGGTCGGCAGTGTCTGGGTAGCCATTCCAACGTCCTCGAGAATGCGGAGGTCAGGTCGTATCGAACGGTGCGAAATCTAACGGCGGCGCTGCCTCCTCGCGTCCGGTATTGCCTCACGGAGACGCCCGGCGTCCGGCGTTGCTCTCGCGACACGGCTCGCTCAGACACATCTTGGGCCTTCGGGTCGTAGTGCCCGACGGTTGGCCACGTGACGCACCCGCACTCATGGACCACACCCTGGCCTCGCACAGCCCGACATGACCGCCGAACTCCAGGCGCTTGCCAGCGCCCTCGCCGGGCAGTACGCCGTCGAACGGGAAATCGGCCGAGGCGGGATGGGAGTCGTCTTTCTCGCCCGCGATCTCAAGCTCGACCGTCTCGTCGCGATCAAGACGCTTCCCCCACACCTCGCCGGAAGCGCCGACGTCCGGGAGCGCTTCCTCCGCGAGGCCCGCACGGCGGCGCACCTCTCCCATCCGAACATTGTTCCGATTCACCGCGCCGACGAGATCGACGGCCAGGTGTTCTTCGTGATGGGGTATGTGGATGGCGAGTCGCTCGCACAGCGCATACACGCGCTGGGACGGCCGCCATTCGCGGAGACGGTTGCGCAACTGCGAGACGTCGCCCTGGCACTCGGCTACGCGCACGCGCGCGGCGTCGTGCACCGCGACGTGAAGGCGGAGAACATCCTCATCGACCGCGCCACCGGACGCGCCGTCGTCACCGACTTCGGGATCGCGCGGCTCGCCGAAACGAAGCAGCTCACCGCGACCGGGCAGGTGTTAGGCACGGTCCACTACATGAGCCCGGAACAGGTCAGCGGGGAGGCAATCGACGGACGCAGCGACGTCTATGCAGTCGGCGTGGTCGGGTTCCTCGCGTTCTCGGGCCGGTTCCCGTTCGATAGCGACACGCCGTCCGCCATCCTCGTTTCGCACGTGACGCGTGAGGCACCTCGCGTGCGCGATGTCGCGCCTGACGTCCCCGCGGCGTTGGCGGCAATCGTGGACCGATGCCTCGCCAAGTCGCCGTCCGAACGGTTCGACACCTGTGGCGCGCTGGCAGAGGCGCTCGTGAACGCCCAGCACGACGCCGAGCTCGCGGACCGCACGCAAAGCGCGAATGCCCGCCAGCTCGTCTCCGAAACGCAAGCGCAATCGGTCTGGCGGCGGGCGGCCGAGCTTCAGGCACATACGAGTGCGTTACCTGCCCCGCCCTTGCCCGCGCTCGCCGAGCGTCCCGCGCGTCCTCTCTCCGTCTCCAGCTCCTATCGACTGGAAGACGTGCGTGCGTCGGCCGTTGACGCTGGCATCCCGGAGCCGCTCGTCGAGCGAGCGCTCGCGGAGCACGGGCTGGTTGGCGCGCAGGACGTTGCCGCGAAGTCCGACGTTCCGGTCCACGTGCACCGCGGCCCAGCCCCCGCGGTCGTGGTGAGTGATGGTCCGAAACAGAAGGCGAACATCTTCCTCGGCACCCCGATCCGTATTCTCGTGGACGCGACGATCGAAGGCGAGATGCCGGAGCGCGACTACGACCTCGTACTCGACATCATCCGTCGTGAGGTTGGCGAAGTCGGGCAGATCGGTTCCGTGGGCCGGACCTTTTCCTGGTCGGTGACCAATCAGAATCGCAAGATGCAGATCTCCGTCATGCCGAGAAACGGACGGACGACGGTGCGGGTCGACGAGCAGCTCGGCAACCTGGCGGGCGGGCTATTCGGCGGGCTCGTTGGTGGCGCGGGCGGTGGCGTCGGGGGAGCGCTGATGGGCATCGTCGCCGGGAGAGCGGATGAGCCACTGCTCGGGCTGGGGGTATGGGTCGGATGGATCGCTACGATGTTCGGGACCGCGCGCTTCGCGTTGCGGCGTGTGACAGAGAGCCGTCGCGACAAGCTCAAGGACCTGGCGCGTCAGATCGGCGACCAAATCGCCGACTCGCTCGCCACGTCCGAACCGACGGATCCGAAGAAGCGTCTCGGGCGCGGCTAGACGCGCAGCTCCGGGAGATCTCGAAAGAGCTCCAGCGCCTGCGGGTTGGCCATGGCATCCGTGTTCTTCACCGGACGGCCGTGGATGACGTCTCGCACCGCCAGCTCCGTGATCTTCCCACTGATCGTGCGTGGAATGTCCGTTACCGCGACGATCACCTTCGGTACGTGGTGCGGGCTCGCGCCGTCCCTGATCTGGCGGCGGATCCGCTCGCGCAGGGCATCGTCCAGCGTCACGTTAGGCCGCAGCCGCACGAACAGCACGACGCGCGTATCCGGTGTCCCGTTCGACACGACGTCCTGACCGACGACGAGGCTCTCGATCACGTCGGGTAGCTGCTCGACTTGGCGATAGATCTCCGCCGTCCCGATGCGCACACCGCCCGGGTTGAGCGTGGCGTCGCTCCGGCCGGTGATGATCACGCCACCGTGTTCCGTGAGCTGGGCCCAGTCCCCGTGACGCCACACACCGGCGTAATGGTCGAAGTACGCGGCATGATACTTCGCGCCGTCCGGGTCGTTCCAGAACGCGACCGGCATGCTCGGAAAAGGCATCGTGCACACGAGCTCTCCCGGTGCGCCGCGCACGGGCTGGCCGGACTCATCGAATACATCGACCCGCATTCCGAGTCCGATGGCCTGCAGCTCGCCCCGCCAGACCGGGCCCGCCGGGTTGCCTAACGCGAAACAGGAGATGATGTCCGTCCCGCCGCTGATACTGCTGAGCTGCACGTCACGCTTCACGCCATGGTAGACGTAGTCGAAGCTCGGCGGGGCAAGCGGGCTCCCTGTGGAGAGAATCGCGCGCAGGCTGGAGAGATCGTGGGTCCGGGCCGGCACCACGCCTTCCTTCTCCACGAGGGCGAGATACTTGGCGCTCGTGCCGAAGACGGTGACGCGCTCTTCGCTCGCCATGTCCCACAGGCTCGCCGCATGCGGCGCGAGGGGCGCGCCATCGTAGAGCACGACGGTCGCCCCCACCGCGAGCGAGCTCACGAGCCAGTTCCACATCATCCACCCGCAGGTGGTGAAGTAGAAGATGCGATCCTCGCGCCGCAGGTCGGTGTGGAGCACGAGCTCCTTCAGGTGCTGCAGGAGCGTACCGCCCGCGCCATGGACCATGCACTTCGGCAGCCCGGTGGTGCCTGACGAGTACATGATGTAGAGCGGATGGTCGAACGGAAAAACGGGGAATCGGGAATCGGCCGCGCGGAAAGCAGTCCCGGTTCCCGGCTCCCCCGGCCCGGCTTCGCCGGGCACCAGCCCGGTCCGCGAGAACTCGCCCCACGCCGTGAAGTCGTCGAGTTGCCCGTCGTCGCGTAGATACCGCACCACCACCACGCGCTCGATGCTCGGGATCTGCCCGGCGACCTCGCGTACCCGCGCGAGCGTGTCGATCTCCTTGCCCGCGTAGCGATACCCGTCGGCGCAGAACAACACTTTCGGCGCAATCTGACCGAACCGGTCGAGCACCCCTTTGACGCCGAAATCCGGAGAGCACGACGACCACACGGCGCCGAGGCTCGCCGTCGCGAGCATCGCGATGACTGTTTCCGGAATGTTCGGCAGGTACCCTGCGACGCGATCACCCGCCGCTACGCCGGATGCGCGCAGCGCCTCCGCCACCGACTCGACCTCGTGGGCGAGCTCGGCGTATGTCAGGACTCGCCCCCGTCCGCGTTCGTTGCGGGCGATCAGTGCCGGATGGTCGTCGCGAAACCGGAGCAGGCTCTCGGCGAAGTTGAGGCGAGCGCCCAGGAACCAGCGCGGCCCGAGCTCCGGATCGGGCGGCGCCATCCGGTCGAGGCCATGGACAACCTCGGACCAGAAGGAGCCGTCAGCGCGTGGCTCTGCCACAACGCCGCAGAAGCGCCACACGGTCTCCCAGAAACGATCCGGGTGGGCTACGGACCACGCATGGAGTGATGCGTAGTCGATGGCATCTCGTGTGGGCGGGGGATCGTATCCGACGTCGCGCGCCGCGGCGACGAATCGAGCGAGGTTGGTGGCAGCCGCGCGCTCGGGGCTGGGCGACCAGAGGGGCGCGTCGGCGGACCGATCGCGCCCGGTCATGCCCCGATCATTGGCCGCCAGTCAACCGCTCGATGAACTCGATCTCGAAGACGACGTTCGCGTTCGGCGGGATAGGCGGCTTGCCGGCAACGCGACTCCCTCCCTGACCCCACGCGAGGTGCGTCGGAATGACGAGCTGACGACGACCGCCCGGAAGCATTCCGAGAAAGCCTTCCGAGAACCCGGGGATGATCGTCGGATCGCCGATCTTGAACTCGATCGGGCTCCCGCCATCGATGCTGGAATCGACCTTCGTGCCGTTCGTTAGCCACAACGTGAAATGCACCTTGACCGAGTCATTGACCGCAGCAGCGCCCGTGCCCGACCCCATCGCCAGGTCCTTGTAATACAGCCCGCTGGGCAGCTTGGTCATCGTGCTGAGGTCCACGCCCAGGGCCGTCGCGTACGTGTCGTCGGCGGGGTCGATGGGGTCGGGGACGTTGGGACTCGTGCTGAGGTCGCAGGCGGCGGCCAGCACGAGCGCTGCAACGGCCGGGATACGAATCAAGCGCATGATTCTCTCTGGCTTACGGAAAGTGGTACGTAGGCCCCGGCACCAAAACAGCGCAAGGGTCACGCGGCGAACGGCCGTATGGCCGAGGTGGTGGCAGGAGTTACGCGACGAGATCCCGCGAAATGTCAGCGACGGTCGGGCAACCGCACAGGGCCATCGCCAAATCGATCTCGGCCTTCAGTAGATCGAGTACTCGTCGGACGCCCCCTTCGCCGCCGGCCGCGAGCCCCCACACGACCGGTCGGCCTACGAGTACCGCGCGCGCACCGAGCGCGATGGCCTTGATGACGTCGGTGCCTCGGCGCACCCCGCCGTCGAGCAGCACTTCCCCACGACCTGCAACGGCGTCAACCACCTCGGGCAGCGCACGGACCGTAGGGATCGCCGTGTCGAGCTGCCGGCCGCCGTGATTCGAGACGATGATCCCCGCGGCGCCGTGTTCGACCGCCCGAGCCGCGTCATCCCCACGGACGATCCCTTTGATGAGGACCGGCAGGCGCGTGCGGCTCCGAAGCCACTCGACGTCGCGCCAGGTGAGGCTCGCGTCGATTCCACTCGCGAAGTGGATCGCGAGCCCCGACTCGCCGTGCCCGGTGGGGATCGGGACGCTGCCCGATGAAGGCACGTTCGCGAGTCGCACGCCGTCTGGGAGATGAAACCGGTTCCGGAGGTCGCGTTCACGCCGCCCGAGGATGGGAGCGTCGACCGTCAGAACGATCGCGGTCATGCCGGCCGCCTCGGCCCGCGCGATCAACGCCTCCGTCAGCGAGCGATCACTGTAGACGTACAGCTGAAACCACTTGGGCCCGGGAACGGCGCCGACGTCCTCGATGGTGCAGGTCGACGCCGTGCTGAGAATCATGACCGTGCCAGCGGCAGACGCCGCCCGCGCCGCGGCGATTTCGCCTTCATCGCACGCGAGCCGATGGAACGCTGTTGGCGCCAGAAGGACAGGCAGTTCGATCGACTGCCCGAGCACGCTCGTTTGCGTCGACCGACGACTGACGTCCACGAGGACGCGGTAGCGGAGCGCGAGCCGCTCGAATGCGGAGCGGTTCTCGCGCACCGTGACCTCGTCGTTCGCACCGCCCACGTAGTACTCGTATGCCAGCGCGGTGAGCCGTTCCCGCGCCGCCGCCTCGATCTCGGCGAGATTGAGGAATGGGACGCCGTCGCTCAAGGACCCTGCCTAACGCCGATACTGCGAGTAGTCGCGGAGCGGCTCGGTGCAGCTGGGCCACTGCTGCGGTCCGCCGCCCCCGAAGCCGCCCGTCGCCCGCGCGTTCGGGCCGCGCTCGAACACGCGCTGATCGCGTGAGACACGCTCGGGGTCCTCGCTCGCGAGGTACGCGAGCATGGCGGTGAGCGTCGCGTTGTTCCGGAGGTCGTCGAACACGATCTTGTCGAACGTGTCGCGGTTGGTGTGCCACGTGTACGTGCCGTAGGCCCAGCTCGTCGCGCCAAGGCTGAAACCAGGTGCGCCGTAACACACGAAGGCCGCGTGATCGGATCCCCCGCCCGCCGGCGATCCCGGGAAGCTGAGATTGACGTTTCGGGCGATCTCGGTCGGCACGTTCGCCATCCACCGTGCGAGGCTCCCGCCCGCGGTGGTGAACCCGGAGCTCGACAGGTTCACGATGCGACCCGTCCCGTTGTCCTGGTTGAACAGCGCCTGAAGCCCCTTCACGATCTCAGGGTGGTCCTTGGCGAACGCGCGCGAGCCGTTGAGTCCCTGCTCTTCTCCGCTCCAGTGCCCCACGACGATCGTGCGCTTCGGGTTCGGATACACTTTCTTGAGAATGCGCAGCGCTTCGAGCATCACGATCGTGCCCGTGGCGTTGTCCGTCGTGCCGGAGCCGGCGTCCCACGAGTCGAAGTGCGCGGAGAGCATCACGTACTCGTCAGGCTTCTCGGAGCCGCGAATGGTCGCGACGGTGTTGTACACGGGGACGTCGCCGAGGAACTCCGCATCGGCGCGCACACGAAGCGTGGGCCCCTGGTTGTTCTCGGTGAGGCGGTAGACCAGGCCGTAATCCTCGCAGCTCAGATCGAGGGACGGCACGCGATCGGTGCGCGAGTCGAAGACTTTGTTCACGCCCCAGCCGTTCGACCAGCGGGACGCAATGACGCCCGCCGCGCCGCCCTCCTGGAGCCGCCTGCCTAACGTCCCGGTCCCGAGCCCGAGGTTGTACCCCGTGGCCTCGATGCGCGCGTTCCAGCGGCGCGTCGCGGAATCACGGGACGCGCGCATGCGCGCAAACGATGCCGAGTCGGCGAACTCCCGCCAGTTGTCGTCAGGGCGGCAGGTCGGTTGCGCCATCGAGACGAGCACGAACTTCCCGCGAGCCTGTGGAAGCCACTTTACGAGCTCCGTACTGTCCCGCACCTCGGGAAGAATGATCGTGCCTGCCGTCACGTCTCGCCCACCGGTGCCCGCACTCCACGCGAGCAACGTCCCCTCGAGCGAGCGGACGCGAGGCGTCATGAGGTCGATGTGCGTGGTCCCGCGCCGCCACCCCTTCCACTTCCCGTACTCCTCGTTCTTCGCGTCCACGCCCCAGCTCTTGTAGGTCGCGACGAGCCAATCGTTACCGCGCTTGATCCCCGGCGTCCCGGTGAGACGCGGACCGATCGAATCGCTCAACACCTGCGAGAGACGGTAGGTCTGCGAGGCGTCCATTCCCTCGGTCCAGATCTGCCGGATGACGGGATTGCTGGTCGTGTAGGTCTGCGCGGGCGATGCGGATGCCGCGACGGCTACGAGTAGCGCGGCGCCTGACAGAGAACGGTTCATGATGAGGTTCAAGGGAGGTTGTTGTTATCGATGGTTGTTGTTCCGAGCCGTCAGGCGAGGAATCCTCGGCTTCCTGGTCGAGGGCCCCCGATGGAGGTCCTGGTCACGCGGCAGGATGGCGAGTCAGTAGCTTCCGGTGCGGATCGACGTCCGACTCGGGTGGGGAGCCCTCTCTCGGGACGAGGAATCCAAGTAATGGGTAGCCCGTCATGAGTAGCCAGTATAACAGTCGTTCACTGTTTACTGGCCGACTCAGTACTGGCTACTCACTACTTGGATTCCGGCTCCTGAAAGAGGGCCGTCCACGCGCGAGCAAGCGTGCCCGCCGCACACACTCATTCACTGACCGGGGGGCAAAGATGCCCCTCGTCGCCGGCGAATGTCTACATCCGGTTTACTGATCCTGCACGACCCGGTCGTCCGACCGGCCACGATCCGCCGCGGAGCCGGCGTAGATCCCGTTGAAGAGGAACTTGAACGTGCCGTGGGACTGCCCGCGGAAATTGATCTCCGGCCCAAAGAGATAGAGCTTGCCCTTTCCGACCGTCGCCTCGGCGACGGTGACGCCGCCGTCGAGGTAGCTCTGCCCCCACGCCCAGCCGCTGCGCAGCGAGTGCGGCGAGTCGAACCACGCCACTGGCCGTACGCCCTTCGCGATCGCATCCGGCTGCAGCCGGAACACCGGGCTCTCATCGAAGAATACATCCACACTCGACGGCATCCCGGCAGCGACCGGCGACGTGTTGTCCACCGCCACCCGCATCACCGAGCCCGGCACGTAGAACTTCTCACGCGGTAGCTCTTCCGTCTCCCCCGTAGGCGTCTTCTCCACGAGGTGATTCGAGACAGGAAGACCGAGATGGTACGCCAGGTCTGTGGAGCTGCCGATCGTGATGACTGTGCCGCCATCCTCGAGGAACTTCTTGAGGTGCGGGATGCTCTTGTCCGCCGTTAGGCGGCCAAGCCATCCGCGGAACTCCGCGGGAATCGTCGAGGGATCGACGTTCCGACCGCCACGGCCGCCGAAGCCGCCCTGTTGGTCCGGATTCGCCGACGGAATGGCGCCACCGTGGAACACGAGCACATCGTACTTGCTCGAGAGATTGCCGGCGTCGAAGCCCTGCGGGTACACGACCTGATACGGGAACTCGAACTGCTCGAGGAGCCAGCGCGTGTGGCCGGACGGCATCGACCCGCCGTACTGGTCCCATAACGCGATGCGTTTGGGCTGGAGCTTGAGCGCGTCGGCGCTGGGCCGAGCGGTCGTCCCCTCGAAGGAGAGCCCCTTCTCCTTCGCGAGCGCCTGCAGCATCTGCGGCGTTCCCGACTTCGACGCGATGTAGAACGTGCCGGCCGGGTACGTCTTTCCGTTGGATGACAGCGCGCTCCGGAGCCAGTAGACGTCGTTCCCGTTCTTGAGCGCGCGGTTCACGGCGACGAACGCGTCGTTCGCCGCGTGCGAGACGAGGAAGCCCGGGGCGTTCGCGTTCGCGATAGTGCCGGTGGGCGGTTCACCAACTCCGCTGATGACCTCGCACGGACAGTCGAAGCCATCCAGAATGCGATCGAACTGAATCCCCATCTGGTACGCAAGCGTGTAGCCGGCGTTGTCGTACGGCGGCCGCGGCGGCCCACCGGGGTACGCGAAGTCGTTCGGGTGCTCCTGCGGCTCGAACATGTCGATGACGTGCGGACGGAACGCCTGTGCCGCCTTCACCACGTATGAGCCTGCCGGGTAGTTCTTGCCCGCGACGCTGAATGGCGCCGTCGCACGATGGACGGTCACGTTCACCTTGCGCAGCGCGTTCACGAACTTCGTTGCCGTGAGGAAGTCCGGCTGGTTGGCCGGCAGGATGTATCCGCGCGGATCGCGATCCGCCGGATCGCGCAGGTACTCGGCAAAGAAGCGCGACGGAGCCGCCTGAGCACCGAAACCGCCGCCACCACCACCGCCGCCCTGGCCTGCACCGCGCGCAGCCGCGCGCTCACGCTCGACTCGAGCGTTGAGCGAGTCGATGTTGTTCGGCGTCACCGTCCACGTGTCGCGACTGCCGCGCTCGATGGAGTTCTTCCCCATCTTGTAGATGTTGAACAGGAAGTCCTCACGCCGCTTCGACGCGATGTCGAAAACCGCGTAGTTCGCCGTGACGGAGTAATCGACGGACTGGCGGAAGTGCCACTTCTGTGGGGCGATCGGCGACGGCAGGTCGCCGCGCGGAAGCTGGTTCCGGACGATGAGCGGGATCTCCATCGGCGTCGGGTTGCCGATCGTCTCCGTGAGCAGCCCGATCATGTTGTGGAAGTACACCGTCGTGCGGAGCCCGCCATTCCACCACGTGGAGTAGTTCGCTCCCGTGCGCGACGTGACGCCCGGCTTCCCCTCGCGCAGAAAGCGCTCGTGCATCGCCGACCCGACCATGTCGATCCCGACGGGGATCATCGGGTCGAAGTTGTAGTTGAACGGATCGCGGAACGGTGGCGCGAACATCACCGTTCCGGCCGGACCGGTCTGGTGATGGTTGTAGACGATCTGCGGGAACCACTCGTGGTACTGGATCCGCGCGATGTTCACCGACTCCGGCTGATTCAGAATGTAGAAGTCGCGGTTGTTGTCATGGCCGATGTACTTCTGATAGAGCCTCGGAATGGCCATGTTGCGCTTCAGCGTGTCGGCGTTCTGCATGTACCAGTTCGACACGAGCTGCATTCCGTCCGGATTCGCGTGGACGGCGAGAATGATGTCGTCGTTCAGGATACGCATCGTCTCGGCGTCGTTCCGCGACACGAGCTGATACGTGGTCTCCATCAGCTGGTGTGCGCCGAGCACTTCGGTCGCGTGCAGACCGCCGTCGAACCACACCACGGCTTTCCCTTCGCGCGCGAGGGCGCGGGCCTGGTCGTCCGTGAGCCCTTCGGCGAGCGCGAGGCGGCGCGCGATCTCCTTGTAGCGCGCCAGGTTCTTGAAGTTCTCGGGCGAGGTGATGATCGCCATGAGCTGCGGCCGCCCCTCGGCGGTCTTGCCGATCTCCTCGACGACCATCCGGTCGGACTCGGCGTCGATCTTTCGCCAGTACTCCATGAACTGGTCGTAGTTCGCCAGCTTCCAGTCATCGCCGATGTTGAACCCGAAGAACTCCTTCGGCGACGTGATGCGCGTGGCGGACTGCGCCGGGAGCGTCGTCCCCGCAAGCGTGATGGCCACCGCGGCAAGCATGAGCCGCGATGCCCACCGAGCAACTCGCCGGGGCGGCGGGAGGGGGCGAAGGACGCGGGGGGTTCCTGACGGGGCGTTCACTGGCATGACCGGTCCTCGATTCGGGACTGAGGGATGTTGGGGCGCGGCGACCGCACGTGGGCGCGGAAGCGCGCTGGGAGACTCGAGCCTCGAACGCGCTAGCTTATCTACCGCGCAGGTGGGACGCTACCTGTACCTGTCGGCAGTACGCAGTTACACCGCCGCTCGTTGGAGCGCAGCGCGCCAATCAGCGGCGGTGTAACGCGAGTCGGCAGTCGAAAGTCGTGAGTCGTTAGCAGCTACCAGCCCGGAGCTCGAAGCTCCCGGTTCCCGGTTCCCCGTTCCTGTTCCCAATCAGTCATCCCGTTGTCCATCAGCATCCATAAGTTCGGCGGCGCGTCGCTCGCGGACGCAGCCGCCATTGCCCGCGCCGTCGAGATCGCCCACGCACAGCCCCGTGGGGCCGTTGTCGTCGTTTCGGCGCTCGCCGGCGTCACCGATTCCCTGCTCGACGGCGCGCGCCGAGCCGCGGCGGGCGATGAGTTCGCCCTTCGCGGCGTCGCCGGCGAGTTGCGCGAGCGGCATCGCGCGATCGTCCACACGCTGTTTCGTGCGGCCAAGGTGCGACAGCCGCTCGTCCATCACATCGACGACGCCATGGACGAGCTCGATGCCCTCGCGCACGGCCTGGCGATCCTTCGGGAGCTCACGCCGCGCACCTCCGACTACATCGCGTCGCGCGGGGAGCGGTTGAGCGCTCGGATCATGGCGGCCGCGCTCGCCAACGCCGGACGGAAAGCAGCCTTCGTGGACGGCTCGGACGTCATCCGCACGAATGCACAGTTCGGCGGCGCCTCCCCGGATCTCGAGGCAACGGACCGCGCTGCCCGCGCCGCCCTGCTCCCGCTCGTGAGACGCGGCGTCACGCCCGTCGTCCCCGGGTTCATTGGTGCCACACCAGGTGGCGAAGTGGCCACCATTGGTCGCGGCGGCACCGACCTGACCGCGACGCTCCTCGCTCGGGCGTTGAGGGCAGCTTCCGTTACGCTCTGGAAGGACGTCCCGGGCCTCCTCACCGCCGACCCGCGCATCGTCTCGGACGCGCGCGTCATCCCGCAGCTCAACGCGCGTGAGGCGGCCGAGCTCGCGTATTACGGCGCGAAGGTGCTGCATCCGAGAGCACTCACGCCGCTCGCGAATCGATCGACGCCGCTTTTCGTGCGGCCGTCCGCCGACCCGTCCTCGCCGGGCACCGAGATCTCTTCTCGGCGGACGCTGGTGAAGTACCCGGTCAAGGCCATCTCCGCGGTGCCGGCCCAGGCACTTGTGACCGTCGCGGGCAATGGCATGCTCGGCGTGCCGGGGATCGCGGCGCGCACCTTCGCCGCCCTCCATCGCGAGGGCGTGTCCGTCTCGCTCATCACGCAGGCGTCGTCCGAGCATTCGATCTGCTTCACCGTTCCCACCGGGAGCGCCGAGGTGGCGCGCGTCAGTCTGCGGGCAGCGTTCGCGGACGAGATCGAGCGCCGCGAGATCGATGACATCGAGGTCGAGTCCAACCTCGCGACGCTCGCCATCGTCGGGCTCGGGATGCACGGCACCCCCGGGGTCGCGGCGCGCGTATTCTCTGCCCTCGCGGACGGCGGGATCAACATCGTCGCCATCGCGCAGGGCTCGTCCGAGTTGAACATCTCCGCGGTCGTCTCCGAGTCCGAACTCGCGTCGGCCATGCGCCGCGTGCACGGGGAGTTTCAGCTGAGTCGTCTCGGTGGCGGCGCGGCGGTGCGCCCGGAGCACGCTGACGTCGTGCTGCTCGGGTTCGGGCAGATCGGGCGGACGCTCGCCGGCATGCTGTCGCGTGCGCGACACGAGGGCCCGCGCGCCCGCGTTGTTGGGATCATCGATCGCAGCGGGTACGTATTCGACCCGAACGGCATCACGGCGCGTCGTCTTTCGACCCTCGCGGCGGAGAAGGCGCGCGGGGTACCGATCGCGCGGGCGCACGGTGGTACGGCCGCGACGACATCCGACGCGCTCGCGGCCATCGCGCGGCATGCGTTGTCCCGGCCGATCTTCGTGGACCTCACGGCCGACGACACAGGCCCGCTGCTGCGGGATGCCCTCGCGGCAGGGATGGATCTGGTCCTCGCGAACAAGCGCCCGCTCGCGGGAGCGCTCGCCGACGCGCGCACGCTGCAGGAAGTCGCGCGAACGCACGACCGCCGCATCCTCCACGAAACGACCGTCGGCGCAGGTCTTCCCATCATCGACACGTACTACAAGCTCGTCGAGGCGCGCGACCGCGTGCATCGCATCGACGGGTGCACGTCCGGGACGCTCGGCTACCTGCTCAGCGAGATCGGACGCGGCCGCAAGTTCTCCGAGACGCTCCGTCGCGCCATGGAGAAGGGCTACACCGAACCCGACCCGCGTGACGACCTCTCCGGAATGGACGTCGCGCGAAAGGCGCTCATCCTCGGGCGATTGCTCGGCTTCACGGGAGAGCTCGAGGACATCACACTCGAGTCGCTCGTACCGGAGCCTGCGCGGCAGTTGCCGTTGAAGGAGTTCCTGGCGCGCCTCGAGGACTACGATCCGTCATGGGACGAGCGCGCCCGCGAAGCGCGGGAGTCAGGTCGAGTGCTGCGGTACGTGGCGTCCGTGACACGGAAACGGGTGGAGGTCGGCCTGCAGGCCGTCGATGCATCGAGCCCGTTCGCGTCGCTCAACGGGACCGACAATCAGGTCGCCTTCACGACGATGCGGTATCAGACCAACCCGCTCATCATCACGGGGCCCGGCGCGGGTCCGGCCGTCACCGCGGCGGGCGTTCTGAACGACATTCTCGGCCTCGCCGCGTCATGAGTCGCGACCTGTGACCGTGTTCCCCAGACGCGTACGCGCGTTCGCCCCGGCGAGCATTGGCAACCTCGGGCCCGGCCTCGACGTCCTTGGGTGCGCCGTCACGGGCGCGGGCGATACGGTCATCGCCGAGTGGTGCGACGAGACCAGCGACTCGGGTATAGTGCTGCGCGATTCGGGGCATCCCGAGTTACCGACCGATCCGCTCGCCCACTCCTCGGCCATCGCGGCAGCCGCCGTGCTGCGCCAGGCGTTAGGCGGCAGCACGCGCGCGCCCGCGCCGGCGATCGCCCTCACGGTCAGGAAGGACCTCCCCCTTTCCGCCGGCCAGGGTGGGAGCGCTGCCTCCGCGGTTGCAGGAGCGGTCGCGGCGAACGCGTTATGCGGGTCGCCGCTCGCCACCGAAGCACTGCTCGATGCGTGTCTCCTCGCCGAATCCACGGTCGCCGGCAGGCACCTCGACAACCTCGCGCCCTCGCTGCTGGGCGGTATCTGTCTCGTACGGTCCATGGACCCGATCGACGTGGTGCGCTTGCCGGTGCCCGAGTCGCTGTTCGTGGTGCTCGCGCACCCGTCGCAGCGGCTGCGGACGGCAGATGCACGGGCCGTGTTACCGCCGATGATCGATCGCGCGACGGCATTGCATCAGGTCGCGCAGGTCGGGGCGATCGTCGCAGCGCTCGCATCGGGTGACCTCGCGTTACTGGGCCGAGCGATCGACGACCGGATCGCGGAGCCCGCGCGGGCGCCGTTGATTCCGGGGTTCCGCGAGGCGAAAGCGGCCGCGCTGGCGGCCGGCGCGTTAGGCGCGTCCATCTCGGGGGCCGGGCCTACCACGTTCGCGCTGGCGGCGTCCATCGAGTGCGCGCAGGCGGTAGCGGTCGCCATGGAGGCAGCGTTCGCCGCCCAGGCGATCGAGAGTCGTGTTCGCGTGTGCGAGGTGGATCGCGTGGGAGCACGGGTGGAGGTCGAACAGTGACGGCGCTGGGCGTGGGGGCCGCGAGCCGCCAGCGGTGCGCGCGCTGCGGGCGCGAGACGAGTGACCTGGATGCCACGGCGCGGTGTGCGGCCTGTGGCGGGCTGCTCGAGGTCATTCACCCTCCGCCACCGGCGCGCGGCGCGGAGCTTCGCGCGCTGCTGGCTCGCCGTCGCACCGATGGCTCCGATGGCGGCTCGGGCGTCTGGCGTTATCGCGAGCTCGTGTTGCCGGGTGCCGGCGCGCACATCACCTCGCATCCCGAAGGGAACACGCCACTCCTGGCCCGCGACCGCGTGGCCGAATGGGCCGGCGTGCCCGCGCTCTCCCTCAAGCACGAGGGACACAACCCCACGGGCTCGTTCAAGGACCGCGGGATGACCGTCGGCGTGACCCAGGCGCGACGCATTGGCGCGCGCGCCGTCGCGTGTGCGTCCACGGGCAACACGTCGGCGTCACTCGCCGCGTATGCCGCACAGGCGGGAATTCCCGCGCTGGTGTTCGTCCCGGCCGGCCAGGTCGCGTTAGGGAAGCTCGCCCAGTCGCTGGCGTACGGCGCACGCACGCTGCTCGTGCGGGGCGACTTCGACGCCTGCCTCAGGCTCGTGCAGGAGGCGAGCGAGCGTCTTGGGATCTATCTGCTGAATTCGATCAACCCGTTCCGGGTCGAGGGGCAGAAGACGATCGCCTTGGAAGTGCTCGAGCAGCTCGGCTGGGACGCCCCCGACTGGCTGGCGCTTCCGGCCGGCAACCTCGGCAACACCGCCGCGTTCGGGAAGGCGCTTCGCGAAGCCCGCGAGCTCGGGCTGATCGACCGCGTGCCGCGGATCGCCGCCGTGCAGGCGGAGGGCGCGTCGCCGTTCGCGCAGTCGTTCCGCGACCAATTCTCGACTCGGCCGAAGGTCAAGGCCGAAACGGTCGCGACGGCAATTCGCATTGGCGACCCGGCTTCGTTCGACCGCGCCGTGGATGCGATTCGCTTCACGAACGGCGTGGTCACGACGGCGACGGACGCCGAGATCCTCGACGCCAAGGCGGTGATCGACGCGACGGGGGTGGGGTGCGAGCCCGCGAGCGCGGCGAGCGTCGCCGGTGTGCGCCGACTCGTTAGGGAGGGCGTGATCCAGCCGACCGACCGCGTCGTGGCGGTCCTGACCGGCCACATCCTGAAAGACCCAGGTGCCCTGCTTCGCTACCACCAGGAGCTCACGCCCCCGCCGGCGTACGCGAATGCGCCGGTGGAGATTGATGCATCGCTCGACGAAGTCGAGCGAGCGATCAGCTAACAGCTAACAGCTAACAGC
>DAINRQ010000121.1:0-18216 GCA_036741775.1 Gemmatimonadaceae bacterium | reverse complement strand
TCCCCGCGTACGAGGAGCAGGGAGTCCGCATCGAGCTCTGGGGCGACGAGGTCGAACGGATCTCGAAGATCAACCCGCTCACCGGCGAGACGATCGCGGTGCTGGAGCAGGCGGCGATCTATCCGGCGAAGCACTTCATCACCTCGCGCCCCACGCTCGAGCGCGCCGTCGGTGCCATACGCCACGAACTTGCGGAACGACTCGACGTGCTCCGCCGTGACGGGAAGCTGCTCGAGGCACAGCGACTCGAGTCGCGTACGAACTTCGACATCGAGATGATGCTCGAGATCGGGACGTGCGCTGGGATCGAGAACTATTCACGCCACCTCTCGGGTCGAGCGGCCGGGGAACGGCCGGCGTGTCTGTTCGATTACTTCCCGGAGGATTTCCTCGTCGTCGTCGACGAGTCTCACGTGACGCTGCCGCAGGTGCGCGGGATGTACAACGGGGACCGTGCGCGCAAGCTCACGCTCGTCGAGTACGGGTTTCGGCTGCCCAGCGCGCTCGACAACCGTCCGCTCGTGTTCGATGAGTTTCTCTCCCTCACCCCGCGCGCGGTCATGGTCAGCGCGACGCCGGCGGAGCTCGAGCTCCAACTATCCGAGGGCGTCGTCGTCGAGCAGATCATTCGGCCCACCGGGCTGCTCGATCCGGAAATCGAGGTGCGCCCGGTTCGCGGGCAGGTGGACGATCTGCTGAACGAGATCCGGATTCGGGAGCGCCGTGGCGAGCGCGTGCTGGTCACGACGCTCACGAAGCGGATGGCCGAGGACCTCACGGACTATCTGCAGCAGATGGGCGTCCGCGTTCGGTACATGCATTCGGACATCGATGCGATCGAGCGCATGGAGATCGTCCGCGGGCTTCGGCTCGGCGAGTTCGATGTGCTCGTCGGCATCAACCTGCTTCGCGAGGGGCTGGACATGCCGGAGGTGTCGCTCGTCGCGATTCTCGACGCGGATCAGGAAGGCTTTCTTCGCAGCGACCGCTCCCTCATTCAGACGGTCGGTCGTGCGGCTCGGCACGTCGGTGGGCGCGCGATCTTCTACGCGGACCGCATGACCGGCTCGATGGAGCGCTGCATTCAGGAGACCACGCGGCGGCGCGAAACGCAGCGCGCGCATAACGAGGCGCACGGGATCGTGCCGCGCGGCGTGGAGAAGAGCGTCGAGCAGGTGCGGTTCATCACCCGCGTCGCCGACGCGCGTTCGGAGCGCGAGGGCCGCGAGCGCGACGCACGTAAGGTCGCCGAGGCGACCGCGGCCTACGGTGCGCGCGACACGGCTGCGCTCATCGAGCAGCTCGAGCGCGACATGCGGGAGGCTGCCGCGAACCTGGACTTCGAGACGGCGGCGCGCCTCCGGGATCAGCTGTTCGAGCTCAAGGCCAAGGCCGACGGGAACGTTGCACGCTCGCGGGGCGCGTTCGCGGACATCCGCGCGCACACCTGACGCCGCGTGCGCCCGTATCACCATGTCGTGCCAGCGCTCGCCCCGCGGGGCCGAGTCGCCATGACTCGCGATGAACTCGTGGCGTGGGGCGAGGCGTTCGGCCGAGCGGCGACGCCACCACTGGTTGTCGCACTCGCAGGCGACCTCGGGGCGGGGAAGACGACGCTCGCACAGGCGATGTGCGCCGGGTACGGTGTCGCCGAGGTGGTTACGAGCCCGACGTTCGCGATCGTGCACCGGTACGAGGCTCCGCGGTCACCGGTGTATCACCTGGACCTGTACCGCCTCGATCGACCGTCCGAGCTCGTGAACATCGGCTGGGACGAGATCGTGATGTCCCATGCACTCGTCATTGTCGAGTGGCCCGAGCGCGCAGGCGACCTGATGCCGGCCGACCACGTACCGATCAACCTCGAGCACGTGGACGGGCACTCGGATCGGCGGATCCTCCTCGCCGGGTAGGCATGGCGACGCTCGCGATCGAAGCATCGACGTACACGGGGAGCGTTGCCGTCATTCAGGGCGACATCGTCGTCGCCGAGCGTGAAACGGCCATGCGGGGCGAGCGTGAGGAGCGGCTCATGCCAGCCGTGGCCGATGCGCTCCGAGAAGCGCGCGTGGAGCCACGGGCGCTCGAGCGCATCGTGTGTGGCGCCGGGCCGGGAAGCTTCACGAGCCTGCGCATCGCGGGCGCGATCGCGAAAGGGATGGCGCTGGCGGCGCGTGCCCCGGTGTACCCCGTTTCGTCGCCGCTCCTGGTAGTTGCTGGCGCCCGGCCACTCCTTGCCCCGGGCCGCTACGTGGTGGCGATGGACGCGATGCGCGGGGAGGTGTTCGCGGCCGTATTCTCGGTCACCGATTCGGCCATCGTCGAAGAGGGGCCCGTGGCGATCGTGCCGCGCCCCGAGCTCGCCTCGTTCGCTCGCATCCACGCGGCGAGCGTCGTCGGACCTAACGAGACGCCCGGGCGCGAGCCGCACGCGCGCGGCGCCGTCACCCTGGGGCGCCTCGTACCCTGGCCGGCCGCCGCCAACCTTGCCTCCTGGGAGCCGGACTATGGCCGACTCGCCGAGGCGCAGGTCCGGTGGGAGACGGCGCACGGCCGTGCGCTGACGCCGCGATGACGAGCACACAGTCGGGTGCCGCTTCGGGCGTGCCGCCCCGGCACATGGTCGTTAGGCAGGCGCGGCCCGGCGACGTCGATGACGTAGCCGCGATCGAGCGCCGGGCGTTCACCGACCCGTGGTCCGCTGGATCATTTCGCGCCCTGTTCGGGAATCCCCTCGTCGAGTTCGCCGTCGCCGAAGACACGATCACGGGTCGGATCCTCGGATACGTCGTTGCCTGGTTCGTCATGGATGAAGCCGAGATCGCGAATCTCGCCGTCTCCGACGGCACGCGGCGGAGTGGCGTCGGCTCGCGGCTCCTCGACCACGCGCTCGACGCCGCGGCCCGCCGGAAGGCGCGCGTCGTGTACCTGGAGGTGCGCGAGTCGAACATCGCGGCGCGGGCCCTGTACGCGTCCCGACACTTCGCCGTGGCGGGCCGGCGCGCCAGGTACTATCGCAAGCCCGTCGAAGACGCGCTCGTGCTTCGACGCGAACTGTGACGTACCTTCCAGCGCGCATCGGTGAGTCGCAACCAAACTGCTTGACGCGCGCCGATTTGTTTGCGGGCGTGTCGGCTCAATCCTATACTTTCCGCGGCGAGTATAACCTCACTCGCCAGGAGGAATCGTGAGCCGAAGCTTGAACAAGGTGTCCCTGATCGGAAACCTCGGGGCCGACCCCGAGGTCCGATCCACGACGGGCGGCAATCGCGTTGCGACCTTCGGGCTCGCGACCAGCCGGTCGTGGACCAGCCCGTCGGGCGAACGCCAGGAAAAGACCGAGTGGCATCGCTGTGTGGTCTGGAACAGCAAGGGGTCCCAGCTGGCGGATATCGTCGAGAAGTATGTAAAGAAGGGCGACAAGATTTACGTCGAAGGTCGCATCGAATACCGGCAGTGGCAGGACAAGGACGGCCAGACCCGGTACAGCACCGAGATCAACGTTCGCGAGCTGATCATGCTGGGCGGTCCCCGCGGCGGTGGCGGTGGCGATCATGACGCCGAAGGCGGCGCCGGCTACAGCCGCAGTCGAGCCCCGGCGGAGCGCGCAAAGAGCGCCGCTGGCGCCTCGAGCGATGACTTCGAGGATTTTCCCGGAGCGCTGAATGACGAAGACGATGATCTCCCGTTCTAGCAGACTGGCGATCGCGACCGTGGGGGCCTTGATGGCCCCCACGTTCGCCATTGGCCAGGACTCTGCCGCGACTCGTACGCACGTGGTCCGCAAGGGCGACACGCTGTGGGATATCGCTCGGGCGTACACGAACGACCCGTTGCGCTGGAAGCAGGTGTACCACCTGAACACCGCGACAGTCGAAGATCCGCATTGGATCTATCCGGGTGAGCGGTTACGACTCCCTGGAAGCGCCGTCGCCGACGCAACCGCCGCGACAGCGCCGGCGCGGGCTGCGCATGCGGCGCGGACGGTCGCGGCACACCCACCGGACACGGCGTCGCCGGAAGCCACTGAGCTTTCGGCCACCCCAACGGCGGGGCGCACCGGCGGGGAGACGGTGTTCAAGCGAGCGCTCGATGAGCGAGCGACGCGCCCGCCGCTCACACGCGTCGCGTTCCAGGCACAGGCGCAAGCTCAGGCCGACGCGCCGACCCTGCGTCCGGGCGAGGTGCACGCCGCGCCGTACGTCGAGCGCGAAGCCGGCCCCCCGAACGCGGGTCGCATCGTAGGCTCCGGGGACGTCCCGGGGATCCCGCTCACGGAATCCGAACGTCCGCTGCAGTCGGGGGAGCGAGCGTTCGTGGTCCTCCCGCCCGGCATGTCATCCGCGCCCGGCACCCGATACATCACCGTGCGGCGCGGCCCGATGCTGGAAGGGGTGGGGCAGGTGATGATTCCGACGGGTGTCGTGACGGTCGAGCGAGCTCAGCCAGGGCAGGCAGTCGAGGCGCGCGTGGTCGCGCGCTTCGAGCAGATGCTCATCGGTGATGAGCTCGTGACCATGGAAGCCGTCCCCTCGAACCTCCCGCGCCCGCGCGCACAGACGGGTGGTGTCGAGACGAGCGTCCTCTGGGTCGAGGGCGAACCGGCGCTCCCATCGCTGCAATCGTATTTCATCGTCGAAGGTGGCTCGGACTCGGGCATGCGCGCAGGGGACCAGATCATGTTGTACCGGGAGCGTCGCACCACGCCTGACGGTATCGTGCTGCCGGAGAGCGAGATCGCGGTCGCGCAGATCGTCCGCGTCACGCCGCAGGCCTCCACGGCGATGATCATCCATCAGTCGTATGCGGGCATCCAACAAGGCACGCACGGACGGGTGTCGGCCAAGATGCCCTGAACGCCTGGCCCAATTACATTAGGGCGACCGTGACGTGTGCGATCGCCTCAACCGTACTGGTAGGATGGCGCAGCGGCGCCGCGGCTTCGGCCTCGGCGCCGTTTGCATAATGGCAGGCTCGCGCGTCTCCATGTGACAGGACGCACGTCGTTTTCGTGTGTTGCTACGGCGGGCCGAGGCGCACCCGACACCCAGAGGTTCCTACACGATGATGTCGCTACGATCCAACCGCCGGGGACGCTGACGTGCCGCGGGCCCTCGTGACCGGCGGCGCCGGGTTCATCGGTTCGCACGTCGCTGATCTGTACCTCGAGCACGGCTATGATGTGACGGTGCTCGACAACTTCGCGTCGGGTCGGCGCGAGAATGTTCCCGAGCGCGCCCGCCTGGCCGAGCTGGACCTCACCAGCGCTGAGGCAGCTCGCCTGGTGCGCGAAGGCCAGTTCGATGTCATCTCGCACCTCGGTGCCCAGATCGACGTCCGGAAGAGCGTCGCCGACCCGATGTTCGATGCTTCGATCAACATCGGCGGAACGCTGAACCTGATCGAGGCGGTGCGCGCGTCGCGGCACCCCACGCGCTTCATCTTCTCGTCGACCGGCGGCGCGTTGTACGGCGACTTCGTGACGCCGCCGAATGTCGAGGATTTCCCGAAGGACCCGGAGTCGCCATACGGCATCGCGAAGCTGAGCGCGGAGCTGTACCTCGCGTACTACGGGCGCGTGCACAAGGTAGACACGGTCGCCCTGCGTTACGCGAACGTCTACGGTCCCCGCCAGGACCCGCACGGAGAGGCGGGCGTGGTTGCGATCTTCTGCAACCGCGTTCTCACTGGCCAGCCACTCACCGTATTCGGCGATGGATCCCAGACGCGTGACTATGTCTACGTGAAGGACGTCGCGCGCGCGAATCTCGCTGCGGCGACGCGCGACCTGCCCGCACCAGCGAAGCTCGATGCGCGAGGCTTCAACATCGGCACCGGCATCGAGACGTCCGTCATCGAGCTCGCGAACACGCTGCAGAAGAGTGCGGGCTCCACCGTTCCCATTCAGCTCGCGCCGGCACGGCCCGGTGAGCAGCAGCGCAGCGCCGTGAGCATCGCGAAGGCGCAGCGAGTGCTCGGCTGGGCGCCATCGGTTCCGCTGAGCGAGGGGTTGGAAGAGACCTTCGCGTTCTTCGCGGAACGCCTTGGGCGGGAGCGACAGCCTACGTGACCCACGTGACCCACGTGACCATGCTCGGATATTTCCAGATCGGACAGGCGGTTCCCACGACACCGTGGGAGATGATCACTCACTCCTCGATCGTCACCCAGGTGGTGCTCGGCGTTCTGGTAGTGTTGTCGCTCCTCAGTTGGGCGGTGATGCTCGGGAAGTGGGTCGAGTTTCGTCGGGTACGAAGCGCCGGCGACGCATTCATGCGCAGCTTCGACCGCGCACACTCGCTCGACGAGGTCGCGACGCTCGTGAAGCACGCGAAGGACAGCCCGTTCACGCGAGTGTTCGAGCGGGCGATCCAGTTTCTGTCGCAAACGAAACCCGCGCTCGCCGCGTCGCCCGAGCGCGCGGCGCGCCTCAGTGGATCGCAGGTCGAAGCGCTGCGCCTCGTGCTCGACGCCGAGACGAACGCAGAGCGCGACTCGCTGCTCCGCTTCGTGCCGTCGCTCGCGACGATCGGTTCCGTGAGCCCGCTCATCGGTCTCCTGGGGACCGTACTCGGCGTCATTTCGGCGTTCACGGGGATCGCGACGCAGGGGTCAGGGAACATCAGTGCGGTAGCGCCGGGTATTGGAGAGGCGCTCATGGCCACGGCGGCTGCGCTGGCCGTGGCCATTCCGGCGGTCTTCGGGTACAACATCTTCGCGCACCGCGTGAATCGCTTCGATAGTGAGCTCGAGGGGTTCGGCTCGGAGCTGATCGCGCTGATGGTGCGCGAAGGGAGGATCTAGCGGATGTCGCGACGCCGCAGCGGCGAACGCTCGCCGCTCAACGCCGAGATCAACGTCGTGAGCCTCATCGATGTGATGATGCTGCTCATGGTGATCTTCATGATCACCGCGCCGATCATGCAGGGCGGTGTGGACGTGAAGCTCCCGACAGCGGACGCGGCGCCACTCGACCCGAAGGGCGGGATGGTGGTGACCGTCGATCGGCAGGGGCAGATCTTCGTCGATGAGTCTCGTATGAGCTTCGATGCGTTTCGCGCGTCGTTCAAGGCGCTCGCGAGCCGACGCGCATCGCAAGGGGTCTACCTGCGCGCCGACGACGCCGCGTCGTATGGCCAGGTCGTGCGCGTGTTGGGCGTCATGCGGCAGGCTGGTGTCGGTGACATCGGCCTCGTCGCGGAGCCGTTGGAGAAGTAGTGAGACGTCGCGAGAGCAGCGCGAGGCTCGGCGGACCGTTCGGTGTGTCCGTGCTTCTGCACGCGTCGCTCGTCGCGTCAGCGGTGTTTTTCGCGCGGCCGGGGCCCGCGAGGACGTTGCCGCCCGTCTACAAGGTGAACCTCGTTGCTGCTCCCGCTGGGCCTCGCGCGATCGGTGAAGTGAACCCGACGCCGACACCAGCGCCGCCCACGCCAACTCCGCCCGCGCCGCCGAAGCGCGCAGAGACGAAACCGACCGACATGCCGGCGCCGGCCAAACCGAAAGAGCCGCCGCGGCGACGCCCAGCGGCTCCGGCGACACCGACGCCGGAACCCAAGGCAGCGCCGAAGAACGCACCGCCCACGAAAGCAGGCGGCGGGCCCACGGGCGGATCGGGTACTGACGTCGCGAACATCAAGTCCGAAGGCGTCGAGTTCCCGTACCCCGGGTATCTGAACAACATCGTCAGGCAGATCGCGCTACGCTTCAAGCCGCGCAACCCCGGCGCACTGCGCGCCGAGGTGTTCTTCATCGTCAGGCGCGATGGAACGATCGGTGAGTTCCGGTTTCTGACGAAGTCGGGCTCGTACGCGTTCGATCTCGAGGCGCAGGGCGCGGTCGAGTCGGCGGGGTCGGCGCGCGCATTCGGACTGTTGCCCGACGGTTACGTGAACGACTTTTTGCCCGTTATCTTCAGCTTCGATCCCTCGTTGTTCCGGTAAATGACTCGATTCCCTCGAGCCGTCCTCGCGGCCGCTCTCGCCGCACTGGTTCCGCTGACGGCTCTCCCCGCGCAGGACACGCTCCAGCAGGCCGTTCGCATTGGCCTGCGCTACGACCCGGGCACGAAGCCGGGGGTTCTCGTGCTGCGCGTCCCAGGCGCGAACGGCGATTCGATTCGCGCGATACTTCAGCGCGACTTCGATTACGGCGATCGGATCAACGTCGTCGCCGCCGACGAAGCGGGCTTCCCCGACACGCCGGTAGCGGGACGCAACGGGAATTACCCGTTGTACGCGCGCCTCGGCGCCATCGCGCTCGTGCAGGCAACGCCGACCGCGAGCGGGCTCCATGTCGCAGTTCACGATGTCGCAGACCAGAAGGTCGAGCGCGTGCGCGATTTCGCCCTCGAGGGCGCCCCGAACTCGCGAGAGTGGCGGATGTCGCTGCACGCCGTCGCCGATGAGATCGAGCTCTGGATCACCGGCGTGCGCGGGATCGCGGCGACGCGCATCGCGTACGTGCAGGGCGTGCGAAATGGGCGTCTCTACGTCGTCGACAGCGACGGCGCGTTCCCGACACCGGTCGGCAACGACGCAGGTGTCATGTCGCCCAACTGGCACCCCAAGGGAACGCACATCGTCTACTCGGTGATCGGGGCGCGCGGGTGCTGCCAGATCTTCGTCTATGACGTGGCGTCAGGCAGCGCGCGCCAGGTCCCTGTCGGCGGAGGCCTCAACTCGACGCCCGTCTTCGCGCCCGATGGCGTGGTCATCGTCTACACGCACGGCGAGGAGAGCGGCACGGACCTGTTCGCTACGACGCCGTTCGATCGCGGGCCCACGCGCCGCATCACGGTGGGGCGGGGCACGGACAACACGACGCCCACATTCAGCCCGGATGGGCGAAAACTCGCATTCACGACGGGTCGTCTCGGGCGGCCGGAGATATATATTAGCGACGCCGATGGGACGAACCCGGAACTGCTGACCTCGTATAACTTCGGCGATCAGAACTACCGGGCGAATCCGGACTGGTCTCCCGATGGACGTCTGATCGCGTTCCAGGCGCTGCAGCCGAACGGCCAGTTCCAGCTCAATACGATCTCGCTTCGCGATCGGAGCGTGAAGCAGTTGACGAGTCAGGGGAGCAACGAGGACGCCTCGTGGGCTCCTGACAGCCGGCATATCATCTTCTCGTCGACGCGGACGGGACAAAAGCAGCTGTTCGTCATCGATACGGAGTCTGGCCGCTGGCGACAGTTGACGCGGAACGGGGGTGTGCGTCTACCTGCATGGTCGCCCCCGCTGAAGCGGTAGACCACCATCCTTCCCCCTGCCACCGTTTTCGGAGAGATCATGCATCGCGTTACCCGAGCCCTCGCCCTGTCGGTCGTCGCCACTGTCGCGCTCGCTGGCTGCCGCCGCAAGCCGGAGACCCAGCCCGCGCCCGTAGAGACGACGCCCGTCTCCAACCCGGCGCCCACCAACCCGGCGCCCGCCTGTGATGCCGCTTGCGAAGCAGAGAAGCGTCGAGCGGAGGACGAAGCGCGCCGCCGCGCCATGGAAGCGTCACGTGGCGCCCTCACCGCCACGATCTATTTCGATTACGACCGTTCGGAGATCACCGACGACGCCCGCGCGAAGCTCGACGCCAAGGTCCCCGTTCTCACGCAGAACACCGGCATCCGCATTCGCATCGCTGGCCACACCGACAGCCGTGGCTCCGACGAGTACAACCTCGCCCTCGGCCAGCGTCGCGCCGCTGCGGCCAAGCGCTATCTCACCGATCGCGGGATCGACGCCGGACGCATCGAGATCGTGAGCTTTGGTGAGGAGCGTCCAACGTGCAGCGACGAAGGCGAGTCCTGCTGGTCGCAGAATCGCCGCGACGAGTTCGAGATCACGGTCGGTGACATCACTACCGCTCAGTCCGACAACTCCACTCGATGATTCTCTTTAGCCGTATAACGCGTTGCCTCGCACCCGTCGCCCTCACGCTGGTGACGGGTGCGTGCTTCGCTACCCGGAGCGACGTTCGCATCCTCCAGGATGACGTCGCGCAGGTCCGCGCGGCGACACTCCGCGCGGATTCCGCCCGCGCCGCCCAACTCGCCGAGCTCGCTGCCGCGCTTCGCGCGGTGACCGACTCCGTGCGAGCGGCAAACGAGCGCGGCTCGCGCTTCCAGGCGAACGCGCAGGGCGACCTGCGATCCATCCAGGAGCAGCTCCTGCAGATTCAGGAGCTCACCGGCGCGAGCGCGTCGAGGATCACGGATCTACGCCGGGAGCTCGAAGAGCGAAACGCCCAGACAGCCCCGTCCCCGGTGGCGCCGATGCCGGGAGACACGACGCGGCCGCCCCAGACCGCCGCACAACCGGCAGGACCGGGTCCCGCCACGCTGTACAAGCTCGCGGTCGATCAGATGAACCGCGGCAGTCACAGCACGGCCCGGACAGGCTTCCAAGACCTGCTCGCGCAGTACCCGACCTCCGACCTCGCCCCTGACGCACAGTACTACATTGGGGAGACGTTACAGGCCGAAGGGAACCCCGCCGCGGCCGACTCGGTATTCACGCTGGTCGTCGAGAAGTACCCGAGCGCGCCCCGGGCGGCCACCGCCCTCTACAAGCACGGCCTTTTCCTCCAGCGAGAAAAGCGGGATCGTGAGGCACGCCAGGTCTTTCAGAGCGTCATCGACAAGTACCCGCGTTCGGACGAGGCAGCCCTCGCGCGCGAGCAGCTCAGGGGCGGCAACTAGTCGCGCCAGGCAGAACAACTGATGGCAGCGCCCGGCAACAACGCGGAGATGCCGTTCCTCGATCATCTCGAGGAGCTTCGCTGGCGAATTCTCTGGTCGCTGCTCGCCCTCGTGGTCGGCGTCGTCGCTGCCTTCATCGCCCTGCAGCAATTCGACGTCTTCAAGTTCCTCGAAGGGCCCATCCTGCCGTACCTCGGCGGGAACAAACTGAAGTACACCCACCCGGCGGACCCCTTTACGGTGCTCATCACGGCATCGTTCACGATCGGGATCGTGATCGCGCTGCCGGTCATCATCTACCAAGCCTGGGCGTTCCTCGCGCCCGCGCTCTATGCGAACGAGAAAAAGGTCGTCCTGCCGGTCATCTTCGGCGCGATCTCCCTGTTCGTCTCGGGCGTGCTGCTGTCGTTCTACGTCGTGTTGCCGAAGACGATCGGCTGGCTCATGGCCATCGCGGCGAACACCGACGCACTCGAGCCCATGATCACCTACCGCGATTACTTCAGCTTCGCGGTGAACATGTCGCTCGCGTTCGGGCTGTGCTTCGAGCTGCCGATCGTCATCCTGATGCTCGCGCTGCTCGGCATCGTCACGCCCGAGTTCCTCAGGCGCTACCGCCGGCATGCGGGGATCCTCTGCATCGTCGCCGGCGCGTTCCTGTCGCCCGGCGACTTGATCTGGACGACGATTCTGCTGGCCATCCCGCTGTACCTGCTCTACGAGGTCAGCGTCGTGTTGACGACGCTGGTGTATCGCCGGCGGCGCAAACGCGCCGCGGCACTTGCCGCCGAGGAGGCTGCGGCGAAGGCGGCCGAGGCGGAAGCTGATCGGAGCGAGCCGCGTCGTCTCGCCAGCGAGGCGTGGGAGGAGGATGCGACGCCTGGCGTCTGGGGCGGTTCGTGATCCCGTGCCTTCACGCGCGCGTTAGGCACGCTCGCAGCGCCATCATCGCCGTGTCAGTCGCGGCCGCGGCCATCCTGACTCCGGCGAGGGCCGAAAGTCAGATCCCGCGGGACACGACGACCAGGCGCGATACGGCCGCCCGCCGAGACACCACGGTCCGCCGCGATACGCTCCAGCGCGATACGACGCTCGCACCCGGCGACACGATCCCTGCCGACAGCACCGCGAAGTTCCAGGTCGAGTGGGCGGCGCCCGATTCCGTGATGTCGGCACTGCTCGAGCGCGAGGGCTATGTCGCGACGAAGTACCAGGGCGAGCAGGTCCGGGTGCAAGCGCAGAGTCGCACGATCCGCCTGATCGGTGAGGCCGCCGTGGGGCGACCCGAGGCGGTGCTCGTCGGTGATACCGTGGTGTATAACGACTCGCTCGGCCTCGTCACCGCGATCTCGGCCGACACCGGGTCGGTCATCCTGCAGGACCCGACCGGTGGCCAGGACGACATCATCGCGCGGCGCATCATCTACGAGATCGAGAACCGCCGCGGCCTCGCGTACGACGTGACGACCGCCGTGGAGAGCGGGCAGCGCTGGGTCGTTCACGGCGAGATCACGGGGTTCCTCAACGACAGCTCGGCGGCAAAACGGAACGCCTTCTACGCGAAGGAAGGCTGGATCACGAGCTGCCAGGAGACGAAGCCGCATTACCACTTCGCGGCGAAGGAGATGAAGGTCATCTCGAAGGATGTGATGGTCGCGAGGCCCGCGATTCTCTACATCGGCGACATCCCGGTCTTCTGGCTACCGTTCGTCTTTCAGGATCTTCGCTCCGGCCGCCGAAGCGGCATCATCCCGCCGCGATTCGGGGTGAGCGACATCGTGCGCAACAGCCCGGACTACCGGCGCACCATCGAAGACCTGGGTTATTACTTCGCGCTCAGCGACTACTACGACGCGCAGGTCGCGCTCGACTGGCGGAGCAGCGCTGGGGCGGAGGAGAACGATCCCGGGTGGATCCGCTACAAGGGCAGCATCAACTATCGCTGGCTGAACCGCTTTCTCAGTGGCGGTATCGACGTGTCGTACCTCAAGCAGGGCGACGGCCTCGAAAACCAGACGTACTCGTGGAACCACGAGCAGCAGTTCTCGCAGCGCAGCCGGCTCTCCATGAGCCTGAACTACGCGTCGAGCACGACGATTCAGCGCCGCAACACGTTCAATCCGTGGAACGTGCTTTCGACGATCGACTCGCGGCTCAACTACCAACAGCAGATCGGCGCGTTTCAGCTCGGGCTCGGCGGATCGCGAAAGCAGTACCCCGGACGAGAACAGGTCGACCAGGATTTCCCGAGCATCAACGTTTCCAGTAAGCCGATCAACCTCGCGAGCTGGCTCACGTGGACACCGAGCCTGCAGTTCGGGAATCGACAGAGCCTGCACATCGATAACACCGGGCGACCCGCGTTCCGTTACACGCCGGCACCGAGTGGCATCGGCATCGACAGCGTGCTCGTGGATCAGAGCACGCGTGTCACGAGCGCGAGCTTCGACACGCCGATCAAGATTGGCGAGTTCACATGGACGAACTCGTTCCGGTACTCGGACAACCTGAACGACTTTCCGCGGACCATGATAGTCTCCGACCCCGCGGACTCGTCGCAGAAACGGGCCATCACCTTCGAGCGCGACTTCACGACGACGGTCGATTGGACCACCGGCATCAATCTCCCGAGCTTCTTCCAGGGGACGTGGAAGCTCTCGCCGTCCGTGAGCTTTCAGAACGTCGACCCGAAGCCGTTCTTTTTCCGATCGCATCTCTCGAACGGCAAGTTCGCGCAACAGAAAAAGCGAGTCGTGTGGAGCCTGTCGTCGGCACCTACGTTCTTCGGTCTGTTCCCCGGGCTCGGTCCCGTGGAGCGATTCCGCCACTCCATCTCGCCGTCGTTCTCGTACAGCTACGCGCCGCGTTCGAGCGTGAGCGATGACTATCTCCGCGCGACGAACCAGACGCGCCAGGGCTACCTCGGATCCCTTGCGCAGAACCTCGTGAGCCTCACGCTCTCGACGAACATCGAGGCGAAGATGCGGACGGCCGGGGACTCCGTGCCCGAGGAGTCGAAGCCGAAGGTGAAGCTGCTCTCGGTGAACTTCACGTCGCTCGAGTACGACTTTCAGCGCGCACGAGAGACCGGAGGCTCCGGCTTCGTGACGGATCGCTTTGGCTACACGATCCGCTCGGACCTTCTGCCGGGACTCGATTTCGGCGTCGACTACTCGTTGTTCCGCGGTAGCCCGCGCACGAGTGACACGGCCGAGTTCAGCCCCTACCGCGAATCCGTGCGCGGGTCGCTGTCGCTCAACCGGCAGTCAGGGCTCGTTGCCGCGATCGCGCGACTGTTCGGCGTGGATCTCCGCGCGCCGCAGCCCCCACCGCCTGCCGCGGCGGCGACCCGAGACACCGCAGAAGTCCGGTCGGTCGCCGCGCAGCGTATCGCGGGCAGCGTGAACACGGCGACGCGAATGAACGAGCAGTTCGGGTTGAGCAGCGGGGGCGGGTGGCAGGTCGACCTGACGTACAGCTCGCAGCGCTCGCGCCCCATCGAGGGAGCGATTTTCGTCGATCCGGAAGAGCAGTGCGGATTCCTCCGCGGCGTTGACCCACTTGCCTTCGACCAGTGCGTGCAGCGGTACACCACCGCCCCTGGAGTCGACGACCCGTTCGCGCCCACCACGGGCGGCGGGCAGGTGTTCCGCAGCCCGCCCTCGCGGAACGTCCAGGCGTCCACGCGCTTCAGCATCACCCCGAAATGGGCGATGCAGTGGTCGACGAACTACGACTTCGTACAGCGCGATTTCGGGATGCACACCGTGTCGCTGCGGCGCGAGCTTCACGACTGGGACGCGATCTTCGCGTTCACGCAATCACCGAACGGCAATTTCGCGTTCAACTTCTTCATCGCCCTGCGGGCGCAGCCGGAGCTGAAGTTCAATTACGATCGGCGAAGCTATCGACGGACGCCTGGAGGATTCCAGTAGAAGCAGCCATCAGCGATCAGCTATCAGCAAAGCGAGACCCTCAGGACGCTTCGCCTGCCACGAATGGCATCCCGAGGGTTCTCGCTTTGCTGATAGCTGATCGCTGATGGCTGATAGCTTGTTCTCCCTTGTCTATCCGTTCCATCCTCCCGACATTCCCGGCCATGAATGACAGTGTCGTGCTCGATGGCCGGTCACTCACGATAGGCGACGTCGAAGCCGTTGCGCGCGGGGAGCGCCAGGTCGCGTTGTCCCCAGAGGCGACGCAGCGGATGCTGCGGACGCACAGTCACGTCGATCGCATCGTCCGAAACCGCGACGTCGTCTACGGGGTCACGACCGGGTTCGGGAAGCTCTCCGAAGTCGCGATTCCGCCGGAGCGGCTCGGCGAGCTGCAGGTGAATCTCGTGCGCAGTCACGCGTCAGGCGTCGGCGATCTACTCTCGCGCGATGTCACGCGAGCGATGATGCTGCTGCGAGCGAACGTCCTCGCCAAGGGATTCTCGGGTGCGCGACCGGCGCTTCCCGAGTTGCTCGTCGGGATGCTCAACGCGGGGCTCTGGCCGCCGATCCCGGAGCAGGGGAGTGTCGGCGCGAGCGGTGATCTCGCGCCGCTCGCGCACCTGGCCCTCGGGTTGATCGGTGAGGGCGAGCTGTACGGGCCGGATGCGCGAGGCGACGCCGCCTCGATGCTTCGCAATGCGGGGCTCGAGCCCGTCACGCTCGCGCCGAAGGAAGGCATCACGCTCATCAACGGCACACAGGCCCACACGGCCGTGGCCGCCCTCGCGCTCATCGACGCACGCCGGCTCTGGCAGACGGCGCACGTCGCAGGCGCCGCGTCGCTCGAGGCGCTGCTCGGGACGCCGGTCGCGTTCGACGCCCGCATTCACGACGCGCGTGGCCAGGCGGGGCAGCAACGCTCCGCCGCACTGCTGCGGGATCTGCTTGCCGACAGCGAGATCCGTGAGTCGCATCGGCACGGCGACTCGCGCGTGCAGGATGCCTACGCGCTCCGCTGCATGCCGCAGGTGCACGGTCCGGTCGCCGACGCGATCGACTTCGCCGAATCGTTAGTCGCGCGCGAGATAAATGCCGCGACGGACAACCCGCTCGTGTTCGAGAACGGCGACCTCTTGAGCGGAGGAAACTTTCACGGGCAGGCGGTCGCGCTCGCCCTCGATGTGCTCGCCATCGTGATGACGAACCTGGCGACGATTTCAGAGCGACGCATCGACCGGCTCGTGCATCCCGACCTCAATCAGGGACTGCCGCCATTTCTCACGCGCGATGCCGGGGTGTGCTCGGGGTTCATGATGGCGCAGGTCACGGCGGCCGCGCTGGCGAGCGAGTGCAAGGTGCTGTCGCACCCGGCAAGCGTGGACACCATTCCGACGGACGGGAACAAGGAGGACGTTGTTCCCATGGCCATGGGGGCGGCGTGGAAGCTCCGGCGGGTGGTGCGCAACGTGCAGCATATCCTGGCCATCGAGCTCATGTGCGCCGCCCAGGGAGTCGAATATCGGCGGCCGCTTCGCGCTTCACGCGGTGTCGAGGACGCGCTGGCGATCGTGCGGGAGCTCGTACCGCCGCTCGTGGAAGATCGCGTACTCGCTCCGGACATCGCATCGCTCGCGGCGGCAGTCGCCGCCGGGCGATTCACCGATTTCGCCTTTGCCACTGCATGACCGCTTCGTCCCTGTCCGCGCCCGAAGTGTCCGCCCCGCGTGGCGCGAGTCGCGTCGTGTCCGCGCCACGCGGTCGCACCCTGTCCTGCAAGGGGTGGCAACAGGAAGCGGCGCTGCGGATGCTCATGAACAACCTCGATCCCGCGGTCGCCGAGCGGCCTGACGATCTCGTCGTGTACGGCGGCACCGGCCGCGCCGCCAGATCCTGGGATGCGTTCGACGCGATCGTCTCGTCACTGCGCGCGCTCGAAGCGGACGAGACGTTGCTCGTCCAGAGCGGGAAGCCGGTGGCGGTGTTCCGCACTCATGTGAGCGCGCCGCGCGTGCTCATCGCCAACAGCAACCTCGTCGGCCGGTGGGCGACGTGGGAGAAGTTCCGCGAGCTCGAGCGACTCGGGCTCACGATGTACGGCCAGATGACGGCCGGCTCGTGGATCTACATCGGGACACAGGGGATCCTGCAGGGGACGTACGAGACGTTCGGTGCCGTCGCCGCGCGGCACTTCGGTAGGTCGTTGGCGGGACGTTTCGTGCTGACCGCTGGACTCGGGGGAATGGGTGGTGCGCAGCCACTCGCCGCTACGATGAATGGGGCGGCGTTCATCGGGATCGATGTCGACGAATCGCGGATCGACAAGCGGCTCGCGACGGGTTACATCGACCGCAAGACCTCGGACCTCGATGAAGCCCTCACCTGGACTCGTCAGGCACGCGAGTCGCGCACGGCGCTGTCCGTCGGGCTCGTCGCGAATGCCGCCGATGTCCTGCCCGAGCTGGTGCGTCGCGGCGTCGTGCCCGACGTTCTGACGGACCAGACCAGCGCGCACGACACGCTGAACGGCTACGTGCCCGCGGGCCTCACACTCGACGCCGCGGCCGAGCTCAGAACGTCGGCGCCTGACGAGTACGTCGCGCGCGCGACGGCGTCGATCGTCGCGCACGTGCGCGCCATGCTGGAGCTGCAACGCCGCGGCGCGGTCACGTTCGATTACGGCAACAACATTCGCACGGTAGCGTACGATGCCGGCGTCGCGGATGCGTTCGCGTTTCCCGGGTTCGTGCCGGAATACGTGCGCCCGCTGTTCTGCGAAGGGAAGGGGCCGTTCCGCTGGGTGGCGCTCTCGGGGGACCCGGCCGACATCCATCGCACCGACGACCTGGTCCTCGAGCTGTTCCCGCACGATGGGCATCTGCGCCGCTGGATCACCATGGCGCGCGAGAAGGTCCACTTTCAGGGACTGCCTGCACGGATCTGCTGGCTCGGCCAGGGCGAGCGCGCACGGTTCGGCGTCGCGCTCAACGACCTCGTCGCGAGCGGCGAGCTCTCGGCGCCGATCGTGATCGGGCGCGACCACCTCGACACGGGGAGTGTCGCGTCGCCGTTCCGCGAGACCGAGGGGATGAAGGACGGCAGCGACGCGATCGCGGATTGGGCGATCCTGAACGCGCTGCTCAACGTCGCGAGCGGGGCGAGCTGGGTGTCGTTTCACCACGGCGGCGGCGTCGGCATCGGCAACTCGCTCCACGCCGGGCAGGTGATCGTCGCCGATGGGACCCCCGAGATGCGCGTGCGACTCGAGCGCGTGCTGACAAACGATCCCGGTATTGGCGTCGCGCGCCATGCGGATGCGGGGTATGATCTCGCCCTCGACACCGCCGCGCGCGAAGGTATTCGACTTCCCATGCATCCGCGGAGTCCGCACGCAGCGGACCGGGACCCGGGACGCCCGTCATGATGCAGCGACAGTTCCACACCGATCATCGTTAGGTCCGTCACGGCTCCCCGATTCCCGGTCCCGGCTCCCTATGCTTTCGGCTCGCTTCAAACCGTATCACGTCCCGCTCTTCCTCGCGAAGTACGCGTACCTGACGGCGCGCCGGCGGCCGATCCTCG
>DAINRQ010000120.1:1374-18386 GCA_036741775.1 Gemmatimonadaceae bacterium | reverse complement strand
CGAAACGCCGATGATTACTTCAGCACGACACTCGCCGCCGCGTTTCTCGCCGGCGGCCTCGAGAACACGCTCGTCATAGCGCCGCGCCTCGCGTCGAGCGAGGGTGGTGGGTGTCGGGATTCCCTCGCCACCGACGAGATCAGCTGGCACTGCAACACCTGGCGGTCCGGCGGGCCGTCGCCCAAGACTCCGAACGTCACATCGTTCGACTTCCTCGATGAGATCCTCCGCAAGGTGGCGCGAAAGGCGACGTTCCCGAACGTCAGGTCCATCGTGATCGTCGGGCACTCGGCGGGTGGCCAGGTCGTGAACCGGTACGCGATGTCGAACCAGGTGCACGACAAGCTCGGTGTACCGGTGACGTACATCGTCTCCAACCCGTCGAGCTACGCGTATCCCGACAGCGTACGGCCAACGAGCGCCGCGTACGATATCCAGGCGAGAGCGCCCGGATACGTCCTGGACGCGGCGCCTAACGCGGCACCGTTTCGTGCCTTCAACGACGCGCGTAATTGTACCACGTACGACCAATGGCCGTTCGGCTTTCGGAATCGCTCGGGCTACTCCGCGACCCAGAGCGACGACCAGCTGAGGAAGCAGCTCGCGGCGCGACCGACGATCTACCTCCTGGGCGGACTCGACATCCTGCCCCTCGCCGGTTTCGATGGCTCGTGCGCGGCGATGGCGCAGGGGCCGACTCGGATGGCGCGCGGGCAGGCATACGCAAAGCTCGTGAACGAGAGACTCGGTGGGCGACAGACGGTCGCGGTCGTACCGCTGTGCGGTCACAACGCGCGGTGCATGTACACCGATGAGTCGGCGTTCCCGTTGCTCTTTCCTACTCCATGAACGGAGCCTGCCGGGTAAGCCTTCGCGCCCTCACGACGCCGCCCGCCGCCCCGGCACACGCTCCGCCGCCCGGCACATGATCGAGCTCATGAGCAGGTAGCCCTCGGCCCACGCCTCACGAACCGCCGGAGTGAACGCGGGGCCGAGCGCGGTGGCCAACGCCTCGAGGAGCGCGGCACCGGCCGGCCCGTAGTGGTCGCGCCCCACACCGTACGCCGCATGCCGTTGCCCGAGGAGGACGGCACTCCGGACGAACTCACGCGGCTCGGTCCGCAGGCGGACGATCTCGTCGATCATCAAGGCGAACTTCTCGTACTGCGCCTGCATGTTCGTGCGGGCGAAGAGAGAACGCAGTTCCGGATGGCGCTCGAACAGCACCCCGTAGAACGCCTGCGCGATCTCGTCGCGGCGCCCGGCGACCGCGTTCCAGCTCTCCGCCAGCAGTCCTACCTGCTCGGGGGTCATCGCGCACCGATCCCTGATGAAGGTCGAGCGACGTCATCGTGGTGACTCATCGCTGCGTTGTCGTTAGGCACCGGCCGCTCGCGGGAGGCCGGCGGCTGCGGGGGCCGGGCGCCGATGAGCCAGAACGCCGCCAGCAGCACGGCGATCGTGGCCAGCACGAGCGCGACGGTACGCCACAGCTGGTCGCGCCGGGTCGAACTGGTCGACGGCGGGCCGGCCGCGACTGCGCGCACGTTGGCGTCCGGCGTATCCTCACCGAACGGCTGCGTTGGCTCGAGGACTGCCGTGGCACGCAACGATCCCGGGGTCTCGTCCATCCATGGCTCCGCGCTCGCCTCGCCAGCAACCCACCCCGCGCGAAGACGCTCGGCGAATGCGACGACGGCGCGGTCCGGCGGAAGCGCCACTTCCTCCTCGATCATCACCTCGTAGATGTCGGCTTGCTCGATCGCGCCAACACGGTCACCGGCCGCCGCGAGCGCCCGCATGAGTCCAATCGTCAGGCGCCCGTTGAGCGGGTCCTGTCCCGCGAGCTTGCGCCACCACCGGACCGCGTCGGTGTAGTCGCCGCGCGCCTCGGCCTCGCGGGCGAGACGTTCGAGCGCAATAGCGTACTCGAACGCGAGCTCCGCTCGGGTGTGCTCCATCCACTTCGCGAACGACGGCGCGCCGGCGAGACGGAATCCGTCGAGAAACGGGCCGGCGTACTCGGCCACCGCATCCGCGAGCCGCCCCGCAACGATCATCGACGTGAACCGCTCGACGTCGCTGTCCATGAGCGATGGGTCGAGCTGGATCACCCGTTCACCGATGAACACATCCGCCGATCCGAGCTCGGAGCGAATCGCCGCCAGCGTCTCGTCCAGGCGGCCCGACGCGTCCGATTCCGAATGGCCCTCCCACACCAGCGCCTCCAGGCGCTCACGTGGCACCCCTCGGGTGCCGGCGTGAGCGAGCAGCGCCAGACACGCGAGGGCATGCGGGGTCAGGCGATCACCGCGAATCGCGCGTCCGTCGGCGCGGACCGTCAGGCCGCCCAACGTCGATACCTCGAAGTAGCTCGCGTGCCGCAGCGCCGCGGTGAACTCAGCCATGGTCGCGAAGCGACGTTCCGGTACCCTGGCGAGTGCGTGACAGAGCGCGCGGTCGACGGCCGGTGGGACTTCGGGGCGAGCGCTCAACACGGACGGGATCGTGTCACCTGCGTCGTTAGGCGGGGATAACGGGCGGCCCATGCCGCGGAATGGCGGAGTCCCCGTGAGCATCTCGTAGAGCACACACGCGAGCGAATACAGGTCGGCCCGTCCGTCGAGCTCGCGTTCACCCTCCATCTCCTCGGGGCTCATGTAGACGAGCGTGCCCACGGCAATCCCCGGGTCGGTACGCTCGGCGGAGCGTGCCTCGTCGAGCGCGTAGGCGACGCCGAAGTCGGCCACGAACGCGTGGCCGGTCGCGGAGAGCAGGATGTTCTCGGGCTTGATGTCGCGATGCACCACGCGCCTCGCGTGCGCGTACTCGAGCGCCGAAGCGACCTCGCCGGTGATGCGAAGGGCTTCATCGACGGAGAGCGGACCCTCGCGACGCAACCGCTCTCTGAGCGACTCGCCCTCGACGAACGGCATGGTGAAGAACACGCGTCCGTCGGCCTCGCCGGAGTCGAAGAGCGGGAGGATGTGCGGGTGGTTCAGCCGCGCGATCGTCCGGATCTCGGCGAGGAACCGGTCGTGGCTCACCGTGGCGTCGAGTTGCGCGTGCAGCACCTTCAACGCGACCGACCGTTCGTGCTTGAGGTCGGTCGCGAGAAATACGACGGCGGACCCGCCGCGTCCGATTTCGCGCCGCACCGCGTATCGATCGGCGACCGCGAGAGCGAGCTCTTCCGCGAGCTCGTTCGTCTCATCGCTCAAAATGCACCTCCGACGGCCATGGCATCGAAGGTGAGCGCGACCGAGGCTGGAGGCAATGTCTCGCCTGGCCGGACGGGTCCCTTCGAGTCCGACGATCCTCGAAGGGAAGACCGGGATCCCAGGCCCGGGCATGACCCGGAACTCGGCGCGCGATCGCCCGTCGTTTGCGGCGCGTTATGTCATTAGCGAATCCGGTTGCGGCCGACTCTCCAGCGTCCTCACCACCGTTCCCCGAGCATCGATCATAGGATGGGGAACTCGAACTTCAGGCATTGCTCCTTCTGGTGGTTCGTGTTGTCTCGGTCCGTGAAGAGATCCTTGGAGCCGTCGCGAACGAGAAACACCCCGAAGCAGACCGTCTGAAGACCGCCCGGGTTCTTCGCTCCGAGAGTTGTTCGGAAGTAGTTGTACGCCTGCGCGTAGGTCATCTTGATGCCGCCGATCGTGGTTTTCCCCGCCAGCAGCGTCACGCCATTTCCTGTCACCCATACTGCGCTCCGATCTTTCGGGCCGATCGCGTAGTCGAACGCGGCCGACGCCGTGCCGTTGTTCCGAACTCCAATCGCGATCGCCACGCTGCTCCCGGCGCGCACCGGATCCGCCTGCGGCCTGATCTGGTAGATCTCCAACTCGGGCAGCTTGAGCGTAAGATCCGGTCGAGGCTGAGGAAGTTGGGCGCCTGCCGCCGTGCAGAACACGACGCTGCTGACGACGAACGCGACCGGCGCGGTGAAGCGAATGGCTCCCCGACGGCGATGAACGGCGTGCATGGTGATCCTCCTTGGCTGGGTGACCGACGAGGCCACTGGTGGTGGCCTCGATAGTGAACGCAGCTTCTGGTGGATACCCGCCACCAATGCACGCCGCCGACGGTCGAATGAATCAGGAGGTGCTCGAGCCCTCGCTCGCGAGGAGGCTGTCGAGCTGCTGCTGGTACTTGGCGACGGCTGTCGGGCCGCGCCATGCGCGGTACATCCAGATCACGCGCTCGAGTGTTCTGGCCCGCTCGCGCACAGAGAGCGGCGAATCGATGATCTCGCGGTGGCCATCGAGCAGCAGCGGCTCGGCCTGGACGAACCGATGCTGGCGCGCAAGCGCATACCCGAGGCCAGCGGTGGCCAGCGAAACGAGCGGCGAGCCCGGTGGCTGCGTCCGGCGGAGGATACCGAGTGCCTCTCGCAGATGGCGCTCGCCATCGCGCGGATCGTCGGACTCGGCGAGCGCGAGGCCCAGCCCGTACAACGCGAACGCATGCGACGTGTGCGCTTTCGGGTAGAGGGCGCGCCGGAGTGACAGTACTTCCCGGTACAGCGGGACCGCTTCGGCATACGCGCCGCGATCGCGGCGAAGGCCGGCGAGATTGTTCATCACCACGAGCGTCGTCGCGTGACGGCGGCCGAGCACGACATCGAGGATCTCGAGGGCACGCTGCATGAGCGAGTCCGCGGCCAGCGGATCGACCGGCTCCGTGGCCAACGCCAGATCACTCAGACTCGAGGCGGTCGCAGTGTGCAGTTCGCCGTGCAATGACTGGCGCAGCGCCAACCCCTCACGCATGAGCGGAATCGCGATGTCGGGGCTTCGTCCGTACGCGGCGACAGTGAGCGCGTGCGCCAGTTCACTCCGATTGTCACCGGGCGATGCGCGCAATATCGTGACGGCCCGATCGAGCATCTCGGTCACACGCGGATCCCGGGAGTCCCGCCGTCCAAGCAACGCCGCGTAGTCGGCGAGGATTTTCCCGACGAGCGCATGCGCCGGCCCTACCGCACGTTCGGCGACGCCGAGCGCTTCCGGGAAGAGATCGAGCGCTCGCGTTGCATCGGTCTGCGCCGTCACAACCGCGAGCAGTGACAGGTCCGACGCGACCGCCCGGTGAACGGGCCCGTGTGCTGCGCGCCGCTCCTCGACGGCACGCTCGAGCAACGGCTGCGCAAGCGTATAGTGTCCCAGGTGATAGTAGCTCTGCCCGATCGCCGCCAGCATCGCGGCGCGAACCGCCGGCTCATCGCCGAGCTCGTGCTCGATCTGCGCGGCCCCGCGATCGAGAAGCTCGCGCGCGGTGACCCGTTCGCCTGGCGTCGTATTCGGGTCCGCGCCTCGGAAGAGCTGGACCAGGAATCGTGTCACCTGCTCGGCCTTCGCCGCCTCCTGAGTCGCGCGATCACGTTCGGCCGCGACGCGGCGACTCTGCACGGTAATCGTGAGTGCGTACCCGACGAGGGCGATGCCGGCAGTGCCCGCGGCGATGACCCCCCACCGGTTCCGCCTGACGAACTTGCCGATGCGATACGCGCGTGATTCTGGATGCGCGGCGATCGGGAGCTGCCGAAGGTAGCGGCGCACATCCGACGCCATTCCGTCCGCCGATGCGTACCGCTGCTCGGGTTCCGGGCGCAGCGCTTTCGCGACGATGGTGTCGAGGTCGCCCGCGAGCAGGCGCCGAAGCCGTTGCGGCGTCGTCCCACGTGCCGCCGCACGCTGCGCCGGCGACGGCGCGTCCGCGATGGTGCGGATCGCGAGACGGCTCGCGCGAACGGGGATGTCGCCCCCGCGCTCCTTACCCGCGAGCGGACGCACGCCCGTCAACAGCTCGCGCAGGAGAAGCCCAAGCTGGTAGACGTCGGTGGCGGTCGTGACCGCGCCGCCGGCGAGCTGCTCCGGGCTGGCGTAGTCCGGCGTCATGGCACGCCAGCCCGCTTGCGTGTGCTCGGCGTCGTCCTCCAACAGCTTGGCAATGCCGAAGTCGAGCAACTTCACGTTTCTGTCGGCATCGACCAGGATGTTCGACGGCTTGATGTCTCGGTGCACCACGAGTTGCCGGTGCGCGGCGTGCACCGCGTCGGCCACCTGAAGAAAGAGCGCGAGGCGTTCGAGAACGTCGAGTCGGTTGGTGTCGGCGAGAGCGGTGATCGGCGCTCCCTCCACGAGCTCCATGACCAGATATGGACGTCCCGCCGGCGTGGATCCACCATCCAGCAGGCGGGCAATGTTGGGGTGCGAGAGCGAGGACAGTATCTGCCGTTCCGTGAGAAACCGGCGCACCATGTCATCGGTGTCGAGCCCGCGTCGGAGCACCTTGAGCGCCACCTGCTGTCGGTACGCACCATCGGCGCGTGTCGCCTCGTATACCGTCGCCATTCCGCCGCGCGCGCGTCGCCTGACGATGACGAACTGGCCGACCTTGGCTCCGGGAACGAGGTCGGGATCGCTCGCCTCAGGCGCATCGCCGAACGCGCCCGCGATCACGTCTCCCGAGGGAGTCGTCAAGCGATCGCCGTTGGTCGCCAGGCGCGCGAGCAGGCGCAGCACCAACGCGCGGAGCTCCTCGTCGCCCGCCGTCGCCGCCACGACGTGATCTGACCGCTCGTCCGACGGGAGGTCGAGCGCGCGCGATAACAACGCGTCAACGTCATCCCATCGCGACCAGAGCAGCTCGTTAGGAGGCACCGCCGAGCTCCTCCTCCGAGCCTGTACGCGCGTCGAGCAACTCCAGGAGATACGCCTTCGCGCGCGTCCACTCGCGCTCCACCGTGCGCACGGACGTCTGAAGCACTTCCGCCGTCTCGCTCACGTTGAGCCCGCCGAAGAACCGCAGCTCTACCACGCGCGCCATTCGCGGGTTGTGCCGGGCGAGCCGGTCGACGGCTTCGTCCACCTCGAGCACATCACGCGCGGGATCGTTCGCCGCGACCGAGGTTTCGTCGAGCGCAATCGCGACCGCCGTGCCGCCGCGCTTCTCGGCGTGCGCGCGGCGCGCGTGGTCCACGAGCAAGTGACGCATGGCTCGGCTCGCGAAGGCGAAGAATTGCGCGCGCCCCTCCCACTGCCCACCACCGTGCCCCACCAGGCGAAGGTACACCTCGTTCACGAGGGCCGTCGTGCCCAGCGTCTCCTGGCTCCCCGACGTGACGAGACGGCGATGTGCGATTGCTCGCAGATCGTCGTACACGAGCGTGACGAGAGCCGAAAACGCAGCCTCGTCGCCGTGGCTCCAGCGCGTGAGCAATCGTGTCACTTGCCCAGGCGAGGTGTCCATGCGTACCCCGGGCGTCTGAGCGATGAGGGGGTTCCTCGCCCAACTTACCCCGGGCACGTCGACCCGCAACACCTGCGCACTACCGCGTCCGCCAAGCGTGCGGCCCATTGGTCTGGTCTTCGTTGCTCCGCGTGCGGACACCCGCCGGATCGGGCGTCGACCGCCATCACCCCTTGAACGGCGAGATCCACAACGATCCGCCACCGGTGACAGCGTCGGCGGCGGACGATCGCTCGTTCCACCCGTCCGGTTGTCGTTGTTTTTCATCGCCGCGGACGGTGGTAGCGAGAAGACCGGACGTAGGTAGGCCGGTGGCGGATTGACCCCGCGGACTGCGTTCAAGGCCGTGGCGGGAATGCCCCGCCCGGAACGCCAGTTTCTATGGAGGTCCGCGATGTTTGCCACGCGTCGTCTCGCTCACGTGACCATCGGCCTGGTCGTCACCCTGGCGGCCATCCCGCTCGTGCCATTCGCGGCCGACGCCCAGATCGTCGACCGACTCAAACGTGTCGCGAAGGATGCGGCGCAACGCGAGCTGTCCAGTCAGGTGGATCGCATGGTGACCGAGGCGATCCGATGCAAGCTGCGCGATCCGGCCTGTGTGAAACGCGCCGAGGATCAGGGGAAGCCGGTCGTGTTCACCGACGACAACGGCGACGTCATCAAAGACAACGATGGGAACCCGATCGGCGACGCGGAGACCGCGGAGGCCACGGTGCAGGGGCCGGGTGAGGGTGTGTGGGCCAACTACGACTTCGTGCCCGGCGATCGGGTTCTCTTCGCAGAGGACTACGCGCTCGAGAAGGTCGGCGACTTTCCCAAGCGGCTTCGGTTCCTGAATGGCAACATGGAAGTCGTGGATGCAGGGGGCACGCCGTGGCTGCGCGCCACGTCGGGCTCGGCGTTCGCCGTGGAGCTCGGCGACACCCTGCCCGAACGCTTCACCCTCGAGTTCCCGGTCCTGTGGTCTCACGGCAATCAGTGGATGCGCGTGCTGTTCCACCCGAGCGACGGGAAGGTCGTGGCCCCGCGTCGCGTCGGGTGGTATCGGCAACCCCATCTCCAGATCGACGAGCGGAACACGGGACTCTTCAGCTTCGACCGGAGCGCGCAGCAGGCGGTCACGCCGATCAAGGGCAAGATCCTCAACGGGCCGGCGACCATTCGATTGATGGCGGACGGACGCCACGTGAAGGTGTACGTCGGCGAGAACCGCGTCGCGAACGTGCCGCAGGTGGACCTGGGCCGCGCGACCAAGATCTGGTTCATCGTGGCCGACGCATCGCAGAAGCATCCAATGTACGTCGGTCCGATTCGCGTGGCCGGCGGCGGCGCGGACCTTTACGACAAGCTCGAGGCCGAGGGCCGCGTGGCGACCCAAGGGATCCTCTTCGACGTCGACAGCGATCGGATCCGCCCCGAATCGACGCCCACGCTGGCTGAGATCGGCCGGATGCTGCAGGAACATCCCGCGCTCCGGATCTCGATCGAGGGTCACACCGACGGCACCGGCGACGACGCGCACAACCAGGCCCTGTCGGAGCGACGCGCGCGGAGCGTTCGCGCGGTGCTCATCGAGCGGTACGGCATTGCGGAAGAGCGACTGGAGTCGAGCGGCCTTGGCGAAACGAAACCGGTCGCGACCAACGACACGCCCGAGGGACGGCAGACGAATCGACGGGTCGAGCTCGTGAAGATCACGCCCGCGACTCGGGATTCGCGGTTCGACTGATCGCGGACCAGGTCGGCTGCGATCGCCGCACATCGCGCGCAACGTAACTCGAACCCACTCAGTCCCGTACGGCTGCGTTAGGACGCGGGCTGGCGAAGACCGCCGGCCCGCGCAACGCGCCGTCAGTCGAGCGCACAGTTGACATGCGGCGTCCATGGTGCTAGATAAACAGCAGACTGCTGTTTTTCCAGCACGAGGAACCCGATGGCCGACTCCCCGCCCCGCCCGAAACCTGCCTCGCCGGCCGCCAAGCTCACTCGGCGCGAGCGCCAGATCATGGACATCCTCTACCGCGACGGCGAGGCGACCGTCGCCGACGTCATGGCGCAGCTCCCCGACCCGCCCAGTTACTCCGCGGTTCGCGCCACCATGAACGTGCTCGAGGAGAAGGGACACCTGCGCCACCGGCAGGACGGCCCGCGCTACGTCTACCTTCCCGCCGTGTCGCGGGACCGCGCGCGTCGCGCTGCGCTCAATCACCTGCTGCACACGTTCTTCGACGGATCGGCGGAGAGCGCCGTCGTCGCCCTGTTACAGATGTCCGACAACACGCTCTCGCCATCCGACTTCGAGCGACTCGCCGCCGAGGTCCGCAAGGCGCGCCAGGAGGGACGCTAGCCATGAGTACGATCGCCACTGTTGTCTCGACGGTCCTCGACGCCCTCGCCCGCGTGCCGTTCATCGCCGGCGCGCTGACGAAGGGAACCCTGCTCGTGCTCGTCGCCATGGGCCTAACGCGGCTGCTGGCTCGCGCGCCCGCCGCGGCACGGCATCTCGTATGGAGCCTCGCTGTCGTCGGGCTCCTGCTCCTGCCGGCAGCGGTCCTCATCCCGTGGCGCATCGAGCTCTCGGGGCTCGCCGCCGTTCGCGAGACATTCGATCCGGCGGCCTCGCGCACCCGAGGTACGCGCGAACCCCAACGTCTCGACCAGAATCGCGAGGTCCGCGTTCTCGCGACCGTATCTCCGCCGTCCTCGGCCATCGTCGAGGCCACCGGCATGACGGCAACCGCAGCGAACGCCGGTGCAGACGCGGCCGCCCTGCCGAGCACACCGAACGCGTTGCGCGATCCGGCCATTTTCCTGATCAGCGTATGGCTCACCGGCACGCTCTGGATGCTCGGCCGCCTCGTTGTCGGCGTAGCGAACGTCCGGCGGACGGTGCGGGAATCAGTGCCTGCCGACGGCGCGGAGTGGGACTCACTCGTCGAGAGTGCGCGGCGCTCGATCGGAGCGCCCGCCCGTGTGCGCATCGTCATCAGCCCTCGCGCGGCCATGCCATTCACTTCTGGTCTCTTCCGCCCGATCATTGTCCTGCCCGCATCGGCCGAGGATTGGACCGTCGAGCGGCGCCGGTCCGTGCTCGTTCACGAGCTCGCCCATGTGCGCCGTCGCGACCTGCTGACGAATGCCGCCGTGCAGCTGGCGTGTGCGGTCTACTGGTTCCATCCACTCGTCAGGCTCGCCGCCCGGCGCGTGCGCATCGAGGCCGAACGCTCCTGTGACGCACTCGTCGTGGCCGCGGGAACGCGCGCGTCCGACTATGCGAGCGACCTCCTCGAGATCGCGCGTACCATGCGCTCGTCGGCGACCGCGACGGTAGCGCTCGCGGTCGCCCGCCGGTCCGACTTCGAGGGCCGCCTCCTCGCGATCCTCGCGCCGGACTGCGGACGCAACCTCCTCACGGCGGCGCGCGCGCTACTCATCGCGCTATTGTTCGCGGCGCCTGCCGCTGCCATCGCTGCCGCGGTCCCCGCGACTCGCGTCGCACCGAATGGCGACGCTATGCGGCCCGTTGCTCGCGAGACCGCTGGCCCCACCGACTCCGGCGCCATCGAGATCGAGCCACCGGCGCGCGTAGCGATTGTCACGCCGCCGCCAGCCGGTGAGCGCGCGACCTCTCAGGTCGCGGCACCGCAGCAAGTGCGCGGTGGCGACACGGCGATTCCAGCGCTCCTCTCGGTCGTGAACGATGAGAACGCCGCCGTTCGGCTCGCCGCCATCGAGGCGCTCGGACAGCAGGGCGACCCGCGCGCCATCGACGCCCTCGTGCAAGCGTTGCGAAACGACACCGACGCGCGCGTCAGGGAAGCGGCGGCCGAAGCGCTCGGAGAAATCGACAGCCCGCGCGCAGTCCCCGGGCTCATGGCTGCGCTCGGATCGGAGAAGGTAGCTGCGGTCCGCGCAAAGGTCGCGTGGGCGCTCGGCGAGATCGACGATCCGCGCGCCGTCGAGGCGCTCGGCGCAGCGGTTCGGGATGCGGACGCTCAGGTTCGACGTGAGGTGGTGTGGGCGCTCGGAGAGCTCGAGACCCCCACCGCGGTTCCCATGCTGATCCCCGCGCTTCGCGACTCGGACACGGAGACCCGCCAGCGCGCTGCCGAAGCGCTCGGCCACCTCGAGAGCCCGGATGCGATCGACGCGCTGAGCGCCGCGACGAAGGATGCCGAAGCCGAGGTGCGGAAGAATGCCGTTGCGGCTCTTGGCGAGATCGGTGACAAGCGGTCGCTGGCGGCACTGTCCGCGGCCGTGCGCGATTCGGAGGTCGAAGTGCGCCGCGAGGCCATCTCGGCCATCGGGCACCTCGAAGACCTTGGCTCCGCGCCGCCGGCGCTCCTGGCGGCAGTCCGCGATGAGGACCGGGAGGTTCGAAGGGCGGCGGCTGAGGCGCTCGGGCAGATCGAGGACGAGGCAGCGGTGCCCGCATTGATCCCGCTCACGCGCGACACGAATGCCGATGTGAAGCGAGCCGCCGTGGAGGCGCTCGCGGAGATCGGCGGTGCCCAGGCGATCGAGGTGATGGCGGCGTTGCTCAAGGATGAGGATCCCGAGATCCGCAAGCTGGCGGCGCAGGCGCTCGGCAAGAGCCGTTAGGCAAGGCCGCGCGCACCGAAGAATGGAGGCCCTGTGAGACGTGCGATCGGACGATCTGGGTGGCTGCTCGCGCTGGCCGGCGCTGGATTGGCCGCCGGGTGGATCGGGTTGACGTTAGGTGCCGCGGAAGCACGCGAGCGACGCGTGTTCCTGCCGCTTCCGGGCGCCGCAGTGGCGCAGGCTGCGCCCGCGGAACGCGGCGTCGATTCGGCGCGCGTCAACGAGCTCCTGCAAGCCGCGCGTGGCGCGAACGCGGTCATGTGCGAGATGGCCGCCACCACGGTCGACGGGCGGTCGGGGTGGTGGTCGCGACTGGACGCCAGCTTCAGGGCTGGTGGGTCGAGCGATGCCGTTGCCCGCGACGTCATGGCGTGGGTTCGTCATGAGAAGGTCGACGCCACAGCGGTGCCGCTGCTGCGTGCGGCGCTCGCGGACTCCGACTGGTGCGTTCGGCGTGTCGCGGCGCCGTTGCTCGCGCGTGTGGACGCCGAACCCGCCAGGCAAGCCATGCTGGCGGCGCTGGATGCGACCGACGCGGTCACCCGTGAGATGGGGGCCCTGGCGCTCGGCTTCGACGAGGACCCCCGCTCGATTCCGCCGCTGGTGGCGCGACTGCGCGACGACTCACCGCGAGTCCGTGCGACGGCGGCGTGGGCGTTAGGCGAGATCGAGAGCCGCCAGGCCGTGCGCCCGCTGATCGACGCCCTCCGGGATCCGGATGCGCTGGTGCGCGAGAGCGCGGCCAGGGCACTCGGGCAAGTGGACGACGCGGCGGCGGTTCCGGCGCTGACCGACCTGCTCGAGTCGGACGGTGAAGCGCCCGTCAGGCGGGCGGCGGCGTGGGCACTCGGCGAGATCGTCGGCTGAGCGGCTGTCAGGCGCCCCCAACCACTCAACCCTGGCCAAGCCCGTCACGCTCGGGGCCGAAGACACAACACGCCCGCCAGATGTCGGGACTGTGGCGGAATTCTCGTAATCGGAGGTGAGAGCGCAGGGATCGACCGGGCGCCCGGCGCGACCACAGTCGCCGCCGGACGCCCCCATCACCTCGAGTGCACTGGTCTGGACTCGCTCGCCAGCCAGGGGGACGCGATGGAGACACCGAATCGACGTCGTCGCATCGCGACGACGTTTCTCGTGGCGCTCGCCGCGGCTTGCAGCGGCGACGAAGCCACCGGACCACAGACCGGCACGCTTCGAGTCCTGGCCCCGACGACAGGGGGAGATTTCGACGTCGACGGGTACGAGATCGTGGTGAGTGGCCTCGAAACGGGATGGATGATCTTCGCGAACGGAGCGGCGCTGATCCGCGACCTCGGCGTGGGCCCACATACGGTATCGCTGACGAAGCTCGCCCCCAACTGTGCGGTGAGCGGCACCCATCCGCAGTCGGTGCACGTGACCGCCGGTGCGACGGTGGATGTCACGTTCGAGGTCGTGTGCAGAGCGACGGGCATCGCGGTCGCGACGCGCACCACCGGCGTAGACATGCCGCGCGAGTACCAGGTGTCGGTGGCGGGCGTGTCTCCGCGCTCCATCGGACCGAACGACTCGGTCCTCGTGAGCCGCCTGACGCCAGGGACCTACGCGGTCGCAGTCGCTTTCCCGAACGAGAACTGCAGTGCCGCGGGTGAGCATCACGTCACGGCGCAAGTATTCGCCGACAGCATCACGCGCGTGCGCTTCGACGTTACCTGCGCGGCGGTGACGCGCCTGGAACGGATCGCCTTCGTCATCGACATGCCCAGGGGCGGTGTGCGGACCAGATCAATCGCCCTGGTGAACGTGGACGGCTCGGGATTCGTGAGCGTCGGCCCCGGGGACTTTCCCGCCTGGTCTCCGGACGGAACCCGAATCGTGTACTCCACGACGCAGTGCGCGTACGTCTACTACTATTACTATGTCGGCTGCGACGGCGGTCTCGTCGTGCTCGATCCGGAACTTCGGTATGCCACCTCGCTCGACCAGTCGGCGGACGGGTTCACCGCGACATGGGCACCGACCGGTGACGTGATCGCCTTCTCCCGATGGCGCGACATCGGCTTCACGCCTGACTACCTCTACACGGTGGGGCTCGACGGATCGCCTCGTACCGAACGGAGGCTCGGCGTCAGCGCGCTCACGGATCCAGCGTGGTCTCCCGACGGTCGTCGCATTGCATTCGCGTGCTACTCAGGCAACCTGTCCCCTTCGCTCGGGAACCCGGACTGGGACATCTGCGTCGCCAACAGTGACGGCACGGGGAACGGCCGCCTAACGACGGACCCGGCTCCGGAATTCGCCCCCGCATGGAGCCCTGACGGCTCTCGAATCGCGTTCACCCGCGGCGTAGAGATCGTCGTGGTAACGGTCGGCGACAATGCCGTCACGAAAGTGACGAACGGGCGAGACCCGGCATGGTCGCGGGATGGCTCGAAGCTGGTGTTCGTTGGCGAGGACGGTCTCTTCACCATCAACGCTGACGGGTCCAACCGAACCCGACTCACCAGCGGAGCTCACTATGCGCCTTCCTGGCGGCCGTAGCGCGTCCATCGGCCCCGTGGTCGAGGAACCACAGTCGTCCGGGTAGAGAATCCGCCTCTTGACCGGGGAGACACCGCCCTCTTTCACGACGGTGCACTGTTGCTAGGGTTCGCTGCCCCGCTCGATCGCCGCGCGGTGACGCTCGAGGTCGCGGCGCGTTGCGTCGACCATCCGTGATCGCACGCGACCGCGAATGTTCAGCAGGCCGCGCGGGAGGTGGTCGAACCTCAATCGCCGTACCGTGAGGAGGTACGTCGCCGGTTGTGTGGTGGAGTCACCGGCGTCCACGACGGTGATCAGCTCGAACCCACCCTCGAAGTAGTGGTTCGCGTAGAGCTGCTTCGACGCGATGAACGCCGCTCCCGCCGAGTCATCGGGCGGCACATGGATGACGACGTGATTGAGGGTAATCGTGGGCCTGAGCCCGGACAGTCGGTCCTCGGCCCAGTACAGGTAGTCGTGCGCGCCGATAGGACGAGCGAAGGGGTACATCGTTAGATATCGCTCCAGATCGACCGGGTAGGCGTACAGGTCGGTCGATGGCGCCGCGATCTCCGCAAACACGTCGCCCGAGCGTACACCGCGCACGTCGTCGTACGGAAGCGTCGCCGGGCTCCCGCGCGAGCGGTAATCGACGGCGAGCCGTACCAGCGCATCGCGCAGAATCCCGTCCGCCTGCCCCTTGGCATCCCGCGCTGACCAGTCGACTTGCCGATCGAACGCCGCCATCCACGCCTCGGGCAACTTGAACCTGCAGTTTCGAGGACGGCAGCTACGGAGACTACGGTACTCGGATTCGTCGAACGACACGCCGCGAACGTCGGTGGACTCAGGCGGGTTCCCCAACACATCGAACTGCCGGCCATTCGCGCTCAGAAAGCGCCCGGGATCGCGCGCGTACGAGATGACCGTGTCACGAGAGGCATTCACGCCGATCGCGGCGAACACCGTCACGTCATTCTCGTTCCGTGTCGGCAGCAGCTTGGCGACGGCGCGGCCGCTCGTGGCGGCCGCGAGCTCCTTCGAACTGATGCCCATCGCCTTCAGATAACGCTCCAGGTCGGGCACCGTATCCTGCGCGGAAGCCGCACGCGGAGGCGAGGCAGAAGCGATCAATGCGTACAGCGCGGCGATGACGATCTGTTGCCTCACGTTGCCTCATGGCAATGACTTACGCGTTCCGGACAGGACGGCTTCCCCACCCCGTCGGAGAGCGCGCCTGAGCTCGCAAGCGCACACCTCTGGCTGCCGGGATGAATAGTTCGGTGCACGCCATGGGCCACAGCGGCATCGACTCCGCGCTCGTTAGGCCCAATGTCACGTCCGACGATTCCGAAGCTTCAGCCGATGTCCCACGTCGACGATCGCCGCAATCAACGGCTGCAGCTCGCGACCGAGTTCGGTCAGGGCGTACTCGACCGTGGGCGGCGACGTGGGCATGGCATGCCGTGAGATCACGCCCATCCGCTCCAATTCCACCAGTCGCGACGAGAGTACCTTCGCGGAGATCCCCTTCGCGTCGCGCTTGAGCTCACTGAACCGGCGCGGCGTGTCGCGCAGGTACCAGATGATGTGCGGTTTCCACGCGCCGCCGATGACGCGCATGCACTCCGTCAGCGGACATTCGGCGGGAGGCGGGGCCACCCTGTTCTTGCGCATCGGGACTGACACGGTTCGCTCCAGTTACTCGCGGGTAACCCAATTCTTCTGACGGGTCTTGGTGCTAGTTACCAAAGGTAACCAGATTGCCTCTCGTAACGACAGCCGCACGGATGCGTACCGCCTAACCAGAACACAACGAGGATTCGATTCATGGCGAAGGTCGCGATCGTGTATCACAGCGGGTTCGGGCACACGAGGGTCCAGGCCGAAGCGGTGCACCGCGGGGCGTCCCGCGTGAAGAATGTGGATGCCATCCTGATCCCCATCGAGGAGTACGAGGCGCACTGGGAGACGCTCGATCGCGCTGACGCGATCGTGATGGGCGCGCCGACGTACATGGCCGGCGCATCGGCGCCGTTCAAGGCGTTCCTCGACGCTACATCATCGCGGTGGGCGGAGCAGCGCTGGAAGGACAAGCTCGCCGCCGGCTTTACCAACTCGGCCGGCTACAACGGGGACAAGCTCAACACGCTGCAGCAGTTCAATCTCTTCGCGATGCAGCACGGGATGATCTGGGTCGGGCTCGGTCTGCTGCCGGGGAATCACACGAGCCAGGGATCACCACAGGACCTGAACCGACTCGCCGGTTTCCTTGGCGCGATGGCCCAGTCGAATGCGGATCAACCGGCGGAAGTGGTCCCACCGCTTGCCGATCGTGCGACAGCCGAGCATCTGGGCGAGCGCGTCGCCGAGGCTGCGCTCAGGTGGCGCGCCGGGACGCAGGCGCAGCGGGATCGGAACGCGAGCGATACGCGCGTGAGCGTCGGGGCATAGGATGCACGAATCGTATGCGGCCATCGTGCAAGTGCTGGCCGAGTATTTCGATGGCTTGCACCACAGCGATTCGGCGCGGCTGTCGCGCGTGTTCCACCCACAGGCGCACTACGTGTGCCCGACCGAAGATGCACTGACCTATCGGACGATGGCCGAGTACTTCCCCATCGTCGACGGCCGGCCGTCGC
>DAINRQ010000120.1:0-1274 GCA_036741775.1 Gemmatimonadaceae bacterium | reverse complement strand
CTGACCTATCGGACGATGGCCGAGTACTTCCCCATCGTCGACGGCCGGCCGTCGCCGGCGAGCCGCGGCGAAGCGCGCAACGATCGAATCGTATCGATCGAGCTCGGAGGTCCTGCACTCGCGTTCGTGCGCGCCGAATGTTCGATCGGTCCGATGTTCTTCACGGACTTCCTGACGCTCATCCGCACTGACGATCGCTGGCAGATCATCTCCAAGGTATTTCACTTCGACCTGCGTTCCTGACGGATATCCGGTCGATCTCATCATCGATCACACAACAGAGGAAGACTTAGATGCCCTACATCAACATCAAGATCACGCGCGAGGGAGCCACGCCGGAGCAGAAGGCGGAGCTGATCGGTGGAGTGACCGACCTCATGGTGCGCGTCCTCGACAAGAGCCCGGCGACCACGTTCGTGGTCATCGACGAGGTCGAGATGGAGGATTGGGGGGTCGGAGGCGTGCCGGTCGACGAGTTTCGCGCGCAGCAGGCGCGAGGGAAGTAAGCCGTCGGACCGCTAGTTGGAACGCATGCTCACTACCGACAAAGCGACAGAAGATGCCTGTCGATGGACGAGACGTTCAGTGGTAATGAATCTCCATCGAAAAAGCCGATCTCCTCCACTTCCTCGTTCTTTACAACTCCATCACACGCGATCACATCGCCGCAGAACAGCGCGCCATACTCCACGGGTGATCGTGTATCTCTGTGGTTGACGCCTGTCTCCAGCTCAATGACGCCCAGCCAGCGCAACGACAAGACAGATTGGCAGGTCTCCTCCGCCAATTCACGCTCGGCGCACTGCCGCGCGGATTCGTGTGGGTCGATCATCCCGCCGGGAAGCTCCCACACTTTCCTCCTTCGGTTGAATATCAACAGAACCCGTTGCTCACTCCGCGCTATCACCAGTGAGAATGTGACCGGAGAGAGCGAGTGGAGATCTGATTCCGCGATGTTCAGCACGGAGAGCAGTCGCTCACCCCGCTCGTTGACAATGGGTTCCATCTGAGGGCACGAGTACTCAGGGCCGCTTCGCCAGCGGATACACCAGCCTGACCAGCGCCGCGAGAAAGGCGTCGGACTTCATGAAGACGGCGAAGTGGCCTCCGCCCTCAATGGTGACGAATGCTTTCCGCGGCGCGCGGATCGAACGCTCGAAAATCCGCGCGAGACTGGTCGGGGTGGTAAAGTCCTCCGCGCCCTGGATGACAAAGACCGGTACGCGGAACTCACCGGTGAGCGACTCGGTCGTGATCGCGCCCTGCTGTGGAAC
>DAINRQ010000119.1:0-18934 GCA_036741775.1 Gemmatimonadaceae bacterium | reverse complement strand
GCGTGAAAACGATGGGTTAGGACTCTGACCCCTTACTCATCCAACTTTTGCAGCCCTGGGGCCGGGATCCGCGGCCTCAGCCGCGAGGCGTTCGTCGGACGGCGCCGCGCCGTTGCCGTTCCCACTCGGCTCAGTGTCCGGGGCCGGGGCGCGACGCCTAACGAGCGTCAGGATCGTGTACACCGCCACGGTCTCGTTCGCCTGGTTCGTCACCTCGACGTCCCACGCCACTACCCCCTGCGGGATGCCGTCCGGCGGCGTCTCCTTCGCCGTCTTCTGCTTGCACGTCAGCTTCGCCTGAATCGTGTCGCCGATGTAGACCGGCTTCACGAAGCGAAGGGACTCGAGCCCGTAGTTCGCGAGCACCGGCCCGGGCGCAGGATCTACGAACAGCCCCGCGGCGGCGGAGAGCACGAAGTACCCGTGCGCGACACGCCGCTCGAAGAACGACTCCTTCGCCGCAATGTCGTCCATGTGCGCGTAGAAGAAGTCGCCGCTGATCCCCGCGAAATTCACCACGTCCGCCTCGGTCACCGTGCGGCGATGCGTGACGAGCGTCTCACCGATCCGAAGCTCCTCGAAGTGCTTCCGGAACGGATGCACGCGATCCGTCGGCCGCTCCGCGCCCGGCATCCACTCGTTCATGACCCGCGTCAGCATCGTCGGGGAGCCCTGCACCGCCGTGCGCTGCATGTAGTGCAGCACGCCGCGTACGCCACCCATCTCTTCGCCGCCACCCGCACGCCCGGGCCCGCCATGGACGAGATGCGGAAGCGGCGACCCGTGACCCGTGGACTCCTTCGCGCTCGTTCGATCGACGACCATCATGCGGCCGTGGTAGGGCGCGACACCGAGGACGATCCGACGGGCGACGTTCTCGTCGGCCGTGAAGAGTGAGCCGACGAGACTCCCCTTCCCGAGCTTCGCGAGCTCGATGGCCTCGTCCACCTCGCCGTACGGCATCACCGTATTCACGGGACCGAACGCCTCGATGTCGTGCGGCTCGGTGTTCGCGAACGGTTTGGCCGTGGCGAGGAGGGTGATCGGGAAGAAGGCCCCCCGCTCCGGATCCGCGCCCACGACGTTCAGCTGCCCGGCGCCACCGAAGACGAGCTCCGCGCCACGGCGAATCTCCTCGGTGGCGGCCCCAACGTCCCGCACCTGCGTCCGGCTGGCCAGGGGGCCCATCTTCACCCCTTCGACGGCGGGATCGCCGATCTGAACGGTCGAGAGACGTTTCCGGAGCGCCGCGATCACGTCCTCCATCACGCCGTTAGGCACGAGCGTCCGCCGGATGGCCGTGCACTTCTGCCCCGCCTTCGACGTCATCTCGCGCGCGACTTCCTTCACGAAAAGATCGAACTCCTCCGTGCCCGGAACCGCATCGGGGCCGAGGATGGAGCAGTTCAGCGAGTCCGCTTCCTGATTGAACCGCACCGTGTTCTCGACGATCGAGCGCGTCTCCTTGAGCTTGCGCCCCGTCGTGGCCGATCCCGTGAACGCGACCGCGTCCTGACACCCGAGGTGATCGAGCAGGTCGCCGGCGCTGCCGCAGATGAGCTGGATCGCTCCCTCCGGAAAGATCCGGGACTCGACCATCAGCCGAAAGCACGCTTCGGTCAGATACGACGTGACCGTCGCCGGTTTCACGATGGCCGGAACGCCCGCGAGTAACGTTGGCGCCAGCTTCTCCAGCATCCCCCAGACGGGGAAGTTGAACGCGTTGATGTGAACGGCCACGCCCTCGAGCGGCACGCAGAGGTGGCGTCCGACGAACGTACCGCCCTTGGACAGCGCTTCCATGGCGCCATCCACGTAGAAGGTCTCGTTAGGGAACTCGCGCCGCCCCTTGCTCGCGTAGACGAAGAACGTGCCGATGCCGCCGTCGATGTCGATCCAGGAGTCAGCCTTCGTCGCACCCGTCGCGGCCGAGACCTTGTAGAGGCCTTCTTTCCGCTCGTTCAGGTACTTGGCCATCTCCTTGAGCATCAGCGCGCGCTGATGGAAGGTGAGGCCGCGAAGCGCCGGGCCCCCGACGGTGCGCGCGTAGTCGACCATCGCCGCGAAGTCGAGCCCCTCCGAGCTCGCGACGCCGACCTGCTCTCCGCTGACGGCGTGCACGAGTGGCGTGCCCGAACCGGTCCCCGCGATCCATTCGCCGCGGGCGTAGCTCTCGAGTCTCTTGTTGGTGTCAATCATGGATGAAGGATCGCCCGCGTGAAGCGCGCTGGGCAAGGAGACCCGACCGGACGAGTTACCCGTCCTTCGTGCGGGTCTCTCGCCAGGTGCGGTACGTCGCGCTCTGGCGTGGACGTGACGCCGGCACCTCGCGGAGCGGTTCGCACTCCCGCCAGCCAGCGCGCATGTCCGCTGGAAGCTGCTGGTAGAGACGAGTGCCGTCGGTCTTCCACGCGAGCATCTCGTCCGTCACATCCTTGACGACGCGCGCGGGGTTACCGACGACGACCTTCCGATCAGGGACTTCCATTCCGGCCGGGACGAACGTCAGCGCTCCCACCACGCACTCGGCCCCGACGCGCGCCGCGTCCATGACGACGGCATTCATTCCGACGAGCGTGTTCCGCCCGATGGTCGCCCCGTGGATGACGGCGCCGTGGCCGATGTGTGCGCTCTCCTCGAGGAGCACCGTGGCGCCCGGAAACACGTGGATGACGCACCCTTCCTGGACGTTGCATCCGTCACTGATGAGGATCGCTCCCCAATCGCCGCGCAGCGCGGCGCCGGGACCGACGTAGACGTCGCGTCCGATGACGACGTTGCCGGTCACGGCAGCCTGCGGATGCACGAACGCCGATTCGTGTACCACAGGCCGGTACCCGTCGAACTCATATATGGCCACGGCGTGCTCCTCGTTCCGTTAGTGTCGGTTCGGGCCGCGTCCTCGCGAAGTGGCCCATCCCGGTAGACTGGCTAGCCTCACTACCAGGATGCTCCGAGGAGACCTGAACCGTCCGTACCGAGGGCTTCTGCGAAATCTGCGGAATCGGCGTCAATCTGCGTTCATGTTTTGACGGAACGTCCCGGCAGAGGGGCCTACCCCGTCTACCGCGAGGAGCGCGATTCCTCGACTGCGCGCCTTCGGCGCTCCGCTCGGAATGACAGACGTGCTCAGAATGACGTTAGACCCGCTCGAGGATCATCGCCGTCCCCTGGCCCACGCCCACGCACATCGTGCACAACGCGTAGCGCGCTTCAGTACGCGCGAGCTCGTGCGTCGCGGTGAGGAGCAGGCGGGCCCCCGACATCCCGAGCGGGTGACCGAGGGCAATCGCGCCGCCATTCGGGTTGACGCGCGGGTCATCGTCGGGCAGCCCAAGCTCCCGGAGACACGCCAGCGACTGCGCGGCGAACGCCTCGTTGAGTTCCAGTACCGCGATGTCGTCGAGGGTCAGCCCCGCCCGCGCGAGCACCGCGCGTGTGGCCGGTACCGGCCCCATTCCCATGACACGCGGCTCCACTCCCACCGCCACCGACGTGACGATCCGTGCGAGCGGCGTGAGCCCGTGCGCCTTCAGCGCGGCCTCCGACGCGATGAGCAGCGCACACGCACCGTCGTTAATGCCTGACGAGTTCCCGGCGGTCACCGAGCCCCTCCCGTCGGCACGAAACGCCGGCCGGAGCTTCGCGAGCACCTCGAGCGACGTGTCCGGCCGAATGAACTCATCCTCGGCGAACGACCGCGGCTCGCCACCCTTCCGGGCCGGCGGAAGCTCCACCGGCGTGATCTCCAACGTGAGTCGCCCCGACGCGCGTGCGGCCGTCGCTTTCTCCTGTGAACGACACGCGAACAGATCCTGATCGGCGCGCGAGACGCCGTACTGCTCGGCCACGTTCTCGGCCGTCTGTCCCATCGAGTCGATGCCGTACATGTCGCGCATCTTCGAGTTCACGAACCGCCATCCGATGCTCGTGTCGAAGATCTCGACATCGCGAGCGAACGGCTTCGCGCTCTTCGACATCGCGTACGGCGCGCGCGTCATACTCTCCACGCCACCGGCGATGACGAGATCGGCCTCGCCGCTCCGGATCGCGCGGGCGGCGGTGGCCGTGGCCGTCATTCCCGAGGCGCACAGACGGTTCACGGTCTCGCCTGGCACCGTGACCGGTAGCCCGGCGAGCAGCAGCGCCATCCGCGCAACGTTGCGGTTGTCCTCCCCCGCCTGGTTCGCGCAGCCAAGGATCACATCGGCAATCGCCTCGGCCGGGACGCTCGCCTGCCGCTCGAGCAGCCGTCGAATCGTCAGCGCAGCGAGATCGTCCGGCCGAGCTTCCGACAGCGAACCCGCGAAACTTCCGATCGCCGTGCGGATGCCATCCACGATATATGCGTCACTCATTCCCTGCCTCACCCTCGAAATGCGCGCGCGCCGTGCGGTACACGGTGCCACGAAAGAGTCCAACCGGCGTGCCGTCATCCTTGCACACCGTCACGTTGAAGAACGCGAGTCGCCGCCCGGCGATCTCCTGTACTGCTGTCGCGGTCAGGACATCACCGGGTGAGATAGGCGCGGGGTAGCGAATGCTGTTTTCCACGCTCACGGTCACGCGCCCGTGTGTGTTCGACGCGAATGCGAGCGCACTGTCCGCGAGCGAGAAGGCAATGCCGCCGTGACACACGCCGAATCCGTTCACCATCTCCGGTCGCACCGTCATCCGACAGGTCGCGGCATTCGGCGCGACGTGCGTGACATCGATGCCGAGCCACTGACTGAACGCGTCGCGCGCCATCATCGACTGAACGACGCGCTCGGCCAGCCGCTGCTCCTTCGAACCCTCCGCCGTCATGCCAGGAGGCTCCGCCCGTCGCGGACGAGCCGCCGCAAGAGCGCGCTCGGCCGATAACGATCCTCGCCGTACTCGGCATACAACGCGTCGAGTCGACCGAGGATGACGTTCAACCCGACCTCGTCGCCCCAGGCAAGCAGGCCGCGGGGATAGTTCACGCCTTTCGTCATTGCGAGCTCGATGTCACGCGGCGTCGCGACGCGCATGAGCACCGCGTCGATCGCTTCGTTCACGAGCAGCGCGAGCGTGCGGTCGAACAGCCGTTCGGCCAGCGCGTGATCCTCCGTCGGCGCTGGCTGAGGCGCACCAGGCGCGTAGTCGTAGAAACCGCGCCCGGTCTTGCGACCGAGCCATCCCGCCTCGACGAGCCGCTGCTGCGTGACGGACGGCCGGTACCTCGGATCGTACCACGAACCCTCGAACACGCTGCGCGTCACCGCGAAGTTCACGTCGTGGCCGATGAAGTCCATGAGCTCGAATGGCCCCATCCTGAATCGACCCGCCGTCTTCATTGCCCAGTCGATCGTGGCGATGTCGGCAAGTCCTTCCTCGTACATCCGGATCGCTTCGCCGTAGTACGGTCGCGCGATGCGATTGACGATGAAGCCGGGCGTATCGCTCGCCACGACCGTGGTCTTGCCCCACGAATCCACGAGGGCACGAACGGCCGATGTGACCTCGGTCTCGGTCGCGAGCGACGGCACGATCTCTACCAGCGGCATCACAGGCGCCGGGTTGAAGAAGTGCACGCCGACGACGCGATCAGCCCGGCGACACCCGCCACCGATCGCCGCGATGGCGAGCGAGGACGTGTTGGTTGCGAGCACGCACTCGTCAGGCACCATGTCTTCGAGTGCAGCGAACAGCGCCCGCTTCGCATCCAGTCGCTCCACGATGGCCTCGATCACGAGCCCACAGCCGGCGAAACGACGCAGGTCTCCCGCTCCGGCTTCGACGAACTCGATGCGCGCCAACGTCGCGGTGTCTTCACCCGACGCCATCCGTCCCTTCTCGACGTCGCGAGCGAGCGCCCTGGAGACCGCCGCGCTGGCGCGCGTCACTGCGGCAGGGTCCGCATCGGCGATGATCACGCGGTGTCCCGCCACTGCGGCCACCTGGGCAATGCCGCTGCCCATGGCGCCCGCGCCAACAACACCGATGGTCGTGCCAGTGTCGAACGCCGTCACCTAACGCCCGACGAACGCCGGTGTGCGCTTCTCGAGGAACGCCTTCACGCCCTCCTGGTAGTCGGCCGTGGAGCCCGCCTCGGCCTGGAGTTGCGCCTCGAGTGCAAGCTGTTCATCGAGCCCGTTCGTCGCCGACGCGTTGAGCGCGCGCTTGATGAGGCCGAGGCCGCGCGTCGGCCGCGCGGCGAGCGTCCGGGCGAGCGCGGTCGCTTCTTCCATCAACTTCGAGCTTTCGACCGTGCGGAGAATCAGGCCCATCGCCACCGCATCCTGCGCCGACACCTTGTCGCCGAGCATCATCAGCGCCGTTGCACGCGCCATTCCGACGAGGCGAGGGAGGAAGAACGTTCCACCGGTGTCCGGCACGAGACCGATCTTCGAGAACGATTGGATGAACGACGCGTCCGACGCGGCCAGTACGAAGTCACACGCGAAGGCGAGGTTCGCGCCGGCGCCCGCAGCAACGCCGTTCACGGCGCAGATGACCGGCTTGTCGATCTGGCGAATAGTTCTCACGATCGGGTTGTAGCTGCGCGCGACGATGTCCCCCAGATCCGGCGCGGGTCCATCCTTCGGCATCGCTTCCGCCAGGTCCTGCCCCGCGCAGAACGCGCGCCCTGCGCCAGCGAGCAGTACCGCGCGCACCTCGCGGTCCGCGCTTGCCTCGGCGAGCGCCGTTTTCACTTCGACGGCCATCGCGCGATTGAAGCTGTTCAGGACTTCCGGACGGTTCAGCGTGATCGCCGCGACGCCCTGCTCGACCGTGTAGAGGATGTGCTCGTATGGCATCGAATTGGGGAGCGAGGCAGAGTTCGATCGGCCGTTGCCCGGATGGCAGCGTCGTCCGACCGCGAAAGTTAACGTCGCTGCGCGAGGGCGGCATCGTTTGCGAGACGGTCAGCGCGGCCCGAGCACCTCGACCCGCGCAATTACGTCGCCCTCGAGGACTCCGTCCACGACGCTCATCCCGCGAACCACCTCGGCGAAGACGGTGTAGTCGTGGTCGAGACGAAAGTTGTCGATCAGATTGACGAAAATCTGCGCATCACCTGTGTCACGCCCGCGGGTCGAGATGCCGAGCGTGCCGCGAGTGTGCGAGCGCAAACCGAGCTCGTCGCGCATGAATCGGTCATGCCCGACGTACTCGTTCGCCCCTGGACTCCCGCCCTGAATCACGAAGTTCGTCGCAACCCTGTGGAACGTGAGGTTGTCGTAGTAGCCGCGGCGCGCGAGCGAAACGAAGCGCGAGACCGTGGCTGGGGCGTCCTCGGCGAACAGCCGAAGCTCGAACGAGCCCCCGCCTGATCGGGGGGCCATCGTCACACGCACTCGGGCACTCTTCAGCGTCGCGACCTCGCGAACCGAGACGCCGACCGGCGCGAGCGGACGCGGTGCCGCTGCGGCATCGGCGACGCCCCATGCCCGGAGCACGGCCGCCGCGCGCTCCGCTACCGCAGGGTCGAAGTCGGTCAGGTAGCTGGCGAGACGCGAAGCCTGATCGGCACTCGCAATCGATTGGACGCGCGCGAGCAGCTCCATTCGTGGGTCTCGTGAGGTTTCGCTGCGCGCGGCCGTGATTCGCTCGAGCGCCGCGAATAGCGCCTCGATCGTGTGCCTATTCGCTGGCGCGCCTTCGAGTGCGCGCGCGGCATCGAGGACGAGCTGGTAGTCCTTGCGCGTGAGCTGCGTGACGAAGATCGAGTCGATGCGCCCGGTGCGAGCGATTCGCGGTGGCGCGCTGCCAGCCGCTGGTCTTACGAGCGCGGATAGCGCGTTGACGGCCGCGTCGCGCACGTTGTCCACCGAATCGTTCGCCAGTCGGCCCAGTGTCGCCGTATCGGCGAGCACGCCAGCGGCCGAGGCGGTGTACATGCGCACCTGCCAGACCGGGTGAACCACTCGTTCGCTGACGATCCGACGTGCGCTGTCGGGCGCGATGCGTGCGAGCGCCACGAGCGCATGGGCTCCCGAGTGCCACGTGCCGCGCCCGGCAGCGCGTGGGACATCTCGCGCGGGAAGTGTGCGTACGAGTTGTCGCAAGCGATCCCGCGCCGCTGTCAGGTCGCGGCACGCCGCCATCGTCGGCATCACGTCGATGGCCGTGAGCACGACATGCGGGTTGGCATCGCGGGTCGCGGTGACGAGGGGAGCACAGCTCGCGTTCGCTCGCCGCGCGTATGCCCGAATCGCCTCCACGCGGACGTGGAACGACGGATCACGCAGTGCGGCGCCCACGAGCCGAGTCCGGGCGGTGTCATCGAGCGCGGTAGCGAACGCAACGAGCGAGATCACCTGCCGACGAACCTCCGGGTCCACATCGCGGAAGTCCGCGACGAACGCTTCGTGAATCGCGCGGATCGTGTGGGTGGCGTTAGGGTCGGCACTGCCCGCGAGCGATGCAGCGGTGAGCATGCGTCCGCGAACTGCTGCTCGAAGCACTCTCGCCTCGCGCGTCCATTCACCGGGGCCGGCGCTTCCGGTCGGGCTCGCACCGTGCGCGCCTCCGAGGTCGGCAACCGCGCTCAGGATGGCAGACTCGGCGCGGAGCGCCGGATTCCGGCGCACCAGGGCGTCCAGCGCGTACGCTCTCGCGAAGTTCGAGATGCTCTGTCCGCGTCCTACCCCCGGGGCCACGGAACCGTCCTGCCGTTCGATCCGAAGGATCCCTGAGATCGCGCTGACCGCGGCGCTTGCCGACCGGTACGGCAGGCGCGTCAACGAGCGAACGATCGCGTCTCGAACGCGTTGATCCGTCTCCGCTGCGGTCATCCCGATGAGAAGCCCGACCGCTCCGATCACCTCGCGATCTCCAGCGCTGCTGTCGGCGGCGCGTGCGCGCTGGACCTCGCCATTGACGATCTGTGCGATCGCGTCGACCGCCGCGATGCGGACCTCGGGTGATGCGTCGTCGAGCACGCTCCGGAGCGCACCAAGCCCAGCACTACGCTCGAGTCGCCCGAGCGCTCGTGCGGCCACGCGGCGAACAGTCGTATCGGTGCTCTCGAGCCCCTGGGAAAGCGCCGCGAGCGACGCAGAATCGGTCGCGCGCGCGTCCTCGGTGTCGAGCATGCGCTGTAGCAACGCCGTGTCACTCGCCGGTTGAGAAACGGACGATGCACGCGCCTCGTGCGCGGCACTCGCCGCAATCGCACCCGCACCCGCGCACGTCAACGCGACAGCACAGACCAACAGCGTTCGTCTGGACCGCAACCACCGTTCGCTCATCAACACGTTTCCCCGAATTGGTGACCCAAGTCTGTACCGCGCGGCCCCTGTAACGACGCGAAAGCTGCACACCGGTCCGACGGTTCACCACCGGTTCCCCGTTCCCGGCAGTAATCCGGTTCCCGTTCCCGGCAATTTCCGTCTCCCGATCCCCGAGACTAATTTCCCGGCCCATGGCCGTCAGACCTGCTTCCAAAGCGAAATCGACTCGTCCCTCGACGCGCCGGCCGCCGGCGGCGCTCGACTGGCGTCGCATTGCCTATAACACGCTCGTATCGCGTACGCTCGACGACTCCGAGGAGACGACGAACAAGAACCGGGCATCCGTCCCCCGCGACCACGTCGTCCTCTACCAGTTCTCGGCGCGCGGGCACGACATGGCCCAATGCGTACTCGGCGGCCTCCTCGATCACCCGCATGACGGCGTCGGCGCCTATTACCGGTCGCGGCCGATCCTGCTGTCGCTCGGGTTGTCGATCGAGGACGCCTTCGGGAGTCCGCTCGGACGCGCCGGCGGCTTCAGCGATGGCCGCGACATCGGCGTCGTGTGCAACCTGCCTAACCGGAATGGCCCGGTCGTGTTGCCGATGTCTGGTGATGTCGGCTCGCAGTACACTCCCGCCGCCGGCTGGGCGCAGGCCATCACGTACTACCGCGATGTGTTGGGCGACGATTCCTACCGGGGCGCCATCAGTGTCGCGCTCGGTGGCGAGGCATCGGTTGCCACGAACGGTTTCTGGTCGGCACTCACAATGGCGACGACGCTCCGCCTCCCGATGCTCTTCTACATCGAGGACAACGGGCTCGGCATCTCGGTCAAGGGTGAGATGCAGACGCCCGGCGGCAATATTGCGCGGAACCTCGCCTCGTTCGGGAACCTCTTCGTCCGCGACGGGGACGGAACCGACCCGGAAGAGACGGGCCTTCTCCTGAGCGAGGTCGTCCAGCACGTGCGGTGGGGCGAGGGGCCGGCGCTCATCCATCTCACCGTTCCGCGTCTCTCTTCCCACTCGGGACCTGATAACCAGAAGGGGTACCGGACGGACGCAGAGATCGCCGCCGACGCCGAGCGTGATCCGCTACCACGCCTCCGCGCCCACGTGATCGAGACGACGCTTTCGGAGGACGAGTGGGGAGCGCTCGAGCGCGAGGTCGCCCGCGACGTCAGCGCCGGGCTCGCCGCTGCGCGTGCGCGCGCCGTCCCGGACCCCGAGTCTGTCTATCGGTTCGTGTATGACGAGCCCACGAGGCCGGGTGCGAACGAAGCGTTAGGCGGACTATCGGATGGCGAGCTCCGCGCGCTCGGGAGCACCACGACACCGAGCGAGACGGGCGAAGTGGTGCGCTTCGCGGAAGCAGTCAAGCGCGCCCTGCGCTCCGAGCTGGAGCTTAATCCGAAGCTTCTCGTATTCGGCGAGGACGTCGGGGTGAAAGGCGGCGTGCACCTCGTTACCGAAGGGCTGCAGAAGCAATTCGGCCCGGCGCGCGTCTTCGACACGAGTCTGTCCGAGGAGGGGATCGTCGGCCGCGCCGTAGGAATGGCGATAGCCGGCCTCATGCCCGTCGCCGAGATCCAGTTCCGGAAGTACGCCGATCCGGCGCACGAGCAGCTGAACAATTGCGGCACCATGCGGTGGCGCACGGCCAATCGCTTCTGCGCTCCGATCGTCGTCCGCATGCCGGGTGGGTTCGGAAAGGATGTGGGCGACCCGTGGCATTCACTCAGCGGCGAAGTGACGTGGGCGCACGCGCTCGGCTGGCAGGTGGTGATGCCGTCGAATGCGGCGGATGCTGTGGGCCTGCTGCGCGCGGCCATGCGCAGCCGGAACCCGACGATCTTCTTCGAGCACCGCTCGCTCCTCATGACGAGCGATGGGAGTGCACGCTATCCGGGCGACAACTACGTCGTGCCGTTAGGCAAGGCGACGCACGTACGCCACGGTACGGACATTACCGTCGTGACCTGGGGCGCGATGGTGCATCGCTGCACGGAGGCTGCCGCGCGGTTCGAGGGCCAGGTGGACCTGTTCGATCTCCGAACCGTGATGCCGTGGGACCGCGAGGCAATCCTGGACTCCGTGCACCGAACATCGCGGTGTCTCATCGTGCATGAGGATACGCTGACCGCGGGATTTGGTGCCGAGATCGCCGCGGTGGTGGCGCGTGAGGCCTTCTGGCACCTCGACGCTCCGGTGGACCGGCTGGCCGTTGCGGATGTGCCGATGCCGTATCACCCGATCCTGCTCGACGCGGTTCTGCCTGACGCGCATCGTATCGCAGCGCGGATCGAGGCTCTCCTGTCGGCCTAGTCTCCGAGCTGGATCCGCGTGGGCCGAAAAGCAGGGCATGTCCATCCTGTCTTCCTGGCCTTCGTAGACCGGTCGCGATGGTCGAGTTGACCGGTCGCGAGGCTTGCGTGCGGGGTCGGACGCTCGGAGAGTGAGGTGGGCCACCATCCAAACGTGATGTACCACGCCCCGGCCGTTTGTTGAACGTGTTCAAAATTGCCTATTGACGAACCCCAGGGCTCGGGGCAGTTATTGAACATGTTCAAAACTGCCACCGCCAAGGGCGAAGACACCCGGCAGCGCATCTACGCCGCCGCCCTCACCCTGTTCCGCGAACGTGGCTTCGACGCCACAACCATGCGCGACGTGGCCGCCGCCGCCGGCATGTCCCTCGGCGCCGCGTACCACTACTTCCCGAGCAAGGACGCGATCGTCCTCGAGTACTACGACCACGTATCCCAGGAACACGCGCGACGGGTTGCGGCGGAGCTGGGCGCCCAAACGAAGCTCGGCGCCCGGCTGTCCCTGGCATTTCAATCCAAGCTCGAGATCCTGCGCCACGACCGTCCCCTTATGGGCGCCCTGCTCCGCTTCGCTGGCGACCCTCGGCATCCGCTGTCTTTCTTCGGCGACTCCACGCGCGAGCATCGGTTGCAGAGCATGGCGGTCTTCGCCGACGCGATCGGGGACGAACAGCTTCCGGACGACCTCGCGCGCCTCGCACCGGTCGCGCTCTGGGCGCTGCACATGGGGCTGCTCCTGTTCTTTCTACACGATAGCTCACCGGGCCAGCGTCGCACCATCGCGCTCACGGCCGGCGCGGTCGACCTCGTCGTCGCGGCGATCAAAGTGGCGCGATTGCCCGTCCTTCGATCACTCCGGCGTCGAGTCATCGCGCTCCTCGATGATGCGAAGCTGGTCCCCGACCCGGCCGCCATCCAACTCGCGAGGCTCACGTGAACGACGACCCCGAGAAGCGCGCCAAGCGACTGCTCACCGCCATCCTCCTCGCGCTCATCGCGGCGACCATCGCCTTCCGCGTTCTCGTCCTGACGGAGCTGGAGCACACCTCGCTCGTGTTCATCGGCATCCCTGCCCTGCTCGCGTTCATGGTGCTGCACACGCGACCGCGGACCGCGATCGGCACCGTGAACAAGGTCATCGCGATCGCGCTGTGTCTCTCGGGCGTCATGTTCGGTGAAGCGTCCGTCTGCATCCTGATGGCCGCGCCCATCTTCTTCCTCATCGGGACGCTCGTCGGGCTGCTCATCAACTGGATTCGCGGGACAGCAGGCGGACGCGGCGGATCGTCGTGGCGCGGCGCCGCCAGTCTCGTGATCGTCCCGCTCGGCCTCGAGGGCGTCATGCCCGGGTTCGAGTTCAACCGCGATGAGCACGTCGTTGTATCGCGTATCGTCAATGCGTCACCGGATGCAGTCCGCAGCGCACTCGCCGAGACGCCACGCTTCGACCGGACACTCCCACCATTCCTGCGCCTCGGGTTCCCCACGCCCGCTCACGCGTCGGGTTCGGGACTCGAGCTCGGCGATCGCCGCTCCGTCATGATGCTGCACGGTGAACATCACAACGGCGCGCTCGTATTCGAGGTCATCGCGGCCGACTCGGCGTCCGTACGGTTCAGCGCCGTGAGCGACTCGAGCTACGTCACGCACTGGCTCGCGTGGCAGGACGCCACGGTGCGCTGGGAACCGGTGGATGACGGACGGACGCGCGTCACGTGGGAGCTTCGGTATCGCCGCCGACTCGACCCGGCGTGGTATTTCGCCCCGCTCGAGCGCTATGGTGTATCGGTCGCCGCCGGATACCTGATCGAATCGCTGGCGACGCCGCGAGCCGACGCGGTTCCATCGCCCCCCATGCATCGTTAGGCGTGGACCGGCCGACGCTGATCCGTGCGGCAGCGTTGTATCTGCCGCTCACCCTAGCGGGGCTTACCTGGCTCTGGGCGCCGCCGACAGCGCGCGAGCGTGCGGCCGCGTTTCTCGCTGTGGCATGGAACGCCGCCGCCCTCCTCGCCCTACACGTGCTCGCCCTCGCGAACGGATGGTGGTCATTCGGCGTCCGGGAGTCGACGTTCGCCGGTTTTCCAGTCGACCTGTATCTGGGGTGGGCGGTGCTCTGGGGTGCGCTTCCCGCGCTGTTGTCCCGTCACGCACCACCCTTGTTCATCGTGCTCGGCGCAATCATGCTCGACATGATGGTGATGCCGCAGATGCACCCCGTCGTGCTCCTCGGCGACCACTGGCTCGCCGGCGAAGCGGTAGCCGTCGTCCTGTGCCTCGTGCCCGGATTGGCGTTGGCCGAGTTTACACGAACGAACAGCCGGCTCGGCACACGCGCGATTCTTCAGGCGATCGCTTTCAGCGCGCTGGCGCTTGGCGTCCTGCCGCAAGCGATCCTCGAGCGGACGGGTGGTTCCTGGAGCACGCTCACGGCGCGTCCGGCATGGCTCACCGCGCTCTTACTTCAGTCTGTCGCGGCACTCGGCCTGCTCGGTGTGAGCGCGGTTCAGGAGTTCGCGACGCGCGGCGGGGGAACGCCAGTCCCATTCGACCCACCCGAGCGTCTCGTGACGAGCGGCCCGTACGCGTACGTCCGTAACCCGATGCAGCTCTCCGCTACCCTCGTGCTCGTTGCGTGGGGCGCACTGCTCGGAAGCTGGTGGGTGGCCGCGGCCGGAGCGATGGCTGTGATTTACGGCGCGGGCTTCGCCGCGGGGGATGAACGCGCGGATCTCGAACGTCGATTCGGCGTTCGCTGGACCAGCTACACCTCGCTCGTCAGGTCCTGGATTCCGCGGTGGCGTCCGGCGAACGTCAGTGCCCTCGCCCCGAGCGCGACACTCTATGTCGCCGAGGAGTGCGGGCCGTGCTCGGAGGTGCGTGCGTGGTTCACCGCGCGCAACCCGACGAGCCTCGAGATCGTCGCCGCCGAGCGGCATCCGTCACGCACGCTATCGCGCATCACGTATGACCCGGGCGATGGCAGCGGGGACGTCGAGGGCGTGGCCGCGATCGCGAGAGCGCTCGAGCACGTGCATCTGGGATGGGCGCTCGTGAGCATGTTCGTTCGCCTCCCTGGCCTCTGCCAGTTCCTCCAGCTCATCACAGACGCGAGCGGCGGCGCGGAGCGCGAAGTTGTTCGCTACTGCGAACGCGGGGACCCGTCGTCGCGCATGCCCGGTCGGAACCACGATGATACTGAAACAGCGGAAATAGCCGGATCGCTTGATAAGCGATTCTCAGCAACAACACGCTGAATCGCCGGACGAGGACCGAAATGCAGGAGTAGACCGATTTCGAGTATGCTGCAGCGGAGATAGTTCCGCAGCTGATCGCGGTCGGCGTCGCTGACCTTCACTCTTGCTTTGTTTTCGACGACAACGCGAGACTCGACGACCATATCGGCGCGAAACGCACCGATGCGCTCACCCTTGTAGTACACGTCGAGCCACACTTCTCGCTCCACGCGTAGGCCACGGCGCTTCAGCTCCCGTTCGAGTGCGGCGGCGTACACGGATTCGAGGAATCCGTATCCGAGGGTGTTGTACACTTCATAGAACGCCCCAATGATCTCTCGAGTGAGCGCCTCCTCGAGCAGACCACCCTTCACCGCGCGACGCGGCTTCCCGGTATCCGGCAGTCCCCGTTTCATCGGCATCATCGTAGTTCCGACCGGCCCAGGCACCGGAACCATTCGAACGCAGGTTAGATCACGGGGACGCGGAAACAGCTTGAACAGCCGCTAGATCGCCTTGAAAAGCTCGAACGGCTGCTGGCAGGCGTTGCAGAAGAGGATCGCCTTGCAGGCCGTAGAGCCGTATTCGCTCCGCATCGTCGTGTTCACCGATTTGCAATACGGGCACGCGACGCGCGCGCGGCGGCGCAGGGGAACCAGGTCGTCCTGCTCGACGCGCCCCGGCGGCGCGATGCCGTAGGCTTCGAGCTTCGCCTTCGCCTCGGGCGACATCCAGTCCGTCGTCCACGCGGGCGAATAGACCGTCCGCACGCGGACGCGCTCGATGCCGTGGCGATGGAGAGCCCGCACGACCTCATCCTCCATCACGCGCATTGCCGGGCAGCCCGAGTACGTCGGGGTGAGCACGACCACGACCTCATCGCCCTCGAGCTCCACGTCGCGCAGGACACCGAGCTCGCGAAGGCTGAGGACGGGCACCTCCGGGTCCTTCACCTCCTCGAGTAACGCAAGAATCTGCTCGCGTCTCGAGTCCGCGACCGCTACCACGTCGCCCCGGGGTGAGCGCGGGCGAGGCTCTGCATGTCCGCGAGCATGCGACCCAGGTGCTCGGTGTGACGCCCCATGCGGCCACCGCGCGGCGTGAACCCGTCGTTAGGCTTCGTCAGCGTAGCCTCGCCGAGGACGCGCTCGACCGTGGCGAGCCACGGCGGGCGAAGCGACTCGGCGTCTACGCCGAGCCCGGACGCGATCACCTCCTGATCCACCGCGTCCGTCAGGAACAGCTCTGCCGTGTACGGCCACAGGTCGTCGAGTGCGCGCTGCGCCCGGGCGTGACTCTCCGCGGTCCCGTCGCCGAGCATGCGAACCCACTCCGCACTGTGGCGGAGGTGGTACTTCGCCTCCTTCAGTGCCTTCGCGGCGATGCCCGCCAGCGTCTCGTTCGACGACGCGGTGAGCCGCTCGAGGAGGAGGGCGTCCCACGCGTCGAACAGGAACTGCCGCACGATCGTCACCGCAAAATCGCCGTTAGGCAGCTCGACGAGCTGTGCGTTCCGGAACTCGATGGTGTCGCGGAAATAGGCGAGCGCGTCGTCGGTTCTGCCCTTCCCTTCGATCTCACCCGCCAGCTTGAGCAGCGCGGACGCCTGCCCGATGAAGTCGAGTGCCGTGTTCGCGAGGGCGATGTCTTCTTCGAGGATCGGCGCGTGGCCGCACCACTCCGAGAGGCGATGGCCGAGAACGAGCCGGTCGTCGGCGACGCGAAGGATGTACTCGAACGTCGGGTTCTCCGTCAGCCCCGACGTGGCCGTCGTGGGCTTCGCGCCAGGCACCCACCCGCCCTGCGCCGTTGGTTCCCGGTTCCCCGGTCCCTGATCCCTGTTTCCGGTTCCCTGTTCCCGCTTCCGAATCGTCACAGCCCTCGCACCCCGCGCGGCACCTTGTAGAACTGCGGATGCCGGTACGCCTTGTCGTTGCCCGGGTCGAAGAGCGGCCCAGCCTCGCCAGGCGCCGAGGCAACGATAGACGCAGTAGGGACGACCCAGAGGCTCACGACCTTGCCGCGCCGCGCGTAGACGTCGCGCGCGTTCTGGATCGCGTGCTCCGCGGTGGTCGCGTGCACGCTCCCCGCATGCTCGTGCGGCGCGCCCTCGCCTTCCTGCGTGAAGACCTCCCAGAGGTCCCACTGCGTATCCGGAGAGGTGCCCGCGACTGGTGACGTCGGCGCAGCGATCTCGTTGCTCATGCCGCGTCGGCCGCCTGGCGCTTCGCCGCATATGCCTCGGCCGCCGCCCGCACCCACGCGCCCTCATCGTGCGCCTTACGCCGCGCGGCGAGCCGTTCGCGGTTGCACGGCCCATTACCCGAGATCACCTCGTGGAACTCCTTCCAGTCAATCTCGCCAAACAGCCAGTGTCCGGACTCCTCGTCGTAGCGAAGGTCGGGATCGGGCAGCGTCAGGCCAACCGCGCGCGCCTGCGGCACCGTCAGGTCGACGAAGCGTTGGCGCAGCGTGTCGTTCGACTCGCGCTTGACGCGCCACCGCATGAGCTCCGCGGAATTCGGCGAATCCTTGTCGCTCGGGCCGAACATCATGAGCGATGGCCACCACCACCGGTTCACGGCGTCCTGCACCATCGCTCTCTGCTCGGGTGTGCCGGCGGCGAGGGTGGCGACGCTCTCGTAGCCCTGCTTCTTGTGGAAGTTCTCTTCCTTGCAGATCCGCACCATCGCTCTCGCGTAGGGCCCGAACGAGGCCTTCGCGAGCATCGTCTGGTTCACGATGGCTGCACCGTCCACGAACCACCCGATGACCCCGACGTCGGCCCAGGTCAGCGTTGGATAGTTGAAGATGCTCGAGTACTTCGCGGCGCCCGTGAGCAGCTGGTCCACGAGCTCCTCACGACCGGTGCCGAGGGTCTCGGTTCCGCAGTAGATGTAGAGCCCGTGGCCCGCCTCATCCTGGACCTTGGCGAGCAGGACCATTTTGCGCCGGAGGCTTGGCGCTCTCGTGATCCAGTTGCCCTCTGGCAGCATGCCCACGATCTCGGAGTGCGCGTGCTGCGACATCATGCGGATGAGCTGCCGCCGGTATCGTTCCGGCATCCAGTCCTTCGGCTCGATCGACTCGCCCGCCGCAATACGCGCCTCGAACTCGGCGACCTTGGCGGGGTCGTCGTTCGGGTGGCGTTTGGAGGCGTCCTTCGCGGCCGCGCCGGCCGTTGGATTCTGATCGATCACTCGTAGCTCCCGCGACGTTTGGCCTCGACAAGACCACGCGGAACTCAATGAACCGAGCGGTCTTCCGAGGGCGTTCGCTTTCGTGTATTAAACACCAATCTCATTGGAATTCAATGGCTAACGCCGTGCCGACCGGCACCGTTGCAGCCTGCATCACCCACCCGTGAATCCCATGCTGACTCCCACTCCCAGCAGCACCGAGACCCTCGGGTCCGGCGTCGTGACCTGCTCGATCACGGATGGCATTGCCACTGTTTCCTTCTACCATCCGAAGGGTAATTCGCTCCCCGCCACGTTGCTCCGCGACATCGCCGGGCGCATCACGTCGGTGAGCCAGCACCCTGCCACGCGGGTTGTGGTGATCCGGAGCGAGGGTCCGGGGACGTTCTGCGCGGGGGCCTCGTTCGACGAGCTCAAGCGGATCGACTCACCCGAAGCCGGGAGGGAGTTCTTCATGGGCTTCGCGCGCGTGATCCTCGCCATGCGCAAATGCCCGAAGCCGATCATTTCGCGCGTGCAGGGCAAGGTCGTTGGCGGAGGCGTGGGGATTGTTGCCGCGTCCGACTACGTGCTGGCGGTACCGGAGGCGCCGGTTCGACTGAGCGAGCTCGCCGTCGGCATTGGCCCGTTCGTCGTGGGCCCGGCAATCGAACGGAAAATCGGCAAGGGCGCGTTCTCCGCGCTCTCCCTGGACGCCGACTGGCGTGACGCGCACTGGTGCGTCACACACGGGCTCTACACGCGAATCTGCGACAACGTCGCCGCGCTGGATCAGGTCCTCGGCACCATCGCCCACAAGCTCGCGACGTTCAACCCCGAGGCGATCTCGAAGCTCAAGCAGACGCTGTGGGAGGGGACGGATTCGTGGGAGACACTGCTCCCCGAGCGCGCGGAAATGAGCGGCACGCTCGTGATGTCGGAGTTTACGAGGAACGCGATATCGGCATTTGAGCGGCGCCGGTAGCGCTG
>DAINRQ010000118.1:0-19332 GCA_036741775.1 Gemmatimonadaceae bacterium | reverse complement strand
GGACTCTGACGGCCGAACGCCAGCGTGGGTCGCGGGTCCCGATCGCGGGTCCCGGCCCCGGGTCCCGGCCCCGGGTCCCGCTATCCTACTCGATGATCCTTGTGATGATGATGCCGGCCTTCGAGCTCCTCGATCTGGTGCAGCACCTCGGCGCCGTAGAACAGGCGGATGTAACGCGCCTGCGTGGGCGTGAGGCGGCGGACCGCCCAGCTCAGGTGCACGAAGTGCGGCTCCACCGGGGCGTGCACCGGGTGCATCCCGATCTCGCTCGGCAGCCGGTTCGCCTTGCGCGTGTTGCACGGGCTGCAGGCCGTCACCACGTTCGTCCAGTCGTTCGTTCCGCCGCGGGAGAGCGGGATCAGGTGATCGCGCGTCAGTGACTCCCGAGGGCGCAGCTCCGCCTGCGTGCGCCCGCAATACTGGCAGCGGTAGCGGTCGCGCGCGAACAGGAAGGTGTTGGTAACCTGCCTGCGGAAGCGTCGCGGTACGTGGATGAACTTTGTGAGCCGGATCACAGCCGGCCGCGGCATCGTCAGCCGCTCCGACCGAACGACCCGGTCGGGGTCCGCCTCGACGATCTCCGCCTTGCCGTCAATGACAAGCCGGAGCGCCCGACGCATGGGGACCATCGTCAGGGGCTCGAACGACGCATTCAGTGCCAGACAGCCAAGGATCACGCACACCTCCATCGGTGCGTATACGAACTCCCGCCAAAGGCGGGAGTCCGGGTCTCGGAACGGCAGCCGTCGCTCGACGAGGCTGGCACCCGCCGAGTGTTAGACCCCTCGGAACCTAGTAAAGTGCCGATGTGAGAACAAGATGAAGCCCGTCGCCCACTCTCGTCGTGCAACAGACGTTCAAGCGCCAGCCGTTGCGGCCACCGGTATTGCCGAGAGCCAGCCGTACGCGTCCGGGACTCGCCCCTTCGCGATTCCCATGAACCGTTCCTGAATCGCCAGGGTGACCGGACCTGGCTTCCCCGATCCGATCTCGATTCGATCGACCGACCGGATCGGAGTCAGCTCGGCGGCGGTCCCAGTGAAGAATAGCTCATCCGCAACGTAAAGCATCTCGCGCGGGATGTTTTGCTCGCGAACCTCCAGCCCCGAATCCCGTGCGATCCGGATGACCGAGTCGCGGGTAATCCCGTTCAGGATCCCGGCCGTCAGCGGGGACGTGAAGAGAACGTTATCGCGGACCACGAACAGGTTCTCTCCGCTCCCCTCGGACACGTGGCCGAATGCGTCGAGCATGATCCCCTCGGCGTAGCCATCGAGCTTCGCCTGGGTCTTCGACAGCTGGGAGTTCAGGTAGTTGCCACCGGCCTTCGCCAGCGTCGGGAAGGTGTCCGGGGCGGCCCGTCGCCAGCTCGAGACGGCGACGTCTACCCCGTTGACGAGCGCCTCGTTTCCGAGGTAAGCCCCCCAGTTGTACGCGATGATGAAGGTCTCTACCGGGATCCCGATCGGATAGAACCCCATCTGCTCGCCGGTGCGAACGGCGACGGGGCGTAAGTAACAGGCCCGTAACTCGTTGCCCGCTACCGTGTCGATGGCCGCCTGCATTAGCTCCTCGACCGTCCACCGCATGGGCATCCGGTAGATCCTGCACGAGTCGTGAAGCCGGCGCATGTGGTCGCGAAGCCGAAAGATCGCGGCACCGGTCGGTGTCTCGTAACAGCGGATCCCTTCGAAGACGCTCGACCCATAGTGAACGACGTGACTCATCACGTGGATGGTCGCGTCTTCCCAATTCACGAGCTCTCCGTCGCGCCAGATTCTGGCCGTGCGACCGGCGGAGCGGTCGGTCATTCTCATACTCCTGACTGTTGGTCGTTGCGAAGGATGATAACGGCCGGCACCGTGGCGCGCTCGGGCGAACGGATCGGGAGGCTTCCTCGGAAGCATCAACCGGGCAGTCGCCTGCTGGGCAGGGTCGGGTTGTCGGGAGAGGGATCCGGATCGGGCGGATGCGGGGGATTGGGCAGATCGGTCCCCAAGCCGGGATGCGCCGTCTCGCATGAGCCAAGGGAATAGGGGATGCTCGCCGCACTGGGTGGCGTCCCGAACGGCTGTTCCCTCATCCCTTCGGTCAATTGCAAGCGGAGTTCTCTCTCGGGCGGAGCGATCCGCCCCCATCCGTTCCCTCCGCCCGATCCGTATACATCCCCCTGATGCCGCCCCGTCGCCGATGCCGTCGAGCGAAGACCTACGCGTCGAGCTAGGGAACAGAGCGAACCTTGAACTGGGAACGGGGATCCGCGATCAGCTACGACGCTGTGATCCGGGACGATCGTTGCTCGCCGACCAACGAGCGAGCGCGTCGGCTGTAGCCGCAAGATCCGGAACGGAGGCGGCCGGGCCAACACATCGTGAGTTCCGCACGAGTACGTGGCCCGCGACGCAGACGAACGTCGCAGCGGATCCGGCGGTCGAGAAGATGAGCGACGTCACAGGATCGTAGACCGGCATCGAACGCGAATCCGCGAGCGGGAACGCAGCGAGGTCCGCGGATTTCCCGACATCCAGAGACCCGATCTCGTGATCGAGCCCCAGCGCGCGCGCGCCGCCCAGCGTGGCTAGCTCCAACGCCGCCGCCGCGGACAGCGCATCGTACCGGCCGGTGCGAGCGCGTTGCATCAGCACCGCCACGCGCGCCTCATCGAGAAGATCCATCCGGTTGTTGCTCGCGACCGAATCCGACCCCAGGCCGACCGTGACGGACGCGCCGAGCATGGACACGACGGGAGCGATGCCGTGACCGAGCTTCGCGTTCGATGCCGGGCAATGAGCGACAGCGCAGCCGTGACCCGCGATCGACGCGATGTCGGCCTCGCTGACACGCACGCAATGAATGAGCAGGGGACGCGCGACCAGCACACCCGCGCGGTCGAGCATTGCGACGGGGGAGGTGCCCCGAACCTGAACGGCGATGCCCCGACGGCGATGGTCATCGGCCCACGGCCCGCGTGCCTCCGCGACGTAGCGCGATTCATCCTCGCTCTCGGCGATATGCACCGCGATGCGGAGCGACTCTCCCCGCGCGAATGCCGCCGTGGCCTGGAAGAGCGAATCCGAGACCGAGTAGGGGGCGTGCGGCGACACTCCAACGCGAACAAGGGGGGTCTCGTCGCGACGCAGCGCATCCACCTTCGCGCGGAGATCGGCAAACGACTCCGCACACTGCGCCGGGTCCGGTCCGAATACTTCCTGATATATGACACCACGGACACCCATCTCGCGGAGCGCGACGAACGGCGCACCGGACTCGGACGTGTCGGCGTATGTCGTCACGCCCGCCAGGATCCCTTCGGCGATTCCGACCCGCGCCGACTCGACGAGCGCCTCGAAGGAAAGCACCGAACGCCGGGCTTTCGTGAGACGAATGATCCAATCGCGAAACGCCAGGTCCTCGAGAAAGCCGCGCATGACCGTGAGCTCGAGGTGCGTGTGCGCGTTCACGAGCCCCGGAGTGAGCGCGACCTGACCGAGGTCGACATCACTGCCGGGGGGCGCCGAGCCACGCGGGCCGACGTAGACGATCCGCCCGCCATCCTCGACGACGGTGGCGTTCGCGATCGGCGGTCGCGAGACCGGTACGACCCACCGCGCGTGATAGCGGATCACAGGGCGATCGCGCCGGTCACGCCATGCGCTCGTACGGGTCGAACAGGTCCTCATCGCGCACGCCGCAGCGACGGGCCATCGCAAGGGGGAACGTCAGGTCGCCGACCTGCTCGGCCGCATGCCCGTCCGACCCCAGTGCGATGCGGACACCTCGCGCCACCGCACGCCTAACGATCCGCTCGTGCGGCTTGTAGCGCGCCGAGATCTCGAACGCGATGCCGGCCGCGTGCAACGCCGTCACCAGGCGCTCCTCACCCTCCTCCGTCCAGAGCTCTTCGGGCGGCAGGGGCCGCAGCGGGAGGGCGACGAGTGTCGGATGCGCGAGGATATCCACCGGCATCTCGGCGGCGAGCCGCTCGGCATTGGCGGCGTGTGCGTCCATGTATGCCTCATGGGAGAGCGCGGCGGGAAACCGGCGCGAGAATGCGTGCACCGTGGATCCGTCGTCCAGAAAGATCGCGTGCAGGGATCCCAGTCGGTGGGTGAACCGCGCCGCGAGATCATGGGGCAACTCCCGCCACAACCGATCGTGCCAGCAGAACTCCCCGCCCCGCGCCACGTCGTACCGTTGGAGCTCGTCGAGGTAAGCGCGCACGCGATCGATCGAGTCGACGGCGCCGCCGACGTCGCGCGAGATATGGTCGCTCACGCTTGGCCGTACGCCGCGGGCGCGCACGTGGTCGATCAGCGACGGAACGTCGAGCGCGCCGTCCGACATGGTCGAGTGCGCGTGGCAGTCGACCGGCGTCCAAGTCATGACTTACGGGATCTTGAACGGATTCGCGGTATCGCGTGGCGCCTTGCCCGGCGGCAGTGGGACGCGCGTGCTCGTGGACCCCGGGCGCACCGTCGTATCGAACGGCTGCGTCATGTTGAACGGCGAGTGCACCGTGCACTCCTCGATCGGCTCGGTGCCGATGATGAAGTACTCGATCGCGACCACGTCGGGGGTGCAATACGGATTGGCGAGCTGCCCGGTCGTACGATCGATCTCGCGCGTCGTGATACCTTCGGGGCGCGGCCAGTCCGGGGGAGCCGGCTTGCGACGATACACCTCGGTCATGAACGCCGCGTATGCCGGGCCGGCGAGCTGCCCCCCCTGCGCGTTCGATTTGATCTTCTGCGGTCTGTCGAACCCCATCCAGACGCCCGCCACGAGGTCGGCCGTGTACCCGATGAACCAGACGTCGGCGCCGTCGTTCGTCGTACCTGTCTTTCCGCCCGACGGAACGCGGAAGCGCGACCCGACGCTCCCCGCAGCCGTTCCGCGGATCACGACATCCTTCATCATGTTGACCATGAGCCACGCCTCGGGCGAGCTCAGGACCTGCGTGCGCTCGGGCTGCGGCTCCCAGATCACCTCACCGCGCTGGTTCTCCACGCGCCGGATCGCGTTAGGCCCCGTGCGCACGCCGAGGTTCGCGAACGTCGTGTACGAGGCGATCATCTCGATCGGATACACGTCCGCTGCCCCGATGTGAATCGACGGATACGGCGGGATGGTGGTGGTCAGCCCGAACCGCTTCGCCATGTCGATGACTGTCTGCTCGCCGAGCTCCATGCCCGTGCGGATCGCGGGTAAGTTGCGCGACATGTAGAGCGCGCGCCGGAGCGTAACCGGGCCCTCGAACTTGCCGTCGTAGTTCTGCGGCGACCACGCCTCGCCGCCAAGCTGCGGGAGTGTGACCGGCGCATCGTCGATCACCGTCGCCGGCGAGCGGCCGTTTTGCAGCGCCGCGGCGTAGACGATCGGCTTGAACGTCGAACCCGGCTGCCGCAGCGCCTGCGTGGCTCGATTGAACTTCGACTCATCGAACTCACGGCCGCCCACGAGCGCCCGCACCGCACCGTCACGCGGGTCGATGGCGACGAACGCGCCCTGCAGATACGGTGAGTTCGCCGCGGAGGTCTCCTCGCCGTTCGCCGCTCGCGCAGTGAGCTGCTCGTAGGTGCGATGGGGGAACCGACCGTACTTCCCTCCCTCGATCGCGCGGATCTGGTTCTCGAGGGCACGCTCCGCGGCGGACTGCAGGTCGAGGTCGAGCGTCGTGTAGACTCGGAGCCCCTGCTCGTAGAGCCGCGCCCCGAACTTCTCATCGAGCTGCTGCCGCACCCACTCCACGAAGTACGGAGCGACCTCTCCCGACTCGGTCTTGCTGCCGAGGCGCAACGGATACGCCTTGGCGAGGCTGGCGTCGGCATCGCTGATCGCGCCGTTGCGGCGCATGACTTCGATCACCACGTTCCGGCGCTGGATCGCTCGTTCGGGGAATCGGCGTGGGTTGTAGCGCGCGGGCGCCTTGGGAAGCGCCGCCAGCATCGCCGCTTCGGCGAGGTTCAGATCCTGAACGGACTTCCCGAAATAGCGCTGCGACGCCGTCTCGACCCCGTACGCGCCGTTGCCGAGGTTGATCTGGTTCAGGTACAGTTCCAGGATCTTGTCCTTGGAGTACCGCGCTTCGATTGCCCGCGCGACCTTCACTTCCTTCAGCTTCCTGACGAGGCCCTCGAGCCCGCGGCGCTCGCGCGAGATGCGCTCCGGGAACACGTTGCGGGCGAGCTGCATTGTGATGGTCGAGAACCCCTGCTGTGTGGAGCCGGCGCGCAGGTTCCGCAGTGCGGCACCCGGCACGCGGATCCAGTCGATCCCGGAATGCCCGTAAAAGCGCTTGTCCTCGACGAAGACAAAGGCGTCCTGTACGAGCTTCGGGATCTCGCCGATCTTCACGAGCGTCCGGCGCTCGAGCCCCACCTCGGCGACGAAGCGGCCGTCCGCCGCGTAGACCTTCGACGTCTGTCGCGGCGTGTAACTGTCGAGGATCTGGACCGGCGGACACCGGCCCTCTCGACAGACGAGCACCCAACCCCCGTAGGCCAGCCCCCCGCCGAACGCGATGAGAAACGTTGCGGCGAAGAGAATGCCCCGGACCAGCTTGGGGTTACTCTCGGTGAAGCGGCGGAGACGGGAGGGCTCTTTCATCGGACAGACAACCTACGGGACCGACTGGGAACAGGGAACCGGGAACCGAAGCTGGGACCGGACGCGGCTGGCAGTAGCTGATAGCTGATAGCTGATAGCTGATAGCTGATAGCTGATAGCTGATAGCTGTCCCTATCTTACCTCAATGAACCAGACATCGTTTCTCGATGAGCTCGATTGGCGGGGGCTCTTGTACCAGTACACCGAAGGCGTGCGAGAGATGCTCGCCGCCGGACCCGTCACCGCGTATTGCGGGTTCGACCCCACGGCTCGCAGCCTCCATGCGGGGAACCTCATCCCCGTCATGGGCCTGGCTCATCTGCAGCGAGCGGGCCACCGGCCCATCGTGCTCGTCGGCGGTGGAACGGGGATGATCGGCGACCCGAGCGGCAAGGCGGCCGAGCGGACGCTCAACTCCCTCGAGGTCGTCGAGGAGAATTCGCGCGCGATCAGGCATCAGCTCGAGCGGTTCCTCGACTTCACCGGCCCGCGCGCCGCGCTCATGCTCAACAACGCGGATTGGCTCATGAGCCTCGGCGCGATCGAGTTCATGCGTGACGTCGGGAAGCATTTCACCGTGAACTACATGCTCGCGAAGGACTCGGTGAAGTCTCGCCTCGACAGCGGGATCTCGTACACCGAGTTCTCGTACATGCTGCTCCAGGCGTACGACTACCTCGAGCTGCACCGCCGCGAAGAGGCGCGCCTCCAGATCGGCGGGAGCGACCAGTGGGGCAACATTACCGCGGGGGTGGAGCTCATTCGTCGGACGCTCGGCGAAGAAGCGCACGCGGTGACGCTACCGCTCGTCACGACGGCGTCGGGGACGAAGTTCGGCAAGACGGAAGCAGGCGCAGTGTGGCTCGACCCAACGCTCACCTCGCCGTACAGGTTCTACCAGTTCTGGATCAACGCCGACGACCGGGATGTCGGTCGGTACCTGCGGTTCTTCTCATTGCTCGGGCGCGAGGAGATTGAGGGACTGGAGCATAGCGTCGCAGAAGTGCCGGAAGCTCGCGAGGCGCAACGCGCGCTCGCGGCTGACGTCACCGCACGGGTGCACGGCGTGGACGCGATGCGAATCGCGGCGGACGCGTCGCGCATCGTGTTCGACCGCGAGGCGGATCCGCGGCAGTTCGCGCCCGGCGTGCTCGAGGCGCTGATGCAGGAACTGCCGTCGGTGGTGATCGACTTACGATCAGCCGCCGCGGGTCCCGCGGGCGGGGTCGTCTCGGTGACGACGGGGGACGGGCGCACGGTACCGGTGACCGTGCGGCGGACTTCGGACGGCGACGGTATCGACGTGGCCGACGTGTTCGTCGCCACGGCGCTCGTGAAATCGAAGGGCGATGCCCGGCGACTGCTTCAACAGGGCGGACTCTATGTGAACGGGGACAAGCTCGCTCCCGGGGTCACCGTCCTGCTGCGGTCCGACGCAATTCACGGCGCGTACTACGTGCTCCGGAAGGGCGCGCGGGACATCGCGGTCGTGAAGGTGATCGGCTCCTAACGCGGATCGGTCACGAGTAGCTCGAGGGCGGTGTCGATCTCCGACTCGGTGTTGTAGAAATGCGGCGACAAGCGGATCGCGCCCTCGCGCAGCGAGTGAATGACGCCAGCTGCCGCCAAACGCGCCGAGGCGCCCACAGGATCGCGCGGCGCAACGGCAACCACACCGGCGCGCTTCGCCGGGTCGGCAGGCGTCACGAGCCGCACGTCGTCACGCCCGCAAGCCCAGTCGACCATCCGCGTCGCGAGCGATTCCACGCGCGCATAGACCGCCGGTAGCCCGAGCTCGAGGAACAGGTCGAGGCTCGCAACCATGCCGGCGAAGTCCTGGTACGGCAGCGTGATCATCTCGAACCGCCGCGCGTCCTCGCGGTACGTGAAGTCGTAGTCGATGAGTTTCGAGAAGTCGTCGGAGCTCCGCGTCGCCATCCAGCTCACGTCCACCGGCCGCAGCGATTGCACGAGATCCGGGCGGAGCCAGACGAATCCTGACCCCCAAGGGGACAGGAGCCACTTCTGTCCGCCGCAGGACACGACGTCCACCTCCACGGCGCGCACGTCGAGTGGTGCGGCGCCGACGCCCTGAATGGCGTCGAGGACGAACCAGATGCCGCGCTCGCGACACGCTCGGCCAATGCGCGCGACGTCGATCCGGTATCCGGTCGCGAACGAGACCCAGGAGAGAACGACTGCCCGAACTCGAGGCGCGTCGATCGCCGCCAGGATCGCTTCCTCGTCAGGCAGCGTTCCGACGCACGGGACGCGGCGCAGCGTGATCCCCCGCGCCACCTCGAGCTCGAGCCACGGGTAGATGTTGGAGGGGTACTCGCGGTCGCTCGTCACGACGACGTCGTCCGGCTCGAACGGCAGCGCGCGCGCGGCGAGGTTGAGACCGTACGAGGTGTTCACCATGAGCGCGATCTCGGCCGGATGGGCGCCGATGAGCTGCGCGCAACTCGCGCGCGCGTTCGCGAGCGTTCCGAACTGCGTTTCCACGCTGATCTTCCACGGCTCGGCGCGGAGCGCCGCGAACTCACACAGCACGTCCACGGCGCGCTGCGGGTGTGGCCCCGTAGACGCGTGATTCAGGAAGATGTGGTCGCCGCGCCCTGCCCAGGGGAACTCGCGCGCGCGAAGCGCGGCGACATCGGCGAGCGACAGTGTCACGGTTCGAGGGCAGGCGACAGGGGCGGGTCCTCTACGCGCGGCGCCGGGGCCTCGATCCGGCGGGGGTCCAGCGCGTCGCGTAACGCATCGCCAAGGAGGTTGAACCCCAGCACGGCAGCGCCGATGGCGAGTCCGGGGAACAGGGATGTCCACGGCGCATTGCGCAGCAGACTCAGATCGCGGCCGTCGGCGATCATGCCGCCCCAGCTCGGTGTCGGTGGCTGGACGCCGAGCCCGAGGAACGACAGCGCGGCCTCGGCCATGATCGCGCCGGCAACACCGAGGGTCGCGGCGATCACGACCGGCGCGATGACGTTCGGCAGAACGTGACGCGCGATGATCCGCGTATCCCGGGCCCCGAGCGCTCGCACCGCCTGCACGTACTCGAGCTGGCGAACCACGAGGACCTGCCCGCGAACGAGCCTCGCCATCCCGGCCCACCCGACGATGCCGATCGTGAGCAACACGACGCCGAGCGACGGATTCAGCGCCGCGACCATGGCAATGAGCAGCAGCAGCGTCGGGAACGCGAGCGTCACATCGGCGAGACGCATCACGAGCTCGTCCACCCAGCGGCCATAGTAGCCCGCGAGCAGCCCGAACACGACGCCAAGCGTGAGCGAGATCGCCTGCGAGATGAGGCCAACTGCGAGCGACACGCGCGCGCCGTAGACGAGTCGCGACCAGATGTCGCGTCCCTGGACGTCGGTGCCCATCCAGTGCGCGGCGGATGGCGCGTCGAGCCGGCCGACGAGATCGATGCGCAGCGGGTCATCGGTCGCGATGAGCGGCGCGAACACCGCCATCGCCACGATGAGGGCGATCGCACCGAGGCCGATGAGCGAGCGCGTGTCGCGTCGCAGCGTGCGCCACACCGACCGGTTCACGCTCGCCATTACTTCGGCTCCTGCAGCTCCGGCGGCGTCCCGGCCGGCTGACGACGCCAGCGGCGGTGATGCCAGAAGTATTGCTCGGGGTAGCGCCGGACCCACTTCTCGAGCACCGCCGTATAACGCGCGACGATGGCGTCGATGTCCTTGTCGCGGTCGTCGGTATGCTCCACTTCGATGGGCTCGAAGATGAGCCGATACTTCCCGCTCGCCTGGCGCACCGCCGTGCCGAACACGATGGGGACGCCTAACCGCAGCGCGAAGACGGCCGGGCCGCGTGGCGTCTTGGCCGGCCGGCCGAAGAACGGGACGAACGTGGAGGCGAGTCCGAGCACACCCTGGTCGGCGAGGAACGCGACCGCGCGATTTTCCCGCAATGCGCGCGGCGTCTGGCGCACGGCATCCGCGTCATGCACCACGCGCATCCCGATCCGGGACCGGGTGTCAGTGAGGTACCGGTCGAACAGCGGGTTCTTCATGCGGCGAGCGATGGCGTCTATCGCGATGCCGCGAGCGGCGACGTATGCACCCGCGAGCTCCCAGTTCCCGAGATGACCCGTGACCAGGATCAGACCACGCCGGTGATCCATCGCTTCGTCGACGACCGAGAAATTCGAGCCCTCGAAGAGGTCGAGCACGGCGTCGCGGCCGAGTCGCGGCAGGATTGCCGCCTCGATGGATGCGCGACCGAGATGCTCGTAGGCTCCGCGAGCGATTCGCCGAACGCCGCGTTCGCCAAGCCCCGGGAACGCGGCCGCGATCTGCTTCTCGACGACCTGCCGCCGGATCCCGAACGGCTTGTAGCCAAGCGCCCCGATCCGCGCGCCAATGCTGCCGGCGAGACGCCAGTCGAGCGACCCGAGCGCGCCGACGACCGCCCGGATCGCCACGTACTCCGCCCGGTGCGACAGACTGATGCCGTCGCTCATCGCCGGACCTGCAGTTCCCACAGCCGCGCGTACTTCGCGGCCACGCTCATGGCAGCGAGCGCGGCGACGATCACCCCGGCCGCGCCGTCGAGGAATCCGCCGCGCCACACGTACATCGAGAGGAAGCGCGCGGGCGGCTTGAGGGCCACCGTCCACACGCCGACACGCCGGCCACGCTCGTAGCTCTGCTCCGCCCACCATCGGCTGTACCGATCCAGCTTCGCGAAGAACTCGCCGAGCGACGCATACGGGTAGTGCAGCATCGGCGCCGCGAGCTCGCCGACAGGACCGTCGGCCACGACGTGCTCGTGCACTGGCCGTTCATCGTATCGCATCCGGCTGCGAAAGAGTCGAATGGGTCGGTCGCGTTCCCATCCGCCGTGCCTGATTTCTCGACCGAGGAAAAAGTTGCGGCGGCGCACGCGGTAGGCGTCGTTCGAGGCGGTGCCGCGAACCACAGCGGAGATCGCTTCTCGGAGCGCGGGCGTTGCTCGCTCGTCAGCGTCGATCACGAGGATCCATTCGTGACGCGCGCGCGCGATCGCGACATTTCGTTGGCGCCCGATCGTCGTGAAGGGGTGACTGAACACGACGGCGCCCGCTCCGCGCGCGACGGCGGCGGTGTCGTCCGACGAGTCGTTCTCGACGACGATGACCTCGCCCGCCCACTCCACGCTCGCAATGCACTCGGCGATCTCCGCCGCTTCATCCTTCGCGGCGATGATCACGGAGCACGGCACCTGGCCAGCAGGCGCGCGGTCGGCCGCGGGCGTCACGGCGGTCGCACTCCCGCTCAGGTGCGCCATCGCGAGCGGTCGCGCGCGATCTCGGTCGCGCGCTCGAAGCCGTCGATCATGCCCTGCTCGGTGAAATCGCGCGTCACGCGTGCCCGGCCGGCGTTGCCCATGGCGGCGCGTCGCTCCTCGTGCGCGAGCAGAACGGCGATGCGGGCAGCCATGGTGGCCGGGTCGGGTTGGGCGAGCAGGACGCCCGAGATGCCGTCGGCCACGTAGCGCTGCGACAGCACGTCGCGCTCGGCCAGGACGGGAATGCGCAGCGCCATGAGATCGAGGTAGCCGAACGCCGCGTTGTCGCCGCCCGCCGCAACCCATGCCAGGTCCGCGGCCGAGAGCACGGCGTGCTGGTCGGACTCCTGGCCGGCGTGCAGCACGATCTCGGTGATGCCTAACGCCGCTGCGTGCATGCGGAGGTCCTCGTCATCGGAGCCGGGGCCGACCATCACCACGCGCAATCCCGGATGTCGCGGCGCCAGGAGCGCGACGGCGCGGAGGAGCGCCCCGGCGCGACGCCGCGCCGTCGGGTCGTAGACGCAGGCGATCAGCTGGTCACCCGTCGCGCCGGCTACGGCGGCCACGGGCAGCGGACGCACACGCTCGAACGCCTCGATCGCTACGCCGACGTCGGCGGCGACCGGCTCGAACACGCCGGGCGACCGCGAACCGTTCGTCGTCGCGGGGTCCGTGGTGAAGAGATACCCCGTCGCCGCGAGACGCTCACCGAGCCTCGAATCCGGCCCGCGCCCGAGCTTGCCCCCGGCCGGAATGCGCCGCACGAGCGCGCCACGCTCGGCGAGTCGGATCGCGAGGGACGCGACCATCTGCTCGCGGTCCGAGTGAACGAACACCACCTCGACGTAATGCTCGAGCATGACCTGACGTAGTCGCAGGCTCTCGTGCATCCACGGGCCGCCCATCGGGATGGGACTCAACTCCACGCCGGGCAGGGCCTCGCCTGCCGGTGAGAGGCGCTGCTCGACCGCGCTGTCGGCCCGACAGACGTACGTGCACTGATAGCCCCGCCCGGCGAGCGCGACGGCCGCGGCGCTGAACGCGCGGGCGCTTCCGGACCACTCCGTGGGCGAGTAGTAGAAGAGAACGCGCAAGAACTACAGAGACCAGAGGCGAAAGACCAAGAGACTAGGGACTGGGCACGCGAGACGCGGCGTTCACGCGTTCTGCGGCTGCTCGGTTGCGGCGAACTGCAGCGCATGCAAACGGTGATAGTGGCCTCGTCTCGCGAGCAGCGATGTGTGCGTGCCGTGCTCCACCACTCGGCCGCGATCGAGCACAAGAATCTGATCCGCGTGGGCGACCGTCGATAGGCGGTGCGCGATCACGAACACCGTCCGCCCCTCGAGCAGCCGATCGATCGCCTCCTGCACGAGCCGCTCCGACTCGGTGTCGAGCGCCGACGTCGCCTCGTCGAGGATGAGGATGGGCGGATCGACGAGGAGGGCGCGCGCGATCGACAGCCGCTGGCGCTGCCCGCCCGACAGCCGCGTGCCACGCTCGCCCAGGACCGTTTCGTAGCCGTTCGGGAGCTCGGTGATGAAGGCGTGCGCGTTCGCGGCGCGCGCCGCGGCCTCGATCTGCTCGTTCGTGTACCGGTTGCTCGACCCGTACGCGAGGTTGTTCCGTACCGTGTCGTTGAAGAGCACCGTGTCCTGGCTGACGATGCCGATGAGCGATCGCAGGGCGGGAAGCGCGATCTCGCGCGTATCCACGCCGTCGAGGAGAATGCGTCCCGACGTCGGCTCGTAGAAGCGAGGAATGAGATCCACGAGGGTGGTCTTCCCTGCCCCACTCGCGCCGACGAGCGCCACGATCTCGCCCTTCGCGGCGACGAACGAGACGTCCGACAATACTGGTTCCCGCTCGTACGCGAACGACACCCGCTCGAACTCGAGTGCGCGCTCGAAACGCGCGGTCGCGATCGTCCCGCGGTCGAGGTTCGCTTCGGTGGGGCTGTCGAGCACCTCGAAAATGCGCTCGGCCGCAGCCAGAGATTGCTGCGCGGTGGTCGGCACCTGCGACAGCTGCTTGAGTGGCTGCAGCATGCGCATCACGAGGATGAGGAACGTGATGAGCACGGAGCCGGTGAGCGCGCCCGAGTCCACCATACGCGCTCCCACCCAAAGGATCGTCACGGCGATAGCCGTCCCGACGGTCTCGGTAATCGGCTGCGCGAGCACGGCGAGTCGCGTGACGCGCACCATTCCGCGCGCGTAGCGCCCGCTCCCTTCACGGAACCGTGTCTCCTCGTATCCCTCGCCGCCGAACGATTTCACGAGGCGGATTCCACTCACTGACTCCTGCACCACCGCCGTCATCTCGCCGTACTGGTTGCTGAGCCGCCGGTGCCCCTTACGAAGCTTCCGCAGCAGCGGCTGCAGCAGGCCAATGAGGAGCGGTGCGACGACCAGCGCGAGCAGCGTGAGGCGCCAGGAGAACGTCAGCAGCGCCGCTACGGTCGTCACCACGACAGCCGTGCTCTGGAGCGACTGCGTCACGGCCTGCGTGATGACCTGCTTCGTCTGCTGCGTGTCGTTGAGGACGCGGGCGAGGATGTCACCTGTCTTCGTGCGGACGAAGAAACCGAGCGGGAGGCGCTGCAGGTGCGAGTAGAGCGCGTTGCGGAGATCCCGCGTGACGTACTCCTGAAGCTGGGCGCCGAGCTGGCCGCTCGCCCATACGAACAGGTTCTTCAGCGCCACTGCGGCGAGGATGACGATGATGATGTTCCGCAACGCGGCCTGCGGGCTCGCGTCGTCGAGGAGCGAACCGATGATGCGCTCGTGAAGCGCCGAGATGGGCGTGCCGCGCGGCGGTTGGTCGAACAGCCGATCGAGGAACGGAATCAGCAGCGTGAAGCTGAATACGTCGAGCACCGCCGCCGCGATGTTGCAGGCGACCGTTCCCGCCATTCGCCATCGGTGGGGACGCAGGAACGCGAGCAGCCGGCGGTACATCACGACCCGTCTGCGTGTGACTTCGGCGGGAGCCCCGTCGCGCTCACTTTGGTGTCAGCAGGGCGACCGGCAGGATGCACTCCTCGGGCGTCACGCCCCCGTGCAGGAATGACCCACGGTACCGACTCTGGTACTCGCGCAGCTTGGTCGGGTAGACGAAGAACCCGTCGGAGACCGCGAGCAGCGTGTTCGCCCCAAGGCCGCGTCGCGGTAGCCGGAGGAGGTCCTCGTTCGGGAAGAGGAGCGCCTGCTCCGGCCGCTCCGCCCGAAGGTCTTCGCCGAACTTGTAGCGCAGGTTTGCCGTCGCGTCGCGCTTCGCGAACACGGTCGCTGGTGTCTGGCAGTGAATCGAACCGTGGTCGCTCGTGATGAGCACCGACACCTTGCGGCGCGCCGCCTCACGCAAGACGCCGAGGAGTGCCGAGCGCTGGAACCACTGCAGCGTGAGCTGACGGAGCGCGATCTCGTCGCGCGCCACCTCGTACAAGATCGCGGATTCGCTGCGCCCGTGCGTGAGCAGGTCCACGAAGTTGAAGACGAACGCGCTCACACCCTCGGGTGCGATAGCACCGTGGAGATGGCGCTCGAGCTCATCCGAGTCCGACGCCGTCGAAATCTTCGCGTACCGAACCGGGCGAGGGGAGTTGAGCTCTTGGAGATGCGCTTCGAGCAGTTCGCGCTCGTGCGCGTTCAGCGTCTCGTCCTCGCGTTCACCCCACCAGTCGGGGAAGCGCGCGGCAATCTCGCCCGGGAAGAGTCCACTGAACAGCGCGTTTCTCGAGTACGGCGTCGCTGTGGGCAGCACAGCGAAGTAGTGCGTGCGCTCGACGTCGAACATGGGGGCGAGCAGCGGCTCAATGATCAGCCACTGATCGAGCCGCAGGCAGTCGACGACGATGAATACGGCGGACCGCGCGCGTTGCATCATCGGGAGCAGGAACTCGCCGACGATGTCGATGGAGAGCGGGGGCCGGTCCCCCTCGAGGTCGCGCAGCCACGCGGGGTACGCCTCGCGCATGTAGTCGGCGAACTCGCGGTGCATGTCGGGATAGAGTCCGCGGAGCGAATCGTAGAGTCCCGTCTCGTTCGCCGCCGCGAGGTCCACATCCCACTGCATCAGCTCGACGTAGCGATCCACCCACCCGCGCCAATCGAGCACCCGGCCGCGTTCCACCTCGATCGCGCGGAACCGCTCGACGAATCGCCGAGCCATCGCCTGCTGGCGGATGCGCGGCCCCTCGAGGATACGCGTGATGACGGTGAGGACCTGCCGCGGGTTGATCGGCTTGACGAGATACTCGCGGATGTTGTTGCCGAGGGCCTCGCGGAGCGTCGCGTCTTCCTCGCTCTTCGTGACCATCACGACGGGCAGGTTCGGGGCAAGCTCGCGAACTTCCTGATACGTCTCGAGCCCGCGCTTGCCGGGCATCTGCTCGTCGAGCAGCATCAGGTCGAACGGGCGGCGGCGGAGGAGCTCGACCGCATCGTCGGCGTTGGTCGCGGTCTCGACCTCGTAGCCCTTCTCGCGGAGGAAGATACGGTGCGACTCGAGGAGATCGGCCTCGTCGTCCACCCACAGCACGGATTTCGCCGGTGGAGCCATGCCGGGAATCTAGCCGTCCGGGCGAGCCTGGCGACAGCGAACCGGAGTCATTCCGAGCGGAGCGCCGAAGGCGCAGTCGAGGGAATCGTCGGCCTCCCGGTAGAGGGCTGGCCACTCTACCGGGATGCTCTGCGAAGACCTGACGCAGATTGGGCTGATTCCGCGGATTGCGCAGAATCCCTCTACCGGGAGGCCTTGCGGCGCGAGAGTAGCCACCGTCCTGGTAGAGGGGGAATCTGCGACTTCTGCGAAATCCGCGTCATCGGCGTCTTGGTTTCTTCCTCGTCCCGGTAGAGGGACCTGAGCCCCTCGACAGGGATGGCGCGATTCGTCCACTGCGGCGCCTAGCGGCGCCTGCGCTCGGAATGACGGCCCGCGTTGCCGCGGTCGAGCCAGCCGGTAGATTCGACGCGTGCTGCCGCCGCTTCCGCCCTATGCTCTCGCAACCCCACGGTTCCGCTTCCGGGCGCTCGCCGCGTTCGCGGGCCGGTCGCCACTCGGCGGCGAGCGCGAGGTGGCCCTCGCAACGTTGCTTGCGGCACGGCTCGTCGTGGGCGCGTTGCCGCCGCAGCCACTCCCACAGGGCGTGCGCGTCACACGCGCGAACGGCGCGCGGGCCTGGCTTGCGTCACTCGCGTTGCCCGCCGCCCTCCGGCAGACCTTCGCACGACTGGTCGACGCAACCACCGAGGTCGACCGCGCGATGCTCGAACCGGCCTTTCGCGCCGTTATCGACCTTACGGGCCCGCAGCTCGACCCCGGGGCGCTCGCGGAGCTCCAGGAGGTCCTCCGTCTCGTGACCACACACGCATGAACGGCGACGACGCGGATCGGGTCGATCGCCACGACGGCACCGCCTGGGACGCAGCGGCGCGCGACACGATCACCACTGGATTCCCGAGCATCGACAATGCGCTCGGAGGCGGAGTGAGGCGCGGAGACCTCGTCGTCCTTGGCGGCGATGTCGGGAGCGGGAAGTCGGCCCTCGCCCTGGCCATGGCGCTGCGAGCGGCGCAGTCCGGCACGCGGGTGACGTTCCGGTCAGGCGAGATGGATCCGGCGCGGATCGCGGAGCGAGCATTCGCCATCGAGGCGCGTGTCCGGCTCGATGACCTGCGTCGTGGGACGCTCGACGAAGAGGGACGCGCCAAGCTCGTGGCTGCACGCGCAAACGTGGAGCAACAGTTGCCCGGCCTGGCCGCGATCGATGCCGACGAGCTCGCGACGATCGAGGAGAGTCCAAAGCGGTACGCGGGCCCCGACCTGCTCATCATCGACCCCATGCAGGCGCTCGCGCGTGGTGAGCGTCGCCTCGAGGAAGACATGGCGGTCGCGGCACGTGCATTGAAGCGGCTCGCGGTGAGCCGCCGCCTCTGCGTTCTCGCGACGAGTCATCTGCCCCGGCTCGAGCGCGACCGAAAGGACCCGCGGCCGCAGCTCGACGATTTTGGCGCCCTCGGCGCAGTGAAACAGTTCGCGGATGTCGTGCTCGGGCTCTATCGTCATGAGATGTACGACAGCGCACCGGATGTGGACGGCGCGACGGAGCTGATCGTCCTCAAGAACCGCAACGGCGCGCGTGGATACGTCGATCTGTTCTTCTACAAGCAGTGGATGCGGTTCGAAGACATGTTGGAGCCCGACCGCTGATCGGGCGGCGCCGGGCGTTGGCGGGAGGCCAGCCATGCAGCCATCCAGATCATCCCACGCGGACCGCGACATTCGCGTGTCCACGCGGCGCATCGCGACCGTGTTCAGGACGCTGGCAGCCATCGCGATCGTCAGTACGGCCGCTCGCGGCCAGCAGCCACCGCCGGACTCGTCAGGCTTCGTTACCGTCGAGGGGCGGACGCGCCTCTACTTCGAGATCCGCGGCAACGCGCGCGATACCGTGCTCGTTCCGGGCGGTGTCATGCTCGCGCCGCATCTCGCACCGCTGCGCGAGGACTTCACGATCGTGTTCTACGACCCGCGGGGGCGCGGCCGCTCCGACTGGGTCGGAGAGAACAAGCGTCTCACCATGGAGGCGGAGGTCCGCGATCTCGAGGCCGTTCGGTCCGCGCTGAAGATCAGCCGCACGGCGCTCGTCGGCTTCTCGTACCTGGGACTCGTCTCCGCGATCTACGCGGCCGACCATCCGCAGCAGGTGTCGCGGCTCGTGCTCATGGGGCCAATGCCCCCGGATCACGAGACGGCCTCGCGTTATGCGCCGGCAGCGCGAAAGGCCCGATCGGCGTCCGCGACCATTCGGTTCACGCAGTCGCGCGTCGGCGCCGACACGACCGACTTCGCCGCCGAGTGTCGCCGCTGGTACGAGGCGTTCGGACCGCTCTACGTGGGCGACTCGGCGGATGCCGCCCGCATAACGACGGAGTTCTGCGTCCACGAGAACGAGACGCCGGCCCGCCTGCTCTGGCGCAACGACCAGGTCACGCGGTCGCTCGGGCGGCGGTGGGATTACACACGCACGGCGGCCGCGATCCAGGCACCGACACTCGTGATCCAGGGCGATCGCGACCTCGCCGCGTCACCCGACGGCGGTCGGCGGTGGGCAGAGCTGATCCCGCAGGCGCGCCTCATCATGCTGTCAGGCGCGGGACACCTGACGCACATCGAGCGGGCGGACCGGGTGCTCCTCGCGCTGCAGCGATTCCTGTCGGGCCAGTGGCCGGGCGAGGCGATGCAAGTCCGAAGTCGGCAATAGCCTGGGACGATCGCGGGCGGAGGGAGAGCGCCGTTGCTAGCGGATCGCTCCTCGCGGTGTGGTATATTTCCGATCCGCCCAATTTCAGGACTCCGCACCTTCGAGCTGCGTATGGCTGGCCACAGTAAATGGAAGCAGATCAAGCACTACAAGGC
>DAINRQ010000117.1:0-19589 GCA_036741775.1 Gemmatimonadaceae bacterium | reverse complement strand
CGGCACCGGAACGATGGGTTAGGACTCTGACCCCTTACTCGACTCGGAGCGCGACCTGCGGTCGCCACTCGCTGGGGACGCTGAGGTTTCCTGCTGCGTCCACAGCATTCACGAGCACTCGCTTCGTTCCACCGGCCAACGCGATCGATCGCTCGGTCCCGAAGACGACCCGCGTCGTCCAGCCGCTCGACGACTCGAGGCGCACGACCCACCACCGCGCCGATTCGCCTTGTGCCGGGGCGATCCGAAGCATGCTGTCCGTCACGCCTAACGTGGGCGGTGCGGGTACCGACGCATCGAGCCATGGAAACGCCGGGAGGATGGCGCGCGTGCGGTACAGCTCGGCCGAGAGCGATGCCGCCACCGCGCCGCCGTTGCGCGTGAGCGTCGACGTGGTGTTGTACAGCAGATGCCCCGTTCCGGCGGCGCGGTCGCGCGTTAGGCGCACCTGGCTCGGGATCTCGCTCGTGGAGAACGCGGACGAGCTCCCGTCCTGCACGCGGTAGGCGGCCAACCCCGGCCACACGTGCCGGCCGCGTGCACTCTGGGCGATCCACCAGTCGAGCAGGGCGGGGAAGCGCTGCTGCGGAGCCGAGATCGCCCAGTACAACTGTGGTGCGAGGTAGTCCACCCAGCCCTCCTGTAACCACTTCCGTGCGTCCGCATAGATCGCCGCGTACGCGTCGAGTCCCGTCACGCCCGGCGGGCTCCCCGGCCGCCAGATCCCGAATGGAGAGATCCCGACGCGCAGCGTGGGTCTGACGAGATGAACGTCGCGATACAACCGCTCGACGAAGCGATCGACGTTCGCGCGTCGCCAGTCGCCGAGAGCGAGCGTGCCGCCGCTGCGTGCGTACGTCTCGACGTCAGGGAAAGGAATGGGCCGATTCGACGCGTCGGTCTGCGGGTACGGGTAGAAGTAATCGTCGGCGTGAATGGCATCGATGTCGTAGCGTCGCGCGATGTCGGTGACGACGCGAATCACGTGGTCGTGCACTTCCGGCTCGCCGGGGTCGAACCACAGCTGCGAGCCGTACACACGCCCGAGATCACGCCTGGCTCTGAAGAAGTGTGACGGAGCGAGCTTCAGGCTGTCGGCCGTGTTCCCCGCGCGGAACGGGTTGATCCACGCATGCAGCTCGAGTCCGCGCGCGTGTGCCTCCTGGATCGCGAGCTCGAGCGGATCGTATCCCGGGTCGCTGCCCTGTGTCCCCGTGAGCATTGCGCCCCATGGCTCCAGTGACGAGCGGTAGAGCGCATCGCCCGCCGGGCGCACCTGGAGCACGATCGCGTTGAACCCGGTCGCGGCGGCGTGGTCGAGAATGCTCAGGAGTTCCGCGCGCTGCTGGTCGGCCGACAGTGCGGAGCGTGACGGCCAATCGATGTTCGCCACCGTCGCGACCCAGAGACCGCGCATCTCGCGCATGATCGCCGGCGCTGTCGTGTCGGGATCCACCGCTGGCGGCCCGGTCACGTCGTCAGGCGACGAGCACGCACCAACGAGCACGACCACGAACGCCACGCACGCGCCGAGAAGGCGCGCCCGCCGGGTCCTGGCAGGTGAGCGGTGCGATCGGCAACCACGATGGGACGAACCGATCATGCGCGCCGAGCTGAAAGCGAAACGAATGCGAGATGCGGGGGAACAGAGACCTGAAATTGCAGTACGAGGGCGCATGCGACCATCCCTTCGCCTCGCAACCGTCCTGCTGCTGATGGGGTCTCTCGTTGCCTGCAACATCTACGGGTGCAAGTACAAGACGCGCTTCGTCGGCACGATGGGCTCGGCCTCGCGTGCAGACGTCGGCACCGTGACCACGGAGTACGTCAATTTCCGTGACTACGAGGAAGGCGAGACGGCGCCACGAAGCCTAACGTACAGCGTGCGCTCGTCGGGACTGACCGGTGAGCCGAAGCGCCTCACGCTCCGCGACCGACGCGATACGACGAAGGTCATCACCCCGCTGGGTCTCGTGGGGACGACCGGCCAGCTCGCGTACGGAAGCCACGACCTTACGACACTGGCGGAGCGTGAGGCGATGTTCCGTTTGCTTGCCGGTGGCCATGGTGCGCTGGTGCTCGAGATGCAGGCTCCGAGCATCTCGCCGCTCGTCGTTCCGCTGGATGCCGTGACCGTCGAGGGGTGGCACCGGGCGCGATGTGATTAGGCGGCTCCAGCACGGACCGCGGAAATGAATCGATGCTACCGGCAATCGAATGATGGCAGCGTTGCTCGGCCAGGATTGTATGCTGGGGCAACCACTTCCTGGGGACCTGCCATGTATACGCTCTGGAGCCGCGGACGCCTCCTTGGACGATCCACGCTCGGATACGAGCGGGCGGCGCCGGGGCTGCTCGCCGGCGACCTCGAGCCCAGCCCGCTGGGCGAAAAGCTCATGCCCGTCATCACCGGCGTCGCGCCAGCGCTGCGGTCGCTCTATCGCGTCGTGCATGATGATTGGCCCCCGGCCGTCGAGCAGGCCGACGGACACGCGCCGCTCGGTTATCCAGCCGCCATCCGACGGACCACCGAGTACGCCGACGCCGTGTCCCTCGACGACGAGCTCCAGAGCCTTGCCCTCGAGCTCCGCGGTCCGGACGGTGCCGTCATCCCCACGGAGAGCATCGCCGTGAACGACACCGAGTACCTCGTGTCGCTCGCGGACGCGCCCGATTCGGTCGCCGATCTGCCGCTTTCGCCGGAGCTCGAGGAGGCCATTGCCAACGACCTCGCGGAGATCCAGGCCATGCGCGAGATGCGGAGACCCTGGGTCGATGACGCCGGTGATGACGACGAGCCCTGGAAACCGGAGAAACCGTTCGCCCGGTACCAGATCATTGTCGTGCTCGAGGGCGGCATCGACGGGACTGAATGGAGCGGTTGAACCTTTTCACCGCTCCGTCCATCCAACCACCCGCAGCTCGACCCTAGAAACCGAACGGAGCGTGGCCCGTATTTCTACATTGTAGTAAACCACTCCCGTTACGCTGAGTCCAATGTCCCCGGACAGCTCGCCGGCATCCCCTCGCCCACCGCGCGTTCCCCTGGCTCTACTGCGCACCCTCGTCCCGCTCGCCGAGCGGGATGAGGTGCAGGCCGATCTGATCGCCGAATTCCGGCAGCGCGCGGCCGAGTTCGGGGAGTCGGCGGCGAGGCGATGGTTCTGGCGGCAAACGATGGCGTCCCTCCCCGCGCTCTTTCGGCGAAGCTGGTGGCGCGGCTGGACGGGATTCGAGCCGAGGGCAAACCGCATGCGACCTGGAGGCCCGTCAATGGAAAGCTGGATCATCGACGCTCGCTACGCCGCCCGCCGTCTCCTCCGGCGGCCGCTCTACACGGGATTGGCGGTCCTGACGCTCGCCCTCGGGATCGGCGGAACGGCCGCGATCTACGGAATCGCTCGCACCATCCTCGTGGAGCCGTTGCCGTACGCCGCCGAGGATCAGCTGGCGGCGTTCTGGGCGCCATACGACTGGAGCGAGCAGGAATTCCTCCACCTCCGCGGACGAATTCCCGGGTTCTCGAGCGTTGCCGCGTACCACCCCGACGATGCCACGCTTCAGATCGGCGACGGCCCCGCTCGGCTCGTGCCCGGTATCGCGACGTCAGTGGAGCTGTTCACCGTCCTCGGCGTTGCTCCAGTCCTCGGGACCGGCTTCGAGCGCGGCCAGGATGTACAAGGTGCGGAACCGGTCGCGGTCATCAGCCACGGGTTGTGGCAGGAGCTGGGTGGCGATCCGGCGATCATCGGTCGATCGATTCGGTTCGACGGTACTCCGCGAACGATCGTCGGGGTCATGCCGGCTGGTTTCTGGTTTCCGGATCCGAAAACGCGGGTCTGGCTCGCGCAACGCATGGATCCGCAGAATCGATCCGGGAACTACGCGTTCATCGGGCGTGTTTCGGCGGGACACCAGGTGGGTGCAATGGACGGCCCGCTCCGGTCGCTCGCACAGATGTTGGACGAGCAATGGGACTATCCACCGCAGTGGGACAAGACTCGCGAGCCCGCCGTCACGCCGCTCCGGACCTATCTCCTGGGCTCCATGCGGCCCGCCCTCGTGGCGACGCTCACAGCGATGGGCCTGATCCTGCTCATTGCCTGCGCCAACGTCGCGGCGCTCATGCTCGGGCAGGTCGAGGGACGGACGACCGAGCTGGCGGTGCGATCCGCGTTAGGCGCGAATCGCGTCAGGCTCACGCAACAGCTCGTCGCGGAGGCGGCGCTGCTCGGAGTGGCGTCGGGTGTGGTTGGCGGGCTGTTGGCCGCGGGGGCGTTCAGGACTCTCGTCGCAGCGCTCCCCCTCGGTGCCTGGGGTGAAAGTGCATCGCTCGATTGGGGCGTGTTCGGAGTCGCGATGGCGGTGGCCGTGATCGCATCGGCCCTCGTCGCCATCGCTCCTACCATCGCGATGTGGCGGAGCGACCTGCGCGACCGCCTCGGCAGCTCGCGCACGGGCGGCATCGCCGGACGCGGCGGGAGGCTCGAGGGGTCGCTCGTGGTTGCCGAGGTCGCGCTTGCGGTAGTGATGGCGGCCGGCGCGGGGCTTCTCATTCGCAGCGTATCGAAGCTGTACGCCATCGAGCCGGGGGTGGAGACTGCCAACGTCGGCGTCATCGATATTACGCTGCCGAACGACCTTCCGTCGGAACGGCGGCGGCAAGTACTACGGGAAATGACGGCAGCGCTCGCCGACATGCCGGGAGTGGCGTCAGCTGGCCTCGTCCAGAAGTTCCCGTTGCGCGGGGGTGGCTGGAGCTCCGGCATCGAGGTCGAGGGGATACCGGCAACGGAGGTGACGACCACGTTCGTTCGATTGGTGAGCCCTGGCTACTTCGAGACGATGGGAATTCCGGTGCGCGAGGGTCGTGTACTGACGGAGTCCGACCGGGTGACCGCCGGGACCCCGGACGCCGATGGCGTGGTCGTGATCAACGAGGCGCTGGTGAAGAAGTACTTCGGGAACACGAATCCGATCGGGCGTCGGGTATCGAACGGGTGGGGCGGATGGGCACGCGTCGTCGGCGTGGTCGGCGACGTCGCAGAGGGCAAACTCACCGACGCGCCCGCACCAGCGCGGTACATGCTTGTGGAGACGCTTCCGTTCGTGAGCGACATGCAGACGCTTGCCTTCAGGACCGAGGGGCGTTCCCCGGAATCCGCGCTCGATGATGCCCGACAGCTCATCCAGCGAGTGGCGCCGAGCGCGGCGGTGCAGGGAGTGACGACGCTGGATCGTGTGCTCGATCTGGCGATCGGTCCAGCGCGCCAGGTCATGACGCTGCTCGCGATCCTGACGACGCTCGCGCTCGTCCTCGGCGCCGTGGGTGTGTACGGCGTGATTGCGCATTTCGTGAGCCGCCGCAGCCGCGACTGGGGCGTGCGCATCGCCCTCGGGATGATGCCGTCACGCGTGGTGGCGATGATCGTCGCGCGCGGGGCCGCACTCGTTCTGGTCGGAATCGTGGTTGGCGTCACCGCGTTCGTTGCGCTCGCGCGATTGCTCGGGTCGTTGCTGTACGAGGTGGAGAGCGCTGACCCGCTCGCCATCGTGGGCGCGACAGCGGTGCTCATTGTGGTGGGGTTGGCGGCCGCGGTGGTCCCCGCCGTTCGCGCAAGCCGCACCGATCCCGCGATCGTGTTACGCGAGTCCTAACGAGATTTCCTGCTTCGGGGCTGCGTCGCAGTCATAGTCGCCGGGAAGCGCCGGTAGCCAGCCGACGTCACGTCATGCTTTTCGACGAGGCTTCCAGAAAAACCGGGGGAGAACCCTCCCTTGGACGTCGAATTCCACGCCTTCGTCCTCGAGAAGGTCGCGCTGCCAGCGCGCATCCTCCGGATACGCGCGCTTCGCGACCTCACCCGCCGCGTTGAGCACGCGCTGCCACGGGACGTCGGAGTCACTCGGCAGGTGGTGTAGCGCGTAGCCCACCTGCCGAGCGTGGCGCGGAATGCCGGCGAGCTCCGCGATCTGTCCGTAGCTCGCGACGCGTCCGCGCGGAATGCGCCGCACGACGGCGTAGATGCGCTTGTAATGATCCGCTGCCAAGAGCTGAGCTCAGCTTGCGATGACCCTGACCATGAGCCAGTCCTGGTCCACGCGGCTGCCGAGCCGGAACGGGCGCGTGCCAGCCTTGTGGAACCCGGACTTCTCGTAGAACGCGACTGCTCGCGCGTTATGCTGATAGACCAGCAACCACAAGGCGTCCGCACCACGCGAGCGCGCCTCGGCCACGCATGCGGACATGAGGACGCGTGCGATTCCGTGGCCATGCCACGGTCGGTCCACGTAGAAGCGGACGATCTCGACGCCGAGCCGGCCCGCAAGCTCCGGTGGTGTGGGCGGCTGCCGCACGTGTGCGAAGGCGAGCAGCCCGCTCCGGTCATCCTCGACCACGAGCACGCGTCCGCCGCGTTCGTTGATCTCGGCGGCCTGGCGCTCGGGGCTGAACGCGCTGGCGACGTACGCGTTGATGTCCGCGGGATCGTATCCATCCGCGTAGGTCTCGCGGAACAGGCGTTCGGCGAAGGCGCTGTACGCTGCGGCATCACTCGCGTCGAGCACGCGGACCCGTGGCTGCGAGAACAGCGGCGTGACGTCGGCGGTCGTCATCGGAGCTTGAGCCGCCCTTCGAGCAACCCGAGCGCCGCACCGGCGAGCGGCAGTACGGCAAATGACACGATCGCAAGGGCGAGGCGCACTCGCGGGCCGAGGCGCGGGACCACGCCAGCCGCGAGCTCTGTTCCGATCACCGGCACGGCAAAGAGCACTGCCCCGGCGAAGAGCCCCAGGACGAGCCCGGACACGGTGCTCCACACGAGGACGGACGTCCGCACGCCGATCGCCGCCTAACGCTGAGCGAGTTGCGCCATCCCGTCGCTCCACACGGGGCGCAACCGGAACGCGAACATCTGGAACGGCGGCGCCAGCGCCGCGGGCGCGTCCGCCAGCACGCAGAACTCCGTTGCCGGTCCGAGCGTCATCCGCCGCATCCACAGCGACCCGCCCACGGGAGCGAGCGCGGGCTCGACCGCCGCGTAGAGCTGTGGGTACGATAGTCCCGCGGGTTTCACGAACCACTGTGCTGAGCGCGGCGTCTTGGGCGCGGTACCGAGTCGCAATTGGTACAACCCGGCGGTCCCGGCCGCCGCGAGGGACGCAGCGGCGTCATGCGCGCCACGGCGCCCGGCGGTGACGGCCGCTTCGTCCAGCGGATCGAGCGCGGCCGAGTCGCGGACGAGATACCAGTCCTCGTACGCTTCACCACCGTTGTTCGCCCACGGCGCGCCGACGATCGCATGGGAGAACGAGCGCACGAATCCGGTGCTCGGGTGTTCGGCGAGGGCCCGTTGAAAGGCGAGCTGCGCCGCCTCGTACGCGTCAGTTGCCGCCGAGGGCTGGCGCCAGTGCCAGAAGACGTAGGCGAGAAGCTTCTCGGTCTGATTCACGTCGATCGACCCTGAAGGAGGGTCGGGAAAGATGCCCTGCACGCAAGCGACTCGCAACGCCGCGTCGCCGCTCGCTACCAGTTCCGCACCACGAACAGCACCGGTCGATGATCGGACGCCTGGCTCGTTATGACGGCGGCGTGGCTGCAGGTGGCCGGACCGGTCAAGTAGAGGTAGTCGATCCGCTTCACTGCCGAATCCGCTGGATACGTTAGGCCGGCGCCCGAGCCGCACGCCGCCCACGCATCCCGAAGTCCGGCACCGCGTGCCGCCGCCTGAACCTCGCTCTCCGGAGTCGAGTTGATGTCACCGCCCGCGAGCGTCGGAACCCCTCGGGAGCGCAGCGCGTCGACGATCGCGATCACGGTGCGTATCTCCTGCCGCCGCCACCGATCGTCACCCGAGGCGTCGAGATGCGTGTTGACGACGGCGAGCGGGCCCCCGGGCGCGGCGATCGTCACGCGAAGCGCAGCGCGGGGCTCGTACGACCCGCCCGAGCGCGGCTGAGGCGGATCGATGGGGAGAGGCAACGTCGTGTCGGATGTGATTGGCCATCGCGACAGGACGGCAATGCCGTACTCGCCACCTTGATAGTCGAGCGATTTCCCGAATGCGACATGGCGGCCCGTGAGTCGGGCGAGCGTTGCGGGCTGGTCGACGCGCCCCGACCGCGTGGTATTTCGATCAACCTCCTGCAGCAGCACGATGTCGGCGTCGATGCTGTCCACGAGCGTCGCGATGCGCTGCAGGTTGTCGACGCCGGCTGCGTCCTTGCCCGCGTGCATGTTGTAGACGAGCACGCGCGCGACCCGCTCGGGCGCTGCCTGACGAGTGGTCGCGCATGCTGCCAGTGAAAGGATCGCGAGCGCGCCGAGGATCGCGCGCCAATCACGCCAACGGCGGGGGCGAATTGCTGTCATGCGCGGAACATATCACAGCACCGAGGATCTGATAGAACACAGCTATCAGCTATCAACGATCAGCTATCAACAAACACACGGGACGCCCTTCGGTCGGCCGCACGGATCGGGAACGGTTGCCATCCGAGAGGGGTATTTGGAGCGATCCGCAGGATCCGCCCGATCCGTCCGATCCGCATACTCATTCACGGAGACCGGCCTCACCCATTGGGGCGCCGCGCCGCGAACCCCGCCGCCGCGATCCGCGCCTATCGGAACCGCCCGTGACTGATCCCCTGGCTATTTCGCCAGTACGAATTCGAGCGGCGCACCCTCCGGGGCGACCTTGATCAGCCGATGCGGCGCCGTCGTCGTGACGTACATGGCCACGGGCGCCGAGCCGCCGAGAATCTCCACTCGGTACACCTCGAATGTCCCCGCCGGTACGGTAAGCGATTCGGTCACCTTCGCCGAGAGCGTGAGCGGGTGGACTTCGCCCTTCCCGGAAAGAAACACGGGGACCGTGAACGTCGCACCCGGCGACCACGCGAACACGGGGAGCAACACGGTGATCAGGTTGTCGTCGATGGTCCCCGGCGCGAGCGTGGTATCGAAGGTGATCGTCTGCCCGCCGGTAGCCGATGGTGTCATCGCGGTTCCCTTTGCTCGGCCGCCGGCATACATGATGTCGATGCGCGTGTCCTGGCCCCGGACCCTTCCCGTCTGCTGTGTCCAGCGCATCGCCCCGTCGGGCGCGAGGTCAATCTCCGTCCGCTGGGTCATGATCGTCCCGATCACGACATCGTCGGTGATGCGAAAGCCGCTCTCGGTCCGCTCGACAATCGTGCGCTGAAACCCGAGCACATTTCCCTGGACGGTCACGGCGAAGCTGTCACGGCGAGCTTCGAGCGCGAGAAAGTTGATCGGGCTTTGCGCGTGCAGGGGCGCGGCCAGCACGGCGCACGCCAGAAGTCCGACCGTCCGGAGTCTTCGCATCGTCATTCCGCTCCTATTCCCACCTGCGCGCCGCGCACGCCGAGCTCATTCGCGCGATTGCCGCTTCCAGGACGCGGGCTTCGGCGACGAGTGACATGCGATAGTACCCCGCGCCTCCCGGCCCGAACGCACTCCCCGGCGTAACGACAACCTGCGCGTCGTCGAGCATGGCGCGCACGAACGACCAGTCGTCGACGCCCGACGGTACCGACAGCCAAAGGTACATCGCGCCGCGCGCGGGCTCGACCGTTCGCCCCCCTCGATGAAAGGCTCGTACGGCGGCGTCGCGACGCACAACGTATCCGTCAGCCACGGCGGCCGAGAGCAGTCCGTGGTGATCCAGTGCGTACGCGGCCGCGTGCTGGACGGCGCCAGGCGCCCCGTACCCGACGTTCGTCCGATACGCCGCGAGTACATCGAGAAGCGGCGCGCCGCCTACCGCGAACCCTATGCGCAGCCCCGCCATGTTGAACGACTTCGAGCACGAGTGGAATTCGACCGTGACCTCCTTCGCGCCCGGGATCTCGAGCGCGCTCGGCGCCACGAACCCGTCGTACGTCAGCTCGCTGTACGCGAGGTCGCTGAGGAGCATCAAGCCGTGCTCGCGGGCGAACGCGACGGCGCGCTCGAGGTAGTCGCGGTTTGCGACGGCGCCCGTCGGATTGTTCGGGTAGTTGACGATGAGCATCCGCGCGCTACGCAGCACGTGGCGCGGGACGGACTCGAAGTCGGCGAGGAACCCGTTGCTCGCGCGCATCGGCACCCAGTGAACCGACGCGCCGGCGAGCTGCGCGGACCGCGCGTACACCGGGTAGAAGATCTCGGGCACGAGCACGGTGTCACCGCTCCCGGCGGTCGCCATGATGAGCTGAGCGATCCCTTCCTTCGCCCCCGCGAGTGCCAACGCTTCCCGGTCGGCATCCACACTGACGCCGAATCGAGCGTGCATGAACCGGCTGATGGCCTCGAGGTATCGTGGGATGCCGCGGAATGGCGGGTAGCCGTGCGTCGTGGCATCGGCGGACGCCTTCTGCAGCGCGTCGACGACGGGCTGCGGCACTGGGCGATCCGGGTTCCCGATGCCGAGGTCTACGAACGGAGCCCCTCGCGCCCGCGCACTCGCCTTGAGCCGGTCGAGTTCGGCGAAGACGTACGTCGGCAGCGACCCGAGGGAGGGGCTGGGTCGGTCGATGCCACGAGAGAAGGGGAGGGTCGCGCGAACGGAAGTCACGAAGTCGGCTCGGCTGGACGGGTATGATGACGACGATTGGCCGATCAAGGGGTCAGAGTTGGCGGACGCCCTCGACAACGCTGATCCAATGGTGGCCGGCGCCGTGTGATGGGCGTTGCTTCCACTGCGGTCGCTCGTCACGGGGGTACCCGTACGACCCAAGGATCCAGACCATGGCGTCACGCTCCGCGATACCCTGCGACCACGAGCTTCGCCCCGGCACGACAGTCTGCCTCCGCTGTCAGCACGCCGAGCGTGCCGCGAAGCGCGCGCGCCAGCGGCACATGATTGCTCGAGGCGGCGCCGCGACCTTGGCGCTGGGGATGGTCGTGGCAGTCGGCATCGCAGCCGTCGGTGCCTGGCGCACGCGCGGGGGCACATCGGGTGGCCAGGGCATGACCGCCGGTAGCGGTACGATCGCGGCACCCGTCGATTCCGCGGTCGTCGAGGAGCAAGTGACGGCCACCGCACAGCCGACGGGCCTCGGCGCTATGCCGGTGTCGCAGGTGGCACAGGGTACAGGGACGCCGGAGACCCCGGCGCCGATCGCTCGCGTTCTCGCACCAGTGATCCCGGTCGGGCGGACGATGTTGCGCGACACGATGGTCGCCGAGCGCACGGGGGATACGGTTCGCGTGAGCTTCGATCTCCTGCTGTCGCGGACCCGTAGACCCGAGAAGTTCGAGGCGATCATGCGCGCGACGTTGCCGCAGGTGTATGGCGCGGCCGCGGACTCGGCGCTGCGTTCGCTCCCTCAGGGGTCGGTCGCGCGGGCCGGCGATCTCATCGCGACGTTGCCGGAGCGAGGGCTGCGCATCCCCGCGGGCGACGGGACGACGATTGCCGTGTGGCCGGAGACGCGGGCCGGACGTGACGGCCCATTGGTCGTCGCCTACCGGGCGTTCGCGTCGCAATGAAATGAGGGCTCCCGGCGGGGGCCCTCTTGCGTTAGGCAGCTACGGCTGCTCGGACACGTGACGGATGATGACGTTTTTCTGCTCGCCTTCGGCCAGGTCGATGACCGCGCTTGCCACGCCGCCCTGGGTCATCATCCGGTACGAGTCGCGCGGGGTCTGCCACGTGATCGTCGTGCGGACGATGTAGCGGCCCGCCGGGAGGTTCTCGAACTTGAACTTGCCGGACTCGTCGGCGATGGTGGTGCGGCGAGCGGCGCGGAAGCTACGGTCTTCCGGTACGTTGCCGAAGCGCCGGAGCGACGTTCCGGTCTTCATGTACCAGTCCATCGCGTACGGAGTCGCTGGGTCGAGCGTGACGTCGTTTCCTGACGCCGTTCGCGCGTTGTCCGAGATGGTCGTGAGGTAGCCCATGCCGTCGAGCAGGACATCGCCGCCGCGGACGACGACGAACGCCTGTCCGTTGATGGTTGCCGTGCCGGGCTTGCTGTAGGGGTAGTAATCCGCCGCGACGGCACTGGCGGGCTGAGCGGCCGCGCTGGGCGACGGTGCGGCGTCAGGCTGGGGTGCGCCGCCCCCGGAGCGGCACCCGACCGTGACGGTCATGGCGCACGCGGCGAGTAGCAACTTCGTCATTTCGCGTGAGTCCTCTGTGCGGTTCGTTGTTCGCGAACCTTGTGCGGAGAACCGGCGCTCTGCAAGAGCCCAGCGGCGGTTGAGCCCGGCCGATGACGGCCGGTCACTGTGCTGCGGCGTGCCTAACGCCGTTCAGCCGGTCGGCGCGGCATCCGCGTTCCGGCGGCGTCGTGGTCGCGGGGGCCGCGCCGGGGGCCGCGTTGCGGGGCGATCGCTGCCCGGGCCCGCGGAGGTCCCCGAGCGGTTGCGGAGGAGTTCCACCACTGCCCGTTCATCCCGCCGGAGGCCGGAGCCGCGTGTGGTGTCGCGGGCTTGCCGCTCGGTAGTCACCGGCGGGAGCACGAACCCGTCGAGGTACGCCTCGAGCAGCACCGGATGGATGTAATACTTGCGGCACACCGCGCGGGTGTTGCCCAGCCGTTTCGCGACCTGGTCGATCGCGCGAACGATGTTCGCGCTCGCTTCCTTCTCGGACGCGAACGACCCGATGTCACGGAGCGCCGCCGCCGCAAGCATGGTTCCGGCCCAGGTGCGAAAATCCTTGGCGGTGACCTGCCGTCCGGCGATCTCGCGGAGGTACTGGTTGATGTCGCCAGCGTCCACGGTCTGGCGACGGCCGTCCCCGTCGAGGTACTGAAATAGCTCCTGTCCGGGAAGCTCCTGGCAGCGCTGGACGATCCGGGCGATGCGCCGGTCGGTGAGCGCGACCGAGTGTGGGACGCCGCTCTTTCCCCTGAACTCGAAGCGGAGGGTGGCGCCGTTCACGGCGACGTGGCGTCGGCGGAGCGTGGTCAGCCCGAACGACCCGTTGTCTCGCGCGTACTCGTCGCTTCCGACACGAATGAGGGTCTTCTCGAGGAGCCAGACGACGGTCGCGAGCACCTTCTCGCGCGAGAGTGTCGGCACGGAGATGTCGCGCTCCACCCGGTCGCGAATGGCCGGCAGGACTTCGCTGAACTCGATCATCCGGCCGAACTTCGTCTCGTCGCGGATGGCGCGGTACTTGGCGTGATAGCGGTACTGCTTGCGTCCGCGGGCGTCGCGCGCGGTGACCTGCAGGTGTCCGGACGATGAGGGGCAGATCCAGACATTGGTCCAGCGCGGCGGGATGACGAGCTGGCGGATCCGGTCGAGCTCCGCGGTGTCGCGGAGCGGTGTCCCGTCGGGGCGTGTGTAGACAAAGCCACGCCCCCGCCGCTGCCGGCGGATGCCGGGCGCGGCGTCGGTGACATAGCGGAGACCGGCGGCTTGCGCCGCCTCGACATGCTCGTCGACCAGACCCATCGTCGCTGCACGCACCTCCATGGTCCCACGAGGTGAGAACTTTCGATCGGTGCTCCGGGCGTGATGCGCGTCACCACGCCTCTCGCTTGGTCCCGACTAATGAGACGGCTGACATCGCGGGACGCCACGGTTCGGGCGTGAGAGCGACCTGCGTCTCACATGTCGCGGGGTCGATATCACGGCTCCGAGCATCGCGGTGGCGAGTCGGCTGTGTCGTGCCGTTCGAGTTGCTACCGGAAAAGTGGAAACGGCAGGAGAGCCGTTCCCTCTTTTTTCAGGCCGCTGGCGCGAGCGACCGTGCTGCCGCGCAGGGCATCTTCGTCATCCTGTCCATCCTGTTAATCCCGTCTCCTGCCGTTCCCCGGACCGGTCGCGACGCCGACTCGCGCGATGACGCTCGGAGAGAGGAAACGGCAAAAGGCAAAAGACAGGATGGACAGGATTGTCAGGATTACGAAGATGACTCGGGCGGCAGCACCGTAGCTCCCGCAAGCGGCCTGAGGGAAAGACGGGGAACAGCTCTCAGGGACGGTGCCGTCCCCGAAGGCAGTTCCCCCTTTCGTTCCCGATCATTGAGCGAGGAGCGCTCGCTCGCGAGGAGCCATCCTCCCATCCTGTTGATCCCGTCCATCCTGTCCAATGCCGTTCCCGGACCGGTCGCGATGCTCGGGGGAACCTAACGCGGCTCGGAGCGTGTGTCGCGGAGATACTCGGGTGCGGTTTCCAGTGGGTCAGCACCCGACAGCAGCGTTCGACCCGAGCTCGCCCGGTGTGAGCGATCAGGAATCCGAGTCCGGGGCGCCCTGGAACCCTCGCCGGGGACGGGAGGGCGTTCAGGGCGAGGGCGATTGCCGGCTCGAAGACGTCCCAGTCGGGCGGCGACCCCGTCGAGCACGATCGAGTAGATCTCGACCCGCCAGTCGTCCGCCTCGCGACGCCATGGGCGCGGGTTCGTCGCGGCGCGTAGGGCTGCATAGCCCATTCTATCACCCCCGGCGCGGCGACCACCCATCGGTTCCGGACGCCGTTGTGCGTTGCACACATTAGCGTTACCTTAGCGCCAGCGACGCACGCGTCTTCACGGGCGCGCACATGTTCCGAACACCGGGGGCTGGTTCGCCAGCGCCCTTTTTTCAGCGTCGTGAGTGGCAGAACAAGCCGCTCGGAACAGCGCCCATCGTGAGGGCACAGATCACGAGACACTGTGATCGGTTCGTACGCTCGCCGCGCGCCCCGAGCACAGCCACATGAGGGAAGCACGCGATGCGTACGACCGGGACCGTGAAATGGTTCAACGACAGCAAGGGGTTCGGCTTCATCACGCGCGATGACGGGCAGAAAGATTGCTTCGTCCATCACTCGGCGATCGAAGGGAAGGGCTTCAAGTCGCTCGCCGAAGGCGAGCGCGTGGAGTTCGACGTGGTGCAGGGTGCGAAGGGCCCTGCCGCCGAGAACGTGAAGAAAATGGGCCGCTAGCGCAGTCCTGATCTACACGTCACGTCCGCAGCCGGGCCGATGAGCACTCGGCCCGGCTGCGTCGTTTTACAACTGCCATTCACACGCGTCTACACCGCACGGCTCACCCAATCCACCTGAGGAGGAACGGCACCTTGATCGAGATTCAGCTCAGCGACGACGATCGCCTCGACTGGGCGCTCAAGAGCTTCAAGAAGAAAGTGCAGAAGGCGGGGATCCTCGCCGACCTGCGTCGGAAGCGCCACTACACGAAGCCCAGCGAAGCCCGGCAGCTCAAGGCCGCGGCTGCGCGCCGCCGCCGCCGCGCCGCGGCACGCCGCGGATGATGACAGCGACGTAGCGCACGGCGCCCGCACCCCCGCGGGCGCTCGCCGCTTCCGCCCAATGACCGGCCGACGTCCGTGCGCACCGCCCGCCGCGCACGAGGTCGGCGTCCGGCACGACAAAAGCGGCCATACCTATCTCCCGTCGCGCGGGTCCATACTGCATAGTACCAAAAGAGTCCTGCGCCACCCCGCCGTTGGGAGGAAAGCCTGATGGTTCTGACCAGCCGTCGCAGCCAGGTGGCTGCCAGCCTCGCCCTCATCGCCATGTTCGGCGGGGTGTCGCTCTCGCTCGGATCGCGGGTCATCGAGCCATCGCTCCCCGAACGCATCAGCGACGAGACCTTCTGGCGGATCGTGTCCGAGTACTCGGAGCCCGGCGGCTTCTTCCGCTCCGACAACTTCGTGTCGAACGAGATCACGTTCCAATGGGTGCTGCCGGAACTCGCCAAGACGACCAGGACCGGCGGCGTCTACCTCGGTGTCGGACCCGACCAGAACTTCACGTACATCGTAGGTCTCAAGCCGAAAGTCGCGTTCATCGTCGACATTCGGCGGCAGAACATGCTGCACCATCTGCTCTACAAGTCGCTCATCGAGATGTCGCCTGACCGGGCGGAGTTCCTGTCGCGGCTTTTCTCGCGTCCGCGCCCGCCGGGACTCGAGGCGAGCACTGGCCCGGCGGCGCTGTTTCAGGCGTACGCCAACGCCACGCCCGACAGTGCCCTGTTCACGCGCAACATGGCGGCCGTGAAGGACCAGCTCGTGGGCAAGCACAAGTTCAGCCTGACGAGCGACGACCTGCGTACCATCGAGTACGTGTACACGGCGTTCTTCGCCGCTGGCCCCGACCTCACCTACTCGTTCACGATGCCCGGGCGCGGCTCGAGCATGATGTTCTACGGGCGGCGCATGCCGACCTACGCCGAGCTTCAGATGGAAAGCGACGGCGACGGGGTGCAGCGCGGATACCTCGCGACCGAGGCGAACTACCGCGTGCTTCGCGACCTCGAGCGCAACAACCTCATCATCCCACTCGTCGGCGACTTCGCCGGCGACAAGGCGCTCCGATCCGTCGGCAAGTTCGTCCGAGATAACGGCGCGACGATCACCGCGTTCTACACGTCGAACGTGGAGCAGTATCTCTTCCAGAGCGACGACTGGCGACGCTTCTTCTCGAACGTCGCGACGCTGCCGGTGGATACCTCGAGCACGTTCATCCGCGCCGTGTTCAACTTCAACACGATGCCGAGCAACACGGGCACGCCGGGTCCGCGATCGCGGACGATGCTCGCGCCGATCGCGGACCAGGTCCGCGCGTTCGCCGATGGACGCCTCCAGACGTACTGGGACGTGATACAAAGCAGTCGGTAGCGATCAGCTATCAGCTATCAGCAAGACCAGATGCTCACGCGTTGCGACTCGAGATAGCCATCGTCGGGTGAGCGATCTTCGGCAGGCGATCGGCCTCGGCCGCGCGACGGCGATGGTCGTGGGTACGATCATCGGTGCGTCCATCTTCGTGCAGCCCTCACTCGTCTCGGGGGCCGTTCCGTCGCCAGCAGGGATGCTGCTCGTGTGGGGCGCGGCCGGCGTCCTCACCCTCATTGGCGTCCTCGTAACCGCCGAGCTGGCGTCGGCGTTCCCGGACACCGGCGGCGTGTACGTCTTTCTCCGTGAGAGTTACTCGCCGGCGCTCGGCTTCCTCTGGTGCTGGGCGATGTTCTGGAGCATGCACACGGGGATCATTGCGGCCATCGCAACCGTCTGTGCCCGGTACATCGGCTTCTTCGTTCCACTCGACGACACCGGCACCCGTCTGGTGGCGATCGCCGTGATCCTCGCGCTCTCCGCCATCAACTACATTGGCGTTAGGCACGGCACCACGCTCCAGACCGCCTTCACGGTTGGCAAGGTGGCGGCCGTGGCGGCCATCGTCGTCGCTGGGATCGCTGCACCCGAGCGCGCGTCGCCGGCCGACACCACAGCGTCGGTCGTTCCGTCGGCGAGCGCGTTCATTACGGCGACGGTCGCGGGACTGTTTGCGTTCGGTGGGTGGCACATGGTGACCTACACCGGCGACGAGACCGTCGACGCGCGGCGCACGATCCCGCGCGCGCTCATGATCGGCACGCTCGTCGTCACCGCCTCGTACATCGCGGTCAATGCGGCGTACCTCGCCGTCCTGTCGCCGGCCGCGGTCGCGGCGTCGAGCCGCGTCGCCGCCGACTTCGCGGACGCGGTCCTGGGTAGCGGAGGGGCCGCGTCGATGGCGGCGCTCGTGGTGTTCTCCACCGTCGGCGCGCTCATCGGCATCATTCTCACCGGGCCGCGGGTGTACCTCGCTGCCGCGGAGGACGGGCTGTTGCCACGCACCATCGCGTCGGTGCACCCGCGGTTCGCGACGCCACACCACGCGATCGTCCTGCAGGCGGTCTGGGCATCCGTGCTCGTCGCCACGGGCACGTACCGCGCGCTGTTCACCCGCGTGGTGTACACCGAGTGGATCTTCTTCGGACTCATGGCCGGTGGGATCTTTCTCCTCCGCCGGCGGCCTGGGTATGCGCCCATGTATCGAGCATGGGGCTACCCCGTGCTCCCCGTCGTGTTCATCATCTCGACGGCCGTGATCGTCGCCAACCAGCTCGTTGCCGATCCGTGGGAGAGCATCACGGGGCTGGCGATCGTCCTGGCCGGGTTGCCGTTCTATTACTTCCGGATCCGCCGCATTCAGGGACGCACCACCACGGGCGAGCTCAATGCCGATCATTGACGTCCACAATCACTTCTATCCGCCCGAGTATCTCGACGCGCTGCGGTCCGGGAAGAGCGTCGTGCGCGTGACGGTGGACTCGTCAGGCAACCCGCACATTCACTACCCGGGTGATTACAACGTCGCCGTGGCCGGCCATCGCGACATCGCCTACCGGCAATCGGTGCTCGAGCGCGAGGGCGTCGACACGCAGGTCATTACCCTCACGACTCCAGGCACGCACGTCGAGTCTCCCGCGTACGCCGCGACGCTGGCTCGCCTCGTCAACGACGCGTTCGCCGCGATCGTGAGCGAGCGCGGGCCACGGTTCACCGCGCTCGCGACGCTGCCGCTGAACGACCCGGACGCCGCGGTCACGGAGTTCCGGCGCGCCGTGGAGGAGCTTCGGCTGCCGGGGGCGATGCTGTTCAGCAACGTGAACGGGGTCGCGCTCGCCGATCGGCGCTTCTGGCCGCTCTACGAGGCAGCCGACGCGTACGGCGCGGTGCTGCACGTTCACCCCACGAGCCCCGTCGGCGTCGAGGCGATGACGCAGTACTGGCTCATGCCGCTCGTCGGCTTCCTGATGGACACGACGCTCGCGGCGGCGCACCTCGTGTTCAGCGGTGTTGGCGAACGGTTTCCGAACATCAAATGGGTCTTGTCCCACCTCGGCGGAGCGGTGCCGTACATGGCGGAGCGCTTCGACCGCGGCTTCCACGCGTTCGAGGACTGCCGGCGCCACATCGATCGTCCGCCGAGTGAGTATCTCAAGCGCTGGTATTACGACACGGTGAACTTCGACCCGAACGCGCTGCGCCTCGCGATCGCGTTCGCGGGCTCGGACCACATCCTGGCCGGAAGCGACTACCCGCATCAGATCGGCAGCATCCCGTCGATGTTGTCCAGCATTCGCGGGCTCGGGCTCACGGACGCCGAGTGTTCCGCGATCCTCGGCGGTAACGCGGCGCGCCTCTACGCTCGTTAGGCTTTCTCGCTACCGCCTGGCCCGCGCGCGGGCCTGACTTCTCTCGCGTATCGAGCGTCGGCTGCGTCGCGCCATCGGGCGGGACGCGGATTGCGCGGCTGCAGCGAACGCGGATGACGCGGGGAACACCTCGCGCGCCTCGGGAGCAACGTGGCGGCCCGGTCGGAACTACGATGACGCGGAACGGGCCGAAACGGCCGGATGAGGGGACGGGTCTCACCGCCAGGTCAGGCATCCAGAAGAGAGAGAACAAAGATGAGGAGATGAGAGACATCATCCTCCGTGAGTGAAGGCTCCTCCCACGGGGACGTGACTGAAGGGGGAACGGCTCCCCGGGGACGCCCCTCGATTTGAAGGGCAGTTCCCTTCAGTTCACGGCCCTCCGGTGAGGGCGGGTCCCGGTCCGTGACAGATCCCCAGCATCTCCCTCATCCCCTCATCCGTTCCCCCTCTGTTCTGGATGCGGCCCCTTCGACCTCTCGCTACGCGGCGTCCGCGCGGGCCGTCATCCGGCCGTTTCGGCCCGTTCCGGGTCATCGTCGTTCCGACCGACCCGCGCGCGCCGGACCATAGATGCGAAAGCTGTTCTCGGCGGCGTCGCCGCGTTCGCCCGATGGCGCGATGAAACGATGGATTAGG
>DAINRQ010000116.1:0-19857 GCA_036741775.1 Gemmatimonadaceae bacterium | reverse complement strand
GTCGACTGCTGCCATGCCCGATCGGCGCGTGAACGACTGGGTGCGGTAGGGCGCGCGCCAGCCAACCAGGACGGAGTGCGTGCGCATCTCGCGCAATTCATAGATCGCCTGTCAGGAGCGACGCGTTAGGCTGGGGTTCGGGCACCGGCGTGCCGAGGTGGTGGGCGACGACGGTGGCCAGCCGGTCGAAGTCGATGTCGTGCATGTGGCTGTCGGGTTTTCCAGGAGACTCTCGGTAATCAGGGAAGCAGGCCGACCACGCTCGCGTCGCCTGCCTACCATGACTCTGACCGGGGCGCCGCGGGATGACTGGACACGACCGGAAGGATCTCACGTCGCTGGGGATTGTCGTCCTCGCATGGCTCACGCCGGTGGGATGTACCGGGGAGCGCATGCCCACCGGGCCCGTCGTGCTCGACGTTCCCGAGACACCCGCCGCATCGGCGGCAGTCACGGGGACAGCGGCCACTGATATACCGTTGTCCTGCCTCGAAGCATGGACGGGACGAGACGCCCGGGGGTTGACTCGATGGCCGCCTCGCTTGAGCATCGGACGCGCCCGTCTGTCGCTCCGGCGATGCACGACGCAGCGAACGCCCAAGCCGCCAAATGCCCCGCCTTCCGAGCCGCCCGCCGCTCCGCCTGTCCCCCCGGCCCGGCTGACGTTCCTCTGGGGCTGCGTAGTCGACGGACCGGGCGTATGCATCGAGGACGCAACCGTGCGGGTCGTGGCAGGGCAAGCGCTCGGTACGAGTATGCTGCAGGAGACCCCGTGCAATGCCTGGGCGTACGGCAGTGGCTTCATGTTCGAGAACCTGATCCCGGGCCACCCGATGACTCTGCGCGCGTCCGCACCGGGATACGCGGACGAGGAGGTCACGGTCGTTCCCTCGTCAGGACCTCAGCAGGCGATTTTGATCACTCCATCCCGCAAGTGAGGGCGAAAGGCGACCGGCCGGAGTAGTGGGAGCGACTACTGCCGGGGGCGAAACGAGGTCGGCGAACGCGGAGACGGGACAGCCATATATCGGCTCGTACCGGCCGTGGTATCAAATTCGTAGGCGCTGCGCGCCCAAGGTGGCATGGACGAACCTAACGCGGGGCCACGGTCGTGACTCGCCCCCGGCAACGGATGTGAATATGGCGAGACGGGGTCAGAGCAGGTGCTCTGACCCCGTCTCGTGTCAGGACCTGTCAGGACGCCGACTGTCGGTGGCACCGACAGTCGGCGAGGACCGATTGCCACGCGTGAACTGGCGCAAACCGGGATCTCGGATTACTTCAGGCGCGTTCGCACTGACGACGACGACGCCCTTCCACCACCCCGCCCCTCAATGCGAGTTAGTGCCCTGCTCCTCGTCACGCTTCCAACGCTCGCCTTCGGCCAGCACTCCTACAACTCGGGGGGCCAGTTCGACCCCGCCGTACCGACGCCGCGATCCGTGTTGGGCTACGAGGTCGGCGAACGATTCACGCCGCACCACATGTTGATGCGCTACGTCGACCGCCTCGCGGCGACGAGCCGGCGGATTCATGTGGACACGGTTGCGCACACGTTCGAAGGGCGCGAGGCCCTCCTCGTGATCGCCACGAGCGAAGCCAACCACGCCCGTCTCGATCAGATCATCGCCGACGCTCAGCGCGTGGCGAGTGCCTCACCCGATGCCGCCGGCGCCGCCGCCCGAATGCCGGCGATCGCGTGGCTCGGCTACACGGTGCACGGCGGTGAAGCTTCGGGCACCGAGGCATCCATCGCGCTCATGTACCAGCTCGCCGCGGGACGCGATGCCGCGACGCAGGCGATTCTCGATAGCGTCGTGGTGCTCATCGACCCGGTACAGAACCCCGATGGTCATGAGCGGCACGTCCAGGACGTGATCCGTGCCCGCGGCGCGTTAGGCGTCCCGACCACCCCGGGGGCCATGATCCATCAGGGGAACTGGCCGGGCCCGCGCACGAGCCACTACTACTTCGACCTCAACCGCGACTGGTTCCTGCACTCCCACCCGGAGACGCGTGGCCGAGTCGCGACGTTCACCAAATGGTACCCGCATGTCGGCGTGGACCTCCATGAGATGGGGTCGAACTCGACGTATTTCTTCGCGCCCCCGATGGAGCCGGTGAACAAGAACGTTCACGAGAGCATCCTGCGCTGGTGGGACGTGTACGCCGCCGCGAACGCGGCCGCTTTCGATCAGCACGGCTGGCCCTACTTCCGCCGCGAAGGGTACGACGAGTTCTATCCCGGCTACGGCGTCTCGTGGCCGATTCTCACCGGTGCGGTGGGGATGACGTACGAGCAGGCATCGAGCAGCGGTGGCGCCATTCGCCGCGCGGACGGTACGGTCATGACGCTGCGCGACGCCGCGCATCACCACTACACCGCCGCCTGGGCGACCATCACGACGACCGCGCGGCGTCGCTCGGACCGCGTGCGCGACTACGCCGCGTTCCGGCAGTCGGCGATCACCGATGCCTCGCGCGGCGGCATGCGCGCCGTCATCATCGGACAGGATGGCCAGGGGCGCGCGGACTCGCTCGCACGTCGACTCCTCGCGAACGGTATCGTCGTCCGGCGCCTAACGGGTTCGGCAGACGTGCGCGACGCGACGCCGTACGGCGGCGGAACTGCGGGCAGCCGCATCCCCGCCGGCTCGTATGTCGTGGACTTCGCGCAGCCGCAGGGGCGCCTCGCAAAGGCGCTGCTCGAGCCGGACGCACAGCTCGACTCGAGCTTCATCCGCCAGGAGCTCGAGAGCCGGCGGACCAATCAGCCGGAGCGCTTCTACGATGTCACCGCGTGGTCGATGCCGTACACGTTCCGCGTGAACGCCTGGTGGACGCGCGGCGCCGTCGCGGGAGCGGAAGAGCTCCCGGCAACGTTCGGCGAATCGGGGCAGACTCAACCCGCGGCGCCGGCGACCGGACGCTTCGGCTACGCGTTCGAGCCGGGGAGCGAGGCCTCCACGCGCATGCTCGCCACCCTGCTTCGTGACAGCGCGCGCGTCTGGTACGCGCAGCGCGGCTTCCGCGTGGGCGACGCGCGCTTCCCGCACGGCGCGTTCGTAGTTCGCGCGGCGGCGAACGACACGTCCATTCACGACATCGTTCGGCGCGCGGCCGCGAGCTCCGGTGCGCGTGTTGCACCGCTCAACTCCGCACTCGTGGATGAAGGGACGGACCTCGGCAGCAACAGCGTGATCCCCATCCGCATCCCGCGCGTCGCGCTCGTGGGCGGCTCCCCCGTGAACGGGAACTCGTTCGGATTCGCGTGGTACGCGTTCGACCAGCGCATCGGGTATCCTGTGACGACGATCGCGGCCACCTCGATGAACGCGGGCATGCTCTCGAACTTCGACGTGCTCGTGATCCCGTCCGCCGGCGGTGGTCTGGACAACGTGTTAGGCGACGGCGGACGCGCGGCCCTCGCGTCCTGGGTCCGCGCCGGTGGCGTGCTCGTAACGCTCGACGGCTCGACCGCGTGGCTCGCCGGTGAACGCACCGGTATCTCTCGGCTGCGCCTCAGGCGGGATACGACACGCGCCGACAGTACGCTTGGTGCCCCCCTGCCGGCTGACGTGCCGGGCGCGATCCTGCGCGCGACGGTGGACACGCTCTCCCCCCTGCTCGCCGGCGTGCGCGAGACCGAAATTCCCGTGCTCATGTTCTCGGACCGGATCTATCGCGTCCCGAACGACCTCCGCGCGGCGGAAGCAGTGATTCGCTACGCGCCGGAGAATCGCTTGCGGCTCGCTGGCTATCTCTGGCCCGAGGTCCCCGCGCGCGTCGCCGGCTCGCCGTACCTCTGGACGGAGCGCGTGGGCAGCGGCCGCGTCATCGCGTTCGCGGGGGATCCGAACTTCAGGGACATGTGGCGCGGGCTGCTGCCGATCTTCGCGAACGCGGTGCTGCTCGGGAGAAGCTTTTAGCGGTCGGGCACGATCGCGCCAGTCATGATGCCGACAATGTCGCTCATGGTGGTGCTGCGCGGCTCGAGGAGCGCCACGCGCTTCCCGAGCCGCGCGACGTGAATCCGATCCGCGATCTCGAACACGTGCGGCATGTCGTGCGAGATCAGCACGACCGACAACCCACGATCGCGGACTCGGCGGATGAGATCGAGCACCATCGCGCTCTGCTTCACACCTAACGCCGCGGTCGGCTCGTCCATGATCACCACGTGGCGGGCGAACGCCGCGCTCCGCGCCACCGCTACCCCCTGACGCTGGCCGCCCGAGAGGGTCTCGACCGGCTGGCGCACCGACCCCACCGTGATGTTGAGGTCCCGGAGGTACGCCTCGCTCTCGTCCAACATCCGGCGCTTGTCGAGCATGCGAAACACGGTGCCGAGCACCCCGGGCCGCCGCGGCTCCCGGCCGAGATAGAGGTTCTCGGCGATCGACAGCGCCGGTGCGACGGCCAGATCCTGATACACCGTCTCGATCCCGGAGCGGCGCGCGTCGAGCGGTGTCCGGAAGCGCACCGGCTTCCCGTCGAGGAATACCTCGCCCGCGTCGGGAATGAGCGCACCCGACAGCGCCTTGATGAGCGATGACTTCCCCGCGCCGTTGTCTCCGACCACGGCGAGGATCTCGCGCGACCGCAGCTCGAAATCCATGTGGTCGAGCGCGGTCACATGCCCGAACCGTTTGACGAGCCCTCGTGCCTCCATCGCGAGGTTGACCGCGACTGGCGGCGCGGTCACGAGCGCGCTCCGCTGCGTGAGAGCTGGTCCGTTGCCACCGCCAGAATCACGAGGATGCCGGTGATGAGAATCTGATAGACCGACGAGACACCCATGAGCGTGAGGCCGTTTCGGAACACCCCCACGATGAGCGCGCCGACGAGCGACCCGAGCACGGCACCGCGCCCGCCGAACAGGCTCGTGCCGCCGAGCACCACAGCCGTGATGGAGTCGAGGTTGTCGGTCTGTCCCGCGTTAGGATCACCTACTCCGGTTCGCGCGATCGAGAGCACCGCGGCAATCCCGTAGAGCAGCCCTGCAACCACGTACACCCCCAGGATCACGCGCTGCGTCGGTATGCCAGTGAGGCGCGCCGCCTCCGGACTGTTCCCGACGGCGTACACGTGCCGTCCGGCCGCGGTCTCCCGGAGCACGAACCACGCGACCCCGTACAACGCCAGCATGAGCACGACGCCGTACACGACCGACGTCCCGCCGACGCGAAATGTGGCGCCGAGCGCGTTCATCGCGTCGGGTAGCTCGGTCACGGTCTGCGAGCTGGAGTACAGCTGCGTCGCGGCGAACGCGATGTTGAGCGTGCCTAACGTCACGATGAATGGCGGGAGCTTGATCCGCGTGACGAGCAGGCCGTTCAGCACACCGAACAGGGTCGTGACCGCGAGCCCGCTCGCCACCGCTACCGGCACCGGCACGCCCATCTCGGCGGCGAACTTCGTCATCACGATCCCGCCCAGCGCCATGATGGCGCCGCAGGAAAGGTCGACCCCCGCGGTCAGGATGATGAGCGTCTGCCCGATCGCGATCACCCCGACGACCATGACCTGCTGCAGCACGATCGACAGGTTCTCGCCCGTGAGAAAGCGGTCGCTCCGGGTGGCGAAGAACGCGCACGCCGCGAGGAGCGCGATGAGGGGCCCGAGCGTACCGAGCGCCGCCCTGACGCGATGAGTGGGCAGCTCGCTTACTTCCGCCCGAAGCACAGCTCCAGGCCGGTCGCGACATCCTTACTCTCGACACCGGCCACGGGCCTGGCGGCGATCAGAGCGACACCGGTATCGGTATAGCCGCTCGGCCGCTTCCCCGTCTTGATGAACGCGGCGCCCGCAGCCACCCCGAGCTCGGCCATCTTGATCGGATACTGCTGGGCGGTGGCCGCAATCTGCCCTGCCGCCACGTCCCGCACCCCCTGACACCCGCCGTCCACCGACACGAGCACGACGCCCTTCTCCTTGCCCGCCGCCTTGAGCGCCGTATAGGCGCCAGCAGCCGTGGGTTCGTTGATGGTGTAGACCACGTTGATGTCAGGGTTCTTCTGCAGGCAGTTCTCCATGCCGGTCTGCCCACGCGTCTGGTCCCCGTAGCTATCCGCCATACACACCACTTGCGGGGGACGACCGAGCGTGTTGCTCGACGCGGGCGGGGCAGGCAGACCGAACCCCTCGAGAAACCCATTGTGCCGCTGCGCGCCGACTGGATGCCCGGGAAAGAGGTCGAGCGTCGCGATCTTCGCCGGCCGGTTGCCTAACGCTGCGCGGGCATACCGCCCGATGAGCGTCCCCGCCCTGTAGTTGTCCGTGGCGTAGAGCGCGTCGGTCGCATCGACCGGATCGGTCGGGCTATCGAGCGCGATCACCAGGATTCCCTTCGCGCGCGCGCGCCGGATAGCCGGGACGATCGCCTTCGAGTCGTTCACGGTGATGAGAATGACCCTGGCGCCGGCCGCGATCATGTTCTCCATCGCGGTCACCTGGCCGGCGTTGTCGGCGTCATTCCGCCCGGCACCGGTCATCAACCGAACGCCGTGCGCCTTCGCGGCCGCCTGCGCGCCCTCCCGCATCTTCACGAAAAAGGGGTTCGTTTCGGTCTTCGTGATGAGTCCGATGACCGGCTGGGCCGCTGCCGCCGTCGGGTGAGCGACGAGCAGGAACACCAGAGCGGACAGCGCGAGCCTGAATCTCATGCGTTCTGCCTCGAAAGCGTGGGCGGCGGTAAAGTAGCCCGCGGCTCCGCTCCCCGCGACAGTCCACCTCCCCCGATGGGCGCTGGCCGCCAGCCGGTCCCACGCGTCGGCCCAAACCGGTCTTGACGTCCGCGCACGAGCGACAGAAATATACTGAAGAATCTTCAGTATCATACTGAAACATCTTCGGTATAGGGGAGGCATCGTGGGCGAGACGGGGCTGGACCTGCTGCGCGGTACGCTCGACCTCCTGATCCTCAAGGCACTCGCCTGGCAACCGCTGCACGGGTATGCCGCCGCGAAGTGGGTGCGGGCAGCCAGCAAGGACACCTTGGAGATCGATGACCGCGCGCTCTACATCGCGCTCCACCGCCTGGAATCGCGAAAGCTCATCCGCGGCCGCTGGCAGGTCGCCGCCAGCGGCCGAAAAGCGAAGATCTACGAGCTCACGCCGGCCGGGCGCGCGCGCCTCAAGGCAGACCTCTCTCAGTGGGAGCAGTACGTCCGCGCGATGGGCTACGTGTTGCGCGCGAACCCTTCGGAGCAGTCATGACCCGCGACGATTCCCCGCCCAACCGCCCGGCACTCGAGATGCCGGTCAACAAGGACCGCATCGGCCGCGCCGTGGACGACGAGCTGACGTTTCATATCGACGAGCGCGCGAAGGAATTGGTGGCAGCGGGGGTCGCGCCCGGCGACGCTCGCGCGCGGGCCGTCGCGGAGTTCGGTGACATCGAGTCGGCCCGGCGCGAGCTCCGTCGTATCGACGAGCTTGCGGCCCGGCGGTCGTGGCTCGCCGACTCGACCACCGATCTCACGACGGATGCGCGACGCGCGTTCCGCGCGCTCGTGCGCCGGCCAGGCTACGCCGTTACCGCCACGCTCACGCTGGCGCTCGGCATCGGGGCCAACGCAGCGATGTTCTCGCTCGTCGACCGGCTCTTGTTGAGCGCCCCGCCGCACATACGTGACGCAACGGACGTCGTACGCCTTCGCTTCGATGAATCACAGCGGCAATCAGGCCGGATCATCTGGGTCAGGTCGCCGTACGCGTACTACGAGGCGCTCACTCGAGCGTCGCTCCAGTTCGACGTCGCGGGTTCAACAACAGTCGCAATGTCGGTCCGCGTTGGTGCCGACGCGCGCGCGGCAACCGTCGCCGCAGTGACTCCCGGGTATTTCGCGCTGCTTGGCGTACGTCCGCTGCGCGGCCGCTTCCTGGCTGACGGCGATCGCGACGATGCACGCTCCGTCGTCATCAGCCACGAAATGTGGTCGCGCGACTTTGCGGGCGCCACCGACGTGATCGGACGCGACGTCACTCTTGGCATCGAGCGGTTCCGCGTCGTCGGCATCGCGCCGCCTCGCTTCACCGGCGACGACATCGACCCGATCGATGCGTGGATCGCGCTTGGCCCGACCACACCCGGCCTGCCTCGCGGCTGGCGCGAGTCTCAGGGGGATCGCCGTCTCTCTCTCGTTGCACGCCCGCGTCCGGGCGTCAAGCGAGAGGTAGTCGCCTCCGAGGCAACGCAGCACTATCACGCGGCTCGCGCCGGCACGGCGTTCGCCGACTCGACGGCCTACGTGCGGCTCACCGGGCTCGTTTCCGGCCGAGACAGCGACGGAGCAATGACACCGGCGTCACGGGTCGTGCTGTGGGTCCAGGGCGTGTCGCTACTGGTCCTGCTCATCGCGATCGCGAACGTCGCGAACCTCCTCCTGCTCCGCGCCATCGACCGGCGCCGTGAAACCGCGGTGGCCATGGCGCTTGGCGTCAGCCGCGTCCGGCTCGTTCGCCACGTCGTTCTGGAAAGCCTGTTGTTAGGCACCGTGGCCGCGTTCCTCGGCGCCGCGTTGGCACACTGGTGCGGCCCGCTGTTCTCGAGTCTCGTGCTACCGGACAGGGCGGACACCGCGACGACGTTCTGGCAGGAGGCCGGCGTGGTCGCGGCACTCGCGATCGGGAGCGCACTCGCCCTATCCGTGGTCCCGGCGTGGCTGCAGCTCCGGACGCCGGCGAACGAGGTGCTTCGGAGCGGCAGCCGCGGCGCCAGCCGCCGGGGCAGCCGAGCAGGGGATGTGCTCGTCGTCATCCAGGTCGCGTGCGCCCTCATGTTGCTGGTTGGCTCCGGGCTCTTCGTGCGGAGTCTGCTCCGGCTGTCGGCGCTCGACCTGGGGTTCGAGCTCGACCGGGTCCTGGCGGTCCAGATCGACCTGGGGCAGTCACGTGCCGACAGCGCGGCCACCGAGCAATTCATGCAGGCGGCGGAAGGGCGAGCGCGTGCCGTGCCCGGCGTCGTACAGACCGCCCGCAGCCTCACCGCCCCGTTCCGCGCGTCTATGGGCGCACCGGTATTCCTCCCCGGTCGCGACGAGCTGCCCGGTGTGGGCGAAGGTGCGCTCGGATATCCCTCGTTCTTCTCGGTCACGCCGAGCTTCTTCGAGACCATGGGGCTGGCCGTCCTGCGCGGACGGGGCTTCGCCACGGCCGACGCGGTGACGGCGCCCAGGGTGGTGATAGTCGATGCGACGATGGCGCGCACCTTCTGGCCGAACGGCGACGCCCTCGGCCAATGCATGCGCATCGGCGCCGATACTGCTCCGTGTCGCACCGTCGTCGGCGTGGTGCAGGATTCGAAGCGCGTTCCGACGGAGCAGAAGCACGCGCTCCGCTATTACCTGCCGCTCGCACAGGTCCCGTCGGCCCGCACCGACCGGTTCGTCTTCGTGCGCACCGCGCAGCCGCCTCGGACCATGCTCGCCGCCGTACGCGCGGCCGCGATCGCCGGTTCGTCGGCGGCGGTCGTCGAGGTCTTTCCGGCGGAGCGGTTGCTCGATCCCTACACCCGCCCCTGGCGGTTGGGGCGCGCGGTGTTCGTGGCATTTGCCGTCCTCTCGACGGCCGTCGCGACGATCGGGCTGTATGGCGTCATTGCGTTCGGCGTAGCGCAGCGTCGGCGCGAGCTCGGCATTCGCCTGGCGCTCGGTGCACCGCGGTCGAGCGTGCTCGGATCGGTCGTCCGCGCGGCATCCGCGAAAGCGGGGATCGGCTGTCTCGTAGGCGCGGTCGGTGCATTCGCTCTTGGGCAGCGACTTCGCGATCTACTGTTCCAGACGTCACCGACCGAGGCGACGATCTTCGTCGCCGCGATCGCTGTCGTGGCGGTCGCGACGCTCGTTGCAAGTGCCCTTCCCGCGTGGCGGGCGGTGCGGATCGATCCGACGGTATCGCTGCGGGCGGAGTAGCGGCGCCCGGGTCATTCCGAGCGCAGCGAGGAATCTTCGGCAATCTCGGGAGAGGGATCTGAACCCCTCTACCGGGATGAGGAAGAACACCAGACGCAGATTACGCGGATTACGCAGAAGAACGCAGATTCTCCCTCTACCCAGACAGTGGGCACTCTCGCGCGGCAAGGCCTCCCGATAGAGGGATTCTGCGAAATCGGTGTAATCGGCTCAGTCGGCGTCAGGTCTTTTCAGAGCGTCCCGGTAGAGGACTTGCCCCTATACCGGGATGCCGAGGATTCCTCGCCGCGCTCGGAATGACAGCTGGCCGCGAGGCCGAGGTTTCCTCATCGCTCGCTGCCGCGCGCACCCGACTCGGAACGAGCCACCCTCCCGGCCCGTAGTCACCCGTGAGTATGATAGGCACACCCGAACCCACCGGCTGTGCCTCTGCTTCGCCTCGCCGTGAGCGGCGCCCTGCTCGTTTTTCTCCCGGCACTCCTCGCGGCGCAGAGTGGCGCCACGGGAGTCGTGGCCGGACGCATCACCACACGCACCGATACCGGCACGGTCGTTCCGGCTGCGCGTGCCACGGTCGCGCTCGCCGATGCGATCGTTGCCATCACGGGCGCGGACGGCCGCTACACTCTCGAACGAGTGCCCGCCGGCGCCTATCGGATGCGAGTGCGAGCCCTCGGCTTCCGCGCCGCCGAGCGCGACATCCGCGTCCGCGCGGGCGATACCGTCCGCGTCGACGTGACACTGCAATCCGAAGCCCAGCTCCTCTCTCCCATCCGCACCGACGCGCGCGCCGGTGAAGCCGACGTGTTCGTCTCCAGGCCTAACGTCGGAACGATCGCTCTCGGAAAGGAGGCCATCACGGGCATCCCGAGTGTCGGCGAACCGGATGTCGTGCGCGTGACGCAGCTACTTCCCGGCGTGGCCGCGCGAAACGACTTCAACACGGGGCTCATCGTCCGTGGCGGCGAGGCCGACCAGAACCTCGTCCTGCTCGACGGGCACCCCATCTACAACCCGTTCCACCTCGGCGGGCTGTTCAGCACGTTCATGGACGCCACGGTGGGCGGCATCGAGCTCATGACGGGCGCGTTTCCATCGAGATTCGGCGGTCGGCTCTCGAGCGTGCTCGACGTACGGTCCGCCGACGATGCGCGCCCGGGCGTGCACGGAACCGCCGACCTGTCAGCGCTGGCGGCAACGGGACGGCTCGCGGGCGGGTTCGCTGGCGGCCGCGGACTCTGGAGCGTCGCCGCGCGTCGCACCTACGCCGACGCGATGGCCCAAGTCTTCACCGACAACGTGTTCCCGTACCACTTCCGCGACTTCCACGGGCGCGCGGCGTACGCGTTCCCGGGAGACGTTCGAGTCGCCGTCACCGCCTACATGGGGAAGGACATCCTCGACGCGAACCTCACCGAGCTCGAGGCCGACTCGGCACCGTCGCGCGCGAGTGAGGGACAGTGGTCAGTGGACTGGGGCAACCGCGTGCTCGGTGTCACGATCACCAAGGATTTCGGCGCTGGCGCTCGCGTGCCGATCCTCGGGTGGCGTCTCGGTGAGAGCGCGACGATCGAGCAGCGCCTTTCCACGTCGGCGTTCAACACGTTGCTCGACGTCGGCGACGGCGCGTTCGCGCAGCGCAACCAGGTGCGTGACTTCAGGGCTGCCGGCTCGTTCGTCGCCCGCGGACCCGCACACGACTTTTCGTTAGGCTACGACGTGGCGACGTACCGGTTCCGGTACGCATCCGGCTCCGCACAAACGGGAGCCAGCGAGTTCGACATCGTCCAGCGCCCTGCGTCAGGAGCGGTGTGGGTGGATGACCTCTGGCGGCTCTCATCGCGCTGGCTCGTGCAAGGCGGACTTCGCGCCGAAGCACTGAGCGCGCGCGACTGGATGGCGCTGTCGCCGCGCGTATCGGTGAAGTTCTTCGCCACGCCTACACTGGCGCTCACGGCTGGCGCCGGACGCGTCACGCAATGGCAGCATTCGCTTGCCGGCGACGGCCCGCTCCGCTACTTCGACGTGTGGCTCGCGAGTGACGAGCACACGCCGGTCGCCACAGCGTGGCACTGGATCGCTGGTGCGGAGCGGCGACTCGACGCGGGCACGGTGCGCGTCGAGGGTTACGTCAAGCGCTACGACCGTGTGATGGAGGCGAACTGGTCGGAGGACCCGGGCCGGCGTGGCGATGAGTTCTTCGTTGCCGAGGGGACGTCATACGGCGTGGACGCGCTCGCGCGCTGGCAACCGCCGACGGGAATCGGCGGCTGGATCGCGTACTCGTACGGCGTCAGTGCTCGATCCCGTGATGGCGTGCGGTGGGCTCCGGGGCACGACCGCCGGCACGACCTCGACGCCGTGGCGTTATGGCGGGTCGCGAAGTACCGCCTGGGTGCACGATTCAGCTTCGCCAGCGGGACGCCGTATACACACATCGTGGGCGAGATCGCCCGACGCGTGTATGACCCGTCACGTGACCGATGGGGCACGGGCGACCCGCCGATCTACGTCGAGCCGATCGGCGCGGCGCGAAACGGCGCTCGCTTTCCTGCAACGCACCGGCTCGACCTCGACGCCTCCCGGCAATTCACTTTCGGTCGCGCAACGCTGGCGCCTTACGTCAGCCTCGCGAACGTGTACAACGCGAAGAACGTGTTCGTGTACCTGTACGAGTACTCGACGGACCGCCCCACGCGCCGAGCGATCTCGCAATTCCCCATTCTGCCGAGTGTGGGGGTGCGCGTTGCCTTCTGAGCGTATTTGGCGCCGTGCCTGGTTGGCACCGCTCGTTCTTCTCGCTGCGTGTGAGCTCGAGGAGGTCTCGATCCCGCGCACCGAGCCGCGCATCGCGATGCATAGCGTGCTGAGTGCCACGGCGCCGACGCAGGTCGTTCTGCTCGAGCGAACGCGATCCGGGTCGGTGTTCCTGATCGCGCCGCCGTTCGACCTCACCGACCCTGTCGTGAGCGACGAGGGGATTGCGGAGAGCGGGGCCACGGTGCGCCTGACGACACCCGAGGGGCACACACTGTTCGGGGTCGAGGACAACCTTACCCGCGGGGATCGCAAAGGCGCCGGTATCTACCGGTTCGCGCTGCCCGGTAACACGCTGGTGCGCGGCGGGACCTATCGGCTGTCCGTTCGCACCATCAGCGGCACGGAGATCGTCGGCGAGACGTCGGTCCCCGGTGGTGTCGCGGCTACCGAGGCGGAGCAGCGCGTCTTCGACCGTGCGCGTGATACGGTGGTCGTGGAGTGGCCGCCATCACCAGGCGCGCGCAGCTACTTCGTGCGTATCGAGACGCCGTTCGGCCCGCGGTCGTTCTTCACCGACAGCACGCGCATTCGCCTCACCGGCGAGCTTCGCAACGTGGATGTGAACGTGCTGCCGCGCGTCTTCATCCCTGGGTTTCCGCAGGCGGTTACCGTGTCGGCCGTGGACTCGAACTACTACGACTGGTATCGGACGAACAACGACGCCCTGTCCGGCACTGGGCTGATCAACCGCGTCCAGGGCGCGATCGGTCTCTTCGGGTCACTCGTTCGTCTGCGGTTCCAGGAGTTCCGCGTCGTGGCGCCTCAGACAGAACAGGCGGCAGGGTTTTTCCGCTTCGATGGCACGCCTGAGCAGCGCGCGACCACGCCATACCTCAGCCTGGAGCTCTACGTCGAGTCGCGCGCCGGGCGGTCCGACCAGGCAGATGCCCTGAGCGGCCGGTTCGAGCGACGGCCGACGATGTCGGAACCCAAGGACCCGATCGACGGTCTCCTCGGCACCGTGGAAAACGGGCGGGTCAAGCTCTCGTTCCTTCGGAACTGGTCGGCGACGGACACAGTGGAGGTCTTCACCGGCGAGATCCGCGGGGACACGATCTCGGGGAGCTATCGGGGGTTCGGTGGGTTTGTGCGGTTCGTGAAGGAGCAGTGAGGCCGCGTGAACGGTCCGACCGACTCGCGTGTCTGACATAGATGTTCTATGTTAGCACCGCGTCGAACCGATATGGAGGCCCACCGTGCTCGGCAGACTATGGCGTCGGCTCCGGCTCCTCGTCCTACGCGACGCGGCGACCCGCGAGCTCGAAGAGGAGATGCGCCTGCATCGCGAGCTGCGCGCTGAGTCGCTCCGCCGCGAAGGACGATCCCACTCGGAAGCGAGAGCGGAAGCGGAACGCAGCTTCGGCCACGCCATTCAGATCGCCGAGGGAAGCCGGGACGCCTGGGGGTGGGGCGGCGCCGACGCGCTCGGACAGGACATCCGGTACGCCGCGCGCCGCCTGCGCCATCGTCCCGGGTTTACGGGGGCGGTGGTCGGCATTCTCGCGCTCGGTATCGGCGCGACGACGGCGATGTTCAGCGCGGTGGATGCGGCGTTTTTGCGGCCGCTCCCGTTCCCGCGCGCCGAACAACTACTGACGCTGAACGACGTCAACCTCCCCTCGGACCTGCGGTTCTCGCGGCCCGGGCCGTATGTGCGGTCGTTCGACATCGATCACGTCCGCGAGATGCGCAACGTCTTCTCGCACGTCGCGGCGTACGCATCGGGCGGCTTGAACCTCGCGGACCCGGAGCGGCCGCGTCGAGTGAAGGCCGGCGTCGTCTCCGGCGACTTCTTCGCGACGCTGGGCGTACCTCCCGAGCGCGGGCGGACGATCGGCGCTGCGGACGGCGTACCCAATGCGCCTAACGTCGTCGTGCTGTCGTGGGGGGTGTGGCAGCGCGAGTTCGGCGGCCAGGACGTGATCGGAACCACGATTCCGCTCAACACGTCGCGCTACGAAGTCATTGGGGTCATGCCGCGCGGGTTCTCGTTCCCCGAGGAGAGCGACCTCTGGATCCCGATGAGCATCCCCGTCACGTCCAAGACGTTCGAGCCGTTTCGTGGATATCTGCCGTCCGTCGTCATTGCGCGCATGTTACCCGGCGTGGTTCCTGAAGTCGCGGAGGCTCGCGCCCGTCAGGGATGGGAGCAAGTCGTTGCCGCGATGCCGCGCGAGCCCGGCCGGCGCTACGTCCGCGAGGAGGCCCTCGATCGAATTCGTGCCGAGGGCGCGACGAAGCCGCTGCGCGAACAGCTCGTGGGCGACCGCCGCACTGCCCTGCTCGTGCTCTTCGCGGTCACCGCGCTGCTGCTCCTCATCGCGTGCGCCAACGTCACGAACCTCCTGCTCTCGTACGGTGCGTCCCGGTCACGTGAGATCGCGGTGCGTGCCGTGCTGGGCGCCACTCGTCCGCGGCTCCTGCGACAGCTCCTCGCGGAGAGCGTGATGCTTTCCGTCGGTGGTGCGCTGGTCGGGATTGCGATCGCCCCTGTCGTGCTGAACGTGCTGCGAACGCTCATGCCGGCGAAGCTGGCGGGCGTTGCTCCGGCACAGCTCGACGTGAGAGTGCTGGCGTTCGCGGCGGGACTCGCTGTCGTGACGGGTGTCCTGTTCGGGCTCTGGCCGGCATTCGGTGCGACGCGGCAGGACGCGTTGACGGCCATCAAGGCGGGCGGCGGTTATGGTGCGACCGCGGGCGGCACGCGACGATCGCAGCGCTTGCTCGTGGGCGCGGAGCTCGCCCTTGCCGGTGTCCTGCTCGTGGGTGCCGGGCTCATGCTGCGTTCGTTCCAACGGTTGGTCCAGACGGACATCGGGTTGGCGCCGGAACGAGTCGCGACGCTCGAGATGAGTTTCCTCCGCGGCGTTCCACGGGCGACGCGACTCGAGCGGCTGGATGCGATGCTCGCTGAAGTCCGCCGACTGCCCGGAGTGATCGTCGCAGGAGTCGTCAACGATCTGCCACTGCGCGGGGGTGGCGGCATTGGCATCTCGGTGAAGGTGGACGGCGCGCCACCGTCGGCGAGGAACGTGTTTCCCCGGTACCTGGTCGCCTCCGACGGCTATTTCGAGGCGATGGGGATCGCGCTGCGCCGGGGACGATACTTCTCGCCGGATGATGGCACCGGGTCTACGTCGGTTGCCGTCATAAGCGAGGCGATGGCGAAGGTGTACTGGCCTAACGTGGATCCGGTCGGCCGGACGTTTCTCTTCGGAGGCGATGGGCCACCGGTGCACGTGGTCGGCGTCGTTGCCGATGTGCGTGAGGCGGGGGTAGAGAAAGAGCCTGATCCGCAGATGTACTTCCCGGCGCGCTCCAACCTCGACGCGAACCTCGCGCTGGTCGTTCGGAGCACAGGCCAGGCCACCGACCTATTGACGGCGCTACCGCGGATCGTGCAGCGGGTGGACCCGACACAACCCGTCTATAACGTCCGGCTCATGGGCGACGTCATTGGGGCATCGACCGCGGCGCGACGGGCGAACACGCTGCTGATCGCGCTGTTCGGGGTGCTGGCGCTCCTGATCGCGGCGCTCGGCGTGTACGCCGTCACGGCGAACGCCGTCGCGCAGCGCACGCGCGAGCTCGGGATTCGGTCGGCGCTCGGCGCGACGCGGCGCGATCTCGCGTGGCACGTGGGCAGCGAGTTGACGCTGGTGGTGACGCTCGGAGTGCTCGCGGGCACCGCCCTGGCGTGGGCGGCGTCGCGTGTGATGGCGGGGCTCGTGTACGGGGTCACCGTTCATGATCTCGCGACGTTCGCCACGGCGCCGCTGGTGCTGGTACTGGCTGCCCTCATTGCGACGATCGTCCCCGCCCGGCGTGCCATGCGAGTGGAGCCGGTCGAGGTCATGCGCGGCGACTGAATCGGGGTCAGATGCGAATATCAGCGTTCCCTTGCGGCCGCAAGGGAACGCTGATATTCGCATCTGACCCCGATTCGCCATGTTTCGCGAGGCGCCAGGTGAGGTGCTGGCGCACGTCCGGCCACTCGGCGAGCAGGATGCTGTACATCACCGAGTCACGCACCGTTCCGTCGCGCCGCGCCTGGTGATGTCGGAGGACGCCATCCTTCCGCGCACCGAGCGCCTCGATCGCCCGTTGCGATGGGAAGTTGAAGCGGTCCGTGCGAAGTCCGACCACCTGGCAGCCTAACGTGTCGAACGCGTGCGCGAGCAGCAGCAGTTTGCACACCGTGTTGACGCGGCTCCGCTGCCAGCGCGCCGCGTACCACGTCCAGCCGATCTCCACCCGGTCGATCGGCGCAACGATGTCGTGGTAGCGCGTCGTCCCGACGATCGTATCGGAGTCCAGCTCGCGGACCACCCACGCCAACATGTGGCCAGCCTGCTGTCCATCGAGCGCGTCGCGGATGTACGCGCCGACCTGCTCCGGGCGCGGCACGGATGTGAACCAGATACTCCAGAGTTGTCCGTCGGACGCGGCAGCGATCAATGCCTCCTCGTGAGACGCGGCGAGCGGCTCCAGGCGAATTCGGTATCCTTCGAGCGTGACTGGTGCGGGCGCGATCATGCTGGCGGGGGTGCGTTGACTGTGTAGTCCTCGATGATTGCGTCGATGACGCTCAGCTCTTCCTGCAGTGCCACAATGGCGTCGCGGTGCTGCTGGTGGCGCTCGAGCGCATGGCGAGCCAGATCGTCGCGGCCCTCGTCGACCGCGAGCATTGCGCGCGCCTCCCACACGTGCGCCTGACGTCTCTCCTCCTCAATCGCTCGCCTGGCTTCACCGGCCTCGCGTCGCAGTGCGGACAACTCACCCTCGAGCTGCGCAAGCCGATCCATCGGACCCAAACTATGACAATGACGTCGTTGCGCGGCGGCAATCGTGTCGGGTGACCCCGATTCGACTCGCACACGTGTTTCCCAGTCCGCGATAGTCGCGCGGGCCTGGGCAGCGAGTTGCTCGACAGCCTTCGCGATCTTGGCTGCAAGGGCGACGCGTTCTGCGCGACGCTCGTTCGGGACCCTCATCATGCATGAAAAATGCGGGAGTGCTCCGTACCGCGAAAGCGCTCTATCGGACGGCACTCACTCCGCGGGCTTCACGTACCGCACCTGGCCGTCTTCGGTGCCGACCGCCTTCCAGCCCGCTTTCCGATAGAGGTGGTGCGCGCGGAGCGACGGATCGACGCCGGTGAGGAGCCAGATCTCCGTCCACCCATTCGCGAAGAGCCAGGCCTCGGCTACCGCGAGGAGTGTGCGGCCGGCGCCGCGACGCTCGGCGTCAGGGCGCACGAAGAGCGCGAACACGGTCCCCTGCGCACGGTCGGCCATGGAGAAGCCGAGGGATCGGCCGGTCTCGTTTTCGGCGATCCACGCGCGGGAAGTGCCATCTAGTGCAGCCGTGATCGACTCGGGAGTGACACCGATGGTTGCGAGCTCCTCGCGCGATTGATGGTTCTCGCGCACGCTCGTGCGAATCTCGAACAGGGTGTCGACGTCAGCCGCCGTCGCAAGGCGAACGCACATCATCACCGGGTGAGCCCGACGCCCCGACGGTCCCTATGTACCGGGGATTGGCTTCACGCTCCCTGGTGCCGTGGCCACGGACTGCTCGTGCCGCACGGACAGGCGCCCAACCACCGCGAACACGACCAGCACGACAGCACCATACCATGCACCCCCGCCAAACGAGTCCGGGAGGAACCTCGCGATCAGGATCCCGCCCGCGACCAGGGCCGCGGCGAGGACACCGAACATGCGCATGCCGTAGAGGAAGACGAACGGCAGGTAGTGCGCGCCGACCAGCACCAGCAACGCCGGGAAGAACAACGTTAGGCGGTATCGCGCAACCGGAAAGAGCAGCGGCATCGAGAGAGGCAGCACCAGCGCCACCTGCGCGCCAAGCTGATAGAGCGTGTTGTCGGGGCTCAGCGAGGTCCGCTCACCCGCGAGGCGCAGCAGCAACGTCGTGAGCGGGAAGATGAAGAATCCCCCGACGACGATGGCGATGATGGCCCAGCGAGGTGTGCTCCAGGTAGCGAGCGCCGCCGAGGCGAGCCAGAGCGCGCCGGAGACGAGTTGGCCGAAGAAGCCACCGACAAACCGCGTGCGCATCTCGAGCTGCGCGTCGCTGATGTGCATGCGGTAGCGTCCCTCGCTTATTCGTTCGTCCACCGGATGTCCATCCCTTCGCGCTCGCCAAGCGCATTCCGCAGCAACGCGACCAACTGCGGGTCGGCACCGTCCGACTCGAGCATGTCGATCGTATCGGCGGTGAGGTAGTAGTCCTGGTCGGTCAGTGACTCCTCCTCGAGCGAGTCGGTGAGTTGCTGGAGCTGCTCGTCGCTGATCGTGCCGAGGCGCGTCCCCTGTTCGGCGTCGTAGAGCTGGATCATCGCGTCCGTCCGTTGGTGGGTGGTGCCGCGGGCCCCTGAGTGTCGTCCTGCTGTCACAATCGAGGCAAGTAAACGCGACGGTGACGTCTGGGCAATCCGCAATACGCGTGGACGGCGCGGCGACGCAGGGAAGCCGAGTCGGCGATCCGCTCAGGGCGTACCGCCGCCCGCGAGGCAGGTATGGTATTCGTGCATGGCGGCGGCGTGCGAGGCGAGCGCCATGTGTGCGGCGGGGGTCGAGTCGCCCGCGGCCGCCGCGAGTGCGGTGTGCGCGCGGGCCAATGCCGCGCCGCACGAGGCGCTCGACGGGGCTGGTTGGCCCGCTGTGCGTCGCTCGGACGGTGTGTGGACGGCCGCACAGCCCGCGAGTGTCGTGGCGAATGCGACGGCCACCGTCGCGCGAACGGAGGCGTTAGGCACCGACCTGCGTGTCTGCTTCAGCGTCATGTTCACCTCACTGTTGCGCTGCGCTGCGTGTCCTCTCGTATGCGAATAATATTGCTCGTCGCGATCATGATGCGGTGACCGGACGCAAGGGACGACAAGGGGATGCACCTCGCGTTGACTGGACGGTTCCGCGTCGGGCAGGAACCGATTCCAGCGCTATCTCGTCTGGATGCCGGAGGCTACGACCTCGCGCGACGCGGCGTCGTCAGTGGGGAGCCCTCATCCGGCCGTTTCGGCCTTTCCGCGTCATCGTCGTTCCGACCGGCCCGCGACTCCGCCCTCCGCTCTCCTCTTCTCGCACTTCGCCGTTCGCAC
>DAINRQ010000115.1:11792-20112 GCA_036741775.1 Gemmatimonadaceae bacterium | reverse complement strand
CCATCGTTCCATTGCCGCCGGCAATGGAACGATGGGTTAGGACTCTGACCCCTAAGTAAGCGAATTATCGCCGAGACGCCGTCGCCGACTTCGCCGCCGAGTCGGGCCGGATGCGAAACACCAATGTTTCAGCCTCACGCCGATACGTGACGTTGGCGCTGGTCTCGATCTGCGCGATGGCTACACGCATCGAGTCGAGCGGTGCGTCGACACTCGCCACGCGGTCGAGCGCCTCCATCTCGGGCACCTTGATATCGACCCCAAAGAACCGGTTGACCTCCTGAACCACGTCGCGGAGCTGCTTGTTCCTGATCGTCACGCGGCGGTCGGTCCAGTTGATCCCCAGTGCCAGCTCGTCCGCCGACGGCTCACGAATCGCCCCGCTCGTGTCCACCACGACGGCGCTCCCCGAGGCTAGAGTCTGCGCTTCTGCGTCCCCGCCGACGACCTTGACCCTCGCCTGGCCATCTCGCACCTGCGCGGTGACACCGTCGTCGTTCGGGTACGAGCGCACGATGAGTGTCGTGCCCATCGCGACGACGGACGCGTTTCCCGCCCGGACCTCGAACGGCTTGTCCTGCCCCTGCCCGACAACGAAGCGGGCGGCGCCCTCGAGCTTCACCGACCGGATGTCCGACGGGAACCGTTGCGGAATCGTCAGCTTCGACCCCGGCGCCAGCGTGACCTGCGTCTGGTCGTCGAGCGTGAGCGTACCGGTCCTGCCTGGGTCCGCGGTGAGCGACCGCGCCTCGGTGGAGGCGAGCGCGCGGGTGACCGCGCTTTCCTCGCCGAGACTGTTCACGTACCACATGGCGCCGAGCACGATCGCGCTGCCAACGACGCCGATGGTCACAGGGACCTTCCAGGACGTCGGCTTGGACAGGTCGCCCACGTGCTCCGCCGCGTGGTGGCGGAGTTGCTCGGCGTGCGCCTGCGCGTCGGCGCGTACCCGTTCGGGGTGAATCAGCCGCGTTAGGTGGGCCCACGACTGGTCGACGTCCGGTGCCGACGTCGTGTGGTGCGCGGCGGCTGTGCCCGACATGGCGAGGTGGTGCGCGGCCGCCCGACGACTCAGCTCTCGCGCAGCGCATCGCCGAATCGCGTCATGGAGAAACGCCGCGAGGTCGGCTTCTGACGTGAAGCTGGCGCGCTCGTCCCACGCCGCCCGGAACGCGGATTCCACCACACGAGGGGCGGCCGACGCGGCAGCTTCGCCCAGGTGTCCGCGCGCTTCCTCGGAGAGCTCCGAGAAGCGTGCTCGAAAGTGTCGCTCGAGGGCGCTCTCGTCGCTGAGCGGCGAGCCGACGACGTTGTCAGAAGCGGTGGACAGCGACGGTCCGGTCATGAAGACCTCCGGGACGCACAGGGTGGGCTCAGGCCGCCCCTCTTGCTTCCTCATCCCGGCCGCATCGCCGGGGTGACCGACGACCTCGGAACTCCCTGCTTACTACCTCTCTTACGAGAACCCCCGCGCGGCAATGTGTCAAGGCACTCCGGCGAAGCCGCGGGCAGCGCACGTGACTCACGTGGCTCGGGTCACGGCGCATTGCGGCGCCATGCACCACCTTGAGCGTCGCATAACGACCCTCGTTACGCACGCGACGGCCGTGCGTCCAGAGGGAGCCCACACCATCGGTTTTTCGTCCTTCGTTGGTCAGCCGCAGAGGAAGAGCGCATGCGTTCGCAGCACGTGATCGTCGGAGTCGTGTCGTTGGTACTCGCCGGGTGTGCTCGGCTCGTTCCTCCCGATTCGATCGTCGCGCTGGACGTTGGGCCTGATGAAGTGAACGTCGTGGTCGGAGCAACTCAGCCGCTGCAGATGGTGGCGACGCGCGGTGATGGCCGCACGATCGTGCTGACCGGGCGCGAAGTTCGACTCGCATCGAGCGACACGAGCGTAGCCCAGGTCACGCGAGACGGCACGATCAAGGGCGTGCGACTCGGAAAGGCGTCAGTCTCCGCGACGCTGGCGATGCCGAGCGGCCCCGTCTTTGTAAAGCAAGTCACCGTCGCGGTCGGTGCGATGGTCGCCGGCCAGTGAGTAGGTCATTCCGAACGGAGTGAGGAATCGAGTCGTCCCGGTAGAGAGGTCCAGCACGGCCCCGTCGGTTAACCGACGGGGCCGCTTTGCGTTAGCCGAGCACTTCGGCGGGACGTGGCACCCTGCCTGCCATACCTCGTGACGGATCGGTGGGCCGCAGGTGAGCCGTGGCGGCGCTACCGGATGGGCCGCAGAAGATGCGCGGCCGTGGTCTCGGCCTAGCGAGGAGGTAGAAGCAGCATGGAATCACTCGACCCGAGAGTTGTCATAGGTATTCTCGTAGCGGTGGCCGTTGTCGTGATCGCCTTCGTGCTGATGCAGAAGCGCCGGAGCGACGAGCTTCGCGGCAAGTTCGGCCCCGAGTACGAGCGGCTCGTGCGCGAGCGTGGTGACCCACGCCACGCGGAGAGCGAGCTCAGCACGCGTATGGAGCGCGTCAAGCAGTTGCACATCAAACCGCTCTCACCCGAGCAGCGGGATCGGTTTGCCGACGCATGGCGGTCCGACCAGGCTCGGTTCGTCGACGACCCGAAGGGCGCGGTTGTCGAAGCCGACCGTCTCGTCGCCGACCTGATGCAGGTACGCGGCTATCCCGTTGGGGATTTCGAGCAGCGCGCGGCGGACGTCTCCGTCGACCACCCGCACGTCGTGCAGAACTACCGCGTCGCCCACGATATCGCGGTGCGCGAACAGCGCGGTGAGGCGTCCACGGAGGATCTTCGGAAGGCCATGGTGCACTACCGGGCGCTCTTCGAGGATCTCCTCGAATCGGATCAGCACGAGCCCAGGGAGGTACATCAATGACCAATCCACGACGTCCAGACGACGCGCGGCTCTCGACCGCGGATCTTGCCGCCGCCAGCGAGCGGACGGCCGACCGTGGGCACGAGCAGCGGGCTCAGAACCAGCCGCCGGCCGGCAGGACGCCGCCCGATCGTGAGGTGACGCCTCAAAATCGCCAGGTGGCTGATGCCCGCGCGGCGGCTCAGCGCCAGGCGGCAGCGACCGCCCAAACGGCGACGCCGGCGCAGGGGACAGAGCATGAGCGACCGTCATCGCTCTTCGCCGGCAGCGAGGCCGAGGACTTCCGCCATCGCTGGGCCGACATCCAGACGGGGTTCGTGGATGAACCACGCCAGGCGGTGGAGCGCGCCGATGCGCTGGTGGCTGCCGCGATCAAGAGACTGGCCGAGGTCTTCGCGCAAGAGCGGGCGAACCTGGAGCAGCAGTGGGCGAGTGGTGGAGATGCCTCCACCGAGGACCTTCGCGTCGCACTCAAGCGATACCGCGGCTTCTTCGATCGCCTGCTGTCGGTTTGAGGGTGCGCCACCGCGACCGGTACCACCAGTGTGAGTATCAGTGTCGAGGTGAGCGGTCATCAGAGGTGAGTTGTACAGTCGTCGAGTTGCCAGTGGATCATTTCGGTGCTCCACTGGCAACCGACCACTACTCGACTCATCGCTGGTGACTCTTCTTCGCCTCCACACTGCGATCTAATCGCTGACTCGAACGCGGTTGTGGGATTGCATCGCGAGTTACGACTCGGCATGACGGGATGTCTTACGGTAGAGCTCGTCAAATCTGGTACCGAGATCGAAGCGGCGTGCCTGAGAAGCACACGCCGCGCGTCGTTATCTCCCCCTCACGCAGACCCCCACCGTCAGGTTGGCACGGTCTCCGCAGAGAGTGGTTGCTCAAACAACGACGTGAGCGCAACGTTGTCGAAGGTGAAAATCGCCGGCAGGAACCCCGGCGAGCGATGTGTGGCGATTTTCACCGGCGCAGTCGGTCATGGCCCGTCGTTTGAGTAGCGACTCGGAGTCGTCCCAACCTCTTCCACGGTGCGAGGCCCCATGGACATCCTCTGGACCATCATCATCGGACTCATCGTCGGCGCGCTGGCCAAGTTCGTCATGCCTGGCAAGGACCCGGGAGGCATCATCGTTACGATTCTCCTCGGTATTGTCGGCGCGTTCGTCGGCACGTTCCTCGGACGCGCACTCGGGCTCTACGCCCCCGGCGAGGCCGCAGGATGGATCATGTCGCTGATCGGCGCGGTGATCGTGCTGGCGATCTACCGCATGGTCGTGGGGCGCCGCGGGCCAGTAACCTGAGATCGTCGCTCGCCGTTAGCCGCGCGTCACGCACGACGTCGCGCGGCTAACGGCACCGGGGCAGCTTCGTTCAGTCCGACCGTAACGCCTCCACCGGATCCACGCGAGTCGCCCGCCGCGCCGGGGCGAACGCCGCCGCGACCGCGGTTCCCGCGAGGATGAGAAGGACAGCGACGAGTGTCAGCGGATCATTCGGATCGACGCCGTAGAGCTGGCTCCGGAGGTACCGCGTCGCCGGCACAGCGATCACCAGGCCAATGAGTACGCCAACCATCGCGACTCGCAGCGCCTGCCCGAGCACGTGACGGAGCACGCCGCTCCGTGGAGCGCCTAACGCCATTCGCAGACCGATCTCGCGCGTGCGGCGGGACACCGAATAGGCCATCGACCCGTACAGCCCCACCGCCGCGAGCACGAGCGCAAGCGCCCCGTACAGCGTCACGAGCGTCGCAACCGTCCGCTCCGCGCCAACTGACCCATCGACCCGCTCGGCCAGCGTTCGCACACGCGACAGTGGAAGGTCGCGATCGAGTCCGTCGAGCTCCCGCCGGATCACCGGCACCAGCGCGTAGGGGTCGCCCGCCGCCGCGCGCACGTGGAGTGTCATCGACGGCCGGTACACCTGACCAAACGGCCGGTAGAAGAACGGCCGATCCGCCTCGGTGAGCGTACGATATCGCGCCGTTCGCACGACGCCCACGACGTCGATCACGACGTCCCCTTCCCGGCCCACGCGAAAGCGACGACCAACCGGGTCCATGCCCGGCCAGAGCTGGTCAGCCATGGCCTGGTTGATGACCGCGACCGGTGGCGACCCGGTACGGTCTGCGGACGTGAAGCCGCGCCCTCGCAGCAGCTGGATGCCTAACGTCGCGAAGTAGCTCGGCGAGACCGCGTTGATGTCTGTCTTGAGCCCCTCGTCGCCGGCGGCCGGGGCCACCTCGGCCGGAAATACCCTCGAATCCCACCCGCCCCCGCCGAGCGGCAGCATGTACCCGAGCGCCGCGCGCTCGACACCCGGGAGCGCGGCGACGCGCCGCTCGATCTCCTCGAACGTCTGGCGACCACGTTCATCGTCGTATCCCTGGAGCCCGGCGTCGATCGTCGCGACGAGCACCTCGCTCGTGTCGAACCCTGGCTCGATGCGATAGAGTGCCTGGAGCGTTCGCACGAGTAACCCCGCGGCGACGAGAAGCACGAGCGACAGGGCAAGCTGCGCGATGACCAGACTCGTCCTGAGCCGGGTGCGCCTGTCCCCGCTTCCAGGCGCCCCGAGCTTGAGCCCCGTGACGAGGTCTACCCGTGATGCCTGAAACGCCGGCGGGAGCGCGAACAGCAGGCCACTCATCACGACCGCGGCGATCCCGAACGCAAGCACGCGAGGGTCGACCGACACGGTCATCCCCGCGAAGCTGGTCGCGAACACCGGGAGCTCGAGAACGAGACGCAGCGACCAGACGCCGAGGGCGAACCCCAACGCACCGCCGAGCATGGCCAGCAGAAATCCTTCGGCCAGCAGCTGGCGCACGAGGCGGAACCGACTGGCGCCTAACGACGCGCGCACGGCGAGCTCACGAGACCGCGTCATCCCACGCGCGAGGAGAAGGTTCGCGACGTTCGCGCAGGCGATGAGCAGCACGAGCCCCACCACCCCGATGAGCACGGTCATGAACGTCGCCACGCTCTCCCGTGTATCCGGCGCCAGGCCTATCCCCTGCACCACCCGCACACCGCGGTCCTCATTGGTCCGGGAAAAGCGCCGGCCAAGCTCGGTCGCTATGGCAGACAGCTCACGCTGGACGGCCGCCGGCGTCGCGCCCGGCGCCATGCGACCGATGAGGTCGAGCCACACGGAACCGCGCTCCTCCAGCATCGATGCGGCCTGGGGCAGCAGCTGGCCGACCATCGCGATCGGCACGAACAGATCCACGACGCCACCCACCTGCGCGCCGTTGAACCCCTCCTCGGCCACGCCGATGACAGTGTACGCGACACCGTTGATCGTCACCTGACGCCCGACCACGCCGGGATCAGAGACGAACCGCCGCTCCCATGCGCCGTGACTCAGCACGACCACCGGGTTTGCCCCGGGAGCGCCGTCATCTTCATTCGTGAGCAGCCGTCCGACCGCGGGGCGCGTGCCAAGCGTCGTGAAGTAGCTCCCTGACACGACCTCGGCTCGCACGCGCTCGCTCGCACCTCCGGTGCTCAGGTGTGCTGGCGCAGTCCACACCGCGGCGATCGAGGCGAGTGAGCGTGCACCGTCGCGGAAATCACGGTAGTCGGGATACGCGAAAGTATCGAAGCCGGATCCGCGCTGCGTGCGCCCGATCTGCACGAGCTCGTGGACGCGCGCCGCGCCCGGGAGAGGGCGCAGGAGCAGCGCGTTGAGGATGCTGAAGATCGTGGTATTGACGCCGATGCCTAACGCTATGGTGAGCGCGGCCGTGGCCGTGAACCCCGGCGCGCGACGGAGCATGCGGGCGCCGAATTTGATGTCGCCCCACATCCCGGCGAGCCCCCGCCCGTCGGCGGCGCCGAGCGGCACAGCGCCGTGGTTGCCACGACGAGCACCACGCACGTAGGCGCTGATCAGCTCGTCCTCCTCGACTTCCTCGAGTGCGCCGCGCCGCGCCTCGAGGTCGGTCGCGCCCGTCGCACGGAGATCGTGATATCGGTCGTCGAGGTGCTGCTGGAGCTCTTCCGTGACGTTGGCCTCGTCGGCTGGCGGCAGTCGCAATGGTGCGAGGCGGCGGCGGATCTCATCTCTCCACTCAGGCATGATCGACTCCTGCCACTTGGGCGATCGCCTGGGCGAATTCCACCCAGGTCCGGCGGTGCGCGTCGAGCTGCCGTTTGCCCTCGGCGGTCAGCCGGTAGAACCGGCGGCGGCGCGTACCCGGCTTCTCCACCCATCGGCCTTCGATGAGTCGCTGGCGCTCGAGCCGATAGAGGAGTGGATAGAGCGAGGCGGCGTGAATGCGGACGACGCCTCGCGTGCGCTGTTCAAGCAGCTTGCTCAATTCGTATCCGTGCCGCGACTCGGCTTCGAGCAGGGCGAGGATGAGCATGGGCGTGGTGCCCTTCTTGAGTTCGTCCGCGAGCATTGATATGAGTGATATATATGGCAGTCCCACACTATCGCTCGAGACATTTCTTCGCAATACCTCGGCGCCTCGATGTGAGTCGGTACCGTTGGTCGCTGCGCGTCGCTAACGCGCCGCCGTGCCGGTACTGCTCCCCGTTCCCGGTTCCCCGTTCCCGGTTATCGCGCGAAGCCCACCAACACACACCCGAGCACGATCAGCGCGACGCCCAGCCGTTTCGGCGTGGAGATGTGCTCACGCAGGAGCCACGCGCCGAGCATGACGCCGATGGCGATGCTGAACTGGCGCAGCGCGATCACGTAGCTCGACGTCCCCGTGCGAAGCGCGATCAGCACGAGCAGGTACGACGTGATGTTGAAGAACCCGACTTGCACGATCGCACTGCGATGCGCGCGCCACTGCACCGCGATCTCTCCGCGCGGGTAGCGTCGCCAGATGAAAGCCGCGTACGCGGCGGCCGTCATCGTCGTGTAGACGTACATGTACGCGAACGCCGGCACGCGCTGCACGGCGCGCTTGTCCCAGATCGTGTAGCACGCCGCGGCCAGGGCGGCGAGGAGCGCGAAGGCGGTCGCTGGACTTCGCAGTTGGCGCGAGAGCGTCGACAGCGCGCGCCACTGGAGGATGGGCAACTGGAGCGCAACGATCCCCAGAACGATCATCGTCAGCGCGACGAGCCCGACCCCGCTCACGCGCTCGCCGATCGTGAGGTACGCGAGGACGGGGAGAAAAAGGAGGATGCCGCCGCGGGCGATCGGGTAGACGAACGAGAGATCGCCGTGCGAGTACGCCCACGCGAGGCAGACGTAGTTTATAGCCACGAACGTCGCGCCGACGGCCGCGAGTCCTACGAGACCGTCGTACCCGGACGCCTTGGGCGCGACGGCGATGAGGAAAACCGGCCCGAACATCACGACCTCGGCAACCTTGCTCAATCCGACGACGAGCTGCGTTCCGCCACTGCGCTTGAGCAGGAAATTCCAGTACGCGTGTGTAACTGCCGAGAGAACGACGAGCAGGATGCCGGTTGCGGTCATCCGTCAACGTAGCGGACTGAG
>DAINRQ010000115.1:0-11692 GCA_036741775.1 Gemmatimonadaceae bacterium | reverse complement strand
CAGCTAACGGCAAAGCTAGAAACCTCGGGAAGCTTCTCTCGCGTCGAGAGGTCTCCCGAGGTTTCCGGTCAAAGCAACAGCTCTACCTGCGCCTTGTTGTCGTTAGAGTACGACCTGCTGCGTGGTCTGGAGCGTCATCTTCGAGCCAGCCGGCAGAACCGCTTCGACGTCGCCGCCGCCGAGGGAAATGACCGTACCCGCCGCTGCGCCGATCGCCGCGCCGCCGAGGATCTTCGACAGGTCACCGCCGCCGATCACCGCGCCGAGCACCGCGCCGGCCGCCGCGCCGATACCAGCCTTCTTCAGCGTCTCATCGCGCGTCTCCTGACGCTCCGTCTGCAGGTTCGTCGCGGTGATGTTCGCCTCGAACGGGCGCTCCACACCGTTCACGTTGATCCGCTCGAAGTCGAGCCGAATCGCTGCCTTCTGCCCGACGTTATTGGACTCCTGAAGCCCCGTCACCTTGCCGTATACCTTGGCGCCGGCCGGAACGACCGTCTGGCCGTTCGACGCGACGATCGCTTCGGCCACCGTCGCACTGAAGGTGTCGCCAACCTTGCTCGTCTTCGTCCCGACAGCCTGGTCGAGCGTCACGTTGACGACCGCGCCCGTGGGCAGGCTGTTCGCGTTCACGGCAGTCGTTGGCACGACTTCGCCGGTCGATTCCACCGTTGAAGTACGCGCGCACGCGCCGGTCACTGTCAGCGCCGTGATCGCGAGCATGGAAGAAAGTGCCTTTCGCATTTGTGTTGCCTCCGTAGGTCGAATTTCCGATTTCCAGAGGCTCAGGAAAGGCAAAGGGCACGCCGTACGGCATGCCCGAGGTCGATTCCGGTCTTTCTTCGATTTTCTGATTCGTTCCCGCTAACGGCAGGGCTCGCTGGGATCGAACCCCTCTACCGGGACGGACCAGAACGATGAACCGCAGAGGACGCAGCGGACGCAGCGGACGCAGAGAACGGCTCGGCGAGCAGTTTGGCTCTCGAAGCAGCCAAAACCATGGTACGGATTTCAGGGCTGCGACCCCTGAGCGACCGCTGCCATTCAATTCCCACCGACTGCGATCCCGGGTGCCCCGTTAGGCACCTCTGCGTTCTCTGCGTCCTCTGCGGTTCGCTTTCCCGGTTCGTGGCGTCCGGATAGAGGGCTGTAAGCTCGCGCGACAAGCGGCCTACCGTTTGACCGGCTCCATCTTCCAGAATGCGATCCCGCTCGCCTGCTGACCAACGTCCACCGTCGCCACTTTCGCGCGCGCCGCGAGATCGAAGATGTCCACCTTGCCGGGCTGAGCCCCCTTTCCCTCCACACTCACGAACGCATAACGAGAGTCCGGGCTCACGGTGACACCGTGCGCGAGCGTGATGCTCGTCTTGTCCTGCATCACCGACTTCCCCGACGCGAGGTCGAACACCTGCACGCCGCTGCCGGCCTTGAGCGTCGCCACGAGCAGCTTGCCGTCGGGCGTCACCGCGAGGTTGTACGGCGCCCGACCCGTCGGGAAGCGACGCGACACGGACCACGTCCCGGCGTCGATCTCGAGGATCTCATCGCTCTTGTTGCAGGCCACGTAGACCGTGTTCCCGGTCGCCGACGGCTGCGCCCACGTCGGCGAGCACGTGGCCGGCGGCATCTCGTGCTTGTGCGGCGACCCGCCCGTTGAATCCTCGGGCAGCATCTCCTTCATCATCGCCTCGTACTCGCCGGCAGGAATGGCGCGCTCCTTCCCCTTCGCCAGGCTGAAACGACGCGCAACCTTGAACGTCCGCGTATCCACTTCCACGAGCTGATCATCCATCATGCACGTGGAGTACTGCCGCATGCCGTCGGCGCTGATCCTGCTCCCGTGTGGCATCGTGCAGGTCACGGGACGCGCGACTTCCGTATTCGTCGGCGTGTAGATGACGCTCACGCTCGACGGCACCATCTCGCCGTGGAGGTTGAAGTTCACGGCGAATGCGTAGAGCCCGTCCGGCGTCACGTCGATGGACGCCGGGAAGTTGCCGAGGAAGATCGGCTCGCCCACCAGCGTGTCAGGGCCGAGCTCGTACTTCCAGTACTTCCCATCGGGCGTACCGTGCCCCGTCGTCATGTGCAGATACTTCCCGTCGGCGGAGATCTGCAGCCCGTGCGGCCCTTCGTTCTCCGCGGGGAGCTCGCCCGCTCCCAGGGTGCGCTCGACGACCGCACCCTCCGGCCCAAACCGGATGCGATGAATCAGGTCAGCCGACTCGGCGCCGACATACACCCAGTAGTTCGCGGTCGGCTTCGGCGGTGTCTTCGTCGCGGCCGCACGCGGGGCAGTAGGGCGAGGGGTCGTCGCCCTCGGGGTACTCGTTGCTGGCCGCGAGGCACCACTCGCTTGCGCGTGAGCGTCGGATGTCAGGGACGAGCCGATCACGACCGACGCCGCGAGAGCGAAGCCCCGTCCGCGCCGCGGGTTTACCCATACCTTTACGCGTCGCATCATACTCCTGTTCGAAATCCGCCCAAGCCCCGGAATCTTCTCATGAACGTATCGTCCGTCGCGTCGCGCGTCACGAGCGCAGCGAAGATCTCGCTGGTCGTGACATCGTTCGCCGCTGCACCCGCCGCGCTCGCGCAATCCAGCCCTGAAGAGCTCGCGGCAAACGGGCTCAAGGTGGCTCGCCTCGTCCCATCGGCGACGTCGCTGTCGGTCGAGGCGGGCAAGACGGTTCCGCTCACGATCCAGGCGCTCGACTCCGCCGGTAAACCGATCAGCGTCCTGATGTTCAGGTCGGGTCCGCGGGGTTCGCTCAGCGTGACCGACACCGCGGTCACGGGACTCAAGGCCGGTAGCTACAACGTCGTGGCTACCGTGTTCACGGGCCGTAGCTCCGCGAATGGACCGGCGCCACTCTCGGTCACCATTCCGGTGAGGGTCACGTGGCCAGCGCTGGCACGTGTCGAGGTTACGCCGGAGCCGGGAAAACTGTTCGCGGGCGTGACGCTCGCGCATTCAGCGAAAGCCACGCACGCGGACGGCTCGATCCGGCCGCAGCCGATGGTCCGCTGGGCAAGCTCCAACACGGACGTCGCGACGGTCGATCGATTCGGCAACGTGACCGCGCTCAAGCCGGGCGCGGTGACCATCTCGGCCACTGTGGACGGCGTGAAGGGCGACCTCCCGTACACCATCGGTCCGAGCCCCGTAGCGTCACTCGAGGTACAAGTGAGCCAGGCGGACGTCCGCACGGGCGATGTCGTCAAGGTCAACGCCATCGCGAAGGACCGCGCTGGTGTCGAGCTCGGCGATGCGCCAATCACGTGGACGTTCACTTACACGCCTGACGACTCCATCAAGGGCCAGGGCGCCGCGGGAGACATTCGCGACGGGATGTTCGTCGCCGAGTTCGCGGGCGTGTACAACGTGATGGCGGTGAGCGGCCAGGCGACGGCACGGAAGTCGATCGACGTCCGGCCGCGCGAGGTGATGAAGAGCGTAAAGGTCCTGGGCCGCGGCACGGTCACGAACGTGAACACCTCGGACTTCTGGCCGTTCACGGGGAAGGACGGCCGCGACTACGCGCTCGTCGGCACGTGGGGCGGCGACGGCTGGACGTACGTCTTCGACATCACCGACCAGACGAAGATCGCGAAGACCGACTCGATCCAGGTGGACGCGCGCGTCGTGAACGACGTGACCGTGTCGCCCGACGCGCGCTACGGCGTGATCACCCGCGAGGGCGCCTCGAACCGCGTGAACGGCGTCGTGATCCTCGACCTGTCGAACCCCGCGCACCCCACGATCGCGTCGCGCTTCGACGAGCAGCTCACCGGTGGGGTGCACAACTCGTTCGCGACGAACGACTACCTGTTCGCGATCTCCGGTGGCGACAAGTACGTCATCATCGACGTCCGCGACATCAAGGCTCCGAAGTACGCGGGCGAGTACAATCACCCGAACTCGCGCATCCACGACGTGTGGGTGCACGACGGCATCGCGTATTCGTCGGAATGGGGCACGGGCGTCGTCGCCGTGGACGTCGGCAACGGCAAGTATGGTGGCACGCCGCAGAGGCCGGTGCTCATCGGCACCTTCCCGACGACGAGCGGCGCGAGCCACGAGATCTTCCCGTACTTCCAGAAGTCTACGGGCAAGGTCTACCTGTTCCTTGGCGATGAGGTCATGAGCCGTCGCGGGAAGGTGTGGGAGGGGACGGACTACATGGCCACGTTAGGCCAGGCCGGCGGCGTGCCGCAGACGTCGGCGGGGTACACGGCCATCGTGGACTTCACGGACCCGAAAAACCCGAAGCAGATCGCGCGGTACGAGCAGCCGGAGTTCGGCTCGCACGACATCATCGTGCAGGACGACGTGCTTTATCAGGCGTACTACGACGGCGGCCTGCGAGTCGTGGACGTGTCGGGTGAGTTGATGGGCAACCTCGCTCGGCAGCAGCGCGAGATCGCGGTGTGGAAGCCCTACGACCCGCAAGGGCGCACGGCGAACGCGCCGTTCGTGATGAACGCGATGCCGTGGAAGGGCAACGTGCTGTTCACGGACTTCAACACGGGCCTGTGGGCTGTGAAGCTGGAGCCCAGGAACCCGGTCGTCCCGTAAGGAAATGGGGGTCAGAGTCGAATATCAGCGTTCCGTTGCCGCGGCAACGGAACGCTGATATTCGACTCTGACCCCAATTCGCCTTGTGCCCGGTTCCCTCTCCGCCCTGATCCGTTTTCACGTCGCCGGTGGGGCGCGCGTCGCGTCGCGCAACGCCGTCGTCACCATCTGCCTCATACTGTTCGTCCTCGGGTCCGCACCCGACCCGCTGATCCTGCTTCGCAGGCTCGCGCTGGGACTCGCAGCCGATGGCGTCGCGAGCGGCCCGCTCGTCGCTGTCGCCATACTCGCATACGCGATCGCCCGTGAGGCGGTTCCCCGCCTGACGCTCGGACTTGGTGGCTGGACGCGCAGCCTTCCAGCTGACGGCGTGCAGCACAGACGCGCCGTCATGTTCGGGCTGCCGATCGTTCAACTTCCGTTCGCCGCCGCCGTGGCGCTCGCCGCAGGACTCACGCTCGCGGTCTACGACCGGCCGCTGTCGGGCCCGAAGCTGCTCGGTGCTTCGCTGGCGCTCTGCGCCGCCGGCGCCGCGGCCGTGCCGGCACGGCGGTGGGTGATTGCCGCGCCAGCGTTCGCGCTGTCGGCGGTATTGGCGGCGCTCGGACGCTGGACGACGCTCGCGGCGGCCATCGCGCTCTTCATCATCGCCGATGCCACTGCTGGCGGGCTCGCGTTTCCTGCGCGACGCGCAGCCGTTCCGTCGCCCGCATTGCCAGGGTCGCTCCGGTTGTACCGGTTCACGTGGCGCGCCGTGGGCTGGCGGATGCTCGCGCCCGTACCACTGTCCTGCCTCGCGCTGGCCGCCGCGTGGTTCTACACGCGCAACAACGAGCTCGCTCCACCGGATGTCGGGTTCGTCGCGCGGTTGTGGAGCGTGATCGCCATCGCGCTCTACCTCGGCGCGATGGGCGACATTGTGGTCACCCGACGGCCGGTGTGGCCTTGGCTGCGGTCCCTGCCGTTGTCGAGCGTCGGCCGCGCCACGGACGACACGATCGCCCTCGGCCTTCCCGCGTTAGGCATCGCCCTGGCGAGCGCCGTCGTCGACCCCGGCGCCGCCGTGATCGCGCTGGCCACGCTTCCGCCACTCGCGGCGCTCGCCGCCGCCGCGACCCCGGGCGCACGAAAACGCCTCACGCGTGTCAGTGGAATGCTCGTAGTAGCAGGCGCAGTTCTCGGCACCGCCTGCGCGTATGTGCCTTGGGTCGGCCCCGTGGCGTTGCTCGCGACTCCACTCGTTGTGCGGCTGGCGGCAGCACGGGGCCGGCGCGAGGTCGTCACGGGCTGGAATGAGCTCTATCACGACGCCGCCGGCGACACGCTCGTCTGGAGCACGCGATGATCTCGCTCCGGAACGTGCGGTTCGGCTACGGGCCGGGTCCCGCGGCGCTCGTCTGCGAATCCCTCGACATTCCCGCGGGGGTGGCGCTGCTTCTCGGACCGAACGGCGCCGGGAAGAGCACGCTACTCAAGCTCCTGGCCGGCGTCGAGCAACCCGTGTCTGGAACCGTGACCATCAACGGTCACGATCTCTGGCGCGATGAGGTCGCCGCACGCTCGGCCCTCGCTTATGTCCCCGAGCATCCGGACCTGACTCCGTACGCGACGGTTGGCGAGGTCCTCGGGCTCGTATGCCGGCTCCGCAGTCGCCCGGTCGACGACGGCGCGCGCGCCCTCGCGCTGGTTGGCCTCGAGGCGCTGGGCGACCGCTCCGTGCGCGAGCTCTCAATGGGACAGCGCCGGCGTGCGGTCCTCGCCGCGGCGTTCGTCGGTGAGCCGACCACCCTGCTGCTTGACGAACCGCTCGAGTCGATGGATCGTGCGATGCGGACCTGGCTCACGACGTGGATCACGGAGGCGAGCGAGCGAGGTGCAACCGTCGTCGTCGCCACGCACGACATCGAGCCGTTCATCGGCCTGGCGAAACGTGCAGTGGTCGTGGCTCGCGGCACGCCCGAGCTCGTGGAGCCTCTCCCGACCGACACGTCGGCCCGCGCACGCCTGCTCGAAGCCTCGGCACGGGGGCTGATGGCGGTATGAGTCATTCCGAGCCGTCAGGCGAGGAATTCTCGGCTTCCCGGTAGAGGGATTGGTCCCCCTATCGGGAGAAGCAAGAAAACAAAACGCCGATTACGCCGATTACGCAGAAGAACGCAGATTCTCCTCTACCCAGACAGTCGCTACTCTCGCGCGGCCGAGCTTCCTGATAGAGGGATTCTGCGGAATCTGCGAAATCTGCGGCCATCTGCGTCTGGTTTTCTTCATCGTCCCGGTAGAGGGACCGGCCGCTCTGCCGGGTCGCCCATCAGTCAGCTCCGACCGTAGTTTTAGGTCATGACCGCCCACTCGTCCCACGCGAGGCCGCTCCTCGCCGCCGCGCTCGTCCCGCTCGCGCTCGGGATGGCAGCCTGCGCACGCAATACCGCGCCCGGCCCGCAGCCGTCGGCTGCGGCCGTCGCCTCTGTCCCGCGACCGGCTCCCGTGCCGCTCCCCGCACCGGCGAGACCCTTCGATCCTCGCGCTCCGCTCACGCCGGCGCAGACGCGATGGATCGACAGCACGCTCGCCACGTTGCCGCTCCGCGAGCGCATCGGGCAGATGGTGATGGTCTGGGTGCTCGGGGACTACACCAACAACGGCGACTCGACGTTCGCCGAAGTCCGCCGCTGGATCCAGCAGGATCACATCGGCGGCGTGAGCATGTCGTTAGGCACGCCGATCGAGGTGGCGGCGAAGATCAACAGCATGCAGCGCATCTCGCGCGTTCCGCTCATGGCCTCCGCCGACCTCGAGCCCGCGCTCGGGCGCCTCGAGGGCGGTGTCTTCACGCATTACCTGCTCGAGGCGGGGAGCGCGACGGTGTTCCCGAGCGCCATGGCGATCGCGGCGACCGGGCGCGACCAGGATGCCTACGACGCGGCGAAAGTGATCGCCCAGGAAGCGCGCGCCGTGGGAATCCAGATCAACTTCGCGCCCACGGTGGACGTCAACAACAACCCGTCCAACCCGGTCATCAACACGCGGTCGTTCGGTGAGGACCCGGCGCGCGTTGCGCGTCTCTCGGCGCTGTTCGTGCGCGGCACCCAGGACGGTGGCGCGGTCTCGACGGCGAAACACTTCCCCGGGCACGGTGACACCGACGTCGATTCGCACGTTGGCCTGCCCGTCGTCGGTGCGACGTGGTCGCGGCTCAACAATGTGGAGCTGGTGCCGTTCCGCGCCGCGATCGAGGCCAATGTCGGGATGGTCATGACCGCACACATCGCGTTGCCGGCGGTCGAAGGCGACTCGACCACGCCGGCAACGCTCGCCCCTCGCATCATTACCGGCGTGCTGCGCGACACGCTGGGCTTCCGCGGTGTTGCCATCACCGACGCCATGACCATGGAAGGCGTCGGCAAGGGGTACGGCGTCGAGGAAAGCTCGGTGCTCGCGGTGAAGGCCGGGTCGGACATCATCCTCAAGCCGAGTGATCCGACGAAGGCGATCGACGCCGTGCTGGCCGCGGTGGAGCGCGGCGAGATCTCGCGCGCGCGCATCGACTCGGCCGCCCGGCGGGTCCTGGAGCTCAAGGCACGAACCGGTGTGGCGTTCAACCCGATCGTCGACCTCGAGGCACTCCGCGAAGTCGTCGGCGCACCGGCACACCGCGCGCTGGCGGCGGACATCGCGCGTCGCGCGGTAACACTGCTGCGCGATAACAACTCGCTGCTTCCGGCGGCGGGGCAGCGCGTCGCGGTCGTCCAGTACATGCCCGAGACCGAGCTCCGCGCCGGTAAGGCGTTCAGCGCCGACATCCGAGCGGGGATTCCGAATGCCCGCGTCTTCAAGGTCTCGCCGGCGACGTCGAGAACGGATCTCGATTCGCTCGCACGTCAGGTCGCGGGTTCCGATCGCATCGTGCTCGCCGCGTACGTCCGCCGCATCGAGGGCGAGGGTCGCCCTGCCGTGCCGCCACACATCGCGACGTGGATGGACGACCTCGCGGGCCGCGAAAAGGTGATCACGGTCGCGTTCGGGAACCCGTACCTGATTCGCCAGTTCCCGAAGGCGTCCACCTACCTCGTGACCTATGGCGTGGGTGATGCCCTCGAGCGCGCAGCCGCCGCGGTCGTCCTCGGGCGAGCCTCGGCCACCGGGACATCGCCGGTGTCGCTCCCCGGGTTCTTCAAGCGTGGCGACGGAATTCGCAAGGAAGCGAGCGGGACACGTTAGGTGGTGCCCGGCCAGTGAATGAGTGTGTGCGTCGGGCAGGCTTGCTCGAGGTTGGACGGCCCCCTATCGGGAGCCACCTTCCGCGACGCACACACTCATTCACTGGCTCTAACTAACCCGAGTCGCCGCCGGTGCTGCTCGTGCGGGCGCTTGCTTCGACTTTGCTCCCTTGACTCGGTAGTTCATCAGCACGCACCCGCCGTCGAGGACCCGCGCTTCGGTGAGCCGGAGCGCGATCCGTCGACCGGGATCGCGGAAGAACGGAATGCCGGATCCGAGGATGATCGGGTGAACGTTGAGCCCGACTTCATCGATCACGCCGGCTGCGAAGAGTGACTGCGCCAGCTCGCCGCCACCCATGACGCAGATTCCCTTCCCCGGCTTCTCCTTCAGCTGACGCACAAACTCCCCCGCGTCGCCGGACACGAGTTGCGCCCCGTGGCCAACAGAGCGCAGCGTGCGCGAGAAGACGTAGGTCGTGATGCCGCCCATTCCCGCGTCGCCTCCCACGGATGCATTCGCGACCGCCGCCTCCCACGTCTTCCGGCCCATGAGCATCGTGTCGACCGTCTCCCAGTACTTCCGCATGACCTCCTGCACATCTCGGCTGAAGTGCAACCAGTCCATGGAACCATCGGGCAGCGCGATGAACCCGTCGAGACTGCAGGCCGCGCCGTACGTCACGGTACGCATCCTGGAATCCTCGTCGTGGAAGGTGGGGAGCCGACAATGGTGCGGGACCGGCAGCGATCCTATACTACATCGGCGTTTAGTTACAAACTATATGACCATTTAGAAACGTCAAGCACCGACTTTGAGCCCGCGCCCCCGCAAGGTCAGCGACGAAGAGGTATTCGCGGCAGCCTATCGCGCTACCGCGCGGCTTGCACCGTCGGAGCTCACCCTCGCCGAAATCGCGGCCGAGGCTGGCGTGACGGCCGGAGCGCTCGCGCAGCGGTTCGGGTCGAAGCGCGCGTTGCTCCTCGCCCTCTCGCGCGCCGCGGCTGCGTCGTCGGGCGATCTCATCAAGCAGCTGCGAGCGGCGCAGCCATCACCACTCGCCACCCTCCGCGCGTACGCCGAGTGTATGGCGGGGCTCGCGCAGTCCCCTGCCGCGCTCGCGCGGAACCTGGCGTACCTCCAGATCGACCTCGCCGACCCCGAGTTCCGCGAACAGCTCGCACTGCATGCGCGAACGACACGCGCCGGGCTGCGCGACCTGATCGCGGAGGCGGTCGCGACGGGCGAGTTGCGTTCGAACACAGACGTCGACGCGCTCGCCCGAACGGTGGAAATCACCGTGAGCGGCGCGCTCATGACGTGGGCGATGTACGAGGACGAGGGCCCCGCTGACCACTGGATGCGCGACGCGGTAGACGCAGTGCTGGCTCCCCACCGTTCAGGTTAGGGACGGCCGGAGTCATCACTAACGGCCGGAGTCATCAGTGCCCAGTCATCCGGTTATGAGTTCCGAGTAAGGCGTACTCATAACTCATGACGGGATGACTCGGGACTGATGACTCTCGACTCGGAACTGACGACTGATTACTGCCCAGCCGCGCCGCCGAGCCCGTCGTGCTGGCCGCCGAGCCGCGACCTGACCACGCGCCACATGCCTATGTCACCAGAGATGATTGTCCGCTACCGGATGATCTCACCTAACGCCTCGACCGCCGCCGTGATCTCCGCCTCGGTGTTGTAATAGTGCGGCGAGAGTCGTACCGCCGTCTGTACGCCTTTCGCCGTGAAGTCATAGATGCCGAATTCGCGGAGCGACGCTACCACATTGATCCGCCGCTCCGCGAGCGCAGCGACGATCGCGTTCGCGTGGCGTCCCGCGACGTCGATGGTGACGATCGCGCACCGCGTGGCACCACGATCGAGCAGCCGTACATCGGGCAGCGCACCTAACGACTCACGGAGCGTTGCCGCGAGCGCCCAGGCACGGCCCTGTGCGACATCCACCCCGACGTCGAGCGCGTACCGCGCCGCAGCCGCCTGGCCGAGGACCAGTGCGTACGGGAACTCCCAGTCCTCGTAGCGCCGCGCCGAGTCGGCGACCTGGTACGTCGTCGCGGACGTCCAGCGCGCACCGCGCATGTCGACGAACAGCGGATGGTCACCGCGGTCGAGCGCCCGGTCCGACGCGTACATGAAGCCAATGCCGCGAGGCCCGCGCATGAACTTCCGCGCCGTCGCAGACAGATAGTCGCAGCGGAGCCGGGCGACATCGATCGGGACCTGCCCGACAGCCTGGCAGGCATCGACGACGTACGGCACTCCAGCTTCCTCGCAAACCGCGCCAACGGCTTCCACGTCCTGCACGAGCCCGGAGTTGGTCGGAATCCACGACACCGCGACGAGACGCGGCCGTCGACGGCCGACGATGTCACGGACCGACTCCGGATCCACGCCGCCTTCCGGAAGATCCTCGGCGTGCACGACCTCGACCCCGAGCCGGTTCGCGAGCGCGAGGTACTGGATCTGATTCGACGTGTAGTCGCACCGCGTCGTGACGATCACGTCGCCCGGCGCGAAGTCGAAGGAGCTCAGGGCCTGAATGAACCCGGCGGTCGCGCTCCCCACGACCGCGATGTTCCTCGCCGGCGCGCCAACGATCTCGCCGAGGGCCTGGTAGCCGTCGGCGATCGCGTCGGTGCGTGCGTCGGCTGCCTCGTAGCCGCCGATCTCCGACTCGAGCGCGATGTGGTTCGTGATCGCGGCAATGACGGGGCGCGGCATGAGCGCGGCGCCGGCGTTGTTCAGGTGATTTCGATGCGTGCACCCCGGGGTGTCCGTGCGCCATGCGGTAATCGTCTCAGTGCCAATCGTGTTCGTCGCGGTCATGACGTTGGCCGTTGGGGTCAGAGTCGAAATTCATCGTTTCGTTGC
>DAINRQ010000114.1:7933-20395 GCA_036741775.1 Gemmatimonadaceae bacterium | reverse complement strand
GTTTCGTCGCGGCCGCGACGAAACGATGATATTCGCATCTGACCCCGATTTAGATCTGCTCGACGCCCGGACGACCGCGAGTCAGCCGATACCGCGCCGGCGTCTCGATCGGCGCGTCGGGGCGCGTGATGAACGGCACCGTCCGATACTCCGCCGTCCAGCTGTCCGGGTCCACCACGCACGTGATGTAGCCGCGCCGGTTCGAGTGCCATTTCACGTGCGGGTTCAGCTTCGTCGCGTTCTCACCCGGCGTCTCCGTTCCATCACCGCCCGAGCTGATGCTCGTCGTCACGAGCTCCGCCGCGACCACCGGGCGGTCGGGGCGCGTGAAATCGGCGTGCAGCTCGTTCATCCAGTGCGTGTGAATGTCCCCCGTGAGCACGACCGTCCTGTTCGGCGCTCGACGCGCGATGGATCCGAGTAGCCGGTCGCGCGCGGCGGGGTACCCCGTCCACTGATCCATCGGTAGCCGGGTTTCGGGGCCCGGGTCCAGATCGTTAGGTGCGACCATGATCTGGTTCGCGAGCACGTTCCACCGCGATCGCGATGCCGCGAGCCCGTCATCCACCCATCGTTCCTGCCGAGCGCCAAGCATCGTGCGTGCGGGACTCGCCCACTCGCCGCACGGCACGACCTTGTTGCCGTCGTCGCACGGCTGATCGCTTCGGTACTGCCGCGTGTCGAGTACCCAGAACCGCGCCAGCGCGCCCCAGTCGAAGCTCCGCGTGATGGTGAGGTCGGCCCACGACCGCGCCCGCGGCACCTGCACGGGCTGATGCTCCCACCACGCCTGGTACGCCGCAGCCCGACGGGCCTGCATCTGCTCCTCGGACTCCATCACGTTCTCGCCGATGGAGCCCGCGTAGTTGTTGTCGACTTCGTGGTCGTCCCACGTCACCACCCATGGGCACCGTCCGTGCTGTGCCTGCAGCAGCGGATCCGACTTGTACTGCGCATACCGCCGCCGATAGTCGTCGAGCGTTCGAATCTCGAGTCCCGCGTGCTGACGGATGCGTCCCGCCACCGGCCCGTACTCGTAGATGTAGTCGCCGAGGTGCGTGACGAGGTCGAGCTCCTCGCGCGCCATGTGCGCGTAGGCGGTGAAGTAGCCGTACTCGATGTGCTGGCACGACGCGACCGCGAAGCGAAGCGGCGTCGTTGCACCGGAGGCCGGCGTGGTGCGGAGCCGCCCGACCGGGCTCGTCGCGTCGCCCGACATGAACCGATAGAAGTACCATCGGTCCGGCTCGAGCCCGTCGACGTCCACGTGCACGCTGTGCGAGAGCTCGGGGGCCGCCGTCGTACGGCCCTGCTTCACGATGGTGCGGAAGCTGTCGTCGGCGGCGACCTCCCACGTGACCACGACGCGCGGTCCCGTCATGCCGCCGTCCGGCTCCATCGGTCGAGGCGCGAGTCTCGTCCACAGTATCCCGCCCGTGGGCGTCGGATCGCCGCACGCGACGCCGAGTTGAAACGGCTCGTCGGCGAAGCGCGGCCGGGTGGTCACGCGCCAGACGTTTGGTACGGTTGCGGTGAGTGCGGCAAGACGGGTCAGATCGGCGAGAAAGTCGCGCCGGTCCATCGGCAACTCCGGAGAGATTCGCCGACGAAAGTATTCTCGATGGGCCGGACACCGCCACTTCGCCGTGACTCTGAGCGCGATGCGGCGGTTCTTCGCCCGTCCTTCCGCCGTCGCGTTGTCGGCGACGGGCAGCGGTTGCGGCGGAGGTCGGTTCCGCGCTCGCGGGTCCAGCGGGGCAGGCGCACGGTTCGTGCGCGAGAGACCATCGTGCAATGGCCGAGTTGGACTATCCGGGCGTACGCTGACGGCGTGCCCTCTCCGCGGATCATGACGCAGCGCAGCTTCAGATGGTTGACGATCCTCGGGTTCGTCCTCTGGAGCGGGTTGCGCCAGGCGGATGCACGCGATGGGATCGGTGCCATCTCGCTGTCGTCGCGCGACGACAGTGTCGCGTCGTTCCTCGAGAGCTGGTCGCGCGCCGGGACGCTGTCAGGCCTCACGTGGCCGCGCTTCCCGAACTATCGCGACGAGGTGACCTCACTCTACTCAGGGGGCGATTGGCGACCGTTGTGGAGCGACAGCGGTCGTCCCACCGAGGACGCACGCACGGTCATCAGCCTCCTCCGCGATGCGCGGGAGCGCGGCCTTCGGCCCGAGGACTACGACGCTCTCGCGCTTCAACGTCGATTCGACGAGCTCTCGGCGCCTGAGCGGCGTGGCGCGCGAGACGTGGCGTGGTTCGACCTCGCGCTTTCCATCGGCATTCTCAGGCATCTGTCGGATGTGCACATGGGGCGCGTCAACCCGAAGCATCTCGCCGTCGGCATCAATGTAGAGCGCAAGAAGCTGGACCTCGCGCGTTTCATTCGCGAGGCGCTCGAGCGCCGACGAGTGGCCGAGCTCGTTCGCGACGCCGAACCGACGTTCGTCCAGTACCGAAACCTCAAGACAATCCTGGCGCATTATCGTACGCTCGCGGCGGACCCATCGCTTCCGACGCTGGCGGTGAAGGGCATCGTCCGCCCGGGGGATTCGCTCGCGACCATGCCGGCGCTGCGCCGCCGGCTCGTTGCGTTCGGCGACCTGCCAGTGGAAGCCGCCGCCGCCGACGAGAGCCACTACTCGGGCGAGGTCGTCGCTGCCGTGGCGCGTTTCCAGGAACGGCACGGCCTGACGGTCGATAGTGTGATCGGCCCGGGAACGCTCGCGGCGCTCAATGTGACGCCGGCCAAGCGGGTGAGACAGATCGAGCTCGCGCTGGAGCGAATCCGGTGGTTGCCGGCGCTCGATGCCGGCCCGTTCGTCGTGGTGAACGTTCCGGGGTTCACGCTCTACGCGTTCGACTCGTTAGGTTCGAGCGGAGCGCCGACGCTCACGATGAACGTCGTCGTGGGGAGCGCGGACGTGGGACGCCGGACGCCGCTGTTCGAGCGGGACATGGAATACCTCGTGTTCCGTCCATACTGGGTGATCCCGCCCGGCATCCTGTCCCGCGAGATCCTTCCCGCCGTGCGCCGGAGCTCGGCGTATCTGTCGCGCAACGACATGGAGGTCTACCGCGGCTCGGGCGACACCGGGCCGGCCTTGCCGGCGACGCCGGCAAACCTGGCACGCGTTGGCCGAGGGGGGATCGGGATCCGCCAGCGTCCCGGCCCCCACAACTCGCTCGGGCTCGTGAAGTTCATCTTCCCGAACGATCACAACGTGTACATGCACGACACGCCGGCCACTGAGCTGTTCTCGCGAGCGAGGCGCGACTTCAGCCACGGCTGCATCCGGCTCGAAGACCCGGCCGGCTTCGCGGTCTGGGTGCTCCGCGATTCGGTCACGTGGTCGGCCGAGCGTGTGCGCGACGCGATGGAGCGCGGGCCGAACTCGCGGCGCGTGAATCTCGCCCGGCCACTCCCGGTGGTGATCTATTACGCAACGGCCGTGGTGCGTCCCACCGGCGTGCCCGCGTTCTATGACGATATCTACGGGCACGACGCTCGCCTCGAGCGCGAGCTGGCCAAGGGGTACCCGTATCGCCCGTAACAGTCGTCATTCGGGAGTCGCGACCCGTTTACGGTGCCGGCGCGGCGATGCCGCGAATGGGCATCGGCGTCCCGATGCTGCCGACGCGAGTGGTGGCCCCCGTCGTCAGATTCACCGCGTATAGATCGGAGTTGCCGCAGGTGCGCTTCGCCTGACCCGGTCCCGTCACCTTGAGGGCGACGTAGGCGATATTCGACGGCGCGATGTCGAAGCCCGCGAGGTCGTTGCTGCGGACGCCCACCGCGCCTACGGTGTTGAGGGTCCCGTCGTTAGGCGGGTTCTGTGTCGCGAACACACCAAGCCCGACGTCGAGGTCGTACAACAGCGTGCCGGTTGCCGGATCGTTGTCGGGGTTGGTGTACGCGGCGCCGACGACGCGCGGTCGCGTCCCCGCGTTCGCGTCGGTCGATTCGTACGCCAGTGGACCGTCGACGGCAGCAGTCGCCCCCGTCACCGGATTCAGCCGCAGATTCTGCCCGGTGTTGCTCACGACTCGAATCCGGTCGACGGTGGGGTTGAAGTCGAACCCGAACGCCTCCCCCTCGAGCGGCGGCGAGAATGGCGTCATGCTCACCGCGGTGGCGACGCCGGTCGTGAGCTCGATGGTATACACCCGGCTGTCGCTCCCGAGCCCGTATAGCTGCCCCGTCGCCGGACGGAAATCGATACCCTGCAACGTGGCGTTCGGCGCGAGCCCCGTCACCTGAAGCGTCCCGTCGACGACACAGGGATCGGTGCTCGAGAAGCGAATGAGCCGACCCGACGTCGTCAGCGCGTACAGCGTCTGACCGGGCGCCACCGCGACTGCCCCTGTCGCATCGGACCCGGGTAATGGGGTAACCGTCGGAGGCTGCGTGTCGCAGCCAGTGATGACAGCAGCCAGCATCACGAGCGAGCCGGCCGATTGTAGCATACGTCGCATGGGAGCGTCCCTCCGCACAAGTCCGAGTCGCGGAGGATCTCCATCTCGCCGTTCGCGAGACGCCTCCGGTCGCCGACCATCTGGTCGCCGGCAACGATCGATGTACGACGCGCGAGTGCCGCCTGGATTGCGGGGAGCGGGACACGGAGGCAGCGACCGACATTCGTTTCGCCGCGGTGCTTCCAACTCGAGTCAGGGTGCATAGGTTCCGTCCGATCACCGCCGGCGCCATACCCATGAGCCAGCTCGCCTGCAGAGCACCCCTAACGCCTGGAGCTCGCGATGCGAAAGTACGTCACCGAATTCATTGGCACGTTCTTCCTCGTGCTGACCATCGGCCTGACGGTGCTGAACGGGACGGAATTCGCGCCGCTCGCGATCGGTGCGTCGCTCATGATCATGGTCTACATGGGTGGTCACGTGTCGGGCGGTCACTTCAACCCGGCTGTCTCGCTGGCCGTGCTGCTTCGCGGCAAGATGGCCTCGGTTGGCGAGTTCGCGATGTACGTCGTCAGTCAGTGCCTGGGTGCCGTTGCGGCGGCGCTGACCGTCTACGTGATCCTCGGCCGGACCTTTGCGCCGGCACCGGCATCAACGGCGTCGGTGACTGGCGCGGTGGCGGTCGAGCTCCTCTACACGTTCGCGCTCGCGCTGGTGGTGCTCAACTCGGCGGTCGCTGTGAAGACGCTTGGCAACTCGTTCTACGGGCTCGCCATCGGCTTCACCGTTGTGGTCGGTGCGTTCGCGGGCGGACCAATCTCAGGTGGAGCGTTCAATCCCGCCGTGGGCTTCGGTCCGATCGTCGTCGACGCGCTGATCAGTGGTGGCAGCTTGGCGAACCTGTGGATCTACCTCGTTGCACCGCTGGTTGGAGGCGCGGTCGCCGCGGCCGTGTTCGGCCTCCAGGAGCAGGGGCCGATTTCGCTCCGAGCGGAGGCAACGCAGAGCCCGGAGCAACGACCCGCATAACGTCGGGCGTCCATCTTCCAGCCGTTCTTCACCACGAAGCCCGTGGGCTATGGGACCGGGCTGGGCTTGTGGATCGTTCGCGACATCGTCGAGCGCTGTGGTGGCGGCATCGGCGTACGAACGACCCAGGGGCACGGAACGTCGTTCGTGATCTACTTCCCTGACGCCAACGAGCGATCCACGCGTGAGTCCTGGCCCGACTCTGTCATTCGAGCGGAGGCGCCGTCAGGCGCCGTAGTCGAGGAATCGCCGTCCTCCCGACCGAGAGCCCTCTCCCGGGAAGCGTGCGATTCCTCGACTGCGCGGCCTACGGTCGCTCCACTCGGAATGACAGAACAGTATTAAGGCGTCTTCTCGTTCTTCGTCGGATACGCGGACGCCGGATACGGGCCGATGTTCTGTACCGTGTATCCACTGGCCCAGAAGTCCGGCGGCCCCTCACTGTCGGGGACCTTGTTCTTCACCGGCTTGAGCCCACGCTTGAGGTACGCGGCGATGTCACGTAGCTCCTGATCGCTCATGTGCCGCCAGGCGGGCCACGGCATCGGCGGGGCGAGATACTTCGGTCGCGCCGGGAAATTGCCCTGGCCGGGCGTCATTGATGTGATCTCCACATCCGGGGTCTCGCCCGGGCGCAAGCCATAGCGCAGCGCATTGAAGATCTGCCGCTCGGTGAACCGACCCAGGCCGGTCTCGTTGTCTGGCGTCAGGTTCCGAGGGCGCGTGATGAACGGTCCGGCCATGAACGTATCGGTTGGCGCGCGTGCGCCGACGAGCCACCCGTCTGCGGCCGGATTGTCGTACCCCCCGTGACAGTCACCACACGCGTGGGTGATTACCAGCGTGCGCCCCCGCCGCAGCTGCTCGTCCGTCGCGGCGCCGACCTCGTTCGCCGTCGGAAACGCGGCCGCCGGATACGGCCCGATGAGCGCTGCCCAGTGTGCGGCCCAGAAGTCCGGCGGTCCTTCGCTGTCCAGCACCTTGTTCTTCACCGGTTTCACGGCGCCCTTGAGGTAGGCGACGATGTCCCGGAGCTCCTGATCGGACAGGTGGCGCCAGTCCTGCCACGGCATTGGCGGTGCGAGGTATTTTGGGCGTGCCGGGAAGTTGCCTTCGCCCGGCGTTGTGGACGTGATCTCCACATCGGGCGTCTCGCCCGGTCTGAGACCGTAGCGCAGCGCGTTGAAGATCTGGCGTTCGCTGAATCGGCCGAGTCCCGTCTCGTTGTCCGGCGTCAGGTTCCTGGGGCGCGTCTTGAACCCCTCGATCGTGAACTGCCCGACCGTGTCACGTATGCCCGCGAGGTAGCCGTCGCCACCCGGATCGAGCACGCCACTGTGACATCCGCTGCACGCGTGGTCGATGACCAGCGCTCGGCCGCGCAGAATCTGCGCCTGCGCACCCTGCGCATCGCGCGCGATGCTGCTTCGCGGCGCGCGACCGCTCGTCAGCGACTCTGCGCGGCTCGACGATACCATCGCACTCGGCCGTGGGCAGGCGGCGATGACGAGCAGGGTGAGAAGTGCTCCTGCCTGATGACGCGAGTCGCTCCATGATCGCATGACCGCTCCCTGATGACGGCGTGTCATCGGACTTCGAGGATGCCCATCATCCCGTGATCTTCGTGATCCAGGATGTGGCAGTGGAACATCCATTTTCCGGCGTAGTTGTCGTAGCGGACGATGAAGCGCACGGTCTCGTGCTTCGGGATGTTGACCGTGTCCTTCCATCGCCGCACCGGCTCGGGCACGCCGTTGCGCTCGATCACCTGGAACTGGAACCCGTGCAGATGGAACGGGTGGTCCATACCCACGAGGTTTTCCACCTGCCAGATCTCGGTTGCGCCGAGTCGCGCGCTCACGTCCACTCGGGCCATGTCCATCATGCGGCCGTTGATCATGCCCTGGCTCAGCGACATGATTCGCGTCGCCGTTGCTTTCGTGGTGTCGAGCGCGGGGACTGGTCGCAACACGTTAGGCACCGGCACGAACTGCATTGGGGAATCGCCAGTGTACTGCACCGTCAGCACGTCGCGCGGCTGGTTCCAGTCTTTCGGCCGCGTCTGCGGCACGTACCGGTCGTACGGCAGCGTCTGAAGCGTCGCGCGGCTCCCAGGCGTTCCTGTTCCCCGCACGAGCAGCTCGGCACGCTCCCCGTTCGCGAGCAGGATCTCGCTGACTTCGACCGGCCGCTCGAAGAGGCCGCCGTCACTCCCGACGTGAAGGAACGTGTGCCCGGCGAGCGCCAGGCGGAACACGCGCGCGGCCGAGGCATTGATGACGCGCCAACGCTGCAGCTCGCCGCTTCGCAGCGTCAGGGTCGGCATCACCTGGCCGTTCACGAACAGGACATTGCCCTCGCGTCCATTCTCGGCATCGATGCCGCCCTGTAGTGAGAGCTCGTCAGGCAGGTCGACGGAGCCGTCCGCGAGAAAGCGGTTGTCCGAGAGGACGAGGAGCTTTTCGGGCAAGGATGCGGGCAGCGGATCATCGGCGGCTCTGATGACGATCGCGCCGTAGAGTCCCTTCGCGACCTGGTAGCCCGTCTCGTGATGCGGATGCGGATGATACCAGTATGTGCCCGCGGCGCCGCGAAGGATCGTGAAGACGTAGTCGTGCTGCGCTCCCGGGGGGACGGGATGAAACGGGCTCCCGTCGGACGCGGCCGGGATGTGCAGCCCGTGCCAGTGGACGGTGGTCGGCACCGGCAGGTCGTTTCGAAAGTGCACGATGACGCGATCGCCTTCTCGTAGCTCGAGCGTTGGCCCCGGCACGCTGCCGTTGTACGCGTACGCGTCGGTCGCGGACCCGGGCATCAACGAAAGCCGAGCGGGGGACGCCGTGAGACGCACCTCCACGGTTCGCGGGTCGGGAGACAGGTCCTCGAGCACCGCGGGACGGGTGAGCAACGAGACGTGTGCTGGCGTGCCACCCGACGAGGCATTGAGTACGGTGGCGCCTTTGTTCTGAGCGCTGGCCGGCGTCGCGGTGCCTAACGCACAGACCAGCAACACGGTCCACGCCGCGCTGGTGGCGATAGGGCCAAACGTCGCCTGGCGGGACGCCCCAGGACGACTCGACCACCGGAGAAGCGCGGGACCGGATGGCATGGCAGGCTCTCTCACCGGAGAGGTATGGAACGTTCGAGAACGGACGCGATGAGTCGGTATCCCGACGACGTCATCGTCGTCTGTGCGGAGCGTTCCGTCCTGCCGATGGCCAGCGTTGCGAGTCTGACCTCTGGCGCCTCTAGGGTGTGGATGTTCCGGCCGAAGTGCAAGAGCGCGTCGGCGTCGACCTTTACAGTGCGTGAGTACAACGCGAGGATTCCGTCCGGGTGAGTCATTCCGAGCGGAGCCGCGCAGCGGCGCAGTCGAGGAATCGCAGGCATCCCGACGGGGGCCCGCTCTCCCGGGACGACGGGAATTCCGCGCTGTGCTCGGAATGACACCTGCGCTCGGAATGACACCTGCGCTCGGAATGACGACTGTGCTCGGGATGACAGCAGGGAGGAGCCATGCGTTTGTTTTCGGGTTCAGTCGCCCTCGCGCTGGCGGTCGGTGCCGCGGCGTGCGGCGACGACGACGGGCCGCCATCCAACGGCTCGGTCCCGGGCACCGGCAGCTGGGACGTCCGCGCCTCGCTAGGTAGCGCCCGGCAGGAAATGCCCTCGGCGTTGATCGACGGGCGCATCTACACGCCCGGCGGCTACGACAGCCAGGGCGCCACGGTCGGTACACTCGAGGTCTACGACGTTGCGGCCGATCGGTGGTCCAACGGGCCGGCCATGCCGGAAGGGCGGAATCATCCCGGCGTGTCGTCGTTAGGTGGCCGTGTGTACGTCACCGGCGGCTACACCGGCATCGGCCCGGCCTCCGCGAGCGTCTTCGTGTTCGACCCGGCGACGCAAGCGTGGAGCACGCGGCGGGCAATGATCGCCGAGCGCGCCGCGCACGTCACCGTCGACTACGCTGGAAAGCTCTACGCGATCGGTGGTGTCAGTGGCGGCACGGTCGTCGGCACGACCGAGGTATACGACCCCGCCACCGACACGTGGGCGGCCCTCGCGCCGATGCCCACGTCGCGCGAGCATCTGGCCGCCGCCGTCATCGGCGATCGCATCGTCGTCGTCGGCGGCCGCCGTCCCGGCAACGTCACCGCGCTCGAGGCGTACTCACCTGCGTCGAACACCTGGGAGCGCCTGGCCGACATGCCCACCGCGCGCGGCGGGCTCGCGGCCGCGGCGCACAACGGCAAGCTCTACGCATTCGGCGGCGAGAACCCCGGCGTGTTCCCACACGCGGAAGAGTACGATCCAGTGACCAACGCCTGGCGTCGCGTTGCCGACATGCCCACGCCGCGCCACGGGATGGGGGCCGTGACTGTGGGGAACGCCATCTACGTCATCGGCGGTGGTGACAAGGCAGGTTTTGGTGCATCGCCCGCCAATGAGCGGTTCACGCCGCCGCAATGACCGCCGGATGCCGGCATCGCGTTAGGTAGGACGCTGCGGGCTGGCGCCGGTCGGCGCCAGGCCCGCTACGGTACTCCTCCTCGAACCGAGGCTACGCCGCGACCGCCACGAGTCGGCCGTTCCCATCATCATGGGGACGTTGCCGAGCCAGGTGGGAGCAGGACGATCGGGACAAAGTGCGAATCGAACTCGCTCCAGCGCCCTGGCTCGCCAATGAGCAGGCTGAAGTGCGCGCCCGCCGGGCCGGCGGTGAGGAATCCGTGGCCACTCGCACTGTTCGAGGCCCGGATGTAGTTCGACTGGGGAACGGTCTCGCACACACCCGGCGGCAACACGCCACCGCCGATCGTGCCCCCGCAATCGATACCGCCGTTCAGCTCACTGCCCCAGCGCTCCACACCCGGCTGGAAGAGGAGCGGCAGTATCCGCACCGCGTGGAACGTCGTGCTCGTGTGGTTCGTCACCCTGGCCTGGAAGTAGTGAGGCGGCCCATCGATCTCGATTCCCGTACCGGGCGAGAGCGACACCGCGTCGATCGTGATCGGTTGGACCGGCCAGATGGCTACGCGGAGCTTCGAGCCAGGCTTGCCAGCCAATCGCACCTCGAGGGTGTTCTCACTCTGCATCGCGATGGTTCCGCGGTACGTCCGCGCTGACCCTTTGAGCAGCGCGAAGCCATTGAGGTTGGCGTTCGCGGCACTTCCCTGAGAGCCGAGATCGTCGAGATCCACCACGAACTCCGCACCGGGGCTGGCGGAGAACGCCAGTGTCTCGACGCGCGGGACACCCGCTTCGCGCGTGAAGGTCACCGGGCCCACCCGGCAGAACGCTCCGCACACGTCCGATGGCTCGATCGCATAGGCAGCCCGATCAGGAACACCGACATCTCTATCGGTCGGCGCGGGGTCCGTCCCGGTGGGGCTGTCGATTCTGCATGCCGCCGCGGCCAAGCTCATCGCTACGACGAGCGCGCGCGTCGCGTACGTCGTCGTCCTCATTGTACACCTCCGACTGCAGGTCGATTTCGGCCGCACATCGTTGCGTGACCCACCGCACCCTAACGAAGGAGCGGGATTATTTCTGTCGGAGGGAATACGCGAAAACCGGCGCGCGATCCTTACCGGCGGTGTAAGGCTTTGTTGGCCGGCGGAGCGAGGCGCTCGGGTCAGTCCTCCTCGGGCACGACGATCCAGAGGATCAGATACACCAGCGCCCCCGGGAACGCCGCCGATACGATGGACCCGACGACGTAGAGCACGCGCGCGAGCGTGACGTCGATCCCGAGGTAACGCGCCAGGCCCGCCACCACGCCGGCCACCATCCGGTCAGAGCGGGATCGTCGAAGCGGAGTCTTGAAGTCCGTCATTTCGCCATGCCTCGTTCCTGGGACGAAGAGCCGAGACGCTCAGTCGTCGAGCGACCGTAGAGCCTTACGAAGCACATCCGCCGACTGTTCCAGCCCTGCCCGCTCATCGTCGGAGAGCTCAGGCGTGACGACATCTACTGCGCCGCCTGCGTCGACCACCGTTGGCAGCGAGAGGGCTACATCGCGGATGCCGAGCGTCCCGTCCTGCACACGCGACACCGTCTGAACGCGCCGCTCACCGCGTAGAGTGGCGCGGAGGAGCGCCGCGGTGACGAGCCCGATCGCGTGATTCGTTGCGCCCTTCCGTTTGATGATCTCGTACGCCGCGTGCCGGACCTCATTGGCGATGGGTTGCTCGCGATCCCGGTGCCAGCCGGGCCACCGCCGTAACGGAAGGCCACCAACCTGCGCGCTCGACCAGAGCACGACCTCGGAGTCGCCATGTTCACCAACGACGTGTGCATGCACGGATTGCGGGGCAACGTTCAACTCGCGCCCGATCGCCTGACGGAGGCGCGCCGTGTCGAGCATCGTCCCCGTACCGATCACGCGCTCCCGCGGTAACCCCGAGCTCTCCGCGAGCACGTAGGTAAGCACGTCGACGGGGTTCGTGACGACCACCACGAGCCCGCGAAACGCGCGGAGCTGGGCGCCGACGTCGCGAAGGAGTCTGGCATTGTCGCGGAGCAGCTCGAGCCGTGATTCACCTGGTTTCCCGCCGCGCCCGGCGGCGATCACGACCGCGTCCGCGCCTCCGAGCTCATCGACCCCGACCGCGCGAACCGTGGCCGTCGGGTAGAACGCGGCGCCGTGACTCAGATCCATCGCTTCGCCTTCCGCGACTTCGGCGCGAACGTCTGCGAGCAGCAGGTCGCTCGCGAAGCCGGCGTGCAACACCGAGATCGCGACGCTGGTTCCCACCCAGCCGGTGCCGAGAATTCCGATCGTGAGCTGCATTCCTGTGTCGCTTATTGGGGTCAGAGTCGCATTTCATCATTTTCTCGCAGACGACGCTCTCGCATCCCAGCTGAGAGGCCGCGCAGAAACCGGTGGATCGTTCGGAGTGGACGAACGCCCGTTTGCTTGCAAGCCGCCGTCCTGCGTTTCCGTCGCGACGCGGACGGGCGGTGGGGCGACTCGCGTCGCTGATGCCCGTAGAGGTCGATGGCATTCTCC
>DAINRQ010000114.1:3614-7833 GCA_036741775.1 Gemmatimonadaceae bacterium | reverse complement strand
CCAATTAGGGCCGAGCCGCGTACGGGATTCCCCGACACGGGCATGAAATCATCCCGCACAGAGAATCCGCCATCCCCCCACGGAGAACGCATCGGGTCCGAAGCATTATCCGGGTAACGAAAACACCAACCACTCGGAGATACTTGCAATGCGTTCCCGTACCGTCATTTCCACAGCTCTGACTCTAGGCGCCCTCCTGGCTGGCGCGACCGCCGTCACGGCGGCTCGGCGCGGTGACGAGGTGGAGCGCATTGACTTCGGCGTCATGCGTACCGCGACGAACCCTGCCTACGACGCGCGCCTCTCGCCCGTATCGGACCCGTCCATTAAGGAGTTCGTGATCCCGATCACCCACGACACCATCGAGATCTCGAAGGGTGTGAAGTACGAGGGGTGGACGTTCGGCGGCACCGTGCCGGGCCCGACGCTTCGAGTTCGAGAAGGCGACCTCGTCCGTATCAAGGTCGTGAACAAGTCGAACATGCCCCACTCGATCGATTTCCACTCGGCGCGTATTCCCGCGAACGTAGCGTATCGGTCGTTCGTCCCCGGCGACTCGATCACCTTCGAGTTCGTCGCGCGTGATCCCGGAGCGTACCTCGTTCACTGCGGCACGCCCCCCATCACCATGCACATCATGCAGGGGATGTACTTCGCGATCATCGTCGATCCCGCGCGGGGGTGGGGAACGGAGGTCGACAAGGAATTCGTGCTCGTGCAGAGTGAGTTCTATGCGAAGACCGATTCCGCGACGAATGCCGTTGTGCCCGACTGGACAGCAGCGCTGAACAAGAACGCCAAGTACGTTGTGTTCAACGGTCGCGCCGGGCAGTACAAGGATGCTCCGCTGATGGTCGATGTCGGCGACCGCGTGCGATTCTTCGTCGTGAACGCGGGCCCGAGCTTCCGGAGTGATTTCCACGTCGTGGGTGCGGTGTTCGACCGCGTGTACCCCGACGGCAACCCGGATAACGTGCTGGAGAAGGTGCAGACGCAGTCGATCCCGGCGGGTGGCGGAGCGGTCTTCGAGACGGTATTCGAGCAGGGAGCGTCGGGCGAGGGGCTGTACCCGTTCGTCACGCACAGCTTTGCCGATGCGGAGAAAGGCGCCGTGGGGATCATTCAGGTTGGCACGCCGAAGGTTCACACGACGATGAGCCACTGATACAGGCTGGCTCGACTGGTCGACTGGCCCCGGCTCGATTGGCGCCGCCACGCTGGAGTTCGCGTGGCGGCGCCCGTGTGTTAGCGTCCCGTAGGTCCTGTAATGATGCGGAGGTTGTGGTGAGCGACAACCCGAAACGGTCATTCGAAGACGAAGAAAACGAACCCGCGGCCGTCGCGATGGATGGCTTGCGTCGGATCGTGCGGTCGCTTCGCACGTCTGGCGTGCGGTCGCAGCGCGATCAACGAGTGAGTGCCGCGCAGCTGTTCGTGCTCCGCGAGATTCGGGCGCAGCCGGGACTGTCGATGACGCAGTTGGCCCAGCGCACCGTGACGAGTCTGAGCACCGTGTCGGAGGTCGTAGCGAAACTGGTCGGCGCTGGGCTCGTAACGAGGGTTACGGCCCCCGCCGACCATCGCCGAGCGGAGCTCGCGCTCACAGCCGTCGGCGAGGAGCAGCTCGACAACTCGCCGGAGACTGTCCAGGAGCGGCTCGTCGCGGGGTTTCGTGCGCTCCCGCTCGAGCAGCAGCGCCATGTGGCCGCGGGGTTGGAAGCGTGGCTCGTCGCGGCGGGGCTGGCTGACGTACCGGCGACCATGTTCTTCGAGCCGGTCACGGGTGAGCGTCATCATGAACAGGAGCAGAATTCGCACACATGACGACGGCGGCTTTTCGAACCGACCACCTGTCACGAACGTTCGGGAACGTTCGGGCGCTGGATGATCTGTCGCTCCAAGTCCCCGTTGGTGCCATATTCGGTCTGCTCGGGCCTAACGGGGCAGGGAAGACGACGACCATCCGGTTGCTGCTCGGGCTGGTCGAGCCGACGAGCGGTCGCGCCGAGGTACTGGGGTACGACGCGGCCACGCAAGGCCAGCAGATTCGCGACCGGGTCGGCGCGTTGCTCGAGCACACCGGCCTCTACGAGCGCCTGAGCGCGGAGGACAACCTCGACTACTTCGCGTCCATCTGGAACCTGACGGGGGCCGCGAAGCGCGATCGCATCAGGGAGCTGCTCACGCACTTCGGGCTGTGGGACCGGCGCAGCGACCGGGTGGGGACGTGGAGCCGAGGAATGAAGCAGAAACTCGCGATTGCGCGGGCGATCGTGCACCGGCCACCGCTCGTGTTCCTCGATGAGCCCACGGCGGGCCTCGATCCGGCGGCGGCGGTGGCGCTCCGCGAGGACATCGTGACGCTGGCGCGCGAGAACGGAACCACGGTCTTCCTCACGACGCACAACCTGACCGAGGCGGAACGGGTGTGTGGGCTCGTCGCGGTGATTCGCGGCGGAAAGCTTGCCGCGTTAGGCGAGCCGGCACAGCTGCGGGCCCGAGCGGGTCGCGCCGTCATCCGGGTGACCGGGGGCGGCTTCACTGCGGATGGCGTCGTGGAAGCACTGCGTGCGCGACCGGACGTCGGGGAGGTGACCGTATCGGACCGCGTGCTGGAGATCGTGCCGAACGGCGCGCTCGAGACCAGCACGCTCGTTCCGTGGCTCATCGGCCGCGGGGTGACCATCGACGAGGTGCGGCGCGAGACGGCGTCGCTCGAGGATGTGTACCTCTCGCTCATGGAGGAACGCCAATGATGCGCGAGATCGGCGTCGTCATGCGAAAGGAGCTCAAGGAGATGGGCGTGGAGGGTGGCGGGCGGCGCGGCCGGTTGACACCCATCATCGGGGTCATCGTCGCCGGCGTCGTGCTCCCGCTCAACTTCGGTGTCAAGTACGTGCTCCCCGGGACGATGATGGCGATGGGCTTCATCCTGCCGCTGTTGTTCGTGCTTCCCATCGTAGCGGACACGTTTGCGGGTGAGCGGGAGCGTCACACGCTCGAAACACTTCTCGCGACGCGTCTTCCCGACCAGGCCATCCTGTTCGGCAAAGTGGCCGCGATCGTGGGCTACGCGCTCGTGCTGTCAGTCGTGGCGCTGATCCTGGGCGTGGTAGCGGTGAACGTCGCGCATCCGGAGGCGCGTCCGCTGCTCGCCCCGGCGGCAACGTACGCCACGACGTTGGTTGAAATCGTCCTCGCCGCGACCCTGATGACGGGCATCGGCGTGCTCATTTCCCTCGGTGCACCCACCGTGCGACAGGCGCAACAGCGCTTCAGCATGGTGCTCCTGGTGCCGATGCTCATCCCGGCGGTGGTTGGCGGAATGCCGGCGGGGCTTCGGGATTCCATTCGTGAGGCGCTCGGGTCGGGTCGAATCACGGCCACGCAGCTCCTGCTCGCCACCCTGCTCGCGTTGAACGCGGTCGTCCTGGGGATCTCCATGCAACGCTTCCGGCGATCGCGGTTGATCACGTAGCCGCTGCGCGTACCGCCAGTAGCTGGGAGGCTGGCCGGTCGATGGCCGGCAGTTCCCGATTCGCTAGAAATTTGCCTCGACGTAGAGATGCGCGCGCCACACCGAGCGCCGGTCCACTCCGCGCGCGAGGTCGATGCGCGCCAGCCCGTCCATGAAGGAGACGCCCCCGCCCGCCCCGCGGATGTTGCCTCGCGACTTGCTCCAATCGTCGCGCGCGCCCGCCCACCCTGCATCATAGAACAGCACCGGCTTGAACACTCTGCCCCCGAGCCCGAGCTCTGCGCGGGCGAGCCAGTACGAATCGCCAGCGAGGGTGCCGGCCCCGAACCCTCGCACCGTATGCGTCCCGCCGACGTGCCAGAGGCGCTGCGGCGACACCGTACCGCCGCTCGTGCCGCCGCCTAACGTCAGCGACAGTCCCACGTCGCGGAACAGGCCCTGCTGCGCGGTGAAATCGCCCGCGGCTCGGGTGTAGTCGAACGTTCCCGCCGCACCCTCCAGGCGAACGTCCGCGGAGAGTCGGAAGCCCTGCGGGTCGAGTCCGTGCGTGCCTCGGAGTCGCGTGGCGAGACCGCCTTCGCTGGCACCGATGGCCGCGACGTTCGCATCGAATCGCGCGCCGCGGAACGCGTTCGGTAGCGAGACGTGCGTCTCGACCGGCGCGTTGTGCTGGCGCTCGGCGAACAGCCTCCAGGTAACGCTCGTGCCCGGGCTCGACGCCCGCGTGCCCGCGAGCTCGGC
>DAINRQ010000114.1:2180-3514 GCA_036741775.1 Gemmatimonadaceae bacterium | reverse complement strand
CCGTGGTCGTGTCACCCCGCTCGCAGTCGAAGCCGCGTCGCCCTCGCCGCTCGACCTGATTGCCGGGAACCACCCCGTCCACCACGCCGCCCACGATCTGCTCCACGTCATCGCCGAACTCGCGCTCGAAGCGCCGCCGCATCGTTGGCATGGAGGGCAGGCTGTCCCGCCCGTTCACCTCGGTATATCGGAACAGCTGGTCGATGGTCGCCGTCGACCGCATGAAGCCAACGCGCATCTGACCCCGCGCCGTCTGCGAACGCGGCAACCACCATCGCTGGCCATAGAGCCCGTAATCGATGGTGAAGGACTCGACCTCGAACGTGAACGGCGTCAACAGCGACGCCCGAATGGGCGCCGGCACGTCCTCGAACGAGTCTTCACCGATGAACTTCATCATGTCCAGCGGCGACGCGGGCCGGAACGCGGCGCGGACGAGCTGTCCGTCGGCGCTGTCGAACCACAGCGAGCCGTTGATGAGATCCGGTGCGGCCTCGCGCGCCGTGACGATCACCTCGCGCAGCACGATGTCGCGCCCGCCCGGGAGGCGGATCGTTGCCGTTTCACCGGACCGATACTGGTAGACGTGCTCCGCTCGCTCGTCGAGCGGATGCACGTACGCGAACGGATGGTCGTCGTCGCCGTCGTCATACTCGTCGCCATCGAGATTCATCCACCACATGAGCCGCTCGCTCCCCGCGAAGTACGGGATCGGGACGAGCTGCGCGAACCCACTCAGCGCCTTCGCGCCGGGGAACGACATCGGGACGGCGGTGCGCGCGCCCTGCACGTCGATGACCACGCGGTCCGGCTGTGACCAGCGCACTCGCGCGGCGACCTCCGTCCTGAACAAGAGTCGGTCCCGGCCGATGGCCTTCACGTTCAGCCCGGCGGACATTCGCTGTTTCACGGTGGCATCGTAACTCGTTAGGGTCGAGTCCTGACGCCACCGCGCCACGCGGGCGGCGGTGATGGCATCGCGCGCCGGGCCGTCGCGGAACGCGCTCGCGACGACGCTCGGCGTCGGCTCGGGCAGTGGGTCGCGACGGAAGCCGCGCTCCCGCTCCCGGCGCCCGCGGTTCGGCCGCACTACCGCGCGTTGCCGGGTGGTGTCGGGCGTAGGTGGCGTGACGGCCGGCGGGCGCGTCTGGGCGTGCAGGTCGCCCCTGCCTGGGCCGAGCGCGCACGCGACGAATGCGGGAATGCCGATCGCACGGAAACAACCCACACGGAGCCTCGCCGAGGGAGAGAGCCTTCCCTACGTCGGACGCCGCCCTGCCGGTTTCCGTTCTTACCCGTTCGTCCCTAGCAGCCACGAGCTATCAGCCACCAGC
>DAINRQ010000114.1:0-2080 GCA_036741775.1 Gemmatimonadaceae bacterium | reverse complement strand
TTCGGCGCGTGTGTCCCCATCCCTCCGTAGTAGCGTCCATGCCCGATCGACGGTCCCGAGATCTGCAACCCGCTGTTGTCCACCTTCGAGATGAACTGGCGCACCGAGCCCGGGAACGGCTCCGGCTTGGCGCCTCGGCCGAACGGGTTCGTGTACCAGACCGTCGGGCCGTTCCGGTTGCTGACCCGGATCGAATTGATGTCGACGTGTCGCCTGACCCCGTTGAAGGCGGAACGAGGGTCGTCGTACGCAAGCCCGGCCGTCGCCCCGTTGCGAATGGACTCCTGGCATGCGCCACCCCGGGCGCGGGCTACCGGCAGGAAGCACAGGTCGAGGGGTCGCCCGACCAGCGACGACTGCGCCGGATCGTAGTACCGGCTCGGGAAGTTCACCTGGAAGTACGGGTCGAACGATGCCAGGGTGTGTCCCTCGGCCGTCCTGATGCTGTTCGACGTCTGCCAGCTCTCGTGAAGCCCGCGGCCGAAGTCCGAGCTGTTGCCGCTGTTGTTGACAAGGAACTCTTCCACGCACCCCGCATCGGGCAGGACGCGCTTCCCACCACCGTTCGGTGAGTTCGGCGGTGTGGCGATGCCGACCGTCACATGCTGCTCGTGGTTGCACGAGCGGACGAACTCGCCCGGCGTGCCGATCGCCGCCATAAACGTCAGGTGCGCCTGCGTGCCGTCATTACACCGGACGTGATAGACCATCTCGTGCAGGTTGTTCGTGAACGCATCCTTCGAGTGCGTCCCCTGGTGGAGCTTCACCAGGATGTCGCAGGTGACCTCGAGAATCGCCGACGCGACCGCGGTCTTGACCTGCATGCGGACGTCGTTCTCCCAGTCGATCTTGTGCCCCACATGGTCTTCGCGCCGGGGATTGGCCGGGTCCCATGTCTCGAGCGCCTCGTTCGCGACGCCGAGCGGCATGTCACCAACGATCTGATAGAGATCCGACCCGCGCGGGTCGCGGCCGTGCTCGTGGCCGAACGAGCAGCCGCTGGTCGCATCGACCGGTGGATGCCACGTCGGATAGAGCTTGCCGTCGGGACCGACCACGGAAAACGCGTCGTGCTGCTCCTTCGTGCACGTGTCGTTAGGTCCTGGCGCCCAGAGGCCGAAGGCGCGCGACGGCCCCGTGGCGACCACCTCGGCCGGTGACGCGACCTCGTCGGTCGCGCAAGCCATCGTGAGGGCGATAAGAATCGCCGCCATGGGAAGTCGAACGGTGTTCGTCATCGGCCCACCCCGACGCCCAGGCCGAAGCGCAGGAGCTTGACCTGTGAGGCCCCGGTGACCTTCGCGTCATCGAGGTACAACCCGCCGTTGAACCCCTGGACGAGCGCCGCCTGAGGCGCGACGACATACCGTCCCTGTACCTTGATGTCCCAACCGAATCCGGCTTGCAGGGCGAGCGAGCGGGCGGAAAGCGACCGTTCGCCGTCTGTAGACCGATACCCCATGACGCCGACGCCGAGCTTCACGAATGCTCCGGCGCGCTGCATCGGATAGAGCTGGCTGACGGCGCTCATGAGCATGACGCGTTGGGTCGCCTCATCGCCTCCCAGGCGCCACGCGCCGAGCTCGGCGCCGATGCTGGTCCTGGGTTTCAGCCATCCACCGACGGACACGTCGGCGGCCCATGACGACTGGTCGTTGCGGCGGCAGATCCCGCAATTGACCTGAAGGTCGCCGCGGCCAGCGGACAACATGGCCCACAGCTTCGGACTGGATGTCCGAGGTGCGGCTGGCGTCTGGGCACGCGCGTGCACCGGCGCAGCGAGGCAAGCGCCGACGGCAAACACGAGAACGAACGAGCGCATTCGGTGGCTCCGGTATCGAAAGTCACCCTCGACGGGTGCAAGCATGCACCCGACTCGGTGCCGGCAGCCGTGACGAGAGCCACGCGATTCGTGGTCGTCGGGCGGGTGACGGCGAGCGTCACACCGGGGGTGTGACCGACCGAGCCGGGTCGGTCACAATGTCCGCGTTAGGCGTCCTTCCGAGCGAACGCCCGCAGGGCCGGAGTCGAGGAATCGCTGTCATTCCGGTAGAGGGGCTCCTCTGCCGGGACGTTCTGT
>DAINRQ010000113.1:0-20425 GCA_036741775.1 Gemmatimonadaceae bacterium | reverse complement strand
GAAGGCGCTCAAGCCGGAGCTCGACAAGACGTTCAAGCCGGCGTTCCTCGGGCGCATGGTCATCATCCCGTACTACCCGGTGCGCGACGAGAACCTGAAGCAGATCGTGCGGCTCAAGCTCGGCAAGATCGAGCGGCGGCTGCGCGAGACGCAGCGGGTGGCGCTGGCGTACGGCGAGGAGCTCGTGAGCGCCGTCGCGGCGCGGTGCACCGAGGTGGAGAGCGGCGCGCGCAACGTGGACAACATCCTCACGAACACCATGCTGCCCGAGGTGTCGCGGCTGCTGCTGGAGGCGATCGCCGGCGGGACGCGACCGGGGACGGTGCGTGTCGCGGTGGACGAGAACGGCGACCTCGCGTACGAAGTCACGCCAACGGTGCGCGACGCGCCGTTCTCGCTCGGCGGGACCGCCGCGGCGACTGCCGCGGCGTCGGCGACATAGACCGGAAAACCGACGCAGCCGATGACGCTCCCGATCTCGCAAGCCAACCGTGCGCTGCGCGCCACGACGCCGCTCGGCGGCGACGCCCTGGTGGCGGTCGCGCTCACGGGAGAGGAAGAAGTATCGCGTCCCTTCCTCTTCACCGTGGACTTCGTCTCGACGAACCAGTCGGTGACGGCCGCCAGCGTGCTCGGGAAGCCGATGACGCTGCACATCCCGCTCGACGGCGGCGGCGCGCGTGCCGTGCACGGGCTCGTGCGAAAGTTCTCGACGTTCGGGCGCGACCGGACGGACGAGCTCGCGCACTACCAGGCCGAGGTCGTGCCGGCCCTCTGGTTCATGTCGTTGTCGTCGAACTGCCGCACGTTCGAGAACCAGTCGGCGCTCGACATCGTCGAGAAGGTCTGCAAGGAAGCGGGCGTCACGAACGTGAAGCGCAGGGTGACGACGCCGCCCCCGACGCTGCCCTACGTGGTGCAGTATCGGGAGAGCGACTTCGCGTTCGTCACGCGGCTGCTCGAGGACGCGGGGCTCTTCTACACGTTCGAGCACGAGGAGGACAAGCACACGCTGGTGTTCTCGGACGCGCGCGGCGGTTCCATCCCGGCGTGCGCGATGGCGTCGGCGAAGGTGCAGCCCCGCCTGACGGGCGGGCAGCCGCAGGCCGATGTGGTGGTCGAGCTCACCCGTCATTTCGCCGTCCACGCCGCCTCGGTGTCGCTCGCGGACCACGACCTCCTGCGCGCGGACAACGCCGGGAAGGTGTCGAGTGCCAGTCCGGGCGCGCGCGGCGAGCGGTTCGACTTCCTCGGCGACCTGGGGCCTAACGATTCGGCGGGTGAGGCGAAGCTTCGCATCGAGCTCGATGAGGCCGGGCACGACGTCTTCCGTGGCACGAGCACCTGCGCCGCGTTTCAGGCGGGGACGCGTGTCGAGGTGACCGGCGGCCCCGCGGGCACGAGCGGCACGGAGCTGCACCTGCTGCGCGTGACCCACAAGCTCGAGGTCGGTGACGTCTTCGGCGGCTCGGGCATGAAAGGGTCGTACGAGAACAAGTTCGTGTGCATTCCGGCGAACGTCCGGTATCGACCCGAGCGCATCACGCCGCGGCCGTCGGTGCGCGGGACGCAAACCGCGAAGGTCGTCGGCAGCGGCGGCACCGGCGAGATCGACGTCGACGCCGACGCACGCGTGCTCCTGCAGTTTCCGTGGGACCGCGGCGACGGCAAGGACGGGAAGTCGAAACACCGCGTGCACGTGGCGACGGTGTGGGCCGGCACGGGGTGGGGGTTCATGCAGGTCCCGCGCGTGGGACAGGAAGTGCTCGTCGAGTTCCTCGAAGGGGATCTCGAACGCCCGATCGTCATCGGGCGCGTGTACAACAGCGCCCACAAGCCACCCTACGAGCTGCCGGCGAACAAGACGCAGAGCGGCTGGAAGTCGCGCACGTTAGGTGGCGGGAGCGACAACTTCAACGAGCTGCGCTTCGAGGACAAGAAAGGCGAGGAGCACGTCTTCGCCCAGGCCGAAAAGGACCTGAAGGTGCTCGTGAAGAACGACGAGCTCCGCGACGTCCAGCACGACCGCACGACGACGATCAAGAACAACGACACCCGCACGGTGGCGGAAGGCAACGACGAGCACACCGTGGAGAAGGGCAACCAGTCCGTCACGGTGTCAAAGGGCAATCAGACGATCGTCGTGGCCGAGGGCGATCAGACCGTCGAGGTCGCGAAGGGCAACCGGACGGTCACCGTGGACAAGGACGAGAAGATCACGATCCACGCGGGCAACCGGTCGGTCACGCTCGACAAGGGGAACGACACGCTCACGGTCAAGATGGGCAACCTGACCATGGACGTTTCGTTAGGCAACATCGAGATCAAGGCCGGGGCCGGCAAGGTCGCGATCGAGGCCATGCAGGAGCTCTCGCTCAAGGTGGGCCCGAGCTCCATCGTGCTCAGCCCGAGCGGCGTCGAGATCAAGGGGATGAACGTGAAGAGCGAGGCGACGGTACAGGCCGAGATGAAGGGCCTGATGACGAAGGTCGAGGGAACCGTGCAGACGCAGGTGAAGGGCGCGATGACGCAGGTGAACGGCGACGGCATGGTGATGGTGAAGGGCGGCGTCACGATGATCAACTGAGGCCAGGTCGATGACCAACCCCGGCCAGCCCTCCGACGCCTCGACCCCGCCCCTGGTCGCGTGGCTCGTGGAGCGCGCGCACGTTCCCGACGACGCGACGCCCGTCATCGCGTCCGCCACCGACGGCGCATCGCTCGTCGAGGCGCTGACCACGAACAGCCGCGCCGCCGATGCGCTGCGCGTCATTGCCGCCGCGCTACCGCCGCGCGAAGGCGTGTGGTGGGCCTGGGTGTCCGCGCGTCACGCCGCGCAGCTCGCCGCGCCTAACGGGACGCCGGCACCCGCGATCGCGGCCGCCCTCGCGGCGGTCGAACGCTGGATCTCGAACCCGGATGACGACGCGCGCCGGGCCGCGTGGGCCGCCGGCGAACGCGCCGGGCTCGAGACGGCCGCGGGGTGCGCCGCCGCCGCCGTCTTCTTCAGCTCCGGCAGCGTCGCACCGCCGGACGTCCCGCCCGTGCCGCCCCCCGCCGGAATCGACCGGATGCTCGTCGGCAGCGCCGTGGCCCTCGCCGCCGCCGCGCATCCGACGCACTTCGAGGCGCTCTCGGGTGCCTACCTCGCCCAGGGCCTCGAGGTCGTGAAGCAGCTCGGCGGATGGGACAAGGCCGTCGCTCTCTCGCGTGAGCACTTCCAGGCGCAGCACGAGCGTCACCTGCGTGCCTCGACGCCGCCGGAATCATCCGGCCCCTCACACCCAACGCGCTGAGGAAACGCCGCGATGCCGATGCCCGCTGCTCGGATCACCGACATGCACGTGTGCCCCATGATCACGCCGGCCGTTCCGCCCATCCCTCACGTCGGTGGACCGATCGTGACACCCGGCGCGCCCACAGTACTCATCGCCGGCCTCCCCGCCGCCGCCCTCGGCAGCATGTGCGTGTGCGTCGGCCCCCCCGATTCCATTATCTTCGGCTCGCCTACCGTGCTCGTCGGCGGACGCCCGCTGGCGCGCATGATGGATCCCACCGCGCACGGCGGCACCATCGTCGTCGGCGCCCCGACAGTCCTGGTCGGCCCATGAAGACGCCGCCGATGCACTTCGCCCTCGGTCGTGCCGCCCTCCTCGCCACGCTCGCCACCGCATGCCTGGACGATCGCCCGACCGCCCCGGCCGCCGTTGACGCCTCGATCCCCGTCCGGCTCGGCCTGCAAGCCAACGTCATCGGGGCAGCTGCCGGCCAGATAGTTCGCATTCGGACGTTCTACCATCGCGTCGACGGAAGCGAGGTCACGCTCGAGAGTACGCCGACCGAAGTCGGCGTCACCCCGGGCGCGTCGCAGACCGTCGCGGTCCAGGTTCGCGTGGCCCGATGCCTCGCTGACGAACAACGCGAGTCGGGCGACGAACGTACGTGCGAGATCGGTGTCGACCTTTCCCTGGTCGATGAGGGGGGTACGGTCATCGATCAGCACAGGACTCCGCCGAGTCAGCCTGCGACACCGGGGGCAAACGTCACGATCAGCGAGCCGATCACGCTCGCGAGTGTCGGCGGCGTGACGATCGACGACCTCCCCACGTTCCGCGTCGGTGACACGCACACGCTCACGGCGAGCGCGGCCGACGCGAACGGCAACGCGTTGACGCGATCGTTCACGTGGGCGAGCAGCACCCCTAACGTGCTCCAGGTGGACGCCACGACCGGCGTCGCGACGGCGCTGGCGGTCGGGTCGGCGAATGTGACCGCGACGACGGGGCTGAAGAGCGCGACGGTCGCGCTGCGCGTGATCAGTCGCGTCTCGAGCATCACGCTCACCCCGGACCCGGCGCCCGCACTGCGGGCCGCGACGACGCTCGCGTTCACCGCCACGGCGTTGGACGCCGATGGCGTGGCCTTGGGAGACCTCACAGAGCGCACCGTTACCTGGTCGGCCGAGAACCCGGCAGGGAGCCCACAAACCGCGAGCGTGTCGCCAACCGGTATCGTTACCGGCCTGTACCCCGGCGATGCCGACATCACCGTGTCGATCGACGGCGTCACGAAGACCGCACGCGTGCGCGTCATCGCCGGTGGCATCGTGTCCACCCCGAGCGAGGGCCAGCTCCTCGTCGGCGCGACACTGCCGCTCGAGGCGACCGCGGTCGACGCGAATGGCGTGGCGCTGAGCGGTGTGCCGCTATCGTGGAGCTCATCCGACAACGCGGTCGCGACCGTGAGCAATGAGGGCGTGGTTACCGCGGTCGCGAGCGGACAGGCAACGATTACCGTGACGGGCGGTGGCGCGAGCACCACCGTACCCATCACGGTGGGCACGCTCGCGCTCGTCGTGTCGCCAAATGGAACGACAATGCTCGCGGGCAACACGCTCCAGCTCGCGGCATCCGGCGCCCTTGGCACCGTGGACTGGCAGACGAGTAACGCGACGATCGCGACGGTGTCGTCGTCGGGAGTCGTCACCGCACTCTATCCGGGACGTGTGACCATCACCGCCACTGTCGTGACGGCCGGCGGCACGCAGCGCGGCTCTGCCACGATCGATGTCGAAGCGGCCCGGCTCAGGATTCAGCCGTCGAACGCGACGATCTACGAGCTGGAGACGTTCCAGTTCACGGCCACAGCGTTCGACACGAAGGGCGCGCCGCTGACCGGGCTCGCCATCGGGTGGAGCTCCTCCGACCCACAGATCGCGCCTATCGATGCCAATGGCGTCGTGTACGCCGAGACGTACGCGGAAGGCGGGCCGATCACCATCACCGCGTTCGCGGGTGGCCGGACAGCAACGGCATCACTCGATATCCTGCCGTATTACTCCGGGTTCGTCACCTCGCCGCTCCCGGGCGCGCGGCGTGTTCCCGCGCCGGCGACCGGAAAACCCCGGGGGAACTGAGCCATGCCTAACGCACATCGTCAACGGCTCGCCCGGACGCGACTCGGCCGGCACCTGACTGGAAGCGCTCGCGCCTGCTCACCGCTCCTCGTGTCGCTCGCGGTGCTCGCCTTATCGGCATGCGCCGCGGCCACGTCAAGCCGCTCGGCGCCGAGTCCACGGATCAGAGAGGCAGAGGAGGCCGCGCGGCAGGCGATCGCGATCGAGAGCCAGCTCCGCGCGGATACGCTCTCGGTGCGCACGGTCGGCGTGCTCCCGTTCGATCAGGCGGGGCTCGACACGTCGATGACCGCGCTCGGCTACGGGCTCGCCGACCTGTTGCGTGTCGACCTCTCCAAGAGCCGGCAGCTGCGTATCGTCGATCGTATCCGCCTCGACGCGATCATGCGGGAGCTACAGCTCGCCGCGTCCGGTCGCGCCGACTCGGCCACCGCGCCCAGGCTCGGCCGGCTCGTGCAGGCGCGCCGCGTGGTGTACGGCGCGCTGCAAACGCGCGACGGTCGAATGGGTGTGAGTGTCGGCGTCGCGGACGCGGCCACGCGCCAGGTGCGCCCGGCGCTCGCCACGCAGATGACGCTCAACCAGATCCTCGACGTCGAGAAGCAGATCGCGTTCCGACTCTTCGAGAACCTCGGAGTGACACTCACGCCCGCGGAGCGCGCGGCCGTGGAGGAGCGGCCGACGAGAAACATCGCGGCGTTCCTCGCTTATGGACGCGCGGTCCGCTACGAGTCCGAGCTGCGGTTTCGCGAGGCCGCGCGCGAGTATCAGGAAGCCGTGCGCCTCGACCCCACGTTCGGTCTCGCGGCGACGAGAGCACGTGAAGTCGGAGCGCTCGGTGGCAACGCGTTGGCTGACGTCTCACCATCCCAGCGCACGTCGCTCGCTCGTGCAACCGGTGTCGCCGTGGATCGCGTGAACGGGGTCTTCTCGTCACCGATCGGCGGCTCGCAGCCGCCGGGAGGCGTCGTCGACCCGGCGTTTCCGGCGCCGATCATCACGATCGTCATCACCATCGTCACTCCACGCTGAGGCGACCGTGCGAACCGTCAAACTCATCGCAGGCGTCTTCACCGCCGTGGTCTTCGGCGCGGCACCGCATGCGCTGCTCGCGCAAGGAAAGCTCGCCGGCTCCGCGGAGTCGGGATTCGGTCCCGTGTTCGAGCTCTGGCGATTCAGCGGGGACGGGATCCCGCAGCCGACCATCGACGGGTCGGGGTCCGTGTTCGTGACGCGCGCGTCGCAATGGTCCGTGCCGATCGCGCTGACCGTGCCGCTCGGAGATCGCTGGACCGTCGATCTCAGCGGCGCGTATGCGCGCGGCGAAGTCCGTCTGTCCGGAAACGACCCGGTGACCGGGTCCGACGGCTACTCGCTGAGTGGCCTGGCGGACCTTCGGGTGCGGGCGACCGGCCGCCTTGTCGGCGACAACGTGCTCGTCACGGCCGGGATCAATCTCCCGACGGGTGCGACGGAGCTCGATGAGGAGGAGTTGAGCGCGTTGCGTGTGCTCGCCGCACCGGCACTGAGCTTTCAGGTGCCGGTCCTCGGCGTCGGCGGCAGCGGCACCCTCGGTGTCGTGCTCGCGCGCCAGATCGGGGCGTGGGCGTGGGCGTTCGGCGCGTCGTACGAGATGCGCAACAAGTACACGCCAGTCTCGATCGCTGCTGGTCTCCCGGTGGAGCTGAGCCCCGGCGATGCGTTTCGCATCTCGCTCGGCACCGATCGGCTCGTTGGACAGAATAGCATGACGGTCGGATTATCGGCGGACTTCTACACCAACGACGAGCTGGAGACCGGCACGGGCGGGGGCGCGGCCACGGCGGAGAGTCAGCTCGGGCCGATCTTCACGGCCGACTGGCAGTACCATGCGGTCACGTCGCGATTTCGCGAGCTTACGTTCTACGTGGTGGAGCGGTACCGGAGTCAGTACAAGCGTGACGGCCGGAACGTGGCCGACAGTGACGCCAACTATCTCGATGGCGGCGTTCGCGCCGTCGCCGGCGTCACACCGGCGACCGGTATTCTCGTCGCACTCAACGCACGGCATCAGACGGGCTTAGGCTCGGATCGGTCGCTGACCACGGCAGCGATCGCGAGTGGGGCATTGACGCTCGGGCTCGTACAGCAGCTCGGGAGTAACTATTCCCTCCAGCCGTTCGTCCGGGTCCAGGGCGGTCGGCTGGAGTCGGGGGACGCTTCGTCGACCGCGACGGGTTTCAGCGGCGGTCTGACGTTCCGCATCCGGCTGTGAGTGTACCGGAGGACGCCGGGGCGACTGCCGCCTCGGCCGCAGAACGCGCGCCGCTCGTCGCCGGTCGCGGCGCGCCGGGGCCAACAACGCACGAGGAACCATGCAACGGACTCCAGGGACGGCGCGCCATCGGCTCACGCGGGTCGCGGCCGCGCTCGCCGCGTTAGGCTTCCACACGTCCGCCCTCGCCGCGCAGGCGCCAGGGACGCAGGACCGCAGGCCGGTCGTGGCGGTGCTGGACTACATCAACGCATCCATGCGCACCGACGCCGACTACAAGGTCCTGAGCAAGGGGATCTCGACGGTGCTCGGCGCCAGGCTCGGGGAAAGCGACAGCATCCGCATCGTCACGCGCGAGAAGCTCCAGGAGATCATCGCCGAGCAGAACCTTGGCACGAGCGGGCGCGTGGATCCGGGTCAGGCGGTGCAGGTGGGGAAGCTGCTGAACGCCCATCACATCATCTATGGTACGTACCTCGTACAGCCGAACGGCGACACGCGCATCACGGCCAGCGCGTACAGCGTGGAGACGTCGGAGATGGAATTCAGCACGCAGGTGCGCGGCTCCGCCGACAAGCTCCAGGACCTCATCGACCAGCTCGGCGACAAGCTCGCGACCGGCATGAAGCTGCCGGCGGCGCGCGCGCGACAGGTCGGTAGCGCCGGTGGCGGTGGCAACACGTCCCGCGCGACCGGGAACCTGAGCGAGCTCGTGATCCTCTCCAAGGCCATCGACGCCGAGGACCGCAAGGCGAAGGACGAAGCGATCCCGCTTTACAAGATGTTCCTCGCCAAGGCGCCGCCGTCGTCGTACCTCGCGCAGCGTCGGTTGGCGGAGGCGAAGGTCCGCGAAGCCGGCGGCGGCGGCGAGTAGGCCGAGCGAAACGCACCCGCCGAACCTAACGACTGCCACGGCTCGACACGCATGGCCAAGGTCTGCCCGACGTGCACGAAGGAGTACGGGGACGCTGACCTGTACTGCCCCGCCGATGGGACCACTCTCCAACCGCTTTCGCCTGGGGACGACCTCATCGGCACGGTCGTGGCCGACCGGTACCTGATCACGGACAAGATCGGCGAGGGCGGCATGGGGCGAGTCTATCTCGCCCGGCACGTCCGCCTGCCGCAGAACGTCGCGATCAAGGTGCTCCACCCGGGGATGGTTCGCGACCCGAGTGTCGTCGCCCGCTTCCGCCGCGAGGCAGTCAACGCGAGCCAGATCGAGAACGAGCACGTTGCCCGCGTCTTCGACCACGGCGAGATCGGCGAGGGGCTGTTCTACATCGCCATGGAATTCGTCGAGGGTGAGCCGCTCTCGAAGATCATCGCGCGCGAAGGTGCGCTGCCGCCCGGGCGCGCGGCGGACATCACGCGTCAGGTTGCCGAGGCGCTGGCCGCCGCGCACGAGCGGCCCACACCGATCGTGCACCGCGACCTGAAGCCCGACAACATCATGATCGGCGCGCGCCGCGACGGCACCGATCGCGTGAAGGTCGTGGACTTCGGTATCGCCGAAGCGATGAGCGGCGGCGGCCCGAAGCTCACTCAGCAGGGCCTCGTCATTGGCACGCCCGAGTACATGAGTCCCGAACAGCTCTCGGCCATCACGCTCGATTGCCGGAGCGACATCTACTCGCTCGCGCTGGTCACGTTCGACATGTTGACCGGCCAGCTTCCGTTCGTCGGCGAATCGCCGCACGAGGCCGCGCTCATGCGGCTGCGCGACCGGCCACGGACGCTCGCGGAGATGAAGACCGACGTGTCGTGGCCGCCCGAGCTGCAGGCCGTGATGGACCGCGGGCTCGCGCGAGCGCCGGCCGACCGCTACGCCACCGCGCCGGAGTTCGCGCGCGCCTTGAAGGAGGCGATCAGCGGAGGCAGCGGCACTACGGCCGCGGCACCCGTGGCACCGACGCACGCCGAGCCGCGCCCGGCGGCGCATGCGGAACCGGAGCGCCAGCGCGCTCGGACGGCGGCAGTCGGTACGGCAGTTGTTCTGGGCCTTGCCGTGATCGTGAGCGTGGGACTCCTCGCGTGGCGTGGCCGAAATGGCAATCGCTCCGAGCTCGTACCACCTGACACCGCCATCGTATCCTCGACGATGCCCGCGAGCGACACGACCGCGACGGCCGACACTACGACGTCCGTACTCGCGAGCACTCCGGACTCGAGCGTCGCGCAAACGTCGAGCTCACCGGCACAGCGCGATCCGAATCCTGCGGTCAGCTCGCCCTCGTCCGGACCGAGGCAGCCCCCTCCGCCGCCGCGCGGACCGAGCGGTGGCGTGCGCGAATCGCTCGACCACGTCGAGTCGCTGATCGTCCGCGCCCGGGATGATACGGTGCGAGGTAAGACACTCGCGCGCGCGGTGCTCGACTCCGCCCGCGCCATGGTGCCGCGTCTCGAGGCGCGAGACGACATCGTCGAGCTGGGCGTGTACACGACAGCCGCCTACGTGCTCCTCGGTCAACGAACCGACGCGTGCCTCGTGCTCGAGTCGATCCGATCCGAAGCAGAAGTGATCCCGAAGTTCACGGCGCAGATTCGCCTCTGGAACGACCGGCTCGATTGTAAGAACTAGCGTCCCTCGGCGAAGCGGGGCGATGAGGAATCATGGGCCTATCCGTGGAGCGTCTCGGGATCTGGGGAGGGTCTGGCCGTGGCTCGGGATGAAGAAGGCGTCGCGCCGAGAGGGCCGATCTTGTAGATCTGCTCTCGCTATCAGGAAGCCTCAACAAACAAATGAACCGCAGAGGGCGGCCCTCTGCGGTTCATTCTTGTCTGACTCTACTTATCGAGGGCTCTCCACGTTCGAACAGTCCGTTAGGGGTCAGACTCCTAACGGAAGCGTTTCTCGCACAAAGCGTCAGGTCTTTCAGATTCTACCGGTGGAGGGGCAATCCCTCGACCGAGATGACGGGGATTTCCCAATGCCAACCCAACGAGAACTCGCGCTGTCGAACCGCTACCTCTGACCGGAGTGGGCGGTGCAGGCCGGATTCGACATCAGGTTCGCGTTCCGCACGCTGCGCCGTCGGCGCGCATATGCCGCCCTCGCTGTGGGCACGCTCGCCCTCGGCATCGGTGCCGCGACGACGATCTACGGTGTCGTCGACGGCGTGCTCCTGCGCCCGCTGCCATTCGCCGAATCGCATCGCCTCATCGCAGTGTATCGAACGTACCCGCACTGGCGGGAACAGGAGGCACTCCAGGCGCGGTGGGACCGGAACTGGTTCTCGTATCCCGGCTTCCGTGAGTGGCAGGAGCGCCAGACGGCATTCGATGCCGTCGCGGTGTGGGCCGGCTCGGACCGCACACTGACGGGATTCGACGCCGCCGAACAGGTCAGCGTCGTTCGGGCGTCGTCGTCGCTGTTGCAGGTGTTGGGATCGCGCACCGCCGTCGGCCGGTTCTTTCTTCCGGGCGAGGACCGCCCACCGACGGGCCGAGTCGCGGTCATCAGCCACGAGATGTGGCAGACGCGGTTCGGCGCGTCGCCCGGCGTCATCGGCCGGACGCTACGCCTGGACGACACGCCCTACGAGATCGTGGGAGTCCTCCCGGCTGGCCTCGATCTCGGCGCGCGAGGGCGTCCCGCACCGATCTGGATCCCGGCCGGGGGTGATCCGAGCGACGCGCGAGCGGGCAGCACCAACTTCTTCGCGATTGGTCGCCTGCGTGCCGGGGTCACGATCGAGCGGGCGACCGACGAAACAGCGCGCCTCGTCGCGGAAAGCGCACCACCGAACCCGGTCGGCGCGCGGCTCGCGCCGTGGCAGTCGGAGATCACGCGGACGGCACGACGACCGCTCCTTCTCCTGCTCGGCGCATCGGCAGTGTTGTTACTGCTCGCATGCGTCAACGTCGCGACGCTCATGCTCGGTGAGGCCAGTGGGCGCGTGGACGAGTTCGCGACCCGCGCCGCGCTCGGTGCCGGCCGAGCGCGCGTCACGAGGCAGGTCATCACCGAGAGTCTCGTGATCGCCGCGCTCGCCGTCGCAGCGGGTGCGCTGCTCGCCTGGCTCGCGACGTCCGCGCTCATCGCGTCCGCCCCCGCCAACGTGCCGAGGCTTACCGATGTTCGTCTGGACACGAGGGTGCTCGGTGTGGCATGCGGGGTCGCGGCGCTCACGGCCATTCTGTTCGGGCTCGTGCCGGCCAGCTCGCTCATGTCCGCGTCCCCGGCTCGCTTGTTAGGCAGCGGGCCGGGCAGAACGACGCGGCGGCACGACTCCTGGACGCTGCGAATGCTCGTCTCGTCGCAGGTTTCGCTGTCCTGCCTCCTGCTGGTCGGCGCGGCACTTCTCGCGCGCAGTCTGCAGAAGCTCGGCGCGGTGGACCCGGGCTTCCCGACCGAACGCCTGGTCGTCATCGGGCTTGGGACGACCGGCGGACGCATCGCGGCGAGCGAGGAGGCACTCACGCGTTTCTACGCCGACGCCGCGGAGCGCATCGCGGCCATCCCGGGCGTCGAGCGCGCTGCGGTGGGGTCGGCGATTCCGTTCACCGGAGGCGGAAGCAGCAGCACGTTCACCGTCGAGGGGTACACGTTTCCGGGCGGGGCCGACGGGGTCGAGGCGCGCCGGAGTCACGTCCTCCCAGGATTTCTCGAGACGTTCGGCTTGCGGCTGCTCGCGGGGCGGGGGATCACTCCGCAGGACCGCGCCGGTTCACCGCTCGTCGCGGTCGTGAACGAAACGATGGCGCGACGGTTCTGGCCGGCCGAGAGCGCGATCGGCAAGCGCATCGGGTACGGAGATGATCGACTGACCGTGGTCGGTGTGGTGAGTGACGTGAAGCATTCCTCGCTCGGTGACTCCACGCGCGTCACGGTGTACCTGCCCGCCGAGCAGCAGCCGACTCGGTATCTCATGATTCTGGCTCGCGCGCGGCTCGACGCCGGGGCGCTCACGCCGCTGGTGCGCCGTGAGATCGCGCCGCTCGATCCCGCCGTGCCGGTCACGCAGGTGGAGGAGATGTCGGCGCTCGTCGCGCGGTCGTTCGCGAGTGAGCGGTTCCGCGCGACGCTCCTCGGCGCGTTCGCGGTCATCGCGGCGCTGCTCTCGGCCGTGGGCATGTACGGGGTTACCGCCCGCGCGGTCGCGCGGCAGCGGCGCGAGATCGGGATCCGGATGGCGTTGGGGTCTACGGCCGCGGGGGTGATCGCCCTGTTCGTGCAGCGCGCTGGTCTCGCGGTGTCATTAGGCGCCGCCGTCGGGCTCGTGGCTGCCGCAGGGTTGTCCGGCTTCCTCGCGCCGTACCTCTTCGCCACGACGCCAACCGACCCGATGCTCTATGCGGGGAGCGCGGCGCTCCTCGTCGCGACCGCGCTCCTCGCCGCGTGGCTCCCCGCGCGCCGCGCGTCGAGGACGAATCCCGCGTCCGTCCTGCGTGACGGCTGACCACGATGCCGTCATCCCGAGGAGCACCATGACAATGCGGATGTCACTGTTTCAGGATGTTCGCTTCGCCTTCCGCACGCTGCGACGTCGCCCGGCGTTCACCGCCGTCGCCGTCATCACGCTCGGCCTCGGCATCGGTGCCGCAACGGCAATCTTCTCCGTCGTCGATACCGTTCTCCTCCGGCCGCTGCCGTTTCGGGACTCGAAGTCGCTGGTCTCGGTACACCGCACGTATCCGCACTGGCGTGAGGACGACATTCTCCGCGCGAGCTGGGACGCCATCGCATTCTCATACCCGACGTTCCGCGAGTGGCGTGACGCGCAGACGTCGTTCAGCGAAGCCGGCGCGTGGGCCACGTACATCGCGACGGTCGCCGACGGCGATCGCCCCGCACTCCTCACCGGCGTGCGAGCGAGTCCGTCGCTCCTCCCATTGCTCGGCGTGCAGCCTGTGATGGGCAGAACATTCCTGCCGGAGGACGGATTGCCTTCAGCCCCGCGGACCGTCATCCTCGGCTTCGAGACCTGGGTCTCTCGATACGGTGCCGACCCGAGCATCGTAGGGCGGACCGTGCGACTCGACGACACGCCATTCACGATCATTGGCGTGGTTCCCGCGCGCGTGAATCTGACCGGGCGCGGCGATCCTCCGGCCATCTGGGTTGCCGCCGGGGCGCTCCCACAGGATCAGTCCGCGAACAACAACCAGTTCCGTGTCGTCGCGCGCCTCGAGCCTGGCGTATCACTTCGCCGGGCCGAGCTCGAGACCGTGCGCCTCGTGCGTGGCGATGCCGATCCCGGGAAGCTGGGCGCACGCCTGGCCTTCTGGCAGCAAGAACAAACGAAGACCGCACGCACGCCACTCCTCATCCTGCTCGGAGCCGCCGGGCTGCTGCTCGCGATCGCGTGCGCCAACGTCGCGATGCTGCTCCTCGGGGAATCGGCCGCGCGTGAGCACGAGATGGCGTCTCGACTCGCGCTCGGCGCCGGCCACTGGCGTCTCGTTCGCCAACTCCTGACCGAAAGTGTGCTGCTGGCGTGTATCGGTGGCGCGTTAGGTGTCGCGCTGGCGTTCGCCGGAACGGAGGCCCTGGTTGCGCTCGCTCCGTCGCAGATCCCGCGCCTGCCCGAGGTGACGACAGACCTGCGCGTGCTTGCCGTCGCGGTGGCGGGAGCGGTGACGACGGGTGTGCTGTTCGGCGTCGCACCGGCACTGTCGCTGGCGTGGATGTCCCCGGCGTCGCTCATGGGCGCCGGATCGCGCTCCGTGAGCCGGCGTCGCGGGATTCCGCAGCGTGTGCTCATTGCCGCGGAGCTCGCGCTGTGTCTCATTCTACTCGTGGGTGCCACACTCCTCGCGCGAAGCCTGCGCCAGCTCACTGCCGTCGACCCGGGCTTTCGCGCCGAGAACCTGACGGTGGTGAAAGTGAGCATGCCGCGCTCGCGCTACGCGCAGGATTCGGCGCGCACGCGCGCGTTCTACAGGGCGGTCATGGAGCGTATCGCGGCGGTTCCGGGCGTCGAGCGCGTGAGTACAGCGTCGAGTGCCCCGTTCGACCTTTCCAGCAGCAGCACGACACTCGAGGTCGAAGGGCGGGCGACGGCAGTCGATGCACAGTCGGTCGAGGCCGAGTACCGGGTCACGATGCCGGGATACTTCGAGACCGTCGGCATCCCGTTGCTCGGCGGACGCCCGTTCTCTGACGGGGATCGTCTCGGCGCGCCGCTGGCGATCGTCGTCAACGCAGCGCTGGCGCGCCGGGCGTGGCCTAACGAGTCGGCGATCGGGAAGCGCCTCCGGACCGACGACGAATGGCATACGGTCGTGGGCGTGGTCGGCGACATCAAGAACGCGGGGCTTGCGGCGGAGCCGCAGGCGATGTTTTACGTGTCTGCCTTGCAGGAGCACTGGTCGAGTCAACGGTTCGTGATCCGGGCCGGCGTGCGCCCGGAGGTCCTCGGCCCCGCAGTACGGCAGGCGATCGCGGCGGTCGATCCGGGCGTGCCAGTGACCGCGGTCGATGGAATGCCCGAGCTCATGTCTCGGTCGATCGCGGAGCCACGCTACCGCACGGTGCTGATCTCGCTCTTCGGTTTCCTGGCGGTGGTGCTCGCGGCCGTCGGCGTCTACGGTGTGACGTCACGCGCGGTGAACCTCGAGACGCGGGAGATTGGTATTCGCATGGCCCTGGGCTCGTCAGGTGGGGCGGTGATTCGACTCTTCGTCTCACGCACGATGGTCGGTGTGACGGCCGGCGTCGCAGTGGGGCTCGTCGGCGCGCACGCGGCGTCTCGGCTCCTCTCGCCGTACCTCTTCGGCGTGAAGCCGTCCGATCCGCTGACCTTCGCCGGGGTACTCGGGCTGCTCGTGGCGGTGAGCGCGACGGCGAGCTGGCTCCCCGCGCGCATCGCGTCGCGGACGAATCCGGCGGTGGTGTTGCGCCGGAGTTAGCCCGAGGGTGGGGCTCGATGCGGGTGCCGACCTGAAGCGTCGCGTGCTCGCCCTTCATGCGCATGAGGTCGCGGCGCACGAGGAGCTCACTGCCATCGTCGGAGAGTGAGCCATGAGACGCTCGATTCGACGCTCGTGTACACTCACGCCAAAGCCTTCTCGGGAGTTATCCTCATCGTGTCGACTCCGATTCCCGATTCCCGATTCCCGATAGATGCATCTCCAGTACGTCGTACTCTGCGATCACATCATCATTGCCAATGACGGCAAACCGTCGCTCATCGGCATCTTCAATGAGCTTCAGTCGCCGACCGTCCCCGTGCATTTGCCCCGGGTCGCGTTTGCTTCGCGACTGCTCTTCACCGACGACGAGGCGGGAAAGTCGTACCGCATCGAGGTGGCAATCACGGACCCGTCGGGTGCGGAGATTGCGCGTCCCGGTGGTGAGGTAAATCTCCCGTCGCTGCGCCCCGGCGTCGATTCCCTCGCCGTCGACCTGCCGCTCCAGTTCGACATGCTCGAGCTTACAGCGGCCGGTCGGTACACGTTTCTGCTCCACGTGGACGGCAAGCCGGTCGGCGCAACGCAACTCACGCTTCGGCAGATCGCGAACGCCTGAGATTCTCGTCGGGGCGAGTGAGTGGGTGGTCGAATGCATCGCGCTCGTCACGCGTCTTCCGACCACGCGGCGCCGGGCGGGTCGGAACAGCGATGACGCGGATGGTGCGGAAACGGCCGGATCGTTCGTCGGAGTCGGGAATAGGGAATCGGGGAACCGCTCTTGAAGGCGGAGACGTCCCGGGCAGCTGTTCCCTTCAATTCCGGCTCGTTGGGCGGCTCGGCTGGATGCGAAGCCGTCATCCGGCCGTTTCCGCCCCGTCCGGTTCAATCGCAGTTCCGACCCGGCGGCCACGCCGGACCGTACTCGCGCGGGCTGGTTTCTGCGGCCCGTTCCGCGTCCGCCGCTGCCGCGTCCTTCGCGTTCCGCCCGATGGTGCGATGAAACGATGCGTTAGGACTCTGACCCCTTACTCGGAACGGAGCGCGATGGTCGGCTCGATGCGCGTTGCGCGGCGCGCCGGCAAGTAACTCGCGAGCAGCGCTACCGCTACGAGCACGGTACAGGCGCCGAGGTAGGTGATCGCGTCCGTGGTCGCGACACCATAGAGCATGCCGCGCAACGCGCGCGTGAGGATGAGCGCCCCGGGCACGCCAAGCGCGACGCCGCCGGCCGCGACGAACGCACCACGACGAAGGACCGCAGCGCGAATGTCGCCGGGCGTGGCACCTAACGCCATTCGCACGCCGAACTCCCGCGTCCGCTGCACGACGGCGTAGGAGATGAGCCCATAGAGCCCGACCACGGCGAGCACCAGCGCCGTCGCCGCGAACAGGCCGACGAGCATCAATGGATACCGCCGCGCGAAGACGGCCGTCGACCGGGTGACCTGTTCCTCCATCGTCGTCACCGCATAGACCGGCACCGCCGGGTCCACGGCCGCCACCGCGCTCCGAATGACCCCGGCGAGCGATGCGGGCTCGCACGGCTGCCCGGTGCGGGCCGCGATGCCAGCGGCAGGCCCACACGTGACGCGCACGACCAGCGACAGTCGATTATCCGGCGCCTGCAGATGCGGGTAGTACACCGTCGGCGGCGCTGGCGCGTCCAGGCGACCCGTCTTCACGTCGCCCACCACACCCACGATCTCCCACGCCTGTTCGGGAAACGCGTAGAACCGGACGCGCCGGCCGACCGCGCGGCCGCCGTCGAATAGCAACCGCGCCAACGACTCGTTGATAACGATCACCGGCGTCGACCCCGTGTCATCTCGAGCCGTGAACCGACGACCATCGACGAGCCGGATGCCCATCGCTTCGAAGTAATCGCCGGCGACGCCGCGCGGCGTCGCCTCGGGACGCCGCGATGACGGCGGCTCGGGCGCACCCTCGACGCGGAACGTGTTCGTGCCGCCGCCATTGAGCGGCAGCTGCGTTACGGCGCCGACCACCTGCGCTCCCGGCGACTCACGCACGCGGGCGAGAACGCCCTCGAAGAACACTCGTTGCGACGCAGGCGACGCGTAGCGCGGACCAGACAATGCCACCCGAGCCGTCATCACCTGTTCGCCGTCGAAGCCGCGATCTGCGTGCAACAGCTCGCGGAGGCTTCGCACGAGCAATCCCGTCCCGACGAGCAGGACGATGGTCAACGCCACCTCGAGCACGACGAGCGCGTCGCGCGCCCACCCCCGCGCGGTGGATACGCTGCGTCCGCCCTGGCGCAGCACATCGGCGACCGACGCGCTGGATGCCGTTAGGGCCGGGACGAGCCCAAATCCCACGCCCGCCGTCAATGCCACGACGACCGCGTAGAGTGCCGTGCGACTGCTGACTCCCGCGCCGGTCTCCGACCAGTACGGCATCCCCGCGCGCGTCCCCTCGGGGATCGCCGCGATGAGCAGCTGAGCACCGGCGCCCGCAAGCCACACGGCTGCCGCGCAACCGATGAGCGCAAGCAATACGCTCTCGGTCAACAGCTGGCGGACGAGTCGCCCGCGGCTCGCACCGAGTGCGGTACGCACTGCCATCTCGCGCGTGCGCGCGAATGCCCGCGCGAGCAGGAGCCCGGCAACGTTCGCGCAGGCGATGAGCAGAACGAGCGTCACGGCGCCAGTGAGCACGAGCAACAGCGCACGGACATCGCCCACGATCTCATCGCGCAACGCCACGACTTCCGCGCTCCGGCCGGAGTTCGTCTCGGGGTATTCCGCCGCGAGCCGCCGCATCACTGCCGCGAGCTCGGCGCGCGCGTCGTCAGCGGTGACGCCGTTGCGAAGACGCCCGACAACGTTGAGCCAGTGATCGGACCGGGCGGCACGCGTTTCCACGGAACGATCGAGGGGCATCCAGACGTCCGCGGTCCCGATCGGCGCGAAGTGAAAGCCCGCGGGCAGCACGCCGACCACGACGTGCGCCGTGCCGTTGATTGCGATCGCGCGCCCGATCGCGTTGCGGTCGGCGCCGAAGCGGCGGCGCCAGAACCCGTCGCTCAGGACGGCGATGGGTGGCGCGTTAGGCGCGTCCTCGCCCGGCGCGAAGGTGCGCCCGAGTGCCGGCGTCACGCCGAGCATCGAGAAGAACCCCGGGGTCACGCGACCACCCTGGATCATGACGGATGCATCGCCGCCGGCGACCGTGACGTTCGTCGGGTCGTAGCCTTCGAGGTGCGAGAGCGTGCGTGTCGAGCGGCGCCAGTCCTCGAAGTTCGGGTAGGACGCCTCGGTGCGGTCGTTCGCGGCCGCGCGCGTTTCCCAGAGATGAACGAGGCGGTCCGGACGCTCGTACGGCAGCGGTGCGAGCAGCGCCGCCTGCATGACCGTGAAGATCGCGGCATTCGCGCCGACGCCGAGGGCCACCGTGGTGACGACGGCGGCCGTCAGGACCGGCTGGCTGCGCATCGTGCGCACCGCGAGTGTGGTGTCGCGCCATAGGTCGGCCCACCATTCGCTGCGCGCATGCCTGCGCGCGGTGCGTCGGTCGATCGCGACGAGCTCTCGGCGCGCGGTCGCGATGTCGCCGAACTCGCGGAGCGCGATCGCGCGTGCGTTCTGCTCGTCATGCCCGCGCCGGCAGAGCTCTTGAACGCGGGTGTCCAGATGGAACGTGATTTCGTCGTCGACTCCTCGCTGCACTCCGCGCGTGCCGGTGTACACGCGGAGCGCACGCCGGAGGCCCTCGAATCGACTCATGGCAACTCTACTGTGGCGCTGGTCATGACAAATTCTGCGGTGGCGCTGCTCGACAGGGCTTCTCCCCGGAACTGCTCCGGGGAAGGTCGGTGGGGGCGAGCGGCGTGTCAACGGTTGCCGTTGCAGCCGGCCGTCCGCAGTCGCAGAATAGGAAGGCCGGCGAGCTCGACGGCAGTTTCGCGTCCCGCAACGCGGCTCGGCTTCTGCATTGAAGCCAGGTTCACCGTCAGCGACTCGAGGAACCACCATGCGATGGACACCCGGCCGGCGGAGCCAGAATCTCGACGATCTTCGGGGGCAGACAGGGGGCCGCGGCCGAATGATCGGTGGGCGCAGTATGGGCATCGGGGGAGCGCTGATCGCGCTCGTGCTGAGTCTCGTCTTCGGCGTGAACATCTTCGATGGCGGCGGTGGGGTTCCCGCACCGCCGCAGGCATCGCCGGGCGACGTGCAGCAACCCGTGACCAGCACGCCTCAGGAGGAGGAGCGCGTCCAGTTCGTCTCGTTCGTTCTCGACGACGTCCAGCAGGTATGGGGACAGCTCCTTCCGAAGTACGGCGATCAATACCGTGAGGCCCGGCTGGCGGTGTTCCGCGACGCCGTGTCAACGGCATGCGGTGACGCCCCGGCTGCGGTGGGTCCGTTCTACTGCCCAACCGACGAGCGTGTGTACCTCGACCTGAGCTTCTTCGACGAGCTCGCGCAGCGGTTCGGCGCGCCCGGTGACTTCGCGCAGGCGTACGTAATCGCCCACGAGCTCGGGCATCACGTGCAGCACGTGCTGGGCATCGAGCAGCGCGTGCGACAGATGCAGGGGACGCGGCCCGGCGCGGCAAACCAGCTCTCCGTCGCGCTCGAGCTGCAGGCGGATTGCTTCGCCGGCGTGTGGGCGAACAGCACGGCGCAGCGTCGTCTGCTCGAGCAGGGTGATGTCGAGGAAGGACTCGGGGCCGCGTCCGCGGTTGGCGACGACCGCATCCAGGCGCAGATGACCGGCCAGATTCGCCCGGACAAGTTCACGCATGGCTCCGCGGCGCAGCGTGCGCAGTGGTTCCGCCGCGGGCTCGAGAGCGGCGACCCGAACTCGTGTGACACGTTCGGGAGCTTAGGAAGGGGATAGAATAGAGCAGCTAACAGCCATCAGCCATCAGC
>DAINRQ010000112.1:0-20640 GCA_036741775.1 Gemmatimonadaceae bacterium | reverse complement strand
GCCATGTCGGCCGTCATCTTGTCGGTCGCGGCCTTCGCGACGCCATAGGCGACATTGCCAATGCGCTTCTGCGCCGCCCAGAACGAGATGTTCACGATGAGTCCTCGCCGCTCGGCGATCATCCGTGGTGCGGCAAGCTGGCTCGCCTGGTAGTACGCGCGAACGCCGGCAGCGAACATGGCGTCCCAACGCCACAGTGGCTGTTCCCAGAACGGCTTGGTCCACGTGAACTCGCCGTCATCGATCATGCGCTCGTAGCCACCCCATACGTTGTTCACGAGGATGTCGATCGTGCCGGCATCGTGCAGGATGCTTGCAAACGCGGCCGCCACCTCATCGTCGCGGCGATGGTCGCAGCGAATCGCGGTGACGCGCTCGGAGAGTCGCTCGCGGTCCGGATCGGACCGCCCGGTGATGAACACTCGCGCGCCATGCTGTGCAAGCTCGTGCGCGACCCCTCGGCCCACACCTCGGGTGGCCCCAGTCACTACGGCCACTTTCCCGCTCAGGCTCAGCATGGTGCTCTCCTCGGGTCAGCGGCGGAATGGTCGCCTAACGCCGCTCAGCACAGGATCCTCTCGGCGATAACCTGGCGTAGCGGCGCCCGCAGCATGGCCAGCTTCTCGGCGTCCAACTTTCCTGAAGCGTGCTGCACGCTTTCCAGGCCGAATCAATTCGGTTGGCCGACCGCGTCAGCGAGTCGGCTGCGGAGCGCCTCGAACAGCCGCAGCTCGAGCACGCCGCGCGACCGGCAACGGATCGGCGGTGCGCCCTACGGGTGCGCGACCGCCTGGACCGTGTTGGTAACCGTGCTGGCCGAGGAGTCACTCACCTCGAGACGCGAGGGGCTCACCGACGCCACGAGTCGAGCACGTCCAGCGCCGCGCTCTGCGTGAGGCGTACGTGCCCGGTGTCGTCCACGTTCATGACGTAGACCTCGTCGTCTCCATCGCGGTCGCTCGTAAACGCGATGCGGTTCCCGTCTGGCGCCCACGTCGGGAACCGATCCCGCGCAGGGCTCTGGGTGAGTCTCGTCATCGCACGACTCCCATCGAGGTCAATGACGTAGATGTCGACGTTTCCGTTCTGCGACGCGTCGAACGCGAGTCGGGACCCATCCGGCGACCACACGACTCGACCGCCTTCGATCATCTGGTTGTTGGTGACGCGAACTACGTCCGACCCGTCGGCCTGCATGACGTAGATCTCCTCGGAGCCGCTCCGCGACGAGACGAACGCGATACGCGATCCGTCCGGCGACCAGGCGCCGCCAATGTTGTCGCCGGCATCTCGCGTCAGGCGGACCACGTCGGTCCCGGTCTCGGTCATCACGAACAGGTCGAACGCGCCGTGTCGGCTCGACGTGAAGAGCAGCCGTTTCCCGTCGGGCGACCAGCGCGGAAAGCCGTCGGACGCGGTGTTGCTCGTGAGCTGCCGCAGGTCGCGCCCGTTGGCGAGCATCGTGTACACCTCGAAGTCACCATCGCGGTTCGACATGAACGCGAACCGGAAGCCGTCGGGCGCCCAATCGGCGTACTGGTCGCTCCTGGCATTGGCGGTCACCTGGCGCAGGCCGCTGCCATCGGCCTCCATGACGTAGATGTCGAAGTTCCCGCTCCGCGCCGACGTGACCAGCATGGGAGGCCGGACGACTCGGACGGGACCGGTGGGGGGCGTCGCGTCGTCCTCGTGACACGAGAGCGTCACCACCAGTAACGCGATCGGCAGGTACATCGCGCGTTGCGCGCTCCGCCTCGCTGGTCGCCTGTCGTTCGACGCGGCGTCGGTCTCACAACGAGAAGCCGTCTTCGTCCAGCGCATGACGGTGACCTCCCGCCAGGGCGGGTGCGAGCGAGTTGGTTGGCGTTCCGTCCCTACAGACTTCCCACCATCGCCGCGGCGTGTCAAGCCACGCCAGCGCCGCCATCCGACCTCGGCAGCTATGGGGCTGTACCGGGACCCGTGACCACCTTCCCGCCAAGCATGACCCACCGCACCCGCTCGGTCGCGGTGATGTCCTGAAGCGGGTCGCCCTGCACCGCGACGAGATCCGCGAGCTTCCCGGACGCGATCACGCCACGGTCGTCCTTCCCCAGGAGCTCGGCCGCCGTCACCGTTGCGCTCCGCAGCGCCTCGAGTGGTGTCATACCGAGCTTCACGTAGGCCGCGAACTCCTTCGCATTCTCGCCATGCGGGAACACACCGGCATCTGTACCGAAGGCGATCTTCACTTTCGCGGCGATAGCCTTGCGAACACTCTCCCGCGCCAGCGGAATCACCGTTTCCGCCTTTCGTCTGACGAGCGGCGGGAGCACCGCCATGTCGATCCGCTCGGTGAGATACTTCGTCGGCACGAGGTACGTCCCGCGCTGCTTCATGAGCGCGATGGCCTCGTCGTCGAGCATCGAGCCGTGCTCGATGGAGGCGACCCCCGCCCGGACGGCGGCCTTGATCCCCTCGGTGCCGTGGGCATGGGCCGCCACCTTCAGGCCGTGGCGTGCGGCCTCGGCCACCATCGCCTCGAGCTCCTCGAACGAATACTGCTGCGCCCCGACCGGGCCTTCGAGCGAGAGGACGCCAGCCGTCGCGCACGTCTTGATCACCTGCGCGCCGTGCTTGATCTGGTAGCGCACCGCCTCGACGACCTCCCAGGGTCCGTCGGCCACGCCGTCCTTGGGCTCCTGCTCGAGTACGCCGGGGATGAACCCGGTGACGTCGCAATGCCCGCCCGTGATGCCTAACGAGTTACGTGACGGGACCACGCGCGGCGCGAGCACGTCCCCGCGGTCAACGGCGTGCCCCAACGCGACGGTCACGCTGCCGCCGAAGTCACGCACCGTCGTAAACCCGGCCATCACTGTGACGCGTCCGTGGCGCGCCGCCTTGAAGGCAGCGTCCACCTCTGTCACTCGCACGGGATCGATGAAGCTCGTGGCGCTGATCTGTCCGCCGAGGTGCGTGTGGGTATCGATGAACCCCGGCAGCAGTGTGACGTCGCCGAGGTCCATCACCTGCGCGCCGGCCGGCGGTGATGCGGGGTTCACGGCCGAGATGCGATCACCGGTGACAACGACGGTCGCGTTCCGGAGCATCTGCCCGGTCGTCACATCGAGCATTCGCGCGGCACGCACGACGATCGTCGCGGGCGACGCCGCGGGCGACGACTGTCCCAGCGCGGCGGCCGGCAGGATCAGGCCGGCGCCGACTGCACAGAGGAGCGTTCTCGGGGTGCGACGGCGAGCGCCAGGCTCGGGCATCTAAGGCTCCTGTTAGTATGGTTGGGCGAGCCGTTCGCTTCCTGAGCGAACTCAACGGGCTGTGAACCGCGCGAGCAGATTATCGAACCGCGGGTCAGCCCGGAGCGGATCGAAACCGGGCCAGAGCCGAAGGTACGGGACGGTCGCCTCCCGGCCGGCCGGCATCGCCAGCAGGAGCTCCAACCGCTCGAACGCGGCATCGAGCTCACCCACGCGGCCGAAGACCTCGACGGCGATCCCCATGAACGCGGTAGCGGCAGGGCTGGCCTCCGCCACCGGCGCCAGCGTCATTGCACGATCTGCCTCGCGCACCGCATCCTGCTTGCGGCCTAACGAGGCATGGACCAGCCCCAGTGCGGCATGAATGCTGCCGTCGTCCGGTCGCGCTGCGACGCTGTCGGTCAGCATCGCTCGTGCCGCCTCGTACTGGGCTCGCGCCGCTACTCGATCCCCCAGCGCCTCGTAACACTGCGCCCGCATGAGCGAAGTCGGCTGGTAGACGAGGCCATCGCGGCTGAGCTCACTGGCCGAGGAATCGAGCATGACGAGAGCGTCGGCGTACCGACGCTGAACCCGCAGCACCGTGTAGCGGGCCCATGTCGCCATCCCGTCGGGATCCCACCCTCGGGGTACACTGCGCAACACGGCGGCGAGTGTGTCGGGCGTGCCTTGCCACCGCAGATACGTGTGCCCCTTGATCACCCGGATCATGTGGTTGTCCGGCGAGAGCGCGATCGCTCGATCGTAGGCCCGCATTCCTTCCTCGTCGCGGCGCAACCGGGTGTATGCCAAGGCCGCGTAAAACGCCGCCTCCAGATTGCGCGGGTCGGCGCGCATCGCACGCTCGTACGCTGCGACCGCGTCGTCCCAGCGACCCACACGGATATAGGCGTCGGCAAGTCGAAGCAGGACGTCCGGTCTGTGCGGAGCCCCCGCGAGGGCGCGCTCCCATTCCGCGATCGCCCGCTCGACGTCTCGCCGGCGCCACCCCCAGTAGCTCGCGAGCGCGGCGTGCGCCTCGAATAGCCCGGGCTCCAGTCGCAATGCGGTCTCCGCTTCGAGACGCGCCTGTTCCCGGCGTGCCTCCGTGGTGTCGTACGTGGCGGCAGCGCGCATCAGCATCAGCGCGAGCCGTCCGCGAGCAACGGCGAGGCTCGGATCCACCGCTTGCGCTTGCGAGTAGAACGACAGGGCGGCGCGCACGTTTTCCGTCGGGATGATGTTGGTACCATAGCTTCCTGGCCGCACCCCCCGCAGCTCCGCTTCGCGCCCTCGCAAGTAGAGCTCGTACGCCCGTGTGTTCGTCGCGAGCCGGCGGTTGAGCCGCGTGCGTTCGGCGCCGCTCACGTCGACGCGGAGTGCCGAAACGATAGCGCGCGTCGCCTCCAGCGGGATCTCGACGATCTCGCTCGCCGGCCGATCGTATCGCCGCGTCCAGAACGGCGTGCTGGATCGTGGTTCGGCCATCGCGATGTCGATCTGCAGGCGATCCGCAGAACGCCTGACAGTGCCCATGACGACGGCCGAGGCGCCGAGCGCGACCGCGATGTCCGGCGGCTCGGCCTTCGTGCCAAGGAGCGCAACGGACCCGTGGCTGGGCACGATGACGCCTCGAAGACGCGACAGCTCCGTGCCGATCGCGTCGCTGACGCCAATGGCGAGATGGCTGGCACTACGAACGACACTCGAGTCCGCGAACGGCAGCACCGCCACCGTGCGCGGGGCGGATGTCGCCCTACCCGCTCGGGTGACGAACCACGCGCCGATGCCTAGCGCGGCAACGACCAGTGCCGCGAAGGGCACCGCGTACGCCCACGGTGCGCTGCCCCGCCCCGTTGGCCCGCGCGTACCTAACGGCACACCAGGTGCCGCGCCTCTCCCCACCTGAATGACAGCCAAGGCGGTCGCGACATCTTCGGCCGCCGCGGGACGTCGTGCCGGCTCCTTGCTCAGGAGCGTCAACACGACGCGTTCCACGTCGCTCGGGATGTCGGCGCGCCGGGCCGACGGTGCGACCGGCTCCGTATGGACGATGGCGTGTGTGATCGTGCCGGCCGCCTCACCCTCGAACGGGCGCGCGCCCGTCAACATCTCGTACAACACCACGCCGAGTGCCCAGAGGTCCGCGCGCCCATCCAGCGGCCGTCCCTGCACCTGCTCCGGCGCCATGTACGACACCGTGCCGAGCGCCGTGCGCGACCCCGTGAGACTCAGGTCCTTCGCCCGCGCCAGCCCGAAATCCAGAATCTTCACGGTGCCGTCGGGCAGGAGCATCACGTTCGCGGGCTTGAGGTCGCGATGGACGATGCCCGCCCGATGCGCGGCACTCAGCCCGTGCGCAATCTGCTTCGCGATCGCGAGCGCGTCGGCGATTGCCAGTGCCCCCTCGCGCGCGAGTCGCGCCTTCAGGGTCTCGCCGCCGTAGAGCGGCATGGCGTAGAAAAGATGCCCGTCCTCCGTCTCACCCGCTTCGTAGATGCCGCAGAGGTTCGGATGGTCGAGCGCCCCGGCAAGCTTCGCTTCGTGGAGAAATCGTTCCTTGACGCGCCGATCGAGCTGATGCGCCGCGAGCGGGAACTTGAGCGCGACGCCGCGCTCGAGCCGCGTATCGTCCGCGCGATAGACGATCCCCATGCCTCCCTGCGCCAGGGCCTCGCGGATGCGGAAGTGCGACACGGTTCGCCCGACCAACCCCAATGGATCGACGTCCGCGGACTGTTCGCCACGAAACGATTCCGTCGACCCTAACGCGGCGTCGAGACGTGCAAGGCGCGCGTCCGCGGCCGCGTCCGCCACGAGCAACGCTTCGACCGCGCGCCGAAGCTCCGGATCGGTGGATCCGATCCGTGTAAGACGCGCATCCCGCGCGGCGCCGGCGAGATCGATGACCTCATCGAACGCCGACAGCACCTCGGCCCAGCGATCGGCACCGCGGGTGGGCGTCATGGGTGCTCAGCCGCGAGCTGCATCGCGAGCCACGCGCGCGCAGACCGGAGCTCGCGTTTGACCGTCGCGACCGAGATACCGAGAGCGCTCGCGGTTTCCTCCAGCGTCAGTCCGCCGAAGTACCGCTGCTCGAGAATCCGACTTCGTCGTTCGTCGATCGCGTCCAACCGGGCGAGGGCCTCATCGAGCTCGGTGATCGAGTCGAGGGTGTCGTCCGCGATGCCGAAGTCGTCGCCGAGCTCGACGCGAGTCAACCCTTGCCCTCGTTTGGCGGCCTTTCGCGTCCTCGCATGATCGATCAGGAGATGCCGCATGACGCGGGAGGCGAGCCCGAGAAAGTGACCGCGATCTCGCACGTTCACCCGCGGCACGTCCACGAGCTTGAGGTACGCCTCATGGACCAGCGCCGTCGTGTTCAGCGACGCGTCGCGGTCACTCCTCAATCGCTGATGCGCGAGCTGCCGCATGCGGTCGTACACGAGCGGCATGAGCGTGTCGAGCGCCCCGGCATCGCCCTCTCCCCATCGGCGGAGGAGATGTGTGATCTCGTCGGGGCGGGGTGGCACCTGTGCGCGAGGCAGAAGGTCCAGGAAAGGAGCGTGTGATTCCGCCCGAACATAGCAGCGCGTGAGAGGGGGTTTCAAGCACGAAGTCGGAGTGTGAGCCGCTTTCCACCGATTCTTCGCTACTCCCGGGGTCAGCGAGCACGCCGGTGCTCCGAGCCTCGAGACCCAGGAGTGACCATGTCAGCTACCCCCCGGAGAGTCCCAGTCTGGTCGTCCCGCGCCCTCTCGGCCGCGGTCGTGTTTGCCACTGCCATGCAGATGCTGGCATGTCAGGACCCCTCGCAGGGTGTCGCGCCCGCGACTCGTATGCGCTCAGGCTCCCTTGCGAAGGCTCCAACCCCTCCCGCTGGGGTAACGGTCGGCGCGCCACTTTTCGGTTTGGACGCCGCCCCCGATGGAAGCCTGCTCGCGGCGGTCGCGTCGGGTGTCGTGCGCATCCACGCCGGCACGACCGAAGTGGTCGCGGAGCTTCCGACCGTCAACGCCGTGGCCGCGGTCGGCCGCGGCGATGCATTCGTCGTCACCGGCGGATCCCTCGACCCCGCACAAATCTTCCCCACCTCGCGGAAGTTGTTCCGCGTGTCGAACGGCAGCGTACGCCTAGTGGCCGACCTGTGGGCGTACGAGCAGGCAGTCAATCCCGATCAGATCTGGAACCAGGGTCCGGTCCCGGTCGAGTCGAACCCGTTCGACGTCGTCGCGCTCAATGGCGGTCGCGTGCTCGTCGCGGACGCCGCCGCGAACGACATCCTTGTGGTGCAAAACAACGGAACGGTGGACTGGGTTGCTGTGCTGACCCCGGTCGATCTCCCTGCAATCGACCCGCAGCCGGTCCCGACGTCCATCGCGATCGGTCCCGACGGGGCGTATTACGTCGGCGAGCTCACCGGCTTCCCTGCGATTCCGGGGCTGTCGCGTGTGTGGCGAATCGCTGCCGGCAGCCGACACGTGGTGTGCCCCAGCGCCGCATGTACGCTCGTTGCTGGCGGCTTCACCTCGATCATGGACCTCGCGTTCGGGCTGGACGGGACGCTTTACATCGTGGAATTCGATGAGGCCGGGTGGCTCGGTGTGGAGATCAACGGCTTCATGATGAAGGATGGCGGTACGGTGAACGCGTGCAACGTCGCCACGGGGGAATGTTCCGTCTTCGCGTGCACCCTGTCGTTACCGACGGCCATCACGGTGGACAAGGCCGGTGCACTGTGGATTGCGGAGCATGAGTCGGTTCTCTTTGCCGGGGCGCGCGTGCGACGACTGCAGCAGGGCGCCTGCTAAGGGCTGCGCACGACAGAGACGAGGCGCGTTGGTGAGCCAGGCGGACGGAACGGGGAACCGGAACGGCAACCACCGCTGGAAGCCGTTAGCGGCGGTGTTCTCAGTTCCCGGTTTCCCGTTCCCGGTTTCCGGTTCCAAAGACCTGCTCCACCAGCCGCTTGAACCTCGGTTCCTCTCTCAAGTCTGCCAGCTGCGGATCGACTCTCAGGAATACCATGGAGTGCGATCGCTCCGCATGGGCGCGCTCCAGCAGACCGAGCGCGCGCTCGCGACGACCGAGCGCCGCGTGCACCTTCGCGAGCTCGTACGGCGGCACGTAGCGTCCGCTGTCGGCCCGCACCCCGAGCCGTGCGAGAAGCGCTTCCGCTTCCGAGCGCGCCCCGGCAAGCGCAAGCGACCGCGCGAGCGACGCGATGTAGAGCGCGCCGCTGTCGGTCACAGCCACGGCGCGGCGATGCGCGGCGACCGCCGCCTGCGTAGAGTCCATCTCCTGCAACGCCCACCCTCGCCAGAGATGCGCGACGGCGTAATCGGCGTTCATCTCCAGTGTTTGCTTCAGCTGCGCGAGCGCGGCAGGCTGGTTCCCCGCGTGATAGAGCACCCACCCCAGCGCGGCGCTCGCGATGAGCGACAGCGGGTCGATCTCCTGCGCCCGACGCATCGCCGCTTCCGCTTCGGGCATTCGCCCCGCTGCCGTGAGCAGATTGGCGTACCACTGGTGCGCGGTCGAGTAGTTCGACTCCAGCGCGATCGCGCGACGGAACTCCTCCTCGGCGCGCTGAAAGTTCCAGTTGTGATACAGCTCGACGTATCCGAGCGTCGCGTGCGGCGCCGCGAGCCTGCCATCGAGCTCGATCCCCCGCTTCGCCGCTGCCTCCGCTTTCGGGAATGCCTCGGTTGGCGGGAGGTAATCGTAGAAACCCAGCACCGCATAGGCGTCCGCGAGACCGGAATGCGCGCGAGCGTAGTTGGGGGCCTGGACTACCGCCTGCTCGAAGAAGGCTGCGGCCGAACGCAGCCCCTCCTCGGTGCGAGTGTACCACGCATACCGCCCGCGCAGATACAGCGCGTGCCGTCCCTTGAGATAAAGGTCATACGCCTCGGCGTCGGGCGTCGCTCCGCCACTCGAGCCCCCGGCGACACCCACGAGCCTGACGCGCAGCGTCTGTGCGATGGACCGGGCAATCTCCTCCTGGATCGCGAACGCGTCGCCCGCGGCGCGGTCGTACGTCTCCGACCATAACGGAAAGCCGTCCGAGACGTTCACGAGTTGCGCCGTGATCCGCAGACGATCGCCCGCGCGGCGCACGCTCCCCTCGAGCACGGTGGACACGCCGAGCTGCGCGCCCACGGTGCGGACATCGACCTCGCGGCCCTTGAACGCGAATGCGGACGTGCGCGACGCGACTCGCAGCCCGTCGATGCGAGCCAGAGTCGCGATCAGCTCCTCCGAGATCCCGTCGCTGAAGTAGTCCTGATCCCCGTTAGGGCTGCGATCGGCGAACGGAAGCACCGCAATCGTCGCCGGCGCCGTCGCGGTCACCGGTGTCGAGGGCGCTGGCTGAGGCTCACCGCGCCACGCGAGCCAGCCCGCGAGTCCAATCGCGACGAGGGCCACTACGCCCACCGCGAGTCCAACCGTGCCCCACGACCGCCGCGAATGTCGCGCGCGGCTACCACCCGTCGCGACCTCGCTTGGCTTCGATTCTCCGGAAGTCACGACGCCAAACCCCAACGCCTGCAGATCCGACTCGAGCGCCTGCACGGACTGATAGCGAGCGTCTGGTGCCTTGGTGAGTGCTGTCGTGACGACGTGCTCGAGGCCGGGCGGCACGTCAGGACGATGCGACGTGAGCGGCGCCGGCTCCGCTTCCAGGACTCGGGTCAACACCACCGCGGCAGCCCCACCCGGAAAGGGACGCGTTCCGGCGAGCATCTCGTACAACACCACGCCGAGGGACCAGACGTCGGTGCGGTGGTCGAGTCGCTCGCCTCGTGCCTGCTCCGGGCTCATGTACGCGACGGTGCCTAACGGGCTCCCCGCCGACCCGGTGAGCGTGACATCGCCGAGCTTCGCGATGCCGAAGTCGAGCAGCTTCGCGACTCCGTCGCTCGTGAGGAATACGTTCGACGGCTTGATGTCGCGGTGGATGATCCCTCGCGCGTGCGCTTTCGCCAATCCGCGCGCGATCTGCGCCGCGATGTTCACCGCGTCGGCGATCGGCAACGGGCCTCGCGCGATCCGTTGCTGGAGCGTCTCGCCATCGTAGAGTGGCATGGCGAGATACAGCTGCCCGTCGTCCGTCTCGCCGATCTCGTGGATCGTGCAGATGTGCGGGTGCTCGAGCGCTGCCACCGTGCGCGCCTCGAGGCGGAATCGCTCAGCGGCGGAGTCATCCGGGCCGAACCGAGCCTGGAGGAATTTGAGGGCCACGGTGCGTCCGAGTCGCGTGTCGAGCGCCCTGTAGACCACCCCCATCCCACCGCCCCCGACCTGCTCGAGCACTCGATAGTGGCCGACCGCGCGCCCCGCGAGTGAGGTGGTGGAGGTGTGGAGACGTGCACCAAGCGCTGCCATGTCCGCGGCGAGCCGATCCACCGGACCGTGTCGATCGTGCGCGGCGAGAAGCGACGCGACCTCGTTGCGCAACGACGGGTCACCGGAGCACGCGGTGTTCAGGAAGCCCTCGCGCTCCGCCGGATCGCGCTCCAGCGCTGCGCTGAGCAACTCCTCCACGCGACGCCACCGCTCCGACGCCGCGTCCGGCGTCATTCGCCGAGCTCGCGGTTGAGCCAGGCGCGGGCGAGCGTCCAGTCACGCTTCACCGTCGCCGGCGACGTCCCGAGCGCCTCCGCCGTGTCCTCAACGCTCATCCCGCCGAAGAACCGGCACTCGACCACGCGACCGTAGCGTTCGTTGACGAGCGCGAGCCGATCGAGCGCCTCGTCGAGTGCGAGCAGCTCATCGCCACGCGACACAGCCATGGCAAACGCGTCGTCGAGCGGCACGGTTGCCATCCCGCCGCCGCGCTTCTGCGCGCGACGAGATACCGCATAGTCGATGAGGACGCGACGCATGGCCTGCGAGGCCGCGGCGAGGACGTACGCGCGCCCGTGCCACCGGATCCGGTCGAGCTTGAGGAGCTCGAGATACGCCTCGTGAACGAGAGCCGTGGTGCCAAGCGTGTGCTCGGTGCGCTCGCCGCGAAGCTGGCGGTGCGCGACCCGGCGCAGTTCCTCGTAGATGGCGGGAAACACGTCGTCCAGCCGTGCGGCTGACCCCGTCCCGGCGTCGACGGAGCTCGGCGGGCGATCACCCGGCGGAGGCGCGCCGTTGTCGTGAGAGGGGACCATCGGGGCGTAGAGGTGTCGTGGGCGACAAGCCGGCAGCCGGTGAGCTCCGCAGGGGCAGCGCGCTCGAGGCATTCGAGAGGCAGATCATACGGGAGGGGTCACCGGGGCTCAAGGTCGCGTATGAGCCGGTTTTCCGACGTTTTCGGCTTCTCTCCGCATGAAGGTGGGTGCCCCAACCGATCCCGCCAGCCATCTGCTCTCACAAGGAGGCCTCGTGCATCGACTTGCCACTCTGCGGCCAATCGCCGCGCCCCTCATCGTTGCGTCGGCGGCAGTGTTCGCCGCATGCTCCCAGAAGCCCGTCGCACCACCAACCGCCGTCTCGGCATCAGCCGCACATAGCGGGCATGCGTCGTCGGCTCGCCAGAACAACGAAAAGCTGACCTCAGAGCAGCTGAAAGCCATCGCCGACGTCAGGAAAGCCACGACGCAGTTTCACGACACCGCCGTCGCCATGAACGCCGGATACTCCACGCAGTACCCCGCCGGATGCGCCGAGTCGGCGGATGGGGCGCAGGGGTTCCACTACCTGAACGAGGGACTCGTCGACGCCAAGGTCGAGCTGCTGCGGCCGGAGCTGGTGATGTACGAGCCGGGACCGAACGGACAGCGGAACCTCGTCGGCGTGGACTACATTGTCCCACTGTCTCTGTCCGAGAACCCGCCCGTGCTCCTCGGTCAGGAGTTCGCGAAGCTCGGGCCGCCACTCAACGTGTGGGCATTGCACATCTGGGCGTGGCGTCCGAACCCGAGCGGCATGTTCGCCCTCTGGAACCCGAAGGTGAGCTGCGAGCACGCGGAGATCGCGCCGCGGAGGTAGCAGCAGGTAACGCCCATCGCCTAACGAGCCGGCGCGCCTCCGCCGGCTCGTGGCACCGGTCGATGAGGTCAGCCGCAGAGCTGTGTGCGATGCCGCCACTCGGCGTCGAACGTTCCGCGAATGACGCGATCATCACCGAGTCGCAAGTCCACGGCACCGCGCAGTCGACCATCCGGGTCGGCCTGGCGAATGGTGATCGTGCCAGCGGGCAGGCCTGTGCACCGGCCGTCCTCGCAGACCGACCCTCCTGCCACTTCGGGCTCATTCGGCCAGCGGAACGTGCCCGGTCGTAGCCCCGACGCCCCTTGCCCGCGTGTGTCGCGCGGGTACACCCCGAGCTGAAGTCGCGGCTCGTCCCCCGTTTCGAGGATGCTGTCCCCCGGGGCAAGTGGCATGCGGCGTAACACGATGGCGACGGCGTACCCATCCCATGGCGCGCAGCTAGGCCCCGCATAGGCGTGTGGGAACCCAGCCGGCGGCGCCGTTGGTTCGGGCTGTCGCGGACAACCTAACGCCGCGAGGCCGAGGAGCAGAGCGCAGTGCTTCATGAAACGCCCCTGGTCGAGAACCGAATAGCTGATAGCTGATGGCTGCCATGGAGACGACCGGCTCCCCCGTCCATGCACACCATGGACAGCCCGCCACACGAGTTGCAGAATCCGGCGCGTGAAAGTGACCGTCGACTACCTGCGCCGCACCCCCTCCGCCGGTCTGCTGGTCGTGCAGCTCGCCGGCATCCTGCTCTACCCGTGGATGGAAGCCTCGCCACGAGGGCGCGCGGTTTTCACGGCCTTCGGGCTCGTGGTGCTCGGCGTGGCGCTCCGCGTTGTACGACGCACGCCATGGCTCACGTGGCTGGCGTTCGTCCTCGCCGTGCTGGTGGTCATCCTCTCCGTGATCGCCGCCATCGCGCCGCATCCGGCTCTGCCTATCGCGACCGCCACGCTGGAATCGGCCTTCTACTTCTACGCGGCGGGAAGTCTGACGGCCTACATGCTCCAGGATTGGGTGGCGACAACCGATGAGTTGTTCGCGGCTGGTGCTACCTTCACGCTGCTCGCCTGGGGATTCGGATACGCATTCGTCGCGTGTCAGGCCATGCTCCCCGGCAGCTTCAGCGCGGCACTCGACCCCGAGGGAGTGCGCACCTGGGTGGAGCTGCTCTTTCTCAGCTTCGCCGTACTCTCGGGCGTGGGGTTGAGCGACGTGCTGCCGGTGACGCCCCAGGCCCGCGCGCTCGTCATGCTCGAGGCGTTCGCCGGCGTGATGTACATTGCGCTCGTCGTCTCGCGGCTCATCGGGCTGACGGTCGCGAATCGGAGGGGACGAAGCTAACGGACGGAATCTTTCCCGATGACGCCCATGTCGTCCGCGCCGTAGCCCTCCTTAATCAGTGCATCCATCCGCTCGGCGATTCCGGGAAGGGTGATGAGCGGCGTCCCCGCCGCGGTCTCCAGCATGAGACGCACGTCCTTGCGGGCCATCGCCAGCTCGAACCTCGGGCGAAAGTCCGCGTCAGCCAGATTCTTCCCGCGACCGGTGAATATCCCGGCCGGGTTGAAGAAGTCGAAGAGCCTCAGCGCATCCTGCGAAGACACGTCGGACTCGCGCGCGATGGCGAACACGTCGGACATGAGTGCGGTCACCCCGATGATCAGCGCGTTCCCGCACAGCTTGTAGACCGCGGCGAGGTCGGGGCGCTCGCCGAGGTACTCGACGCGCCTCGCCATGCGCGAGAGGTCGTCCTTCACCGAATCGAACAGTGCCCGAGCGCCCGACGACAGGATCGTCCCCCTTCCCTCCCGCGCGGCATCGGGGCCAATGAACACGGGGCAGTGCAGGTACCGCACACCTTCAGTGTTCAATCGGCGCGCTCGCGCCGCGGTGAGCGCGGGCTGCGTCGTCGTGTGGTCGATGATGATGGCATCGGGCGGAAGGCCGGGTCGGAGCGCCGCGATCACTGCCTCGACGACCGCGTCATCCTTGAGCACGAGGTGCACTCGCGCGACACCGCGCACGGCGTCAGCGGGTGTCGGCGTGACGCTCACGCCGAACTGCTCGAGTGCCCGCGCCTTCTCGATCGTGCGATTCCACGCGGTCACCTGATCTCCGCGCTTCGCGGCGGCTTCGGCGAACCCGCTCCCGAGAAGTCCGGTGCCCAGGTAAGCGATGTGTGTCATACGGTGCAACATAGCGTGGGGCTGTGCGCGGCCTACGAGCGGTGCCAGTTGACGAGGCCGGTAAGTTCACGCACCTTCGCCGGCCCGATTCCCGACGACGAACCCGGACGCCACTCGTGAGCGATACCACCTTCACCACACACCACTTCGTTCCAGACGGGCGCTCGATGCTGGCCTGCTCCTGCCTGCTTCCGGACGGTTGGGTCAACGTCCCGCTCCCGGAGGAGACGTACGACCTCACGAACCCCACTGTGTTCCTTCCGCTCGTCGTCTGCATGGCACCCTACGGCGCGGTGATGGTCACGATTGCCGCGCGTCCCGCCTTCGACGACGGTACGGTGCAGGACTGGGCCGAATACCTCGCCGCGCAGAACAACCTGCAGATCGAGCGCGTAAGGGAAGCGCGCGTGAACCGCATGCCGTGCGTTCTCGTCGATGCGACGATGCCGTCGGAGATGGGGCCAATGCGCTCGCGGTCGGTCTTTCTCGAGGATGGGAAGCGGCTGTACAACATAGGGACACTCGCGCCAGATGCCCTCTGGTCGAGCGTGGCGGCGGACTTCGATCGTCTGCTCGGCTCGTTCACTCTGGACGAAGTGCACGGCATCACGGCGGTTCCGTTGCGCCAGATGACGTCGGAGCCGGCCGTCGACCTCACGGCGGTGGATGCGCTCGCCCTGATCCAACCCACTCCGGACGACGGCGATTCCTCGACTGCGCCGCTGCGCGGCTCCGCTCGGAGTGACAGCACGTCGGCCGAAGACTACGTGTTCGAGCCTAACGACCAGCCGACACAGGCCGTCGACGTCGCTCTGGCCGACGACCCATCGTCTCTCGACCCCGAGCACCCCATCAACGCGCGACTCCGCGACGGCGGCGTCGGGCTCGTGCCCCGCGTGATCATGGTCGTGACGCGGTCGAAGTTCGCCAGCGTCGGGTGCGCGGCCATCGACTCGGTGTTTCGCGTGCCGTTCGGCTGGCACGTCATCGACGATGGTAAACGCACGCTCGTGTTCGATCCGGACGGTCGCGTTCAGATCAACCTGGATCTCCGACCATCCGAACCGGACGCGCTGCAGGCACTCCTCGAACGGATCGGCGAGGCGGTGGCGCACGACAACCCACAGGCGCAGTTCCTGATGCTCGAGCTCATGGACATGCCGTGTCTCGCCGCGCGCGATCTCGAGATCGACGGCGAGCAACTCGATCAGACTTACCTCACGCGCGCGTCGCATCGCGAAGGACTGGCGCTCGTCTGCAGAGTGACTGCGGACCGCGAGAACATGACGAGGGCGATGAACACGGCCGAGGTGATTCTGAGCTCGCTCCAGGGCCCACTGCCGCCGGACCCCGAGTTCGCCGGTCGGCCCGAATGGTGGCGAACGGCTGTGGTCCACGAGCGCGAGGATCGGCTCGACGACGCCGAGCAAGCGATCCTCCGCGCGGTCGATCACATCGGCGCGTACTCCTCCGTCGCGAACCTGTACGAGGAGCGATACGCGCGGCTCGCGCGAGCCGGGCGTCACGACGCCGCCATGGACGCACGTGAGCGCGCGATTCACTGGTTGCACATGTACGCGAGCAGCGCCACGAGCGGTGGTGAAGGTGCCGCGCTGTCCCTCGAGCGCGATCAGCGTATCGCGGAGCTCGGCGGAGAGGCAAGCGCGCCATGATGCCAACACTCGCACTCGGTGTCTTTGCCGTGCTTTTCTCGCAGCCACGACTCACGCAACGCGCACTCGCCGACATCGCCGTCATCAGAGTACCGCGAAGCGTGAAGCAGGCGTACAAGGGCGCCCACGATGGTCAGATCGGCCGCCTGGTGTTCACCTTCTCCGACGACTACTTCTGGGCGTCGTTCGGGAGCAGCACGGCGTACAAGCAGCAGCTGATCATCTCGGTCATGGCGCCCGACGCCACGGATGCGGAGTATGACGCGTACCCCATGCGGTACAGTCTTTCGTATAACGACAGGAAGACCGTGCGCACGGTCGCGGTAGGCACTGGAACGTTGAAGATCGACGAGGGCGTGTACATGCAGAACGCGCTCGAGGAGCCCGCGCACACGTTCTACTACGTGGATCGCGCACGCCGCCTGCAGATCACCTGGCATGCGGTGAAGAAGGAGATCGATCTCGCGACAGGCATGGACGTCATCGGCAAGATGGCGGCGTCGTTCCGCATCACGCGCGACCCGACCGCGCAGTTCGCAGACCTTCGCGACCGTCCTCGGAGAGAGGCCGAAGATCGCGCCCGCAAGCGCGCGCTGGCGATGGAGACGCTCGTGCGCGAGGGCTACGGGCCGCTCGAGCCGGGCAAGCCCGTGCTCAAGAACGATGTATACGCCGAGTGGATGGTCGACCCTGAGCTGCGATTTCAGCTGCTCGTGCCGCTCGGCCGGGTGCGCGTGGATCCCAATGCACCGCCTGGCTCGCGTCCCCGCCCCGCGCCGCTGCGAAACGCCGATGGCAGCCGCCGCGAGCTGGCTGGCTCGTTAGGCTGGCGCGAGTTCGTCGACGGCGCGTGGGAGAGCTCAAACGACGAGAACGCGTATCTCCCGTTCGACGGTATCGGCGCGGTGCTGGCCGCGCAGCAGAGCGATCCGTCGTTCGTCTACTTCTACTACTCCGCGACTATTCGCGTGGAGAAGGAATGGGGCGACCAGCGGCTCAGGGATCTGCGCTGGTTCTTCGATTCGCTCCCCGAGGTGCGTCGCCTGTGGCGCGAGGGCAAGCTCGTGTCTGGCGGAGCGCCGGCGAGCGACTAGCGTGTCATTCCGAACTACCTCATACGGGTGAGCGCCACGCGCCCTTCGCGCATCGTCAGATCGTACACGAAGTTCGTCTTCAGGTGGAACTCGGCGTTCATGGTGCTGTCGCCGAGCGCGGTGATGACGAGGACGAGCCTGTCCTTGGCGAGGGCGGGGTCGGATGAGATCGGGCGCGCCAACCGACCCCTGATCTCGACGTAATTGCGGTTCGGCTTCACGAGCACTTCGCTCAGGGGCACTTCGCCCAGCCGCCCCTTCCCCAACCGATCGGAGTCGATCTCGAGCTCGAAGGGGATCGAATCGACCTTCTTGCGCAGATCGGCGCTGAAGAAAGTCCCGGTGCCCGACCAGCGGCCGATCAGCTTGCCCGGATCCGGGCGCTGCGCCTGGGCGGTCCAGACCGGAATGACGAGCGCGAGCAGCGAGGTCACGAATGCGTTCATGGCGTGGCTCTCGAGGGAATGAGCGTGGTGACCGCTCATCACGGCGCCGTCGTGTGAAGGCGGCGTGACGGAGGACTTGCCATGAATGGTTCCTCCGCCCGGCCGCAGAGACCATACGTCGGATGACGTAGTCCAGCGTGATGGCTCGATTCGTCGCCGGTTCGCGCCTTCTCGAGCGTGGCAAGGAAGCGCACCACCCACGCAACCACGATGAATTCCCGCGGCACTCGCCGCTCGAGAGGGACACAACAATGAAAACGACGACGATTCACCGCTTCGCCTACCCCTTCGTGCTCGCGGCGACGGCGCTCTTGGCCGGTTGCCTCGAGGGCACTCCCGTCAGTCCAGATCGGCTAGACGGATCGCTGACTCCGGCCGAGGAGGCATCGGCTGACGACTTTGCCATCACCCCCAACAGTCCAGGCCGGGCCGCCAGCAACCGCGCCGTAGACCTCGGCGCCTGTCAGAACTTGCGTCCCCCCGCGGGCAGCACGCTCGCCTTCCGGGTCTACGCGAATGGCGTCCAGATCTATCGCTGGACCGGCAGCAGTTGGGGCTTTGCCGGCCCGTCGGCGGTACTGGCGTCCGACGCCGAGGGGAACGGCGTCGTCGGCACGCACTACGCCGGCCCGACGGGTCCCGTGTGGGAGAGCAACAGCGGCGGCACGCTGGTCGGCGCGGTCGTGGACCGCTGTACGCCGAACCCTAACGCCATTCCCTGGCTCCTGCTGTCCACGGTCGCCGACGGGCCGGGCGTGTTTCATCGCGTGAAGTTCATCCAGCGCGTGAACACGGTCGGTGGCACGGCACCGAGCTATTCCGGCACGTTCGTCGGCCAGGAGGCGCGAATGCAGTACAGGACGGAGTATCTGTTCTACCGACTCTGAGCGATCGGCTGTCATTCCGAGCGAAGCGCCGAAGGCGCGCAGTCGAGGAATCGCTGTCATCCCGGTAGGGGGTAGGTGCCTCTGCCGGGACGCCTGCGATTCCTCGACTCGCTACACTCGCTCGGAATGACGAGCACTCCCCGGGACGACCGCGATTCCTCGCTTCGATCGGGAATGACAACGTCCGCTCGGAATGCACGGGCGCGCCGTTTGACACGCGAACCCGCCTCCGCGATACTCCCAGCAGCGCGCCGGACAGGGCGCCTCCCACCCGCGGCCAGGGAATAACTCCCACCTGTCGTGGACTGAAACGCGGTGCCATGCACCTTCTTTCAGCCTGACTTTCTCAGCGGGTACAGGCGTTACGTGAAAGGAGGCGCCATGTCCCCTGCCCGGGATCTCCCCGCACGCCCGTCGCTCGACTCTCTCCGCAAGCAGGCGAAGAAGCTCGCACGCGACGCCGCCGCCGGAAACGGCGAAGCCATCGCTCGCATCCACACGCAGTTGCCGCGGGCGACACTCCCACTCTCCAACCGCAGCGCGCAGCTCGTCATCGCGCGCGAATACGGATTCGCCGGCTGGGCGGATCTGACGGCCGAGGTCGAGAAGCGTCTGGGCCACGCACTCGACTGGGCTGCTGCGCAGGCCAAGGTCGCGATTCACAACGAGGACCACGACCGGCTGCGAGCGCTGTTGGCCGAATACCCGGCGCTGGTGTCGTGGCGGGACGAGCGTGGCGAGACGCTGAACTCGGCCATCACACCCTACGCACTCGATTGCTCGGACCCGGAGCGCGAGCGTGTCCACACCCGGCCCGTTGCCGCCGAGATGCTCATCGACGCAGGCATGACGGTGGAACGCTCGACGTGGGAGTACCTCATCGCCACGGGGGCCTCGGGAATGCTGCACCTGCTCGCGCGAAAGAACGCGGTGCCGCGAACCCTTCCTGTGCTGGCCGCGTTAGGCGACGATGAAGCGGTCCACGCGCGGCTCGAGGAACCCGGGGAGCCTGACGACACAGCCGGTCTTGAAGAGCGAGTCCTGATCGGTCGTGCGTTGATGAACGCGTGCCGGTTCAAGCACGCGGCGGTTGCGTTGCGCCTCCTCGAGCGCTCGATCGCGCTCGATCCGGAGCTCGGACGTCGCATCGATCGCTGGGAGGACCGTCAGTCGTTCGTCGAGTTCCTCAGCCATCATCCGGGCAGTCACTGGAGCGGCGGGCCGACCGAGGGGCACGAGACGACGCTGTGGGAGGCATTCGTGATTCGTCAGATGACCAACGCGATCGACCGCAGTGATCTGCCCGCGTTCCGCCGCTGGATGGAGGACGAGCCTTGGGTGCTCGAACCGTCTTTCGTACGCCTGCAGATTGCGGCGATCGAGCGGGCCTGCTGGTCGAAGGACCGGGAGCAGTTCATCACGGCGCTCCTGGACCGCGATCCCGCAGTACTCAGGACCGAGCCTCCACCGCAGTCATCGGCGATCACCTTTGCGCTCAGCTACGGGAATGCGCACCTCGTTCCCACGCTGACGCGCATCTGGCCGCTGCCTAACGACCTTCCGCATGCCGCGGGCATTGGGAACGCGGCGGCGGTCGCGCGGTGGTTCGACGCCGACGGCCAGCCCGTCCTGGGATCCCTGGCGGACCACTACCCTGCCACCGATCCAAAGCGTGCCGACCTGGGTTGGGGAGCGATGACCACGCAGATGGTCCTCGACGTCGCGCTCGCGTGGGCGGTGTTGAATCGGCACTTCGAGGTCGCGTCGTTCCTTCTCGAGCGCGGCGCCGACATCAATACGAACTGGAGTACGCACGAGCCGGCGAGCATTCTCCACGAGGCCGCCATCAATGGGAATGAGGACGCTGCGAGATTCCTCATCGACCACGGTGTCGACCTGACGATGAAGGACCATCGGTACGACTCCACCGCAGAAGGGTGGGCGCGCTACGCGGCGCACGACGAGCGGATGGCGGATCTGCTGGCGGCAGCGGCCGCCAGCCGTACGCGCGCGAGCGGATAGCGCGAGATCGCGACCGGCATAACGATCACGAGAGGTGCGGCGAGGCGCGTCAGAAGGCCCTGGCGCGTCCAGCGCACGCGAGACCCAACGCCTCACTGCTCACGTTCCATGGGATTC
>DAINRQ010000111.1:3193-20768 GCA_036741775.1 Gemmatimonadaceae bacterium | reverse complement strand
CCGGCGCCGAGGCGGAGAGATGGGCCCGTCTGGCCAAATTTGGCCAGACGAGCCGGTCCAGGGCCCCCCCCCACCCCGGCCCGAGTTCCTACGTCATTGAGCCAGTGAGAAGCCGCCGCACCAAGCTCTACCGTAGAACTGCCCCCGCGGGCAGTAGCGAGCCGGTGCCACCTCGTGAGTGCGGGTCGCCCCGTGGCACGTTCCGGCGCATCTTTCGCGCGGCTTTCAGGCGACGCCCCATGCTGAAACGAGACACACGTTCCGCCCACGCGACCGGTCGTTCGCGGTTCACCCGCGCTGCGGTCGCGATCGCCGCGACGTTGGGGCTCGCAAGCTGTAGCGATGCGGACCGCGGCGGCCCCACCGGCGACTCGGCCGCCGGCGCCCAGGACCGGCTCGTCGTCTTCAACGCCGGCAGCCTCGCCCTCCCGCTTCGCGCCGCGCTCGACAGCTTCGCCGCCCGTGAGGGCGTCACCATCGACCAGGAAAACGCCGGCAGCCTCGAGACCGCGCGAAAGCTGACCGAGCTCGGGAAGATCCCCGACCTCGTGGGCGTCGCCGACTATGAGGTGATCCCCCTCCTCCTGATCCCCGACCACGCTACGTGGTACGCGAAGTTCGCGCGCAACCGCATGGTGCTCGCGTACACCGACCGTTCGCGCGGAGCCGCGGAGATCGACGGCAACAACTGGTGGCAAATTGTCACTCGGCCCGGCGTGCAGGTCGGGCGCGCCGACCCGAGCCTCGACCCGAACGGGTATCGCACGCTCCTCGTGTGGCAGCTGGCCGAGCGGCACTACAACCAGCCGGGCCTCGCGTCGCGGCTGCTGACGACCGCGCCTGCGCGTAACGTGCGCCCGAAGGAAGCGGACCTCGTGGGACTCCTCGAGGCCGGCGAGTTCGATTACATCTGGTCGTACGAGTCGATCGCGAAAGGGATCGGGCTGCCGTACGTCGTGCTTCCCGAAGCCATCGACCTGAGCGCACCGGCCGACTCGGCTACGTACGCCGTGGCGTCGGTGCAGGTGGCTGGTAAGACGCCGCGGGACTCGATCACCATGCGCGGGCAGCCGATCGTCTACGCCTTCACCATCCCCACGCGCGCGCCGCACCCCGTGCTGGCAGCGAAGTTCGCCGCGTACCTCGCGTCCGACGACGGGCGACGCGTGCTGCGCGGCGCACAGCTCGATGTGCTCGAGCCGTACGTCATTATGGGCACTGGCGCTCCGGGCGAGCTTACTGGGGAAACCGTGCGCTAACTTGGTGCATGCGCATCCGCTTTTCCGCCAGCTCGTGGTTGCCTGCTCTGCTCGTGATCGCCCTGCCCGTAGCAGCTCAACAGCGCCCGGGAGACACCGCCACCGTTCGCGTACGCGTACTGCACGACGGTGCGCCCGTCGGTGGCGCGATCGTCCGTAGCGGGAGCGTCGCCGAGCAGTCCGACGCTGCCGGCCGGGCGAGCCTGCGTCTGCCGCCGGGGAGCCACGAGATCATCGCGTCGCGGCTCGGCTTCATCCCCGATACCGTGGCGGTCACGCTCTCGGCGGGACAGGACACGTCCATCATCATCGCGCTCGAGGAGCAAGCGGCGGAGATGGAGAGTGTCGTCATCACTTCCACCCGGACCGCCCGGCGCGTGGAGGATTCCCCGCTCCGCGTCGAGGTCGTCGACGAGGAGGAGGTGGCCGAGAAGATCGCGATGACGCCGGGTGACATTGCGATGATGTTGAACGAGACGTCCGGGCTGCGGGTACAGACCACGTCACCGTCGTTAGGTGGGGCGAGCGTGCGGGTGCAGGGGCTGCGTGGGCGCTACACCTTGCTCCTCGCCGACGGGCTTCCCCTCTACGGCGGACAGGCCGGCGGGCTCGGGCTCCTGCAGATCCCGCCGGTGGACCTCGCGCGCGCCGAAGTCATCAAGGGCACGGCATCCGCCCTCTACGGGTCCAGCGCGTTAGGCGGCGTGGTGAATCTCGTCTCCCGGCGGCCGGATGACCAACCCACGCGCGAGCTGCTCGTCAACCAGACGAGCCGAGGTGGCAGCGACCTCGTGGTATTCGCGAGCCAGCGGCTCGGATCGTCCGACGCTGCTGATACCGAGCCGTGGGGCGGCTCGCTGCTCGTGTCCGCGCATCGCCAGCGCGCGAACGACCTCGACGACGACGGCTGGGCCGACATGGCGGAGTACGAGCGGCTCGTGGCGCGTCCGCGGCTCTTCGCCGATCGTGGGCCGCACTCGGTGTTCGCGACGCTCGGCGTGACGGCCGAGGATCGCGACGGCGGGACGCTCGACAATCGTGTGGCGCCTGACGGGCTGCCGTACGTCGAAGCGCTTCGCACGCGGCGGGTGGATGCGGGCACCGTGGGACGCTGGGTCCTCGACGCGCGCGACATCGTGACGGTGCGCGGGTCGGCGGTCGAGCAGCGTCACCGGCACCGGTTCGGCCCAGCGAGCGAACGCGATCGGCATCGTACCTGGTTCACGGAGGCGTCGCTCGCACTGCCTCGCGGCCGTTCGACGTACGTCGTTGGCGCCGCCTATCAGTCCGAGCGGTACCGGAACGAGGACGTTGCGGGGTTCGACTTCGATTTTCGTGTCCCGTCGCTGTTCGCGCAGGCGGACGTGGATCCCGTGCCGTGGTTTGCGCTTTCGGCAAGTGTGCGCATCGACTGGCATAACGAGTACGCGACCATCGTGAGCCCGCGCGTGTCGGCGCTCGTGCGCGCGCCGGAGTCCTCGCCGCTCGGCGGGTGGACCGTGCGGCTTTCGGGTGGCGGCGGGACGTTCGCGCCGGTGCCGTTCACGGAGGAGACCGAGGTGTCCGGGCTCGCGGCGCTGCGTCCGCTCGCGGGGCTCGAGGCGGAGCGCGCGGTGGGCGGGTCGTTCGACGTGAACGGGCCGGTGCGCTCGGGGCTCGGCGACGTCGAGCTCAATGCCACCCTGTTCGCGTCGCGGCTCTCCCATGCGGTGGCTGCGATCGACATCGACGCCGTGCCCGGGTCGTCGGATCCACCGCCGCTCATGCTCGTCAACGCGCCGTTGACGGCACGCACGTGGGGGACCGAGCTGCTCGCACGCCTCGTTCGCAGTCCGGCGCGTGTCACGGCCACGTACGCGTACCTGCGTGCCACGGAGTGGGACCCGGATGCGGGCGGTGTCGTTAGGCGCGACGTTCCGCTCGCCCCTCGGCACACGGCCGGCGTCGTGGCGAGTCTCGAGGAGGAGGAGCGGTATCGCGTTGGCCTGGAGGTCTATTACACGGGCCGTCAGTCCCTCGAGGACAACCCGTACCGCGCGACCAGCCGGCCGTACGTGGTCGTCGGCCTCCTCGGCGAGCGGTGGGTTGCGACTCCGGCCGGCGTCGCGCGGATCTTTCTCAACCTCGAGAACATCGGCAACGTGCGCCAGACGCGCTACGATCCGCTCCTCCTCCCCACGCGTGGTAAGGGTGGTCGCTGGACCACCGACGCATGGACTGAGCTCAGCGGCTTCACGGTGAACGGTGGCGTGCGCCTCACGCTCTGATTGCCTGACGAGTGACCATGGTGGAGATACGTCCCGCGCGGATCGATGACGCTCCGGCGATCGCCGACATTTACAATCAGGGGATTCGCGGCCGCATGGCGACGTTCGAGACGCGCGAGCGCTCGGCTGCCGACATCGAGGGGTGGTTCGCGACCGGGCGGTACCCGATTCTCGTCGCGGAGCGCGACGGCGAGCTGGTGGGGTTCGTGGCCGCGTCGTCGTACCGCCCGCGTGACTGCTACCGCGGCATCGCGGAGTTCTCGGTCTACGTGGCCGAGTCGGCGCGGGGGATGCGCGTTGGCGACCGTCTGATGGGGGCGTTCATCCCGGCGCTCGAGCGGGCGGGGTTCTGGAAGGTTTTGTCGCGGATCTTCCCGGAGAACGAGGCGTCACTCGCGCTGTGCCGGCGGCACGGGTTTCGTGAGGTCGGCACCTACGAGCGGCACGCTCGGCTCGATGGGGTGTGGAGGGATGTCGTCATCGTCGAGCGGCTCGTTGGAAGAGCGGCTGAGAGCAAGACCAGTCAGTAGCTGTGTGCGTCGGGCGGGCTTGGTGGCGCGTGGAGCTTCCTTTTTCGGGAGCCTGAATCCAAGTAATGAGTAGCCAGTAAAGAGTAGCCAGTAGTTCAGTCGTTACTGATCTACTGGTTGCTCGTGACTGGCTACTCACTACTTGGATTCCGGCTCCCGGTAGGGGGGGCCGTCGAATCGCAACGGCGGTCCTCGGCAATTGGAGCCCATTCACTTCTCCTCTAGACCGGGGCAGCGCCCTCGCCTCGCTGCGTTCGAGATGACAGCACAGGGCCTTGACACATCAACAATCGTTGATGTATCATCGGTCCATGGCTTCCACTGCTATCCGCACCGCCCCGGCTGGCCGGGCGTCTATCGCCCAACTCTTTCACGCGCTGTCCGACGAGACCCGCCTCGCGGTGCTCGACATGCTGCGCGGCGGGGAGCGGTGCGTCTGCGACCTTCAGGGGGATCTCGACGCCGCGCAGTCGCGGCTGTCTTTCCACCTCAAGGTGCTGCGCGACGCGGGGCTCGTGACCGACAGGAAAGCCGGCCGCTGGTCGTATTACGCGCTCGTCTCCGAACGGCTCGCAGAAGCGGAGGCGTATCTGGCCGAGCTGCAGCAGTCACGGGCGGGGGCGCCATCGCTCGTTCAGCTGAACCGATCCAACCGCACAACCAGCTCGAAGCGTCGCGCGTCGCATGCCGCGGCTGGTAGCAGTGGCGCAAGCGACTCCTGCTGCCGGTAAACCTCGGCGGCCTTTTTTTCGCCCTACACATCAACATTTCTTGATAGAATCGGAGACCCGCAATGACTGCCGCCTACGCTGCCCCGCCCCGGACCGTGCCTGACGGCACCCGCCTCCCCGTCGCGGTCATTGGCGCCGGGCCCATCGGCCTCGCCGCCGCCGCCCACCTACTCGAGAAGGGCGAGACGCCGCTCGTGCTCGAAGCCGGCGACGCGGTCGGCGCCGCCATCCGGGAGTGGTCGCACGTGCGCCTCTTCTCCCCGTGGAAGTTCCTCGTGGACCCCGCGGCGCTCCGCCTGCTCGAGCCCACCGGATGGACGATGCCGGACCCCGAGCATCTGCCCACGGGTGGCGAGCTGCTCGATCAGTACCTCGAGCCGCTCGCCCGCCTGCCAGTCATCGCGCGGCACGTTCGCGTCGGGAGCCGAGTGACGTCCGTGTCGCGGCGTGGCTTCGACAAGGTGAAGACGACCGGTCGCGCCGACGCGCCGTTCGAGATCGTCGTGAAGACGGCCGGCGGCACGACGGAGCGAGTCCAGGCCCGCGCCGTGATCGACGCGTCGGGAACGTGGTTCGCACCCAACCCGTTAGGCGCGAGCGGTCTCGTCGCCGAAGGCGAGGTGGAGCACGCGAGCCACGTCCGGTACGGGATCCCCGACGTCCTCGACCGTGAGCGCGCGCGGTACGCGGGGCGGCGCACGGTCGTCGTCGGCAGCGGGCATTCGGCGTTCAACGCGCTCCTCGATCTGGCGGCGCTGGCCGACGAGGCGCCCGGCACCGAGCTCGTGTGGGCGGTCCGCCGCCAGGACATCGGCCTCATGTTCGGTGGAGGGCAGAAGGACCAGCTCGAGGCCCGAGGCGCGTTAGGCAGCCGTCTCCGGAGACTCGTCGACCGCGGACGCGTCCGGCTCGTCACCGGCTTCCGGGCCGTCCACGTGCGACCCCTCGGCGCTGCACTCACGATCGAAAGCGATGACGGAAGCAACCTGGGACCGGTGGACGAGATCATCGTTGCCACCGGGTTCCGACCCGATCTCGCGCTGGCTCGCGAGCTCCGTCTCGAGCTCGACCCGTGGCTCGAGGCACCGGTGCGGCTCGCACCGCTCATCGACCCGAACGTGCACAGCTGCGGTACCGTCTACCCACACGGCGCGGCGGAGCTGGCGCATCCCGAACAGGACTACTACGTCGTTGGCATGAAGAGCTACGGGCGCGCTCCGACGTTTCTGCTGCTCACCGGATACGAGCAGGTGCGGTCGGTCGCCTGCGCGCTCGTGGGCGACGAAGCGGGCGCGAGGAACGTCGAGCTCGTGTTACCCGAGACCGGCGTGTGTCAGACGGACCTCGTGGGCGGAGCGGCGTGCTGCTCGACCGCGCCGGTCGCCCCGACCCCGCTCGGCCGCGCGCGCACGCGCTCGCCGGCACCCAGTGAGCCGAGGCCGGTCGTTGCTGCGCCGGTTGCTACGGCGCCGGCACCAGAGCCGGTAACCGTCGCGTCGGCGTGCGGGTGCGGCTGCAACGGGAACTGCGACGATCACTGCGACGACACGTGCCGAGCGGATGCGAAAGCAACCGCGACACCGGGCGGCGCGGCCTGCTGCGCGTGAGTGCGGTTGTCATTCCGAGCGGAATGACAGCGAGTCCCGCGTGGTGGCCGCGCCGCTGGTATTACGGGTGGGCGCTGGTCATCACGCTCGGCGTGACCGCGACGGTCTCGTACGGGATCCTGTCGTACGGCTTCGCGGTGTTCATTACCCCCATGGGGCAGGAGCTCGGCTGGTCGAAGGCGCAGATCACCGGCGCCTTTTCCATCTCGCAACTCGTGCTCGGCGTCTCGGCGATACCGTTAGGCCGCTGGGTCGATCGTCGGGGCGCCCGTGCGCTGATGACGGCCGGGTCCGTCCTGGCGACGATCCTCCTCGTGGCGTGGTCTCGCGTTCAATCGCTCGAGGCGTTCTACCTGATCTGGGGGGTCATGGGCGTGGCGCTCGCGGCGGTGCTTTACGAGCCAGCGTTCGCGGTGGTCGCCACATGGTTCCGCGACGGCCGCGGTCGCGCGCTGACGCTGCTCACGTTCATCGGTGGCTTCGCGTCAGTGATCTTCGTTCCGCTGACGACCGCACTCGTGAGCCGGTTCGGGTGGCGGTCGGCGCTGGTGTGGCTGGCGGCAATCCTTGCCGTCCTCACGGCGGTGCCGCACGCGCTCGTCCTCCGCAGGCGGCCCGCTGACCTTGGCCTCGTGCCGGACGGCGGTGCCCTGGCGTCGAGCAGCGGTGGAACGGACAGTCCGTTAGCAGCCGGGCACTCGGCGCCTAACGAGCCGTTCCTGTCGCCGACCGCCGCCGTTCGCAGCCGGCCATTCCGATGGCTGGCGGTTGCGTTCGCGCTTGCGGCCCTGAGCTCGACCGTCGTGACCGTCCATCTCGTGCCGCTCCTGCTCGAGCGCGGGTTCAGCCCCGCGTTCGCGGGCGGCGCGATGGGCGTGTTGGGTCTCATGGCGCTTCCCGGCCGGCTCATCTTCACGCCGCTGGGCGACCGCCTGCCGCGAGCGGCGGTGACGGCTTCGATTTTCGTGCTACAGATCCCGGCGCTCGCCGCCGTGCTGGTGAGTGAGAGCGCACTCGCCGTCTGGGTATTCGTGGTGCTGTTCGGCGCCGGCTTCGGCGCCATCACGCCGGCGCGCGCCGCCCTGCTCGCCGATCGATTCGGGCACGCCAACTACGGCAGCATCAGCGGCGTCCTCGCGTTGCTCATCGCGTTCGCCCGATCGGTGGCGCCGATCGGCGCGTCGCTCCTCTACGAGGCGAGCCGAGCTGCCGGCGTCCTCGCCGGATACGACGCCGTGCTCGCGGCGCTGCTCCTCGTCACCGCCGGGGCCGCCGTGGCGGTGCTCGCGTCTGCCTAACGACAGTGGACGGCGTGGTGTGTGGTATCCGTCCACCAGGCGACTGACGACGCGGGCGGAGTTACTCGCCCGTGTCCCCCACCGCCGCCGCAACGGGCTTCGACTGCGGCGACCCGTACTGGCGGAGCCAGATGGAGAGAATCACCAGCACCCCGACGGAGAAGAACTCACTCTGCCAGTTCTGGAATGACTCGAACCAGAAGCGGCTCGTAGCGATGTAGCCGAGGGCGGAGACCGCCCTGCCGCCGTGCTGTTGCTGTTCCTCGTTATAGTCCATGGCACCGCCGACCGCGTGCAGCACGAACGAGATCGCGAACAGGGTGAACAGCGCGATAGTCAGCGAGTGCTTGTAGAGGGTGAGAGGGAGTCCGCCGTATCTCACCGGCCAGGGCGCGCTCGGGTCATCGCGCGCTTCGCGGGGGTCCTGGTCCACAGTCTCGGGCGCCTCGAGCCGCTTCGACTCGGACGAGCCACGCTGGTAGAGAAGCGCGGTGAGTATGACGAACAGGCCCATCTGCAAGAACTCCGACTCCCAGTTCTCGGCCGTTGCCTCGATGAATGCACCGCTCTGGAGGTACTGGCCGAGCGCGATCGGTGCCTCCGCGTGCGCGCGTTGCTCTTCATTATAGAAACGATGACCGGCGAGGATCTGGCCGGCGAACGAGAAGAGAAAGAGCCCGAAGGCGGCGAGGCTCAGGCCGTTCTGGAACAGGAATCGGCGGAATCCGCTGCGTTGTTCGAGCTTCTTCACGCGCGCCTCGGCCGTCTTTTTCGCGGACCCGGCGGTGCGTTCCTGCTCCTCCTGCTGCGCCTTCCGGCGCTCTCGCTCGACCGTTCGTCGGGCTCGTTGCCTCGAGTTGTTGGCCATTGCCCCTCCTGACGCTCGTGGTTCAGGGCAAGTCGTATTCCCGATTTGGTCGGCTTTCGCTACGAAATGGGCGGTCGCGGTCTCGGCCATCCTTTTGAATTGCGGCCCGCGCGCGTAGGGTCCGGCGCGCCGGGCCGGTCGGAACGGCAATAGCTGCGGATGGGGCGGAAACGGCCGGATCCCGAGCATCCCCTTCATCTCCGCGGAATCTGCGGCCATCTGCGTCAGGTCTTCGCAGACTATCCCGGTAGAGAGAACAGCCCTCTACGAGGATGACAGCGATTCCTCATCACCCGCGTCACGGGTGCCTGGCTCGGAATGACAAACTGGTGGGCTGGCCGGACGCGAGACGTCGCGTAGCTTGGACCCAACGCGTACCGCCCCGTCTGGTCGCAATCGTGAAGTCAGTCAACCACCTCGCCGCATTCGCCATGCATCGGTTTCGCGCCATTGCGCTTCGACTCCTCACACTACCAGTCGCCGGCGTCGTGGCTGTGGCCGGGTGTACCGAGACTCACGACGATGAGTCGCCGCGCGCTGGCCAGGGCAGGGTCATCGTCACGGCCGCGTCCTCGTTCGACCTCTCGGGCCGCCTAGCGCCCGACACCATGGGCTCGGTCGTCCGCGCCGCCGGTGGAAGTGGCAGCGAGCGAACACCACCGCACGCGCTCGCCGCCACCGGTCGGGAGGACAATGAGGACCAGGGACCGGCATCGGTGGTTCCGACGATCACCGTTCCGCGTGGATCGGCCGAGGTGGAGCAGACGACGTTCGGGACCCGGGCGCCGGCGCGTCTGGTGGCGAGCTTCGACGGGCTCGGGGTGGGGTTCGTTGGGCCGCAGGGCACATCGACGCAACGGAACCCGTCCGACAATACGATCGCCGTCGGCCCAGATCACATCGTGCAAATCGTGAACACGCGCATGGCGATCTTCACGAAGAAGGGGAAGCAGTTCGACACGACCGGGAAGGTGCTGTACGGCCCGGTGGAAACCCGCAACGTGTTCAGGGACTTCGGTGGCGGGTGCGAGGCGCGCAACAATGGCGACGCCGTCGCGCGCTACGATCAGCTCGGCGATCGGTGGCTCATCGTCATGCCGATCTTCAGCCGGCTTCCCGTTAGGCCCGACGACCCGACGGCGCCGAAGCCCGGAGAGCCGGCGACGGAGAGTGTGAGGGGACGGCCCGGACAACCGGGCGAGGCGACGCGCTTGTACGAGCCACCGCCACCGCCGCCGGAGAGCGCCAATGCCACCCGCCAGCGTCCGCCCGGCGTGCGACCGCCGCGCGACTCGGGGCTCTACGCCATGTGCTACGCGTTGAGCGTCGGGCCCGACCCGCTTGGCCCCTACTATAGATATGAGTTCGTGCGGCCGCTCTTCCCGGACTACCCGCGGCCCGCCGTGTGGCCCGACGGCTACTACGTGCCGACGAGCACGGGAGACGACGTCATCGAGAAGCACGCGTGCGTCGTCGATCGCGCCCGGATGTTGAAAGGCGAGGCGGCGACCGAGCAGTGTGTCATTATCGCCGACGTGAACTTTCTCAACAACGCCGACCTCGACGGTAAGGAGCTTCCACCCGCCGGCGCGCCGAACATCATGATGGCGACCGGGGGAACGCAGCTGCGAAAGATCATGGAGGACGACGGGATCTACGTCTGGACGTTCACGGTCGACTGGGACGACCCGTCCCGGACGAAGGTTGTAGGCCCAACCAAGATCGCGGTGGCGCCGTACCGGTACCTCTGCGACGGCCAGCTCACGAACTGCGTCCCGCAACCAGGGACGGACCGTCGCCTCGATGCCCAGGGCGACAAGATCATGGCGCGTCTCGTCTACCGCCGGATCGGCGATCGCGAGTCGCTCGTCGCCGTGCACTCGGTGAACACCTCGGCCGGCGGCGGCGGTGTCCGCTGGTACGAGTTCCGCCTCGACGGAGAGCGCAACGTCACGCTCTACCAGCAGGGGACGTACGCGCCCGATGGCTTCTTCCGCTGGATGGCGAGCCCCGCCATCGATAGCAGAGGTAACATCGGGATCGGCTATTCGTTCGGTGGCACTCCCCATTTCGCCGGGCAACGGTTCGCGGGCCGCCTGGCCGACGATCCGAAGGGTCAACTCACCCTGGGCGAAACGATCCTGGCGGAAGGCGAAGGGGCCCAGACGAACACGCTCCGCTGGGAGGACTACACCCAGACGGCAGTGGATCCGAGCGACGACTGCACGATCTGGTACGTGGGTGACTACCTGAAGAAGGATGCGGTGAACTACTCGACCCGCATCGGCGCGTTCCGCATGCCGGGGTGCACCTGAGGTCATTCCGAGCGGAGCGCCGAAGGCGCGCAGTCGAGGAATCCTCGGCGTCCGGACAGAGAGGCCCTCTACCGGGATGACGAGGATTCCTCGCTAACGCTCGGAATGACAGCCGCGTGGATCACGACTAGACCGCTCGGTCGTTAGGGTCCCGCCGATCGATGTGACGCATCCGGTGACACGTGGGTAAAGCTTACATAGCGTAAGCGTCAGAGCGCGTCAGCGTCACATCTCGCATCGAGGTGGTCCAATGACGACCCGCACCCTCGGGGCCCCGTGCCACGCGGGCTCTTGGCGTCAGGCCAGAGCAGTCGCGTGTCGAATCGCGGTTCTCGTCCTGGCCCCCGCCGCATCCAGCGCGGCACATGCGCAGCTCATCGCCGTGAAGACCGCCCCCATCGCCGACGGTGGTCAGTTCGCTTTCCTCCCCTCGGCGAACCTCGGGATGGGCGGGCTGTCCATCGCACTCCCCGATTCCACGCTCGACGCGTTCGTGAACCCCGCGAAGGGCAATCGCTTCGGCGGTGTGCGCGTGTTCGGTGCGCCCACTTTTTTCTCGGTGTCGCGTAAGGCGGGCGGCGGTCTGACGCTGCCTGTCGGCGCCTCGATCTCGTCAGGCGCGTGGTTCACGCAATTCGCTGTGGCGATGCAGGAGCTCGACCGCACCCGCCCGGACGGACTCGAGGGCCCTCCCATTTTCGCTGGAGTCGGCGGCGTCCAGACGACGTCGGAGCCCGAAAAACCGTCGCGCAACAATCGGTACGTGCACGGTACGCTCGGTCGGCGGTTCGGCACGGTCTCGGTGGCGGCCAGCGCCTCGTGGTGGGCGTTGAACGCGATGGATGGCGTCGACCTCTACTACCCGGGGAGTCAGAGCGTTCGCCAAGGCGGCGACGCGTCCGACGTCAGGCTCGGGCTCTTCAAGGAATGGCGAGGCCAGTCATTCGAGGCGCTCGTGCTGCGCCATCGCGTTGGTATGAACCACGACGTGGCGTTCATGGACGTCTTCTGGCAGCCGTCCCAGCGCACGATGACCGTGGTCCCGCGCTTCGAGCCTAACGCCGATCGCGTCGAGACCTGGGGGCTGCATCTCGGGTACACGCGCCCGCTCGCGGATTCGGGCTGGCGGATCGGCGGTATCCTCACCGCGAATCGGATCGACCAGCCCCGCATGCCGAGCTACGACCTGCCGCAGGTGCCGTCGGACGCCGGGCGTGCGCACGCCTACGATCTGGGTGTCGGCATCGCGCGCTCGGCGTCGAACTGGACGTTCGGCGTCGACGCGATCTTCGAGCCGATCTGGAGCCAGAGCTGGGATCGCACCGATGAGGCGACGCAGACGCGCACCGGCGTGCCGATCGCAGCCGGCGTGACGACGCTCGATAACGAGTTCCGGTTCACGAATGGAATTCTCCGCGCCGGCTTCGGTGCTACGGCGCCGCTCTCATCTACCGCCGCCCTGACGTTCGAAGCCGGTGGCCAGCTGCGGGCAGTGCGCTATCGCCTCGAGCAGCACGACGCTGTGCTGGAGCAGGAGCAACGTAGTACGCAGTCGTGGAATGAATGGACGCGGAGCTGGGGCGTGAGTCTGCGGCTGGTCGGGGCCGAGCTGCGGTACCGTGGAAACCTGACGTCAGGCGCGGGGCGGCCGGGCTTCGACGGGGTCGGGGGAATAGCCGTGCCGGACGTTGCGGTTCGCCCGGGCTTCAGCTCGTTCATCCCGTTCACCACTGCGCCTGCCTTCGACGACGTGCGTGTCACGACGCATCAGATCTCGCTCTCGGTGGCACTCAAGTAACAGTCATTCCGAGCCGTCAGGCGAGGAATCCTCGGCGTCCCGATAGAGCGCCGTCTACCAGCCGCCCGAGGATCGCTCGCTTCGCTCGGGATGACAGACACGAGGTGGACCATGAATCGACGAACGTACGCTTCGTTGCTACTGCTGCCCATCGCGATCGCCTGCAAGGAGTCGTACTCGATCGCCGAGCCCACGGGTGAGCTGACGCTCGACGCGGAGCTGCGCCAGACCATCGGAGTCTGGGGAGCAGTGCCGCTCCTTCCCGTCGCCGAGCAGAACCCGGCGCTCGTGGAGCTCGGCCGATCGCTGTTCTTCGACAAGGTCCTGAGCGGCAACCGTGACGTCTCGTGCGCCACGTGCCACGATCCGACGGTGTCCGCGGGCGACGCGCTGGCGCTGCCGATCGGTACCGGGGGAACGGGCGTAGGCATCACGCGGACGCTGGGGCACGGACGCCAGTTCGTGCCGCGCAACGCGCCCTCGCTGCTGAACCAGGGGCTTGGATTCTTCTACCTCTTCTGGGACGGCAGCGTGAACGAGGAGGGCGGCCTCGGTCGGTTCAAGACGCCGGCCGGAGTCACCCTGCCGGGCGGGCTGACCAACCTGCTCGCGGCGCAGGCCATGCTTCCGGTGCTGAACCGTCACGAGATGCGTGGCCAGCCGGGCGACGTGGATGTCGCCGGCGAGCCTAACGAGCTCGCGGTGGTGGCCGACGCATCACCATTCGAGGTCTGGAACGCCGCGATGAAGCGGCTGCTCGCCATCCAGGAGTACCAGGCGAAGTTCAACGCCGCGTTCCCCGGCACGGCTGCCTCCGCGCTCGGCTTCCAGCATGCCGCCAACGCCATCGCCGCGTTCGAGGTCGCCGCATTCACCCGTCAGAACTCTCCGTTCGATCGATTCCTCCACGGCGACAACCGCGCCATGACGACCGACGAGAAGCGCGGCGCCATTCTCTTCTTCGGAAAGGCTCGTTGCTCCACCTGCCACTCCGGCCCGCTGCTCGGCGGCCAGGACTTCGCGAACATCGGTGTTCCGCAGATCGGGCCCGGCGTCGGCGACGCCGCACCACTCGACATCGGCCGCGGGGCGGACCTCCCGCAGATCCCGCAGTACCGGTTCGCGTTCCGCGTACAGCCGCTGCGCAACGTCGAGCTCACCGCACCCTACATGCATAACGGGGCGTACCCGACGCTCGAGGCAGTCGTCAGGCACTACAACCACGCCGACTCGGCGCATCGGAACTACGATGTGTCGAACCTGCCGGCGGCGCTCCGCACGATGTACCACGGCGACGACGCCACGAAGCAGAGCGTACTGGAGACGCTCGACTTCCGGATTCGCGAGCCCCTCCGGCTCACGGACGCGGAGCAGAGACAGATCGTCGCGTTCCTCGAGTCGCTGACGGATCCCGCCGCCCGCAACCTCAGCTCCGTCGTGCCGACCAGGGTCCCGAGTGGCCTCCCCGTGCGCCAATGAGATTGCTCATGACTCTGCATCAGGCCCGCATCGAAGCCGACCTCGGCCTCCCCATCGACTCGGTCACGGCAACACTCGCTCGCGGGGTGGAGCACGGTGAAAGCCGCGAGTCCGTCGCTCGCACGGTCGCGAGCCTCGGCCAGGGTGCGGAGCGGGCTGGGACGGATACCCTGGCGGCGCTCCGGACCGCGATTCGCTACTACAAGTTCGCGGAGTCCACGCAGGCGTGGGACACGACGGCGTTCCTGCTCGGCGCATCGAGTCTCTCGTTGGCACAGCGATTAGCGAACGAAGCACGGTCGACGCGGCGATGCGACGATGTCCGGGAGATGCAGGCGTTGCTCGTCGATGCGCAGATCAACCTCGTGAAGGGTGGTCGCGGATTCCCGATCCAGGCGGCGCCGCGGTTACGTGCCGTTCCGCCAACGACGGAGTACGCGGAGCAGCTCGCGAAAGCACTCTGTCGGTAGCGGCCGGGGGGAGCGGGAGCCAGACGAGGAGTGCGTTGCTTCATGGCCCGGGATCGTCATATTTCCGGCCCATGATTCATTTCCTCAGACTCGTACACGTCCTCGCCGGCGTGTTCTGGGTGGGCTCGGCGCTGTTCATGGCGGCGTTCATCGTGCCGACGGTTCGGGCGATCGGCCCTGTGGGCGGACAGGTGATGCAGCAGCTCGCGCAGGTGCGGAAGGTGCCGGTGTACATGATGTCGTCCATGGCGCTGACGCTGCTCTCGGGCATCGCGCTCTACTGGCGCGCGGCGGGTGGCTTCGGCAACGGGTGGGCGGGGTCGGGGCCCGGGATCACGTTCGGCGTCGGGGGCGTCCTGGCGATTCTCGCGGCGGCCCTTGGCTTGACGATGGGAATGCCCACGGCACGTCGCCTCGGCGCGCTGGCCGGCTCGATCGCGAAGTCGGGCGCACCGCCGTCCGCGGAGCAGATGGCGGAGATGCAGCGCCTGCAGGGGAGGATGAGCACCGTCGGCGCGTTAGGCGCTGGACTGCTCGTGCTGGCGACGGCGGCAATGGCCGTGGCACGGTACGTCGCCTGACCGGCTGTCATTCCGAGCGGAGGCCGCGAAGCGGCCGGAGTCGAGCCCGCCTGACGGCGAGCACCGCCCGCTTCGCGGGTACCCGTCTCGGAATGACAGCTCGGCCGGGATCATCGACCGTTGGCTGCGCCGCCGACGCCGATTCCCGCCCCGGAGAGCCGCCGCCTGAATCCCGCTTGTCGCGGGCGAGGGTACCCTCGTATGTCATCGCGGACACGAAACGTGAACCCGTTCCGCGGAGTGCCATGCGACGCCTCATGCTCACCCTCTCGCTGGTCGCGGCTCTCGCGCCGCGGGCCGGTGCGCAGCAGCCCGCTGCGTCCGTCCCCGACGTCCCGACGCCCGACACGCTCGGCGCGAACTTCCGCCACGACAGCGCGGGGACATCGACGCCGACGGATTTCGATTTCCTCGACGGTAACTGGACGATCCGCTTCCAGTCCCGGAAGTGTACAAACCAGAACGGCAACCCGACGTGCTCGCCGAGGGAGTTCTGGCCCGCGCGTGCGGGGACGTGGTCGGCGCGCCGGATTCACGACGGCCAGGTGATCGAGGACAAGTTCAGCCTCATCAACCCTAACGATGGCAGCCGGAGCTTCACACTGACGTACCGGGTATACGACCAGGCGCGCAAGACGTGGGAGATCGCCGGGGTGAACGCGAAGCAGGGGAGCCCGTGGGCGCCGGGGGTATCCTGGGCCGACGCGCGCGGCGACCGGTACGTGGTGCAGACCTACGGCACGGGCAAGGGCGCGCTCATCACGCGGATCCGGTACTACCAGGTGACGCCGAATCACTTCCTGTGGCGCGCGGATGGCTCGGTCGACGGCGGGAAGACCTGGATCACGGACTACTGGAAGATCGAGGCGGACCGGGACCGGAACTGATAATCTGCGGCGGCGTCCGGCGCGTGGACGGTTCGCGGCTCGGTGGCCAGCACGAGGGGCTTCAGTGCCGCGGTTGGGCAGTACTCAGTCGTCAGTTCCCAGTCGGGAGTCATCAGTCCTGAGTCATCCAGTCATGAGTTCCGAGTAGGGTGTACTCACAAACTCACGACTGGATGACTGGGACCTCACGACTGCCGACTGAGAACTGACGACTGAGTACTGCCCCGATTGCGATTGAGCGGCCTACGCGTCGTCCGAGCCGCGAAGCGGACACGCCGCAGCGATGCTTACCAAGGCTGCACGCGCTCCGCTATCAGTCCGGTCTGAACGAGCTCCCGCAACTCCTCACCTAACGCGGCGCTGGCCTCGACAACAACCTGCCACCGCCGCATCCGCTCCTCCTCCGGCATCGTGTAGAAGTCCCGCCGATCGGGAATCTTGCCACCGGGCAGCGACGCCACGAACGCGTCGGACGGCGCGATGAGCAACGCCCGGCGGAAGTTCGCGGCTGCCGCCCGGCGCCAGCGGAGTGTCTTGTCGAACCATCCCGGCACCACGTGCGCATAGAAGTGCGGGTACAGCACCAGCCCGTCGCCGGCGCCGAAGTCGAGATCCAGATGGTAGTCGAGCACGCCGCCATCCCAGTGCAGTCCCCCGCCGTCCACGCCCGGAATTCGTACACCCTCCAACACGAGCGGGATCGCGCCCGACGCGAGCAGCACGGCACGCACGTTCTCGCGCGTCAGTGGAGCGTGACGCGTCGGAAGATCGGTCAGCCGCGTGAACGGCGAATCCGCGCCGGCCGAGTGGAAGATCCACCGCCGCATCTGGAGCGCGAGCGTGCGGCGGCTCATGACGTTCCCGGCGATCGCGAGGGCGAGCGACGCGAGCAGCATCGGCCGGCGTCCGGTCGCGCCGAGTCCGCGCAGCTCCGCCGTGATGACGTGCACGCGCATCCACGGATGGGCGAGTATCTCGTCCGCCCCACTCGGTCCGAGCAGCAGATCGAGCGCGCGACCCAGCACGCGCGTGACCTCGGTCGCCGACGGCTTCCGCGTGTAGCGCTGCTCGTAGATGTACGCGTGGTGTCCGCGCGCGAGCGCCGCGACAGGATCTCGCTGCGCGAGACACGCCATGCGCCAGCTTCCGATCGAGGACCCGATGAGATGGAGCGGCCGTTCGCGCGGCTGCTGCAGAAGCTCGCCGAAGAGGTAGCGATCGAGCCCGGCGAGCACGAGCCACTTCGCGCCCCCGGACGCTCCCGGGATCACATCGATGTCTTCAGGCCGGAGCCCGCGGTCGCGAATGACGCGTAACGCGTCGGGCCCGGCGCGCAACGTGAGTGACGTCGGCATCGTCACAGAAGCTAAATGGGGCGAGCGGGATTTCGTGACCTGCGTCCGCTCCGCCTGGTTTGGCGAACGGATTCTGTCCCGCCCACCGAGGTCTCCGTGAAAGCTCGTCTGGTCGCGGTCCTGCTCGTCG
>DAINRQ010000111.1:0-3093 GCA_036741775.1 Gemmatimonadaceae bacterium | reverse complement strand
GTCCCGCCCACCGAGGTCTCCGTGAAAGCTCGTCTGGTCGCGGTCCTGCTCGTCGTCGCGTCATGATCAGCGACATCGAGGCGAGCTTCGATCCCCAGCTCGGCTACCCGCTCGTCATTGGCCTGAGTTGCCCGCCCGACTACCTCGACTGCGGCACTGTCTACTACGCCCGAAATCTGAAACCGTCGCCATAGCGCATCGAGATCCGTGATGCGCGAAGGGGCCGGGCAGGACAAGAGCCGATCAAAAGAGCGTCGTCGCGAGCTTCTTGAACGTCGAGTCCGTGTGGACCATCTCCTCGAACTTACCGCGGTTCACGCCCGGCGCGTGAACCGCGTACCGGGTCCCGACCTTAACCAAGTGGACCGCCGCGCCCTGCGCGGTCGCCCAGTACCACTGGTCGAGCGCCTGGGACGCCTTTCGGCAGGTCGCCTCGTGGGTCACGGTCTGCACGGATGCCGCCGAGGCGCGGAACATGTTGCCCGCGGCCGCGCGGACTTCGACGAGCGCGGAATCGTCGTCCGCGGTGTCGGCGAATTGTTGGACCTTCTCCAGGATGAACCGTGCCTTGGCCGGCTGGGACCCGGCGAGACACCACGGCGGCCCCTTCCGGAGACTGTCCGCGACCAGCGCCGGACGCATGGCGCCTAACGATAAGAGCGACGCGGCGGACCGGTGTGACGTGGCGGCGGCGACGACTGCCGCGACGCCGGCGACGGCCGCTAGGCGCGCAAGACGCTGATTCGTGGTAGTCACGCGTCCTGCGCGCCCTTGGACGTCCGGCCGCCGCCCCGCTCCACCGACGACCCCCTCGATGATACCCGCGGCCTCCCGCCCGTTCGGGTACGATAGGTCACGGCGCCCTCACTTCGCGGGCACAGGGGCGCGCGATCGTTATGGCTGAGCCTTTGCCTTGGGCCCAGGATTGCAGCTCAGGGCACTCTCGTCGCTTCCCACGTGGAGCGGCTCACGACCGAGTCGGGCTTCGACGCGAGCATCGTCGTTCCTGTGCCGACGAGCTTCCCGTCTTTCAACCGGCCGACCGAGCGGAACATCACTTCCGGAGATCCCTTCAGCGACGGGTCTGGGTACGCCGCCGACGTCACGATCATGCTGTCGGCGTCCAACCGAACCGTGTACGGGATCGAGTCCGGGGAGCCTGCCGCGATGAACATCCCCGTCGAGTCGCTCGTTCGCGAGGTCGTGAAGCTGGTAACGGAATCAGTACCCTGCTCTCGGATAGTGCCGGTCCAGGAGCCGGCCACGTCGGCGGCAGTGAGGGTAGCCGGTGGCGGCGCTGTGGCGGTTGCGGCGGAATCGATGACCGGTGCTTCCTCTTTCGAGCACGCGGCGACGACGAAAGCGGCAAGCAGGAAGGACTTTCGCATGGGGCCTCCTGGTATGGCGACGGGACGGAGCAGCGTGCCTCGAGCCAGCGTCGGCATCTCGGGACCATGATGATGCAGGCTTAGCCGACCAGACGCTAGCAGCAGAGATGACCGGCTGAGGAGTGTTCTGACCCCACCACAGGCGAGCGTACATATTTGTCGCGATCCGCAACCGCTCACCCCGCAACCAGTTCGGAGGGGAATGGTCTGGGAGGAACGCTGGCACCCGCTCCGGCGGGAATGGGTGGTCATCTCGTCCCATCGGGACCAGCGACCGTGGCAGGGCGAAACCGTGGGAGAAGCCCAGCCTGCTCCCGCCCGGTACGTGGCGGACTGCTACCTCTGCCCCGGCAACAGCCGAGTCTCGGGCCGTCGGAATCCCGAGTACACCGGCGTCTTCGCGTTCGACAACGACCACCCGTGCGTGGGCCCTCTGGCGCCGGAGCCGTCGCAACCAGCTCGGCCGCCGTACCAGAGCCGCCGCGCGGACGGCCTCTCGCGCGTCGTCTGCTACTCGCCGCGCCACGACCGCTCCCTCGCCGAGTTGCGGCACGACGACGTCGTTAGGCTTCTCGAGACGCTACAGGAGGAATTCCGGGCGCTCGCCTCACATCCCAACGTTCGCCACGTCCTGATGTTCGAGAACAGGGGCGAGGTCGTTGGCGTCAGCAACCCGCACCCGCACTGCCAGATCTACGCGACGAACTTCGTGTTCCGCACCATCGAGCTCGAAGCCGAAGCGTCGGAGAACTACCTGAACGAGCACGGCCGCGTCCTCTTCCAGGACATCATCGCGGCGGAAGAAGAGCACGCCGGCCGGCTGCTCAACTCGGGACCGCACGCGCTCGCGTTCGTGCCGTACTTCGCGCGCTACCCGTACGAGACGTTCGTCGCCCCACGCGCCACGCGGGCGAACATCGCCGAGCTCTCGGCCACCGAGACCGATCATCTCGCCTCCAGCCTGAGCGACGCAGTCGTGCGCATGGACAACCTCTGGCGCCGTCCCTTCCCGTACGTCATGGCGTTTCACCAGGCGCCACTCGACGGCATGCCGCACCGCGGCTTCCACTTCCACATCGAGATCCACCCGCCCTTGAGACGCCCCGGTCTCCTCAAATACCTCGCTGGCCCGGAAATCGGCGGGGGCAACTTCCTCAACGACACGGACCCCGACCGCAAGGCGAACGAGCTCAGGTCGCAGCCGAGTACGCACTATCGGCAGGAGGCACCGGCGTGAGCGACGCGCGTCGTCTCCTGCCCGCGATTCTCGCGCTGCACGACCGTATTCGCGAGTCACTCGTCGACGCGTTCTCGACGCAGCACCACGACGTGCTCGCCGGCGTCGCACACGACGAGGAAGGCGACACGATCTACGCCATCGATCGCGTGAGCGAGGCGGTGCTCGTCGACCACCTCGGCGAGGTGGCGCGCGACGAGCCGCTGTGCCTCATTGCCGAAGGGTTGCCGCCTGACGGCCTGCCGCTTCCCTCGGGCACGCGCGAGGACGACTGCCGGTGGCGTGTGCTCGTCGACCCGATCGATGGCACCCGCGGCCTCATGTACCAGAAGCGGCCGGCGTGGGTTCTCACCGGCGTCGCGCCGAACCGCGGTCGCGCCACGCGACTCCGTGACATCGTGCTCGCCGTTCAAACCGAGGTCCCGCTCCTCAAGCAGCATCTCTCCGACCAGTTGTGGGCGCTACGCG
>DAINRQ010000110.1:0-20838 GCA_036741775.1 Gemmatimonadaceae bacterium | reverse complement strand
TCGCCGCCTGACAAGGCGTATGCCTTGGAGTTCCGAAGGTACTTGATGCCCAGCTCGTCCAGCAGCGACTCGAGGCGCGACCGCCGTTCCTCGCGCGACAACCCAGGGATGGTCTCGAGGATCGCCAGGATGTTGTCCTCGACTGACAACTTCCGGAAGATCGAGGGCTCCTGGGACAGATACCCGATACCGTGCTGCGCCCGGCGGTACATGGGCATCCGGGTGATATCCTCGCCGTCCAGGACGATCCGTCCTTCGAGCGGCTGGATCAACCCTACGATCATGTAGAACGTTGTCGTCTTGCCCGCCCCATTCGGGCCCAGCAGTCCGACAATCTCCCCCTGTTGCAATCGAAGGGCCACGTCGTTTACGACGCGGCGACGCCGGTACATCTTCACCAACCCTTCCGCCGCGAGGGTGCTTCCGCTCGGTGCGACCCGCTGGGCGCCGCTCGGCGTGCGGTGAGCGACTGCGGCGTGTTCTCCCGTCTGCCAGAGCGTCTCCAGAGTCCGGTCCCGGAACGGGCCGACCTCCTTCCACAGATCAGGCATGACCGCGATTCGCGGCGACCCGTCCTCGGTCGCTTCGTCGCGCGACACCGTAATGATACCCTCACTGACGAGCTTCGGGAGAACCGTGTCCGCGAGGTTCGCGCGCACCTGGTCGAGACCGAGGACGCCGGCCTCACGGTCCGTGTCCCTGCCCTCCGCGCGCATGGCCTTGAGCGTGTCCTCGCGATACCGAATCGCGACGTCGTGGAAGCTCGCGGACCCGTGATCGTTGGCCGAGTTGACGATCGCGTGCAGCGCGAGGAGTGTTGAGCGATCGCGCGTGGCGAGCTGCGAGATCAGGTGCCTCAGCCGGCTCGGCATGGGAACGTCGCTCATGGGCGCAACAGCCCAATCGAAGGTCGCCGGGCCGGCGGGCTCGGAGGCGTCGGCCTGCCGGGCGGCGGAGCTGCCGGCTGGGAGTCGGGTCGAACCCGCGTCGAGTCCGTCCGTGTGCTGTCTGCTCGCGTACTGTCCACCCGTGCGCGCGTCGTATCCGCGGATGGTTCGAGAAAGACACCGGCAGCCTGGTCCAGCACGACGACGGACTCGACCTCCTGGTTCTCGAAGTTCACGGTGATCACGCGCCCGCGAACGTAGTTCACGCTCGGTAGCTCCGCGGGCCCTTTGTTGGACGGGATCTGGTAATACGAGCTGGCGTTCCCGTTCGCGACGAGCTCGCGGATCCGCGGCCGTGACGATGTATCCGCCGCCGCGGTATCCGTCGCCGCAGTATCCCTCACTACCGCCGTGTCGAACGCGGCCACGATCGTGTCGCCCCGCAACCAGTCGCGTTCGGTGCTCTTGATCTTCGTGGTATCGGGAACCGTTTCCGCGTATGCCTGTCGAATCGCGTGGACCTCGCGCACGCGTTGATCGGGCATCTGCACGTCGAGTGAATCGGCGATGATCGTTCGGTCCGGCGAGACGGCGCGGGCGCGGGTCGGCCCCCACGCGTAGGCGCGAGACAGCTTGTTCTCGGTTACCCGCAGGTCGATGGTATCGCTCCGGAGATCGAGGTCGCCGCTTACCGCCTGCGCGGAGTCCACCGCCAGCACTCGTTCAACCAGGCGTTCCCGCGAGAAGAAGTCGATGGCGCGACCACGGAGCACGAACTTGCGTTCGCCTCGTCCCTCCACCTGAGGGCGGATCAACAGCCGGCCGTATTGCTTCGACTCGTCCATGAATGCCGAATCACTCGTGGCATGAAGGTCGGGGCGGGTGATCTCGACGTCCCCCCCGGCGTAATACACGGTGTCTCCAACGACGCTCACGCGGTTCGCCAGCAACGTCGCCGGCTCGCCAGCCTTGCCGGTCGAGTCACGTTGCACGAGCGTGAATCTCGGGCGTAGCGTCGCCACCAGCATCGACACCGTTCGAATGGGAGCGACAGGACGGAAGTACTCGGCTCGCGGACCAGTCATGCTCGAGCCGCTCGGCATCGTCGCGCGTACGTTCTGCTCGGCGAGAATGCGCTCGTCATTCAGGAAGTACGTGACGCGATCGGCATCGATGTTCACGCGCGCTTCCCGGTACCGCACGTTGCCGAAGAGGTAATACAGCTTGATCGTGTCGTAGAGCTCAGCACTATCCGCGTAGAGCGTGACGTCCTGTCCAATGCATCGGGCTACGACACCGCCGCCCACAAAGGTGTTCGATCGACCGGTCGACGGGTCGCGCACGGCTTTCATTCTCGTTTGCGGAGTGTTCGGGAACTCCAACTGACAGCGGCGTTCCTGCCGCGTGCGGCCGCGTGTTCCGGGCGGAGCCGGCGGCGCCGCCTGCTCGGCGAGGCGCACCGAATCCCGCTGCAGGGAGTCACGGCGTACCGAGTCCGCGAGAACCGAGTCACGCCTGATGGAATCGGCACGTGCCTCCGCGAGGCGCCGCGCCGCGGCGGTGTCGGGTGCGGCAGGCGTTGCCGGCACCGGTGCCTGCCCGGGTTCGCGAGCGCTGCGGCCGCAGCCCGCAACCGCGACCGCCACAAGCGCGAGCGCATGGGGGATGACGCGAACCCTCATCATCGGTCGGGCTGAGTGATGGACCTCGTGGTGGAACCCGACGCGCCCGCGAGAATATTGACGTTGTTCAGGTTTGGGTCAGCGGTGAACCCAACGCCAGCAATGCGTTGCGTAGGCTCCGTCAGCACGAACGCGCTGTCACTCGAGATCTCGTTTCGAGCCGGATCGTAACGGAGCTGCGCGGTCTCGAGGCGTCGGCCGTCTTCGGAAATGACGACCACGTTACCTCGCGCCTCCATGTTCCCGCTCCGCACGTTGTACGTCCCTTCACGGGACGTCAGTGTGCCGTTCTTGAGCCCCGTTTCCGTGAAGAAGATGGTCCGGACGTTCTGGAGCTCGGTGCGCGTGTTGTCCTCGTAGGTGAAGGCGGTGTCTGCCTCCATCTGCGCGCGCTGAATGCCACGATCGGCGAGCATGAGGCGAACGCCGAACATCGTCTGGTCGGCGGTATCACGTACCGCCCCGGCCACGGGCGGCGTCGCCCCAGGATCCTGACACGCGGTCAGCGCGAGTGCGACGACGCCGACGAGTGCAGCCCTGTGCCTCACGCTACACCTGCCCGCATCAGATCGTGCAAGTGAATCACTCCGCGAACGTGACGGTGCTCATCGAGGACCGGCATCGCCATGATGCCGTGCCGCTCCATGCGGTACACCACTGCCCTGCCGAGTTCCCCGAGCGTTGCCACCTTCGCCGCCGTCGTCATGACGTCGCGCACGGGGACGCGCAGCGGGTTCTCTACCCGCTCCATGAGACGCGTGAGGTCGCCCGATGTCAGCACCCCAGCGAGCCTGCCATCCTCGAGCACGATCGCTATGCCGCGGCGCTCGGCGAGTAACACGATGGCGTCGCGCATGGTCGCGTCGACGCCGAGCGTGGGGAGCGCGTCCTTCTCCATTACGTCGTCGACTCGCAGGAGCAGGCGCCGACCGAGCGAGCCACCGGGGTGGAGTCGCGCAAAGTCCTCGCGTTGAAATCCCTTCTCCTCGAGCAGGGTGACCGCGAGCGCGTCACCGAGCGCGAGCGCCGTCGTTGTGCTGGTGGTCGGCGCGAGGTCGTGTGGACAGGCTTCCTCGCGTACCCACGCGTCGAGCGCGACATCGGCGTGACGGCCGAGTGTCGAGTCGACCGCACCGACGAGCGCGATCGACCGAACACCGAATCGTTTGAGGTGGAGAAGCAACGCCACCAACTCGTCGGTCTCGCCGCTCTTCGAGAGCAAGATCGCAACGTCGTCCGCTCCGACAATTCCGAGGTCACCGTGGACGCTATCTACCGGGTGAAGGAACGTAGCCGGCGTGCCGGTCGACGTGAGTGTCGCGGCGATCTTTCGAGCGATCAGCCCCGACTTCCCTACGCCTGCGACGATGATCCGGCCCTTCGATGACGCGATGAGCTCCACCGCCCGCGCGAATCGCTCATCAAGTCGTCGTTCCGTCTCGGCGAGCGCCTCGCACTCGAGTCGGATTACCCGGCGGCCACGCTCGAGCAGGATTGCTTCGCGGTCGGCGCGCGTTTCGGGAGATGGAATGGTCGTCACGATCGGGTAACCTCCGCGTGCTCCACCGACCGCTCGGAGACATACCGTTCGACTACCGTGTCCCATTCCCCCCGGGCGCGCAGCAGGAGCTCGGCGAATTCGCGTACGGCGCCGCGGCCCCCGGAACGCGCAAGGTGAACGCGACACACGGCGCGGACCTCGGGTACCGCGTTGCCAACCGCCACCGGCAGCGCGACGCGACGAAGAATGGCGAGGTCCGGAAAGTCATCGCCGATGAACGCTACCCGGTCCATGTCCAGCTGAAGCTCATCGAGGATGCGTCGCAATCCGGCCAGCTTCTGTGCGTTGGCGTCCTGGGCGACGTGCTCGATGCCAAGCTCGCGCGCGCGCAGTTCGACGCTGATCGACACGCGTCCTGTCACGATGATCGGGACGAGGCCGGCCAGGCGCAGGAAGTAGACCCCAAGTCCGTCCTGGATATCGTAGCGCTTGAACTCGTGTCGCGCTCCGTCCACGTCGCCGAGGTAGATGCCGCCATCGGTGAGGACGCCGTCGACGTCGAGTCCGACGACGTGGATCTGGCGGGCGACCGTCGGGTCGATCATTGGCGGCACAGATGCCAGAGTTCTACCGCGCGGTGCACGACCGCATCGAGTTGGGCCAACGGCAACATGTTCGGACCGTCGCTCGGCGCGTGGTCGGGATCGGGATGGGTTTCGAGGAACAGTCCGTCCGCGCCGGCCGCGACGGCAGCACGCGTGAGGGCGGCGATGTGCTCGCGGGCTCCGCCGCTCGCGCCTCCGTCTCCCATTCCGGGCCGCTGGACGCTGTGCGTGCCGTCGAAGATAACAGGCGTGCTGCACGCCTCACGGAGGCGCGCAAAGCCACGCATGTCCACGACGAGATCCCCGTAACCGAAAAAGGTTCCTCGTTCGGTGACTGCGACTCGGGAATCGGACGGCAGGACGTGAGAATCATCGTCCCGGTTCCCCGTTTCTGGCTTCTGGTTCCCTGCGTTTCCGGCACCGCGAACTTTCTCTACCGCGCCGCGCATCCCCTCGGGATGCATCCACTGCCCCTTCTTGATGTTCACCGGCTTTCCCGTGGCGCCTGCGGCCACGAGCAGGTCGGTTTGCCGGCACAGGAACGCGGGGATCTGGAGCACGTCCACGACCTCGGCGGCGGGCGCGCACTGCTCCGGCAGGTGCACGTCGGTCAGCAGCGGCAGCCCGGTTGCACGGCGGACGCGATCGAGCGCGGCGAGCCCCTCGTCGAGGCCGGGGCCGCGCGCAGCGCCGGGGTTGGAGCGATTCGCCTTGTCGAAGCTCGCCTTGAAGAGGATGCGTCCGGGGACGCGCTCCGCGAGACGCGCGAGATGCTCACCGACCCGCACGTTGAGCGCGTCAGCCTCGAGCACGCACGGTCCGGCGATGAGGAACAGCGCATCCCGCGGAAACACGAAGCTCATGTCAGTCGGCCGCCTCGACCAGCGTACGATCCGTGTCCGCCTGCGCCGCGACACGCTTCTGGCGGAGGGCCGCGGCAACGAGCCCGGCGAACAGCGGGTGCGGCCGAGTGGGACGCGATTGTAGCTCCGGGTGGAACTGGCAGCCGATGAACCAGGGATGGTCGGCCAGCTCCACGATCTCGACGAGCGACCCGTTCGGACTCAGCCCGCTGAGTCGAAGTCCCTTCTCGACGAACATGTCGCGATACTGGTTCGAGACTTCGTAGCGATGGCGATGGCGCTCGCTCACCTCGGGCACACCATACACCTCGGCGGCTTTGCTACCGCGGGCGAGGCGACACGGGTACGCGCCGAGTCGCATGGTGCCCCCCATGTCGGTGACGTGTTGTTGGGATTCCATCAGACTCACCACGGGGTGCTCGCACTCCGGCGCGAACTCGCTCGAGTGGCTGTCATCGAGCTTGAGGACGTTGCGCGCGAACTCGATGATCGCGATCTGCATCCCGAGGCAGATGCCGAGGAACGGCAAGTTCGTCTCGCGGGCGGCGCGAATCGCCTCGACCATCCCCTCGACCCCACGGACGCCGAATCCGCCGGGAACGAGAAGGCCGTCGTAGGCGCTCAGGATCTCGCGCGCGCGGTCGGTGCTGGTGAACAGGTCACTCGAGAGCCACGAGATGTCGACGCCAACGTCGTTCGCAATGCCACCGTGGATCAGCGCCTCCTGTACACTCTTGTAGCTGTCGACCAACTCCGTGTACTTCCCGACGACGGCGATCCGGACGCGGTCGCGCGGCGCGATGACGCGATTCACCATCGCCCGCCAGTTCGCAAGATCGGGAGCTCGGCCCTCGAGCTCGAGGCGCTGCATGACGCGCTCGTCGAGCCCCTGTTCGTGGAAGCTGATGGGGATCTGATAGATGGTCGGTACGTCGCGACTCTCGATCACGGCGCCGAACTCCACGTTGCAGAACAGTGCGATCTTCCGTTTGACATCCTCGCTGAGCGGCCGCTCGGTGCGGCAGATGAGAATATCGGGCTGAATTCCGATCTCCATCAGCTCACGCACGGAGTGCTGCGTGGGTTTGGTCTTCACTTCGCCCGCGGCCGCGATGTATGGAACGAGGGTGAGGTGAATGAACAACGCGTTCTGGCGGCCGACCTCGTGGCGGAACTGGCGAATCGCCTCGAGGAACGGGAGGGACTCGATGTCACCGACCGTGCCGCCGATCTCGACGATGACGACGTCGTTGCCGGGGGCCATACGCTTGATGGCGGACTTGATCTCGTCGGTGATGTGCGGGATTACCTGGACAGTCGAGCCCAGGTACTCGCCGCGCCGCTCCTTCGTGATGACGTTGAGGTAAATGCGGCCGGTCGTCACGTTGTTGAGCTGCGACAGCGAGCGGTCGATGAACCGCTCGTAGTGCCCGAGGTCCAGATCGGTCTCTGCCCCGTCGTCGGTGACGAAGACCTCGCCGTGCTGGAACGGCGACATGGTCCCCGGGTCGACGTTGAGATACGGGTCGAACTTCATGATCGACACGGTGAGGCCGCGCTCGACGAGCAGTCGGCCTAACGACGCAGCGGCAATGCCCTTGCCCAGCGACGAGACGACGCCGCCGGTGATGAAGATGTAGCGCGTGGTTTTCGTGCTCGGGTTGGTCGGCATCACGCTCGTTCGGCAGAGAGTTCAAGCCATCGCGCATTGGCGCGGGCGAGGTCGTCCTCGGTGTCGACCCCGCCTCCGGGAAACTCGCTCACCGTGGCCACGCCCATGGCGAGGCCGGCGGCGAGCGGACGAAGCTGTTCGAGACGCTCGATTCGCTCGAGCGGGTGCGGCGGCATCGCGACCCACGCGGCGAGCGCCGCGCGCGTATAGGCGTAGACGCCAATATGCTCGCGCGCGATCTGCGCTCGCTCGGGCGCATCGCCCGGGTCGCGAAGCCAGGGAATCGGTGCCCGGGAAAAGTACAGCGCGCGTCCGTCGTCGGCGGTCACGACCTTGACGACGTCGGGGCGCACGAACGCGTCGGGGCGCGCCGGGGCGGCTGCCGTGCCGAGTGGGAAGCGGCCGGATGTGACGAGCTCGGCGGCTCCGCGCACCGCGTCCTCCGACACGAATGGCTCGTCACCCTGGACGTTGATGATGGCGTCGACATCGGCGTATCGCTCGAGGCTGGCGACTTCGGCGACGCGATCAGTGCCGGACGGGTGGCTGGCTGCCGTCAGGACCACGAGTCCACCGGCGAGTCGCACCGCTTGGGCGATCTCGTCGCTGTCGGTGGCGACAACGATCTCACTGGCGAGACCGAACGAGGAGACGCGTTCCCAGACGCGGACGACCAAGGGCACTCCGCCAACGAGGCGAAGCGGCTTTCGCGGAAGGCGGGAGGCGCCGAGTCGCGCGGGGATGACGGCGAGCGTCCTCACCCGGGACCTGAAAGCGCGTGCGGGGCAGCAAATTGCACGCCACTCAAGCTACACCGCCTCCACAGGATTGCAAAGCAAGGCGCGTCTCGAGTTTCGAATTCTGGGGTCGCGCACGTAAGCGAAGTTGGCGCCGTGCCAGCGGTTGCGCTACGTCGCCTCAGTCAGCGCGCGAACGACAACCCCGCCCGGAATCGGCTATCCCGGGTTGCCGGGTCGATGAGGTATTCGAGCTTGAAGAGGCTCAACGTCAAACTGGGTCCAACGTTCTGAATGAACCTGGGAAGCCGCCCTGCTCCGGCGGATCCGATTCGATAGCGAAGGCTGATGGTTGGGGAGCCAAGGAAAGGCAACCGGATCTGCTGGACCGGGACCTCGTATCGGCTATCGAGGTGCACCAGCTGGTCGCCCCCCAACGACAGTGGATCATCCAGGACGGGAAGCGTTCCGCTGCCGCCCAGGTATGCAAAGCGCTGCGTCGGCGCCGTGTCTCCGACAGTGGTCACGACGTGCAGGTCCGCGCGAAACCGCTGCAGGCCGAACGTCGGGAATCGGATAGTGCCGTCGAAGGTGAGCTGCGCAAAGCGCTCGTCCGCAGGAGCGTCCCACGGTACCTCGACCCGCACGGTGCCTTGCATGCGCACGTCGGCCAGTTGGTAGCGTGCGAACGTTCCCACAAAGGCAGACGAGATTCGCCCGCGTTCGATCGGCGGGTTCGGCCGCAGGAGCTTGTCGGGGTCGTCCCGGCCCGTCACCGCCCAGGGGCGCGCACCTAACGTGTCACGAGGTCCGACCGACCACGCGCGCTCGATCGCGACGCCGACGAACCGTTCGAGCTCGAGGGCCGGGTCGACGTACTCGTCGTGCCGCCGGAGCTCGAGCTCACCGCGATCGGCGCGGTAGTAGTTGCGCGTGTCACTGCCCCGCGCGAGCGCGTTGATCGTGTTGATCGGAGTGGAGTGAATCCACGCATCGTTGCTGAACGTTCCGCGCCGCACGTCGATCGTCACGGTGTGGCGTTCGCCCGCGCGATACACCGCCGTCATGCCGGGATCCCATTCGCCGATGTGGGACCGGTACGTCACCGTGGGGTCCACCTCGAGCCGCATTGTCGGCCGCAGGATCGGTCCCCACGGCAGGCTCGCCCCGTTCACGCGGTCGTAGGCGGGGATGCGGAGACCTTCGACTAGCGGAAACTCGACGAGCGGCTCGCGCCCCCCAATGTACCGATACTGCAGTCGAACCCCGGCGCCGGATCGAGTGACGTCGAACGTCTCGTCGCGAACGTTCTCGATACCGCCCGTCACCGATGCGAGCGTCGACCCGTAGACTGCGCCTCCGATTGAAATCGCCTGCCCTTCGATCCGGGCCCCGGGATGCAGGAAGAGGTCACCGCCAACGACCACAACGTCGCCCTGGACGACCGCACCGATCGACGCGTCGCCGCCAAGTACGAGCACGTTTCGCGGCAACTCGCTCCCTCGCGGAAGTACGAGTCGACCGGCGGTATCGGTGAGCATGATGTCGCGCGGGCTCGCGAGTGCGCGACGCACGATGCGCGTTGCGCGCGCGCGCGGCGGTCCATCGACGTCGATAGCGTACTGTGCGCCGGCCTGCGCCGCCCCCAGACACGCAACGAGGGCCACGAGCCGCGCCGCCCAGGTCATCCGGCGAACGCGAGGAAGTTCTCGAGCATCGTCTTGCCACCGGTTGTCAGAATCGACTCGGGGTGGAACTGAACCCCCCAAACCGGATGCGACCGATGCCGGAGTGCGTGGATCTCGGACGGATCATCGGTCGCGCTGGCGACGACTTCGAGCTCGATCGGGAGGGACTCACGCTCGACGATCAGTGAGTGATATCGCATGACCGGCAACGGACTCGGGAGCCCCTCGAAGACACCGCGCCCGTCGTGCTCCACCGTCGAGCATTTCCCGTGCATGACGCGACGCGCCCGTACCACGCGCCCGCCGTACGCCTCCCCGATGGCCTGGTGGCCGAGGCAGACGCCGAGGGTCGGGATCGTGCTGCCCCACCGTCGGATCAGCGGAACGGTCACGCCGGCCTGGCTCGGTGCGCACGGCCCGGGCGAAAGCACGATCCCGGTTGGCGCGAGCGCCGCAACGTCTTCCACCTCGATGGCATCATTCCGGCGCACGACGATGTCCGCTCCGAGCTCGCCAAGATACTGGACGAGGTTGTACGTGAACGAGTCGTAGTTGTCGATGACGAGGATCATGGACGTGCGACGCGTTCAGGCGCGCGGATGGTACTGCTTGTGTACGGATCGCAGGTATTCACGGTCGACGTGGGTGTATATCTGGGTCGTCGAGATATCGGCATGCCCAAGCATTTCCTGGACCGCGCGAAGGTCGGCCCCACCTTCGAGTAAGTGCGTGGCGAAGGAGTGTCGCAGTGTGTGCGGAGTAACGTGCTTCTCGAGCCCTGCGCGTTCCACGTGCTTTCTGAGGATCTTCCAGGCACCCATGCGGGTCAGGGGCTCGCCACGCGCGTTGAGGAAGAGGGCACCCTTCCCGCCACCTCGCTCGAGCCGCGGCCGCAGTTCCCGAACGTATGTGGCGAGTGCACCGATGGCGCTGCGGCCGATGGGGACGAGACGCTCTTTGCTTCCCTTCCCGAACACGCGCACGAGTGACTCATCGAACAACACATCGCGCACACCGATCGAGATCCACTCGGACACTCGCAATCCGGCCGCGTACGCGAGCTCCAGGAGTGCGCGGTCGCGAAACACGAGCGGGTCCCCGAGCACTGGCGCGGCGAGTAGCCGTTCCACCTCGGCGACACTCAGGACTTCAGGGAGTGTCCGCCATCGCTTCGGCGACTCGAGCCGCTCGCTGGGGTCCCGCGCGAGGTGGCCTTCGCCAAGCAGGAACTTGAAGTACGTCCGGAGGGCCGAGACGTTGCGCCGAATGGACGCAGGCGCGAGTCCCAGATCCTTGAGGTGGTAGAGGTACTCCCGGAGCACGCGCGCGGTAACGTCCGGCGGCGCCGCGGCGCCGCGACTCACGGCGTACGCGACGAACCGGCTGATATCGCGGTGATATGCCGTCCGCGTTTCCGGCGAGGCGCCTTGCTCGAGGGTCAGGAAGTCCTGGAACGGCTCGGCGAGAAAGCGTCGGTGGGCCTGTGACGTGGGTGCGTCCGTCACGCCCCGCGAGCCTTCCGCCGCGACTTCAGGATCCACCACACGAGTACTCCAGCCACGATCGCCGCTCCGGCCACGATCGCGGCGACGCGCTGGAACTGGCCGATCGTACTCACGATCTGCTCCCACTTGTTGCCCACTCGGTACGAGAGCAGCGCGATCACCGTGTACCAGATGGCAGATGCGGTCGCGATTACCGTAATCGCCCCGGTGGCCGGCACGTGAATCGCGCCCGCAAGCGGTGGAACGACTGCCCGCACGGCCGGGAGGAACCGGCTCAGGAACAGCGCGGGTAAGCCGAACCGGTTGTACCAGTGTTGGACCCGGCGCTCGGCCCCTTCTCCCATGACGTGGCGGAGTCGACGACGGATCCAGTCCGCCCCGTACCGGCGTCCAAGGGCGAACATGGCGATCGCGCCACCCACGTTCCCGGCAACGACGGCGATGATCGTCGGAACGGGGGACCGGTTCTGCCGCGCGGCGAGGAAGCTCCCGAAGGCCACAATCACGTCCGCCGGGATCGGCGGGATGAAGTTCTCCGTCGCGGCGACAAGTGCGAGGATGACGTAGAGTATGGCCGGCGGGAGGTCCGTCAGCCAGGCGAGAACGCTCTCCACGTTATGCAGGGTCGCGGGCGACGAGCGACGCGACGGCCACGCACGCCAGCCCTTCGGCGCGGCCGACCCAGCCCATGCCTTCGTTCGTCTTGCCCTTCACACTCACGGCCGCCACGTCGACCGCGAGCGCCCGGGCCAGTGCCGCACGGATGGCGTCCCGGTTGGGGCCTACCTTTGGACGCTCGGCGACGACGGTGACGTCGACGTTGTTGACGCGCCACCCCGCGGCGTCGACGCGCTCGACCGCGCGGGTGAGCATCTCGATGGAGTCCCGCCCGCGATTGGCCGGGTCGGTGTCGGCGAACATCTCACCGATGTCGCCTAACGCCACGGCGCCGAGGATGGCGTCCGTCACGGCATGCGCGACGGCGTCGCCGTCCGAGTGTCCCGCCAGCGACACGTCCGACGGGATGCGGCACCCGCCGAGGATGAGCGGCCCGCCAGGGGTGAAGCGATGGGAGTCGTATCCGATGCCGACGCGAAAAGCGGCTCCCGCCGCGCTCACGCAGCGGTCTCCAGGATCGAGTAGTCCTGTCGCCGGCGGCGGGGGGTAAAGCCGGCATCGACGATGAGACGCTCGAGCTCCTCGATCGTCGTGCGGTGCGTCGTATTCGCGGCCGACACGACGTTCTCCTCGATCATGAGCGACCCGAAGTCATTGCACCCGAAGGTCAACGCGAGCTGGCCGACCTTCATCCCCATCGTCACCCAGCTCGACTGCAGGTTCGGGACGTTGTCGAGCACGATGCGAGCGATCCCGACGGTGCGCAGGTAATCCACCGCATCGGTCCGCGGCATGTGCGACATGGTTGGCGTGTTCTCTGGCTGGAGGGGCCAGCAGATGAACGCGGTGAACCCGCCGGTTCGAGTCTGGAGGTCGCGTACACGCTGCAGGTGCTCGATGCGCTCGGCCAGCGTCTCGCCGATCCCATACATCATGGTGACCGACGTCTTCATCCCCTCGTTGTGCGCGAGCTCCATGATCTCGAGCCATCGGTCAGCGCCGGCTTTTTTCGGTGCGACGATGTCGCGCACCCGCTGAACGAGAATCTCGCCGCCGCCCCCCGGGATCGAGTCGAGGCCGGCCGCACGCAGCTCGCGGATCACGTCCCGCGCGTCCATGCGGAACACCTTCGCGAAGAAGTCGACCTCGCTCGGACTGAAGCCGTGGATGTGGATCGGGTGGTACGTCTTGATGTACCGCAACAGATCCAGGTACCACTGGAACGGGATGTAGGGGTTATGCCCGCCCTGAATCAGAATCTGAACGCCACCCAGCGCCTTGGTCTCGTCGATCTTCGCGCCGATCTGCTCGAACGAGAGGGTGTACCCTTCTCCGTGCTTCGGACGCCGGTAGAACGCACAGAACCCGCAATCTGCGACGCAGACGTTCGTGTAGTTGATATTCCGATCGACGATGAACGTGACGATGCCTTCCGGGTGCCGCTCCATGCGCATCCGGTTCGCCTCGGCGCCGAGCTCGAGGAGGGGGGCATTCGTGTAGAAGTCCAGGATGTCGTTGACGCCCATATTGGGAACCGGGAACTGGGAACCGTGCTGAGCTGATGCGGTGGCCGCTACGCCGCGGGCAAGAATGCCAGCGTACCGTTAGGCACCCGGCCCGCGGCGACCAGGCGGCGGAAGAATTCCGTCAGGCCGGCCAGGTGCTCGTACGACAGTCCGTAGTCGAGGCCCGACAGGTACTCGTGGCACACCGGGGTCGCGACGCCGGTCGCCCGGGTTGCCTGCGTCGCGAGGTCGTCGAGGTGTTCGAGTCCCCAGTTGCGCGACGTGATCAGGCTCGCGTGAATGCCGAGCGCCTCCGCAACCGGCGCCGTGCGTTGGGCGACCCAGACCGCGAACACGAACGGCAGGCCCGTCCACACCTTCCAGGTTTCACCGAGGTCGTAGGCGAACGGGTACGTCGGGAACGCGGCGCCCTGAGCCGCGTCGGCAGCGTGTGGTCGCGACTCACCACGGAGCACGAGGGCGGCGTCGCCGATCACGAGTCGGGCGTCGTGAGCCTCGTCGTGGAACGACGCGATGTCGGACACCTCTGCATCACCGGCAATGAACTCGGGCCGCACCTGCCACACGTTCTCGAACAGCAGCTCGAGCAGCGCGACGCTCGTCATCGAGCTCCGACTCACGATGACGCGTCGGCCATCCAGCTCCTCCGCGGGGCGACGTGAAAAGAGCATCACGCTCCGGACCGGGCCGTCACACGAAATCGCGAGGTCGGGCAGCAGCAGGTAGCGGCGAGCGTCGCGCGCGTACTCGACCGCGGACACGACGCTGATGTCGAGCGCGCCGTCGGCCATACGTGCGTTCAGCGCGCTCGGCACTCCCGTGATGAGCGTACCGTCGAGCGCGACGATCCCGCGGTCGATTGCGCCGTAGACCGGATAGCAGTTGACGTAGGGAATGCGGCCGACGCGCACGTCAGGCCGCCTCGGCCGACGACGTTTGTCCATCGCCGACCGGTGCATCCGTCGGGAAGGTTCGCAACACGTTATAAAACGAGTCACGCTCAGCCGGAACTTTCCTGGCGCCCCGAATGAGCTTCACGATCTCGTCGAGCGACATCGCCTGCGGTGTGTGTGCGCCCACGGCGTGGTAGATCTTCTCTCGGACCACGGTGCCTTCCATGTCGTTCACGCCGAACGACAGCGCGGTCTGCGACAGGAACGGCGTCACCATGATCCAGTGCGTCTTGATGTGCGGGATGTTGTCGAGAAAGAGCCGGCCGACGGCGAGGTTGCGCAGATCGTCGTAGCCGGTGGACGCGGTGCCACGCCGGCCGAGTTGGAGCCCCAGCTCGTTGTCGTCGGGGTGATACGCGAGCGGAATGTATGCGAGGAAGCCGCTGGTTTCGTCCTGGAGGTCGCGAAGCATGCGCAGGTGCGCGACGCGATCTGCGTTCGTCTCGACGTGACCGTAGAGCATCGTGCAGTTGGTGCGGATGCCCAGGCGATGCGCCGTTCGGTGCACGTCGATGTACTCCGCGCCACCGAGCTTCTTGTCAGCGATCTGCTCGCGGACCGCCGCGCTGAACGTCTCGGCGCCACCGCCTGGCATCGTGTCGAGCCCGGCCTCCTTGAGCGCGATCAGCACGGCCTCCCACGTCATCTTCTCGATCCGTGCGATATGCGCAATCTCGACCGCGGTCAGCGCCTTGATGTGAACGTGTGGGAATTCGCGCTTCAGGGCGCGGAACATTGTGGTGTAGTACTCGAGCCCCGCTTTCATATCGAGGCCGCCGACGATGTGGAACTCCTTCGTCAGGCCGTTGCGCGCCGGTTCAGCCTCGGCGAGGATCTGCTCGAGGGTGTAGCGATACGCGCCGTCTTCCTTCGGCAGTCGCGCGTAACCGCAGAACACGCACGTCTTGCGGAGGGTGCAGACGTTCGTGGGGTTGATGTGCTGGTTCGCCGCGAACGTGACGACGTCCCCGTGTTGCGCCCGATTGACGGCATCGGCGAGCACCCCGACGCCGAGGATGTCCGGCGAGTCGAATAGCGTCAGCGCGTCGGCGTCGCTGAGACGCTCACCGGCGCCGACCTTTTCGGCAATCGGTCGCAATGCGGGGTCCGAGAGCCGATCCATCGGCAGACCGATCGGACGGCGCACGGTCAGTCGTCCCGGTACTTCCGGACGGCGAGCGACACGTTGTGCCCGCCGAAACCGAAGCTGTTGCTGAGCGCGATCTCGACATCCCGTTCCACGGCCACGTTGGGGGTGTAGTCGAGGTCACACTCGGGGTCGGGGTTCGCGTAGTTGATGGTCGGTGGGATGACGCCATCGCGGACGACGAGCGAGCTCACCACGAACTCGAGCGCGCCGGCTGCTCCGAGCATGTGCCCAGTCGCTGACTTCGTCGAGCTGACATTGAGGCCCTTCGCGTGCTCGCCGAACACGGCCTTAATGGCACGCGTCTCGTTGAAGTCGTTCGCCGGCGTCGAGGTTCCGTGGGCGTTCACGTAGCCGACGTCCGCCGGCGTGATTCCCGCATCGCGGATGGCTCGGTGCATCGCGCGTTGCGCCCCTTCTCCATCGGGCGCGGGCTGCGTGATGTGGTACGCGTCGCCGGTGGCCCCGTACCCGACGATCTCGGCGTAGATCGTCGCGCCGCGCCGCTTCGCGTGCTCCAGCTCTTCGAGGATGACGACCGCGGCACCTTCGCCCATCACGAAGCCGTCGCGCGTTGCATCGAACGGTCTGGAGGCCGTTTCGGGCGAATCGTTGCGCTCGGAGAGCGCCTGCATGTTCGCGAACCCGCCGATGGCCATTGGTGTCACGGTGGCCTCGGAACCGCCCGTGATCATGATGTCGGCGTCGCCGTACGCGATGGCGCGGAAGGCGTCGCCGATGGCGTGCGCGCTCGTGGCACATGCCGAGACGGTCGCGTAGTTCGGCCCCTTCGCGTTGAAGCGCATGGAGACGATCCCGGCCGCGATGTCGGCGATGAACATGGGGATGAAGAACGGCGAGATCTTCCCCGGGCCGCGCTCGCGATAGACGTCGTGCTGCTCTTCGAAGCTCTTGAGCCCGCCGATCCCGCTACCCAGGATGACGCCGGTCGCGTCGGGATCGTAGCCGTTGCCGTCGGGAAATGCGGCGTCCTGCATTGCCTGCACGGCGGCGGCGACGGCGTACTGGGTGTACATGTCAGCGCGCTTGGCTTCCTTCCGTTCCATGTACTCCAAGGGATCGAAGCCTTTCACCTCGCACGCGAACCGCACCGGGAAGCCCGTCGCGTCGAACTTGGTAATGTTCGCGGCGCCGGACCGTCCATCGAGCAATGCACGCCAGGTCGTCGCCACGTCGTTCCCGACTGGCGATAGGGCACCGACCCCGGTGACGACGACCCGCCGTTTGGTCACGCCTTGACCTTTTCGTTGAGATACGCCAGCGCATCCCCAACGGTGCGAAGCCGTTCCGCATCCTCGTCGGGAATGTCGATGTTGAACTCCTTCTCGAATTCCATCACCAGCTCGACGATGTCGAGGCTGTCGGCACCCAGATCCTCGATGAAGCTGGCTTCGTTGGTGAGCTTCTCACGCTCGACGCCGAGCTCCTTTTCGATGATGTCTTTCACTTTCTCCGAGTGGTCCGCCATGACGTGGGCCCTCTTGCGATGGATAGGAAGGATGTTGAAGGAACGTAAAATAACCAGTTTAGTCGCCTAATGTTACATCACCATGCCCCCATCAACGACGAGCACCTGACCGGTGATGTAGGAGGCATGTTCCGACGCGAGAAACGCGACCATCGCCGCGACGTCTCGGGGTGATCCGAGGCGCTCGAGCGGGATCGCGCCGACGAGTGCCGCCCGCGCGTCGGGTGTCAGGGCATCCGTCATGTCCGTCTCGATAAAACCCGGCGCCACCGCGTTCGCGAGGATGTTCCTGGACGCGAATTCCTTGGCCACGGCTTTCGTGAGCCCGATGAGTCCCGCCTTGCTGGCGGCGTAGTTGGATTGCCCCTTGTTGCCCACGAGGCCGACGACGCTCGAGATGTTGATGATGCGCCCCCATCGCCGCTTCATCATCCCGCGCGTTGCGGCGCGGATCGCGACAAAGGCACCGCGCAGGTTCGTGTCGAGGACGGCGTCCCAATCATCATCCTTGAGACGCAACATGATGTTGTCACGGGTAAGTCCTGCATTGTTCACCAGTACGTCCACCGAGCCGAACGCTTCTTCGACCGCGGTTACGAGCGCGGTGACCGAGGCAGGGTCGGCGATATCGCACGCGAAGCCACGGGCGTCCGGCGAGATCTGGCCCGCAACCTCCGACGCCCGCGCGGCATCTCGACCCACGACGGCGACGCGAGCGTGACATCCAGCGAGCGTCTCGGCGATCGAGCGTCCAATGCCGCGCGTGCTTCCGGTGACGAGTGCGACCCGTCCACTGAGATCGATGTGCATTCAGGATACGCGGCTCAGGAGCTGGTCTACCTCCGCGACGGTGCCGCACGTCATCGTCTGCACGTGCGGGGCGATCTTCTTCACGAGTCCCACGAGCACGCTACCCGGACCCATCTCGACGTAAAGGGCGTCGGGGTAATCCGCGGCGAGACGCTCGACGAGACCTGCCCAGCGCACCGGCGCCGTCAGCTGCTCAAGGAGGAGTCGTCGCGCGTCGGACGCCGCTCGCACTGGCTCGCCGGATACGTTGGCATAGACGGGGAACACCGGGTCACGGACATCCGCCGTATCGATCGCCGCGGCCAGGCCATCGCGCGCGCCGACCATCAGCGGCGAGTGGAACGCGCCGCTGACGTTGAGCCTGATCGCACGTTTCGCTCCGGCGGCCTTCGCCATCTCCATGGCGCGTTCCACCGCCGCCACTTCACCGGAGATGACCACCTGCCCCGGCGCGTTGTAGTTCGCGGGCACCACACACCCGCTCTCGGCACTGGCGCGAGCGCAGAGTGCCTCGATGCCGCCGTTCACGTCCCCGAGGATCGCCGCCATGGTGCCCGGCCGCTGCTTGCCGCTGGCGAGCATGAGCTCACCTCGGCGTCGCACGAGTTTTACCGCGTCGGCCAGGCCGAGGGCTCCGGCCGCGTGATACGCCGAGAACTCACCGAGCGAATGGCCAGCCGCCGCGCGCACGAGCGGCCCGACGCGGTCCTTCACGACAGCCCACACGGCTGCGCCGTGCGCGAGAAGCGCCGGCTGAGCGTTGTGTGTCAGCGTGAGCGCTTCCGCAGGGCCGTCGAAGCACAGCGCACCGAGCGGCTCCCCCAACGCCGCGTCGACCGCGGCAAAGGTCTCGCGCGAGAGTGGCAATGCGTTCACGAGATCCTTGGCCATTCCCGGCTTCTGAGACCCTTGCCCTGGGAACAGCAGCACGACGTTCATGTGACGCGATGGCTAGAAGCGAACCACCGTGGAAGCCCACGTGAACCCGGCGCCGAACGCCACCATCAGGACCGTCGATCCTTCCTTGATTCGGCCGCAGTCAATGGCTTCATCAAGCGCGATCGGGATGGATGCCGACGACGTGTTGCCGTACCGGTCGACGTTCACATAGACCTTGTCGAGCGGAATATTCGCGTGCTTGGCGGTCGCCTCGATGATGCGAACGTTCGCCTGATGCGGGATCATGAGGTCGATGTCGCTCCCCGTTAGGCGGGCGGCGTCGAGGGCGCGATCGGCCGCCTCGGACATCGACCGGACGGCGTGCTTGAACACCTCACGCCCGGCCATCTTCACGTAGTGGCTCCGCTCGCCGAGCACGGCCTCGCTGAACGGGACCGTGGCGCCACCGGCCGGCCGGTAGAGGAGTTCCGCCAAGGTGCCGTCGCTGCGAATGAACGATGAGAGAATACCCTTCCCGTGCTTCGAGCGCTGGACGACCGCGGCGCCTGCCCCGTCGCCGAAAAGGACGCAGGTCGCCCTGTCCTGCCAGTCGACGATTGCGCTCATCTTTTCCGCGCTCACGACGAGCGCGGTTTCGTGTGCGCCGCTCGCGATGAGCCCCTCCGCGATCTGCAATCCGTAGAGGAAGCCCGAGCAGGCGGCGGACACGTCGAAGGCGGCGGCGCGAGTGGCACCAAGTGCGGCCTGCAGGTCGACGGCCGTGGACGGAAGGAGGCGGTCCGGCGTTGCGGTGGTGAGGATGATGACGTCGAGCTCGCCGGCGTGGACGTGCGCGCGCTGCATGGCGGTGCGCGCCGCGTCGGCGGCGAGCGAGCAGGTCGACTCACCCTCGCCCGCGATGTGGCGCTCGCTGATTCCCGTGCGCTCGACGATCCATTCGTGCGACGTCTCGAGGCCTAACGCGGCGAAGTCGTGGTTCGTCAGGACCTTCGCCGGTGCAGCGCGCCCGGTTCCGGCCAGGTACGCGAGCGGTCGTTTCACGCCGAGTCCCCCGCTGCGCCGTTCCCTTCGCCGAGCCGGCGACCGATGTGATCGCTCATGCGCGACTCGACCGTCTTGGCCGCGACCTTGATGGCGTTCTTGATTGCCCGGGGTGACGACTTGCCGTGCGAAATGACGCTTACACCACGGACGCCGAGGAGCGGTGCTCCGCCGTACTCGGAGTAGTCGAGATGCTTCAACGTCGAGCGCAGGCTCTCGGGGTCGAGTCCGCCATGCTTTTGCAGCATGCCGATCATCATGGGCGCGATGGCCTCGTAGAATTTCAGCACGACGTTGCCGACGAAGCCATCGCAGACGACGACGTCGATGGGACCGCGATCGCTCCCGCCGGCGGGAAGGTCACGTCCTTCGATATTGCCCTGGAAGTTCACGCCGGCCGACCGGAGGAGTTGATTCGCCTCCTTCACGACGGCGTTTCCCTTCTCCGCTTCTTCGCCGATGCTCAGCAGCCCGACGATCGGGTTGTGACGGCCGAGAATGTCTTCGGCGTACACGGCGCCCAGCCGCGCGAACTGCACGAGCTCCTGCGCGGAGCAATCGACATTCGCACCGGAGTCGAGCACGACAATGGGCTGTCGTCCGGTCGGGAAGAGTGTGGCGATCGCCGGCCGGGTGAGTCCCGCGTGGAGCTTGAGGAGAACGGTGGACGCGGCCATCTGCGCGCCGGTGTTGCCGGCGGAGATGAACGCGTCGGACCGCCCCTCGGTCTGGAGTCGAAGGCCGACGACCATTGAGCTGTTGGGCTTGCTGCGCAGCGCGGCCGTGGGCTTGTCGGACATCTCGATGACGTCCGGCGCGTCGATGAACTCGAGGCGTTCCGCGTGCGGCGCGGCGTGCGCGAACTCGCCCGTGGTCAGGACGGAGACGCGTTCGCGAATGAGAGTGGCGGGCCCGACGAGCTGGAGCGTGTGCTCCTGCGCCAGCTCGACGATAGCGTGAAGCGCTCCGGCTATCGCCGCGTCGGGGGCGAAGTCGCCCCCCATCGCGTCCAGCGCGATGCGCGCCAAGCTACGCTTCCCGGGCTGCTACTCGCTGCTTCCCGGCGTAGTAGCCACACTCGCTACACACGTGGTGGGGGCGGCGCATCGCCTGGCAGCGCGGGCACGGCTGAATGACGATGGCGGGTGCGGTCTTATGCGTGTTGCGGGCGCGCTTCTTCCGCTTGGAGGTGCGGCGCTTCGGGACGGCCATGG
>DAINRQ010000109.1:0-20927 GCA_036741775.1 Gemmatimonadaceae bacterium | reverse complement strand
GTCCACCTTCACCACGCCGCCGTCGATCGCGAAGTTCAACTCGGCGCGGAACTTCGTCTCCACGTCGTGCGCCCACGTCGCGACGTCGTCGAGCGACCTGCAATGCACGTGGTGCGGCGCCACCGGGATCCCCCACTCGCGCAGCGCGTCGATCACTTCGGTCTGAGTGCGGAAGGGCAGCGCCGTACCGGCAGGCGCCACGATGGAGTAGCCGAAGAACCGCAGTGGTCGCGTGGCCGTGATTGCGGGATCGAGCTGTCGCAGCGCGCCCGCGGCGGCGTTTCGTGGGTTGGCGAACACCGGCTCCCCAGCGTGGACGCGTGCTTCGTTCATCTGCTCGAAGCGGTCGAACGGATAGTAGATCTCGCCGCGAATCTCGACCACCGGGGGTGGCGTGGCGGTCCGGAGCCGGAGTGGAATCTCACGCACCGTGCGGATATTCGGCGTGACGTCCTCGCCGATGGTGCCGTTGCCCCGCGTTGCCCCAGTGACGAGCACGCCGTTTCGGTACGTCAGGCTCACCGCCGCGCCATCGATCTTCAGTTCGGCCGAGAATCCGCCGCGGTTCGCGTCGTCGCCCACGAGTCGCGTCAGACGTTCGCCCCACTGCCGGAGCTCGTCGTCGTTGAACGCGTTGCCGAGCGACAGCATGGGGACGAGATGCGTGTGCTTCGGCAGCGACGACATGGGCGGCGCGCCGACGCGGATGGTCGGCGAGTCGTCGGTTCTGAGCTCGGGATGTGCGCGCTCGAGCTCCTGGAGCTCGCGGAACAGCCGATCGTATTCCTGGTCCGAGATTTCGGGCCGGTCCAGCACGTAGTACTCGTACGACGCACGCTCGAGGCGCTGGCGAAGGTCGGCCGCACGCGCGGCGAGCTCGCTCAACGAGTCAGGTGGATTCACGGGGGAGGGGAGGATCGGTTGGGTTGTCATCCCGAGGAGCGAAAAGCGACGAGGGATCTCCTGTTACGTGATCGGCGCCTGGAAGCACGATCACCGTACAGAAGATCCCTCGCGATGCCCGCGATGACAACGGGAGTGCCAGCCGCTGCGTGGCAGCCATCAGCCATCAGCTCCAACGGCGAGCTATCAGCCGCCGTTCCCGGTTCCCGGTTCCCTGTTCCCTAGCCTTTGGCTTCTTCCCCCAGCACCTGCATCGCTACCGAGACCAGCCGGTCGAGCTCATCGTCCGATGCCCGCGGCAGCAGCGTTTCGGCCCAGAGATGGTCCTCGCGGGCCGTGTAGCGGTCGAGGAGCCGTCTCAGAAACGCGACGAGGGCGATCCGCTCGAGCTCCGAGCGCCGGCGCGTGTCCTCGCGGTCGTCGTTCGAGCGGAGCAGGGACTCGAAGCGATGCGCGTTACGCAGCGCTTTGGCGGTGAGTGACGCGATCACCTGGCAGAAGCGGACGTCGCTCTCGGTGAATGCATCGGACTCGCGTTCGGTGCGGAGGAAGATCGCGCCGATGACCGACGACCGCCAACGGATGGGCACGACGACGATCGATCGCACGTTCCGCAGGTCCAGCGCGGCGCGGGCGTTCTGCATCATCGGGTCGTTAGGCGCGTCCGGAATGAACACCGTGTCGCCGGATTCGAACGCGCGTTTGAGCTCGGGATAGCGGTCGAGGTCCACGACGAGGTTCCGGATCGACGGGTCCTCGTAGCTGGCGACGAGCCGCACGTCGGCGTTGCCGCCGGCGAGGTAGATGGAGCAGCGATCCAGGCCGAACGTCTCGCCCAGCTTGCGGGCGATCGCCTGGAGGATGTCTACGAAATGGAGCGAGGACGAGACGTCCTGGAGGATGTCGACGACAGCGACGAGCTGGTCACGCTCGCGTTCCAGCTCCGCGATCCTCTCCTCCAGCCGGGCGGTCGCCGGATCCGGCTGGGAATAAGGCACGATCGCTGACATCAACCTCGGCGTGTGGATCATCGCGGGGGGCCCCGGTGTGCTCGTTGAAGTCTTGGCTGTCGAAGCGAATGACGCGATTCCGACCCGTCTCCTTCGCTACGTACAGCGCGTCGTCTGCAGCTTTCACGAGGGCATCACAATTCTCGATCCGGGGATGCGGCCACGCCGCCACGCCGCAGCTCATCGTCCGCTGCAGCGTCCCGGTTTCGAAAGTGAACGTGTGCGCCTCTACTGCTTTACGCGCGCGCTCGGCGAAGGTAACGGCCGCGTCGAGCACCGTCCCCGGCAACAGCAGCATGAACTCCTCACCGCCATAACGGCCGACCCGGTCAATTTCGCGGGCTTCCTGTTTCAGGATGCGCGCGAACTGTTTCAACACCACGTCGCCCACCTGATGGCCGTGCGTATCGTTCACACTCTTGAAGCGATCCAGGTCACACAGCACGACGGCGAGGGGCTCCTTCAGTCGCCGTGAATGCTCGAACATTTCGTCCAAACGCTGCTCCACATACCCGCGGTTGTCCAACCCGGTGAGGGCGTCCGTCTGCGCCATCACGAGCAACCGCCGGTTCGCCTCGGACAACTCGCGTTCCCGTTCCTCCAGGGCGTCCTGCAGACGCTTGATGCGCAGCATGGACTTCACGCGAGCCTCGAGCTCGGCGAAGTTGATCGGCTTTGTGATGTAGTCATCCGCCCCCGCGTCGAGTCCCTCCACCTTGTGTTCGGTGGAGTCGAGCGCGGTTTGCAGGATGATCGGGATGAAGGGCAGCTTCTTGTCAGCCTTCAGTCGCCGCACCACCTCGAAGCCATCGAGGCGCGGCATCATCACATCGAGCAGAATCAGGTCAGGCGGGGTCTCCGCGACACACGCGAGCGCTTGCTCGCCGTCCATGGCGGTGTCAATGCGATAGCCGCGCGCCGCCAGACGCGCTCGCAGCAGCTCGATGTTGTCTTCGTGATCGTCGACGATCAGGATTCGTGGCGGTTCGTCACGACCCATTGTCGCGCCCGAGGAACCGCTGCACTTCCGCCACCACGGCTCTCGGCTCGCACGGCTTCGCCAGATAGCCGTCGCACCCGACTTCCATCGCCTTCTCGCGGTCGCTTGCCAGCGCGTGCGCCGTGAGCGCGATGATCGGGATGCCGTTGGTGGCTGGATCGTGCTTCAGCACCTGCGTCGCTTCCCAGCCGTCGATGATCGGGATGGAGATGTCCATCAGGATCAGGTCGGGCTTCTCCGCCCGTGCCTTACTGATCCCCTCCTCGCCGTTCAGCGCCTCGGTGACCGTGTAGCCGAAGTGGCGCAGGATGGTGGAATAAACGATGCGGTTGTCCTCGTTGTCTTCCACCAACAGGACCGTTTTTCCCTTCCCGTTCATGCGTGTCCTCACGGCTGACGCGGGTGATCCTTTCACACTGTCGGTAAACATATCGGGGAATGCGGACGTGCGCCGTGAGACGTGGCGCGTTGCGTACAGGTCGGGGTACCAAGCCCGGCGCGAGCCGCCTGACCAGACGGTGCGACGACGAAGAATTTGAACGCGACATTGCGGCCCGGATGCCAGATGGGTCGCGTCACTGCCCCGAAGATAGCAAGATTCTTACCAGCCACAAACGAGACTAGACTCATGTCCTTCGCCGATCCACGACCCCAACGCCCGGCCGCTGGCCGCACGGAAACGCCGTCGGCCTCTATCGGCCGCCGCCCCGACGCTGCCGGCGCGTTCCGGCGTCGACTCGCCGGCACCGAGACTCCGGAGCCCGTCGTAGAGCGCCCCCGCGGTAAACCGTACCGCCGGGCGGTCGATTGGGAGCATGTGGGGCTCGTTGGCGCCGGTTTGCTCGTCGGCGCGCTCGTGGGAGCCGGCGCGGCGCTCCTCCTCGCGCCGCAGAGTGGCGAAGAAACGCGCCTCGCCATCGGGCGCCAGGCGCGCCACGCGCGCTATCGCGCCCGGACCGCCTGGGACGACCTGGCAGATGAGCTGGCGGGGGCCACACGGCGCGGCCGGCGGCGAGCCCGGCGCGCGCTCATCCGCGCGCGCTGGCGGGCGAGCGATGCCATGAGTTGAGCTAGTCGCGCAGCGCCCTCAGCGCCGCCTCCGCTTCGCGCTTGAATGCCGGGTCGTTGTAGTCGATCCGGCGGCCGCTCACGACGAGCTCGAACTGCTCTCGCGCCTTTGCCTTGTCGCCTCTGTCCAGGTAAATCTTGCCCAGGTCGAGGCGGTGAACGATTCGCTCAGGATCGACGGCCACCGCGCGCTCCATGTAGGAGATCGCGCGGTCCCAACTCGCCTCGCCGAACACGTTCCCGCCGAGGACATTCTTGGCAAAGAAGCGCGAGATGCCGTTCAGTCGCATGACTTCCGCGTTCCACACGCCCATGACGTGGAGCGCGCCCGGGTGATCGTCGTCGAGTCGCAGCGCCTCGAGCGCTTCGGCGCGCACTTCGGTCGCGAACTTGATGCGATCGCGCACGCCAACGCTCAACGCGCGCCGGCCGAGCGCACGGGCGAGGTGAAAGTGCGCTTCCGCGTCATTCGGTTTCACCGCGATCGCTTTCCGCGCGAGTACCTCTGCGGACCGCGAGAAGCGATTGCGTCGTCCCTCGTCAGGCTCCGCCTCGGCCAGGTCGATCTGGGTCCGCGATGCCTTCGACAGCGCTTCGTAGTTCGACGAATCGGGACCGATCGCCGAGAGGTAGTGCGGCAACGCCTCCTCGGGCTTGAAGAGCGCGTAGATGCTGTCGCCAATCGCGATGTGTTCGGCGGGCGACTGCGCCGGAGCCGGAAGGGCGAGGAGAAGACAGGCACCAATGACGAGCGCGAGCGGCATCGATACTCCAGGCTGAGTGACGGCGCGCCGGAATCGGGCGCCCGGGCCGCGGCGGCTCACAGGTGGCGCGCCGGGCGGCAACGTAGAAATACCCCACAACCCGGTCAATGCTCGACGCGGCAGGTTGCCGCCTCCACACGGCGAAGGTGGGTTTTGATCCCGTGACTGCCCTCGCCCAGCGCCTCATCGAGCGCAAGCGTGATGGCGGCAGGGTCGAGCCCGGCGAGTGGCGAGCGCTCGCCCTCGCCTACGCGGCCGGCCACGTCCCCGACTATCAGATGGCGGCGTTCCTCATGGCCACCTACATCCGGGGGCTCGACCGCGGGGAGACCAGCGCTCTGACCGACGCCATGCTTGCGACCGGCGCAACGCTCGACCTGAGCCATCTCGATGTCGGCCGCGTGGACAAGCATTCCACCGGCGGCGTCGGCGACAAGGTGTCGCTCGTGCTGGCGCCACTGGTCGCCTCGCTCGGTGTTGCCGTCCCGATGATGAGCGGGCGAGGACTCGGGCACACCGGCGGCACGCTCGACAAGCTGGAGTCGATCCCGGGGTTCCGCACGACGCTGTCGCTCGACGACGCGCGGCGGCAGGTCGAGCGCGTGGGGTGCGTGCTCATTGGCCAGAGTGCGGAGATCGCCCCCGCGGATCGCAAGATGTACGCGCTCCGCGACGCGACATCGACCGTCGAGAGCATCCCGCTCATCGCGGCCAGCATCATGAGCAAGAAGCTGGCGGAAGGACTGACGGGGCTCGTCCTCGACGTGAAGCGGGGGTCGGGCGCGTTCCTCCCCGAGTTGGAGCGTGGGCTCGAGCTCGCGCAGACCATGATCAACCTCGGCGCCGATCGTGGCTGCTCGGTGGTGGCGCTGATCACGGCGATGGATCGTCCCCTCGGACGGGCGTGTGGCAACGCCCTCGAGGTGGAGGAAGCCATTCACACGCTCCGCGGCGAAGGGCCCGCCGACGTGCTCACGGTCACGTACGCGTTAGGCGCCGAGATGCTCGTCATGGGCGGCGTGGCCGCGGGGCTGGATGCGGCGCGCCGTGCCATGGAAGTCGCCATCTCGAGCGGCAAGGCGGCGCGGAAGTTTCAGGAGATCATCGAGGCGCAGGGCGGCAACCCGGGTGTCGTGGACGACCCGGCGGTCCTGCCGCAAGCGGGGGCGTGCGAGCTCTTTCTCGCTCCTCGCGCCGGCGTCGTCGCCCGCGTAGAGCCACGCGCGGTCGGACGCGGCGTGACCGCGCTCGGTGGTGGGCGCACCCGCATGGAAGACATCATCGACCCATCCGTCGGCTTCGTCATCACTGCGAAACCAGGGGACTGGGTGCAGAGCGGCGAGCCCCTTGCGACCGTGTTCGCGCGCGACCGCACCGGGATCGAGACCGGGCTTGCCACCCTCCGCCACGCCATTGTGATTGCCGATGAGGCCGAGTTGCCGCTTCCCCTCATCTCACACCGGGTGACCAACGACGGCCCGCGACCGTTCGATCATGACTGACCCCGACTCGCCCTCGATTCCATGACCAGCCCAAACGTGCCTTTCACGGTTCGCAGGTTCGCAAAGCTCGCGGCGCTCGGCGCGGTGGGCGTCGCGATTGGCGTCCTCGGACTCTACGCCCTCGCTGCGTTCGTGTCACGCCCGACGGCGACCGGCGGCATCGACCGCACACACGCCGTGGTGACGTGGATCAGCCTCGCCGTGCCGGCGCTGGCGATCATTGCCGCACACCTCGCGTACGCGAAGGTGCTCATGGACGAGTCGAAGCTGGCCAGCAAATAGCCGAGCGGACCGGGTCCCATGGCCCGTTTCCTGACGACTGGCTCTTGACAGTGCTGCGGTGAGTGCTAAGAATTTCGCACAGTGCTAATTTGTTAGCACTCTCGCCGCGAATGGCGGACAACGCTCACGGGACGAGGCATGGCCGCCAAGAAGCAGCCCCCGCTCAGCCGTCGGGAACGTCAGATCATGGATATCGCCTACCGGCTCGGCTCGGCGACTGCTGCCGACGTCCTGGCGGCACTGCCGGATCCCCCGAGCTACTCGGCGGTCCGAGCCATGTTGCGGATTCTCGAGGAGAAAGGGCACCTGACACACCGGCATGACGGGCCGCGTTATGTCTATTCCCCGGTGGTCCCACGCACGGCAGCTCGCCAGTCCGCGCTCCGCTCGCTCGTCAGGACCTTCTTCGATGGGTCCGCTACACAAGCCGCGGCGGCGCTGCTCGACATGTCCGGCTCGCGGCTCACGCCGGACGAAGCTGAACAGCTCACGCGGTTGATCGAAAAAGCCAAACGAGAAGGGAAGTGACCATGCTTCAGGCGACTGATCTCGCGGCGCTCACCGTCCCCGATTCGGCGGCGTCCCTGCTTCTCGAAGGGGCGCTCGAGGGCGCGGCGATCCTTCTCCTCGGAACCGGATGCGCGGCTCTCGCCCGGAGTGCGTCTGCGGCCGTACGGCACGTGATCTGGACGCTGACGCTCACTGGTGCCTTCGTCGCGCCGATGGTAGGCCTGTTCCTTCCACAGTGGCGCGTCGCGATCCCGGGATGGGTCGGACCGGCTTCCGCGGTAACCAGTGCCGGCGCCGCGTACTCGTCTGTGACTCGGCCTCATACTGTGATCGAGATGCGCTCGGCGCCCCAAGCCAGTGCGCTTGGCCGCCCGAGGACGTCGAGCCGCTCGAGCACCGCGACCATCTCGAGCGTGTCGGTCGATGTGGCGGCCGCACTACGGCCGGTAGTTGTGGGGACGCCAATCACCCCCGAAACCGTACCGCTCGCCGCGCCGGCCGTTGTCACGGCCGCCCCTGCGCGTACCCGCGGTGGATCGTTAGGCACCCTCCGCGGTACGGGTGCGTGGGTCGACGCACCAGTCGCACCTTGGCTCGTGACGCTCTGGCTGCTCGGCGTGGTGGTGTCGCTCGCGCCGACGGTGATCGGCATGGCGCGCGTTTCGGCCCTCGTCGGTCGTGCGCGCCCGATGCGCGGCGGGCGATGGGCGTTGCTGGCGCCGTCGGCCATGCGCGAGATCGACATTCGACGCCGCGTCCGATTCGTCGAGCTCGATGAGCCCGTCATGCCCATGACGTGCGGCATTCTTCGTCCGGTCGTTCTGCTCCCGGCGGGCGATTTCGGGTCCTCTATCGCGCAGCGCCTCGACGTGCTGCGACACGAGCTCGCGCACGTCCGCCGGCATGATTGCCTGACCCAGCTCGTTGCCCAGCTCGCGTGCGCCGTGAACTGGTTCAATCCGTTGGTGTGGATCGCCGCGCGTGAGATGCGAGCCGAACGCGAGCGGGCGTGCGACGACGAGGTGCTGCGTGCTGGAGCGAAGGCGTCGGACTATGCCGACTACCTGCTGCGAGTTGCCCGCGAGACGCGGATGAGCACCGCCGCGGCGTGCGGCGCCCTTGCCATGGCGCGACCCTCGCAGCTTGCGATCCGGTTGCGGGCCGTGCTCGACGACGGGCGGCGGCGGGAACGCGCTTCGCGGTCCTTCGCCACCTTGGCCACCGTAGGGGCCGCGTTCGTTGCTGCATTGGTCGGGATGGCGAAACCAGCGCCGGCCGACGCGCGCATCGTCGTTACCGTACCACAGACCGTCGCGGCCGTCACGGCCGCCGCGTTGGAGCTCGGCGCCCCTGCGATCGCAGTGGTCGACGCGACACCGGTCGTCGGCGAGGCGATCGTCGGCGAAGCGATCGTCGCCGCGGCACCGTCACTCGGCGCGATCGATGCGCTGGAGACGGGCGTTGTGTCGATCGCGGCGCCCGACGTCTGGACATCCATGGTGAGCGCGATGCTGCCGCCTTCGGCCGCCGAATGCGAGCGCAACGCGAAAGCGAGCGGGAAGGAGTCCCACTCGAGCTCGATCAGCAGCGATGATGATTCGAAGCGCTGGCGCCTGCGCTGGTCGCGTGGTGATTGCTCGTACGAAGTGGACGCGCGCGGCGAGATTCGCTTCAATCGCGACCTCACGGACATCGAGGCCATCTCGAGTGGTGGGTCGTTCACGCTGGAGCAGCACGACGGCGATGAGGTGCGGCGACTGACGATTCGGCCTCGGGCGGACGGGGCGCTGGAGCGCACGTACTGGGTGAATGGTGACCGGCGCCCGTTCGACAACGCGGCGCGGTCCTGGTTGGGCGGAGCGCTCGTCGCGATCGAGCGGCGCACCGCGTTCGCATCGGATCAGCGAGTGCCCGCACTGCTCCAGAGCGGCGGTGTGGATGCTGTGATGCGTGAGATCGCGTTGCTCGAAGCGGACTACGCGCGGCGCCGGTACTACGCGAAGCTTCTCGCCGCGCGTGAGTTGAGCGCGACGCAGGTACGTGGCGTCGTCGAGCAGGCCGGCGCGACCATTTCATCCGACTACGAGCTCGCCGAGTTGCTCGTTGCCGTGTCGGGCCTCGATGCCTTTGGCGACAACTCCCACGAGGCGTTCGTGACCGCCACGAAGAGCATCGAGTCCGACTACGAGCGCCGCCGCGCGCTCAACGCGCTCCTCAAACGCGACCGCCTCGCGACCGCGACGGTCGAATCGTTGCTCGAAGCCGCCAGCACCATCCGCTCCGACTACGAGCTCGCCGAGTTTCTGGTCGCGGTGAGCGGCAAGGGCATGCTCGACGCTTCGACGCGGGACGCGTACTTCGCGGCGGTCGGCAGCATCGGGTCGGATTACGAGCACCGGCGCGCACTTGCCCCGCTGCTCAAACGCGACCTCATGACGAAAGAGCTGGCGAAGGGAATCCTCGCGTCGGCGACGAAAATCGAGTCGGACTACGAGAACGCGGAGCTTCTGATCGCGGTCGCGAACGTGATCACGATCGATCAGGATCTGCGCGCCGATTTTGATCGGGCCGCCGATACGATCGGGAGTGAGCACGAGTACGGACGCGTGATGTCCGCGGTTCGGCGACGGATTACTCGTTAGGGCTGCCGGAAACAGAACCGCAGAGAACGCAGAGAGCGCGGAGGACCCCTTGCTGGGCCTCCGCGCTCTCTGCGTTCTCTGCGGTTCATTCTCCTTCGATGTCGGCGAGCGAAGTGAGAGTGTACGCGGACGTCGATCCTCGTCGCGAACGACAGTCCCTAGATGTCGAGGTTGCTCACGAACTTCGCGTTGGTCTCGATGAACAGGCGCCGCGGCTCGACCTCATCACCCATGAGCGTCTGGAAGATCTGGTCGGCCATGACCGCGTCGTCCATGCCGACACGGAGGATCGTCCGGGTTTCGGGGTCCATGGTGGTCTTCCAGAGCTGGTCGGGGTTCATCTCGCCGAGCCCCTTATAGCGCTGGACGTTCACCGAGCCGCGACCATCGCCGTTGCCCAACCGCGCCGCGATGTCATCCCGCTCACCGGTGTCGTACGCGTAGTACTCCTCCTTCCCCTTCGCGACGCGGAAGAGCGGTGGCTGGGCGATGTAGATGTACCCGGCCTCGATGAGCTCTGGCATCTGACGGAAGAAGAACGTGAGGAGCAGCGTACGAATGTGCGCCCCATCGACGTCAGCGTCCGTCATGAGAATGACCTTGTGGTACCGCGCGTTGTCGAGTGCGAAGTCTTCCTTGATCCCGGTCCCGATGGCCGTGATGATCGTCCGGATTTCCTCGTTCGACAGTACCTTGTCGATGCGCGCCTTCTCGACATTGATGATCTTGCCGCGGAGCGGCAAAATCGCCTGGAAGTTCCGGTCGCGCCCTTGCTTCGCGGAGCCGCCGGCCGAGTCGCCCTCGACCAGGTAAAGCTCACACAGCGCGGGATCGCTCAGCGAGCAGTCCGCCAGTTTCCCCGGCAGGTTGCCCACGTCGAGTGCCGACTTCTTTCGCGTGAGGTCACGCGCCTTCCGAGCGGCTTCGCGGGCACGCGCCGCCGAAACGGCCTTCTCGACGACGATGTTCGCGGTGCGCGGATGCTCCTCGAGGTACGCGCCGAGCCACTCGTTCACGACGGCCTTCACCGCGCCCTCGGCCTCCGAGTTGCCGAGCTTCGTCTTCGTCTGCCCCTCGAACTGCGGCTCGCGCACCTTCACCGACAAGACGCCGGTGAGGCCCTCGCGGACGTCATCACCCGACAGCTTGAAGTCCGCCTTCTTGAGGAAATTCCCCTTCTCCGCGTAGGCGTTGATGGTGCGCGTGAGCGCGGCCTTGAAGCCGGTGAGGTGCGTCCCCCCCTCGTGCGTGTTGATGTTGTTCACGAACGAGAAGACGTTCTCGTTGTAGCCGTCGTTGTACTGCAGGGCGAGCTCGATGCCCATGCCGTCGCGCTCCGTCTCACAGTACATCACCTCGGAGTGCAGCGGCTTTCGGCTGGTGTTGAGAAACTGCACCATTTCCTTGAGGCCGCCCTTCGCGTGGAAGGTCTCCTCTTTTTCCTGACCCTCGCGCTCATCCGTCAGCGTGATGGTCACGCCCTTGTTGAGGAACGACAGCTCGCGCAGGCGCGCGGCGAGCGTGGCGTAATCGTACGACAGCTCGGTGAAGATCTTGTTGTCAGGCTTGAACCAGATCTTGGTGCCTCGGTCACGCGCGCCGACCTTGCCGACCACCTTGAGCTTCGTGGTGGTGGCTCCGCGCGCGAAGTCCATGTAATGCTCCTTGCCGTCGCGCTTCACCCACACCTTGAGCTTCTCGGACAGCGCGTTCACGACGGACACGCCCACGCCGTGGAGCCCACCCGACACCTTGTAGCTGTCCTTGTCGAACTTGCCGCCGGCGTGCAGCACCGTCATCGCCAGCTCGACACCGGGCATCTTCTCCGTCGGATGCACGTCGACAGGGATGCCGCGCCCGTTGTCCACGACCGTAACGGAATCGTCGGCGTGAATGATGACGTCGACGCGGTCCGCGTGCCCCGCGAGCGCCTCGTCGATGGAGTTGTCCACGACCTCGTACACGAGGTGATGAAGGCCTCGCGCCGACGTGGATCCGATGTACATGCCGGGGCGCTTGCGGACGGCCTCGAGCCCCTTCAGTACCTGAATGTTGCCAGCGTCGTAGGACGCGGACTTATCGCCCGGCTTTGCCATGTTCACCCTGAAAATCGTTCGTACACGCTACCGAACACACGCCGAACATCGGCGCGATCAGAACACAGAAATTTAAACGGAAGAGGCGGCGAAAGCAATATTCCTGCCTTCGCCTAAGTGACACTCCTCCAACAAATTACCGCATCAGTTGCCAGCGGATCTTCCGCACCGGTGGCCGACCCTCCCGGCGGTTGAGCGACGCAAGCAGCTCCGGCTCGAGCAGCGAAAGCTCCGACATCCACGCGTGCGTCCGAACCGCCACGAACATCACGCCGTCCGCCGTCACCGAGAGCGGCTCCGTCACCGCCGCGATCTGCTCGCCCACGAGCTGCGGCCATTCCGGCACGACCGTCGCCTGCTCGACACGGCCCTTGAGCCCGGATTGCTCGAGGAACTGGGAGATCACCGCCGCAATGGGCTCGGGTCGCTTGCGCCGCCGGTCGCTCACGATGCCCGCTCCACGACCCCCGCCACGATCGTGTATCGCGGGAGAGCAGTCATTTCTCCGGGGATGTCCGTCGATCGGGGCACGGCCAGAATCGTCTGATGCGAGACGTCAGCGCTGCCGAGCAGTGCCAGAATCCGCCCGGCACGGCGCGCATCGAGCTCGGCGAACGGGTCATCCAGCAGGACGAGCGGACTGTGTCCTGCGGCACGAAGAGTACTGGCCTCCAGGACACGAAGTGCGATGGCCGCCGTCCGCTGCTGGCCTGCAGACCCGAAAACCCGCAGCGGATGACCAGCCAGCGTCAGCTCCAGGTCGTCGCGATGCGGTCCCACGTGCGTCAGGCCGCGGCGAAGGTCCGCCGCCCGGTGCGACGCCAGCGAGTCCACGAGGATCGACGCCAGCTCGGGGACCGACGTGCCGGTCCGGGACGCCGCTGCCGCGGCCGTCGAGGACGCCGGCATGTAGCGCATGTGCGCGTCCCCCTCCTCACCGATCGCAGCACAGAGACGCCCGAAATCGTCGGAGACTCGGTCCACCCACGCCACGCGCGCGCTCCAGAGCACCGCACCGTGCTCCGCCAATGCCGGCTCCCAGACCGCCGCCCGCGCGATGCCCCCGGACTCTCCTTTCCGCGCCGCGTCACGGAGCGCCGCGTTGCGCCTGATGAGCGCGCCACGATACTGCTGCAGCGCGTTCAGGTAGCGACGTGAGGTCAACGCCAGCGTCACGTCCAGGAACCGTCGTCGCTCGCTCGGCGCCCCCGACACCATCTCCACGTCGCGCGGCGAGAACATGACGGACGGCAGCGACCCGAGCGCATCGCTCAGGCGCGGAGGCTCGCTTCCATCGACGGTCACCTTCTTCCGCTTGCCGGCACGCTCGAACGCGGCCGTGACCGTGTGATGCCGATCGACCATCACGTCGGCGGCGAGGTGAAAGCCGGCACTCCCAAAGTGAACGAGATCCTGATCCCGTGCACCGCGCGCGGACCGGAGGAGCTGAAAGTAGTAGATCGCCTCGAGGAGGTTCGTCTTGCCGTGGCCGTTGTCGCCGACGATCGCCATGCCGTCGAGCGGAACCTCGAGCCGGACGCGAGCGAGATTCCGGAAATCGCGAATCGAGAGCGTCTCGAGCCGCGCCGGCACTGCCGTCTCGTCCACGGCGGCGCGCTGGAGCCTCGCGGTCACCGTAACGCCCGAATCGACCGTGACGGGTGCCTCGTAGCCATCATCGGGCAGAGAACGTCGGCGCTCGCTTCTCGAGGAAGGCACGAGTTCCCTCGGCCATGTCCTGCGTCGATGCGAGCACGGCGAAATGGCCCGCCTCGAGCGCGAGACCATCGTCGAGTGAGGTCTCGGTCCCGCGCACGACCGCATCGATGCACGCGGCCAGCGCGAGCGGAGCGTTCGCGATCATCTGACGCAGCATCGCGTCCGCCGTGCCGAGAAGCTCGACGGCGGGAACCACACGGTTCACGAGGCCGAGCCGAAACGCTTCGGCCGCGTCGATGATCTCGCCGGTCAGCAGCAGTTGCAGGGCGCGCCCGGTGCCGATGAGCCGCGGCAGCCGTTGAGTTCCGCCGTAACCGGGGCAGATCCCGAGCTTCACCTCGGGCTGCCCGAACTTCGCGGACTCGCTCGCGAGCCGAACGTGACACGCCATCGCGAGCTCGCACCCGCCGCCGAGGGCGAAGCCATTCACGGCCGCGATCACCGGCTTGGGCGCCGTCTCGAAGCGCCGGAACACCTGCTGACCGCGCGTGGCGCGTTGTCGCGCATCCAACGGGCTTTGATGAGCCAGCTCGGCGATGTCCGCGCCGGCAACGAACGCGCGCCCCGCGCCGGTGAGAATGACGCCGCCGACGTCGTCGCGCCGGCGTACCTCGTCGATTGCGTCGCCCAGCTCTCCAATGGTTGCCGCATTCAATGCGTTCAGCTTGTCCGGTCGGTTGACGGTGATCGTCGCGACCCGGTCGGTGACGGAGAGCTCGATCATGGAATAGGGCATTGCGAAGCGGAGCGTCGAGGGTTGGCGTGGGTGCAGCGCGCCGAGCGCGGCCTCCAAAATGTAAGGAGCTGGACCCGAACTTGCCTTTTTCCACTGCGTATGGCCGACCGATGGATCGTACGTCATGGCACACCGCGCTCGGGTTTCTCCTATGTGAATGAGCGTGGTCGCGCGGTTCGTGACCGCGGGGCGCTCGCCCGCATCGACCGGCTTCGCATTCCGCCGGCGTGGCGTGACGTGCACATCGCTTCGAATCCGGCGGCGTCGATTCAGGCGTGGGGCTTCGATGCGCGCGGACGAAGGCAGTACCGGTACCACGACCGTGCTGTCGAGCGCGGGCAGCTCCGGAAGTACCACCGCGTTCGGAGGATGGGGCACGACCTGCCCGCCATTCGGCGCAAGGTCTCACATGACCTCGGCGGGCGAGAGCTCACGCGCCGGACTGTCGCCGCAGCCGCGGTCCGTCTCATCGGTGCGGCGTTCTTTCGCGTGGGGAGCGAGCGGTACGCGCGCGAGAATGGGACGTTCGGCCTGACGACGCTGCGGAAGTCGCACGTCACCATCATCGGCGATCGCATCCAGTTCGAGTACAAGGGCAAAGGGTCGATCGAGCAACGGCAGGTCGTGTTCGATCGGCAGCTCGCGCGACTGCTGCGCCGTCTCATGAAGACCCCGGGCCGCCGCCTGTTCCGTTACCGGGAACGAGGTGGCTGGCGCGACCTGACGGCGCCGGACGTCAACGAGTACCTGCGATTGCTCGCACCAACCCCGTACACCGCGAAAGACTTCCGCACTTGGGGTGGGACGCTCCGTCTTGCGACGGTCCTCGGAGATATCGGCGCCGCGAACACGGCACGAGAGGCGACCAGGAATGTCGCGCTCGCCGTGCGTATGGTGGCTGCCGAGTTGGGGAATACGCCTGCGATCTGTCGCGCGTCGTACGTCCACCCGCTGGTTATCGCGCGATACTTGGACGCGGGCGTCACGATCACACCCGACGAAGACCGCCCGCAGCGTGTGGGTCGCCGCGGACCGACGACGGCTCATACGCCTGAGGAGCGAGCGCTGCTCGGGTTCCTCGACCGCTATTTCCCGGAACGTCGTACGCGAAGTGTGGACCGTCCCCGGCGCGAGCGGCGCGAGGAGTTGCTCGCCGCCTGAGCCGCGGCGCCGGGCGAAATGACAACCGTGCGCCGCGCGGCTACTTTCCGCGCGTGCATCACATCACCAGTGTCACGACTGTCGATTGGGCACCGGGCGGTGACGCGGTGCGGATCATCGACCAGCGGCATCTGCCGGCGTCGTTCGTCGAACGCGACCTGCGTGGGGTCGACCAGGTCTGCGACGCGATTCGTACGCTCGCGGTGCGCGGCGCGCCGGCGATCGGCGTGGCGGGCGCGATGGGCATGGTGGTCGGCCTGCTGCCACACGCGTCTGAGCCGGCGGCGCGTTTCGCCGAGCGGCTGCACGACGTTGCTCGCGCTATCCGCGCGACGCGTCCCACCGCCGTTAACCTGCCGTGGGCCATCGACCGGATGGTGCGCCGTGCCTCCGCTGTGGACGGACCGCCCGAGACGATCATCGAGGCGCTTCGACAGGAGGCGACTGCCATCCGCGATGAGGATCGAGCGATGTGCCAGCGCATTGGTGAGCACGGGGTCCAGCTCATCCCCGACGGCGCGCGCGTGCTCACTCACTGCAACGCAGGCGCGCTCGCGACGGCGGGGATCGGTACGGCGCTCGCACCGATCTATCTCGCGGTGGCCGGGGGGCGTCGAGTCGAGGTCTTCGTCGACGAGACGCGCCCCCTCCTGCAGGGGAGTCGGCTCACCGCGTGGGAGCTCACGCGCGCCGGGATCCCAGTGACGGTGATCGCCGACAACATGGCGGCATCGCTCATGCGGGCCGGGAGGATCGACCTCTGCATCGTGGGCGCCGACCGCATCGCGCGGAACGGAGACGTGGCGAACAAGGTCGGTACGTACGGTGTGGCGGTGGCCGCACGCCATCACGGCCTTCCGCTGTACGTGGCGGCACCCGTGTCCACCTTCGATCCGTCCACGCCTGACGGGGACGCGATCGAGATCGAGCAGCGCCACGCCGACGAGGTGCGCCGCGGCTTCGGCGCGCTGACGGCCGCGGAGCAGGCCGGCGTGTACAATCCCGCCTTCGACGTCACACCCGCCGCGCTCGTCACCGCCATCATCAGCGATCGCGGAGTCCATCGGCCGCCATACGACTTCACCGCCGCTCACCACCTCGCTACCGCGGTCGCATGACTCACGTTCTCGCCATCGATCAGGGGACTACCGGCTCCACGTGTCTCGTTGTTCGTGCCGACGGGACCATTGTCGGCCGCGCGTATCGTGAGATCACGCAGTATTACCCAAAGCCCGGCTGGGTCGAACACGATGCGTCCGAGATCCTGGAGCGCACGCTCGATGCGGCGCGCGAAGCCGTCGCGGTAGCGGGAGTCGAGCCTTCCGCGATCGGGATCACGAATCAGCGCGAGACCGTCGTGGTGTGGGAGCGCGCGACCGGCGCCCCTGTCGGCCGCGCGATCGTCTGGCAGGACCGGCGGACGGCGGCCCGATGCCTCGAGCTCGCCCCGCGCACCGAGGAGATCACCGCGCGCACGGGGCTCGTGGTGGATCCATACTTCTCGGCGACGAAGCTCGAGTGGCTGCTGCGCGACGAGACGCTCGCGAGCCGGGCGCGAGCGGGTGAGCTGCTCGCCGGAACGGTGGACAGCTGGCTCATCTGGCGCCTAACGGGCGGGACGGTCCACGCCACCGACCCGACGAACGCGTCGCGAACGATGCTGTACGACATCGACCGGCTCGCGTGGAGCGACGAGCTCTGTGCACTCTTCGGCGTCCCGAAGGAGATGCTGCCTGAGGTTCGTCCATCGTCCGGCGATTTTGGCGAGACGACCCCCGATCTTCTCGGACGGGCGATTCCCATTGCGGGCGTGGCGGGCGACCAACAGGCGGCCCTGTTCGGGCAGGGGTGCTGGGAGACGGGTTCGGCGAAGAACACCTACGGTACGGGCGCGTTCCTGCTGCTCAACACCGGGCGTCATCGGCCGCGCGGTGCGCAGGGCATCCTCACGACCGTTGCGTGCGACTGCAACGGAGCGCCGGCGTATGCCCTCGAGGGCGCGATCTTCATTGCCGGAGCGGCCGTGCAGTGGCTTCGCGACGGGCTCGGCATCATCGCGAACGCGGGCGAGACCGAGGCGCTCGCGCAGTCCATCGCTTCGAACGATGGGGTCTACTTCGTCCCGGCCCTCGTGGGACTCGGCGCGCCCGATTGGGAGCCTAACGCGCGGGGCACCATCGTCGGTCTCACGCGCGGTACGACGCGGGCGCACCTGGCGCGTGCCGCTCTCGAGGCGATGACGTACGCGACACGTGACGTGCTCGACGTCATGCGTGACGGTGCGGGAAGTGCACTCGCGGGCTGGCACGACGCGCCGCTGCGCGTGGACGGGGGTGCCACCGCCAATGACTGGTTGATGCAGTTCCAGGCGGACGTGCTGAACGCGCCGGTCGAGCGGCCCTCGAACATCGAGACGACGGCACTCGGTGCAGCGGGCCTCGCCGGGCTGGCAACCGGCGTGTGGAGTGCGCCCGAGGACTTTCTACGGTCGCGTGCGTTCGCCCGCTTCACGCCGTCGAACGCCGAGCAGGCCGCGCGCGATCATGCTGGTTGGAGGCGGGCGGTGCGCGCGGCGCTTGGGTGGGCACGAGAGAGGGAAGCGTGACGTCGCCGGTGGCTGGTGGCGAGGCGGATGTCGCACGGATGATGAGGCAGGGTCGGATGGCGCAGGGAAGCAGAAAACAAGGCGGTTCACGGCGGCTGTCGGTATTGCTCGAGGAGCACACGCGGGCGCTCCGCGCGTGCCGACGCTGCGCATTCGGTGATCCGGCGGTGCTGCCGGTGACCTCCGGCGCGAGAAACCCGCTCGCCATGCTTGTCGGTCAGGCACCCGGGAAGACGGAGGTCGTGGACCGAAGGCCGTTCGCCGGACGCGCCGGGCGTACACTCTTCCGTTGGTTCGCGGACGCCGGGATTGCGGAGGGGGTCGCCCGCGAACGGATCTACATCGCGGCGATCACCCGGTGCTATCCCGGTCCGAGCCCGTCGGGCCGGGGAGATCGTGTTCCGTCGCCGGCCCAGATTTCGGCGTGCTCGAGCTGGCTCGACGCTGAGCTGGAGATCGTGGCGCCACGGGTCCTCATTCCGGTTGGACGTCTCGCGATCGAACGATTTCTCGGTCCCCACCCGCTCAACGAGCAGGTGGGCAAGGCTCACGTGCTCGAGGACGTTCCCGGGCGCCCGACGGCGATCCCGCTTCCGCATCCGTCGGGGGCGAGCAGCTGGATTCACACCTCGGGACACATGGACCTCGTGCGAGAATCGCTTCGGCTCATCCGTCGGTATTTGCCAGAGCTCGTTCTCGAGAGCGCACGAACCAGGAGCGTCGCGTGATGGCCGCCGTCGCAGCACTCGCCGTCGCCTTGACGGCCCAGGAGCACGTCGCAGGGCGGAGTTTCCGAGCCACGGCCTCCGCCGCGGCGGACAGCGTGGTTGCGCGGGATGGCTGGTTCGGTGCAGACAAGCTCAAGCACTTCTTTGTGGCTGCATTCACACAGAGTGTGGCGTACAGCGCACTCCAGGCCGGTCGGGTGCGCCACGACCAGGCGCTTGCCGGTGCGTGGGGGGTGACAGCAGTCGTATCGGTCGCGAAAGAGATCCACGACCGGAAAACGACGGGGCTGTTCAGCGTCCGGGACCTTGTCTGGGATGCAGCCGGGGCAGGGGCGGCGTCGATCCTCTTGACCAGCGCTCGGCGAGCCGACACCACGCCCGAGTCACCGCCGCTGCAGGCGGCGGCACGGCGGGCCGTCTTCGCCGCGGCGCGTGGGCGATGACGCCGTGGCCCGAGCGGCCTTATCTCCGCTTCGGCCCGGTCCTATATTGAGGAACGCGTGTGTTGCAGGCGCAGCACCCGCGCTTCCCACCGCGTATTCACACGGGTGCCCACCCGTACGCCTGCGAGTGCATGACTAACGCTGCCGCCAAACCCGATCCGGAACGTCGTCGAAACGCTGCCCTGCGCGAGCTGATCGACGAGCTCCTCTTCAAGGTTCGCGACGCGAACCAGCGTATCGACTTCTGGACGCCGGAAGAACGGGCGCGGGCCGAAGAAGAGCTGAACATGATCATGTCCCGCGTCCGCGGAGCGGCGCTGCACAAGGGGAACTAACGGTTCGCAAAACGCCGCCAACGAGGTCGCTGTGGTCAAGGCACGCACGAAATTCATCATCGGCGGGATCCTGGTGCTGGGTACGGCCGGGTACCTGATGGCCAGCGCCATCGGAGAGACGGCGATGTACTACCTCACGCCTGGCGAGCTCGCGGCAAAGGTGGAGGCGGATTCGACGTTCTACGACACCGGTGTGAAGCTCGGCGCACGCGTGGTCTCCGGTACGATCGACCGCGACCCGGGGGGCCGCGCGGTCACCTTCTCGGTTACCGATGGGAGCCACACCATCCCGGTGACATATCGTGGCGTCATCCCCGACACGTTCACTGATAGCGTGGACGTCGTGGTCGAGGGTCGCTACCGGCGTGACGGGACCTTTGTCGCGACGACGCTGCTCGCGAAATGCGCGTCGCGGTACGAGAACGCGCCTGAGAAATACCAGTCCACTCCGGGGTACAAGGCCGCGACAGGTAAGGCCGCGTGATTCTACTTGGTGAACTGTCGCTCTGGGTCGCCCTCCTCATGGCGACCTGGAGCGCGACGGTCTCGTTCGCCGGCGGCCAGATGCGACGAACCGATCTCGTCGCCAGTGGCGAGCGTGCGATGTACGCAGCGTTCGCCTTTGTCGTGCTGGCGTCCATCGGGCTCTGGACCGCGCTGCTGACGAGCGACTTCTCGCTCCGGTACGTGGCGTCGTATACCAGTGCCAACCTTCCCGCGGTCTACAAGTTCTCGGCGTTCTGGGGTGGGCAGCAGGGCTCCATGCTGTTCTGGTGCCTGATCCTCGCGTTCTACTGCGCAATGGCGTTGTACGCGAACCGCCGCCGGAACCGCGAGCTCATGCCGTATGTCACGGGCACACTTGCCCTCGTGCAGGTGTTCTTTCTCGCGACGACGGCGTTCGGCGCGAATCCCTTCGCGCGCCTCGACTGGATTCCGCCGGACGGCAACGGGCTGAACCCCCAGCTGCAGAACCCGGGGATGGCGACGCACCCCCCGATGCTGTATCTCGGGTACGTCGCGACGACGATTCCCTTCGCGTTCGCGATCGCGGCGCTGTTTACGCGCCGGCTCGACGCCGGATGGCTCGGCGCGGTGCGGCGATGGTCGCTGGTGTCGTGGGTGTTTCTGACGGTCGGGATCACGCTCGGGATGTGGTGGGCGTATGTCGAGCTCGGATGGGGCGGCTACTGGGCGTGGGATCCGGTCGAGAACGCATCGCTCCTGCCCTGGCTCACGGGCACCGCGTTCCTGCACTCGATCATGATCCAGGAGAAGCGGGGCATGCTCCGCAAGTGGAATGTCACGCTCGTCGTGTCGACATTCCTCCTGTCGATCCTCGGCACGTTCATCACGCGCAGCGGCGTGATCGAGAGCGTCCACTCGTTCGCGCAGTCGCCGGTCGGCAGCTGGTTCGCGGGCT
>DAINRQ010000108.1:0-20937 GCA_036741775.1 Gemmatimonadaceae bacterium | reverse complement strand
TTCGTACCGCGCCTGCGCGCGACCGTCGGCGGTGTCGTGCACGGCGTGCACCGCTCGTCAGGCGGCGACCTCTACTTCCCGATCGCGGCGACGGGACTGTTCCTCCTCGCGGAGGGGAATTGGGTTCTGTACACCGTGCCGATGCTGACGCTCACGCTCGCTGACGCCGTTGCCGCAGTCATTGGCGTCGCGTACGGGCGGCACGCGTACGGAACGACCAGCACGAAGAAGACTGTCGAAGGGTCGATCGCGTTCTTCGTCGTCGCCTTTCTCGCGACGGCTGCTCCGCTGCTCGTCGCGGCGGTCCCGCGCGACAAGGCGATCCTCATTGGACTCACGTTCGGGGTCCTCGTTATGCTACTCGAGGCCGTCGCGTGGCGCGGGCTGGATAACCTGTTCATCCCATTCGGCGGCTTCCTTCTCCTTCGCGCCTACCTCGGGCTGGACGAGACCGCCCTGCTCGCGCGGTTTCTCGCGACGATCGGGCTGCTCGTACTCGTGCTCTTTTTTCGCCGGCGGAGAACCCTCGATGACTTCGCCCTCGGCGCCGGCGTCCTGATCGGCTACGTGGCGTGGGCCGCGGGTGGGTGGCGGTGGCTCATCCCGCCGTGCGTGCTGTTCGCGGCGTACACGGTACTCTGGCCACGGCGCGCGCAGCTTCGCGACCGGCCGCATGACATCACCGCCGTCTTCTCGGTGACGGCGACGGGGATCCTCTGGTTGCTGCTCGCGATCGTCTTCCGGCGTCCGGAGCTGTACTACTCATACACGCTCGCCTACGCCGCGAACCTCTGCTTCATCGGCATCACCTGGTACCGCAATTTTCGGCGGCCCGACGCCGCGATCGAGGGGATTGCCGCGAGCGCGCTGGTCGCGTGGCCGGCGTTCTTCGTGCCGTACGTCATCGTCGTTGGGCTGACGCGAACGGCAGTACTGCCCGCCGTCCTCGCGATCGTCCCACTTCTCGTCGCGGGAGTCGTCTTCACGCTCGTGATTCCGCACATCCGCCGGCGTCCCAGCACGGATTACCCGTGGGCGAGCCAGGCGCTCGTCGGGCTCGCGTCGTCGGCGATGGGACTGATCTTACTCGCGTGACCTTCGCGCTCGCGTCATGACACTCACCCCGCTTGCTCGACTCGTCGCGCCCGGCGAGCTCGCGTCGCACGATGCGCCGTCGAAGTGGCCGGCGCTCGTGGCGGAGACGATCGCCGCACACGCACCTGACGCGTCCGTGATCGTCCGCGATGGCGAAGCACTCCGTGCGCGGTGCTCTCTGTGGTGGAACGACGTGCCTCCGTTTGGTACGGAACGTCTCGGCGTCATTGGCCACTATGCCGCGCTCGCGGATGACAGTGGTCGCGCCGTACTCACAGCCGCCGTCGACGAGCTTGGACGTCGCGGGTGCACGTTCGCCGTCGGGCCAATGGATGGGAACACGTGGCGGAGCTACCGACTCGTCGTCGAGCAGGGTACCGAGCCGCCGTTCTTTCTCGAGCCGACCAATCCGGAGTCATGGCCGCACCACTTCACGGCGGCGGGTTTCACTCCGCTCGCGCACTACTACTCGTCGCTCAATACGGATCTCGGCCGCCGCGACGAACGATCGGGTGCGACGGCCGCGAGGCTCGGCGAGTTGGGGGTTACGATTCGCGCGGTCGACCTCGCGCGCTTCGACGAGGAGCTGCACGGGATCTACAGCGTTGCTGCCGTCGCGTTTCGCGACGCGTTTCTGTACACGCCGCTGTCCGAGGCGGAGTTCGCGGCGCAATATCAGCGGATCCGCCCGTTGGTGCGTTCCGAGCTCGTTCTGATTGCCGAGCGTGACGGGCAGACGATCGGGTTCTCGTTCAACATCCCCGACGTGCTCGAGGCGAAGCGTGCGACACCGGAGCGGACGGCGATCATCAAGACGCTCGCGATCCTTCCCGATCGCGCGTACGCCGGGCTTGGCAGCCTGCTCGTGGACAGGTCGCACGAGGCCATGGCGTCGTTAGGTTTCGAGCGCGCGATTCACGCGTTGATGCACGAGTCCAACCGCTCGCGCGGCATCAGCGCGCGTGGCGCCGAGCCCATGCGTCGGTACGCCTTATTCGGGCGCGCGTTGACGACGGACGTCAATACTGTCGGCCCGTGAACGTCGCGGACCTCTTCGCGGGACCCGTTTCCAGCTACCCTGACGCCGCCGCCCTGATCGAGGGTGGGGAAGGGTCGAGACGCGAGACGAGCTTCAGGCAGCTGGACGATGCGGCTCGCCGGATCGCCTCCTTGCTTCGTGGTGACGGCGTCGGCCCCGGCGATGGCGTGCTTTTCTTCGCGCCACCGAGTGCCGCGCTGTACGCCGCGCTCATCGCTGTGTTTCTGCGCGGCGGCGTGGCGTTGTTCGTCGATATCTCGGCGGGGCGTGGTGTGTTGGCGGACGCGTGCGCGATGTGGCCGCCCAAGGCGCTCGTCGCGACGCCGAAGGCGCATCTGCTGAGGTTCGTCTCGGGCGCACTGCGCGGCATCGGCGCGAAATACGTCACGGCGGGGTGGGTGCCTGGCGCCACGGCGCTCACCGCCACGTCGTTGCCTCGCGACGAAACGACAGAGCCCGTAGGCGCCGATGCACCCGCGCTCGTCACGTTCACGAGTGGAAGTACAGGGAGACCCAAGGGGGTCGTGCGCACTCACGGAATTCTCCGAGCGCAGCTGGCGGCGCTGACCGATGCCTTCGCCGCGCGAGCGGGAGATCGCGAGCTCGTCAGCCTCCCGATCGTGGTGTTGCTGAACCTCGCGAACGGGGCCGAAACGGTGCTTCCGGATGCGGACTTGCGCAGGCCGGCAGACATCGATGCGTCGGTGGTCGGTCGCCAGATCATCCGCGAGCGCGTCACGCGAACGACCGCATCGCCCGCGTTTCTCGAGCGCCTAACGACCGATCAAGGTGCGCGCGACGGTCTTCGCGGGCTGGGCACGTTCGTCACCGGTGGTGGCCCCGTGTTTCCCGACATCGTGGCGCGGCTGGCGCAGGCAGCGCCGTCAGCGCGCATCGTGTCGGTGTACGGATCGACCGAAGCCGAACCGATCGCGCACGTCACCGCCCACGAGGTGTCGGCGGAGGATCTCGAGGCAATGCGCGGTGGCGCGGGGCTGCTGGCCGGCGAAGTGGATCCGCACGTGACCATGCGCATCATCCGCCGGCAATGGGACACGCCGATCGCGCCGCTGGATTGGGCGGGGCTGGACGCGATGTCGTGCGGCGTGAAGGAGCCGGGTGAGATCGTGGTGACCGGCGCGCACGTGGTTCGCGGTTATCTGCATGGCGTCGGCGAGGAGGAGACGAAGTTCCGCGTCGACGGCGCCGTGTGGCATCGCACCGGCGACGTTGGCTACGTCGATGATCGCGGACGGCTGTGGCTTCTCGGCCGCGCGTCGGCCGTGATCGAGGACGCGCGAGGTGTGCTGTACCCGTTCGCGGTGGAATGCAGTGCGCGCGAGTGGTTAGGTGGAGCGCGCGTCGCGGTCGTCGCGGATCGCGGCCGGCGCGTGCTCGTCGTTGAGCACGGGCTCGGATCGGCGACTATTGATCAGTCGGCGCTGCTGGCAACATTGGCCTGGGCACAGCTCGATCGCGTCATGGCCTGTCGAGCGCTGCCGATGGATCGCCGTCACAACTCGAAGGTCGACTACAAGGCGCTCGAAACGCTGGTCGCGCGAGGGTGAGGGCGCGGATCTTGTCATTCCGAGCGGAGGCGCGGAGCGCCGCAGTCGAGGAATCGCCGGGCTGGTGGTAGAGGGACCCCTCGGTCGGGAGGAGTGCGATTCCTCGACTCGCTGCGCTCGCTCGGAATGACAAGGCCCCGCTCGGAATGACAGCTCCGTTACCTCGTGGGTCGTTGCCAGCCTAACGGGAGATGGACTCGTGAGTGAGAACGAACGTCGCGTTCGACTCCCACGCCGCGTCCCAGCTCCCGCACGCCGGTTTCGCCAGCTTGAAGCCCGTCGGTGCCCTGACCTCGCACCAGGAGTACTTCCCGGGCCCATCGCCGAGGATGACGGTGATCGTGCCACCGGTTGCGGCTTGGTCCAGTCCCGGCTGATCATCGGCAACGGTCACTCGCGAACCGCTCGGGGTGGTCACAGTCACGGCCGCGCCGGCGATGGCGCCTCCCGCGACGTCGCGCGTACGCCACGTGACCGTGGGCTTGCGCCGCACGAACACTGAACCGAGCGCCACACGGCTGGTTCCGCCCAACGCCGATCTGCAGACGGGATAGAAAGGGTCCGATCCGCGTGACTCTGGAGAACCGGACCGCTGTCCGACGGCGGCAATGCTAGACTCGGCGGTCGCCGCGGAGTCTCCGACGAATCACCGTCGAGTCACCCAGCGTTTTCCGACACGTAACCCGTTAGGCCGACGAGGTTTGTGACGTGATCGCGAGCACGCGTCGACCCGGCATGTCTCGCGCCGCCCTCCACGATCCGGCCAGCCGCCGTGCCCTTGACAGCGCGAGGACGAACCGCAACTTTCCCCCTAGACTTTCAGTGGAAACTCTCAGTGTCAGCGACCGCCGACCAACTCGCGCTCGTCAAAGGGACCCTCGACGTACTCGTCCTCAAGGCACTCTCCTGGGGACCCATGCACGGCTTCGAGATCACCACCTGGCTCGAGGACTCCTCCGGCGGGACCCTCGACGTCGATGACAGCGCCCTCTACCACGCCCTCCACCGCATGGAGGAGCGCGGGCTCATCGCCGCCGAGTGGGGCGTCACCGAGAACAACCGGCGCGCCCGCTACTACAACGTCACCGCGGCTGGACGGGCGCACCTGCGCGCCGAGACGGCCCGGTGGCTCCGCTACTCCCAGATGGTGAGTGGTATCCTCACGGCCGCCAATCGAACGGCGACCGCGCGAGTGAGCTGACGCGGCGGCAACGCCTCCCAGCACACCGCCTCGCTGGCTTCGTCTCGATGCTCCCGTCGCGCGCCCGCCGTTTCTTCCGGCTCGCCATCCGCCGTCCCGCCCTCACCGAGCAGGACATCGACGCCGAGATCGCGTTCCATCTCGAGGCGCGGGTCGCGCAGCTCACGGCGCGTGGCATGTCGCCCGACGCCGCGCGCGCCGAGGCGTGGCGACGGTTCGGCAACGTGGACATGGCCCGTCACACCCTAACGAGCTCGGCGACGCGCCGAGAGACACGTATGGAGCTCCGAGAAGCATTCTCCAACGTCGGGCAGGACCTTCGCTACGCCGCGCGCGGCATGCGGAAGAACCCCGGCTTCACCGCGGCCGTCGTACTGACGCTCGCGCTCGGGACCGGCGCCAACGCCACGATGTTCGGCGTGGTGGATCGGCTGCTGCTTCAGCCGCCCGCGCACCTCCGCTCCCCGGACGAGGTGCACCGCGTCCATCTCACGGCGAACGGCGACAACTTCGGCATGTCCATCGGTACGAATCAGTCGTACCGCCGGTATCAGGACCTGACGTCGCACGCTCGAACGGCATCGCACATCGCCGCGTACTACGAGAGCGAGCCGGTGTTCGGCCTCGGGGAAGCTGCGCGTGAGGAACAGGCCGCGTTCGTCAGTGCGAGCTTCTGGCCGCTATTCGGCGTTCAGCCCGCGCTCGGTCGGTTCTTCACACCCGCCGAAGACGAGCTCCCGCAAGGCACGGCCGTCGCCGTCCTCGGCTACGGATACTGGCAGTCGCACTTCGGCGGCGCCCGCGATGTGCTCGGGAAGACCGTTCGGATCGGCCGGTCGGACTACACCATCATTGGCGTGACGCCGCCGGGCTTCAGCGGCCTCTCGCTTCGCTCCATTGCCGCGTTCATCCCGCTCACCGCTGGGGGTGCGGACGTCTTCACCGAGATCGGCATAGGCGACCGATGGAAGGAGTCCTATCGTGTCGGGTGGCTGCAGACCCTCGCGCGACGCAAGCCTAACGTGACTGTCGAGGCGGCCACGGCCGACTTCACGAACGCGTACCGCCTGAGCCTCGAGGCACAGCGGCCGACCGAGCCGCCTGGCCGGGTGCCGTCGGCGGACTCACTGCGCGCGAAGGCGCAGCTCGCGTCGGTGATTCAGGATCGCGGACCGCGGCGCAGCCAGGAGGCGACGGTCGCCGTGTGGCTCGTTGGTGTGTCGATACTCGTGCTGCTCATGGCGTGCGCGAACGTGGCGAACCTGCTCGTGGCGCGCGCCATCCGACGGCGGCGCGAAATTGCCGTGCGCCTCGCCGTCGGCGTGTCGCGCGGCCGACTGCTCGCGCAGCTGCTCTCCGAGAGCACGCTCCTCGCGATCGCAGGTGGCGCCGTCGGCGTGCTCGTGGCGCAGTGGGGTGGCGGAGTCCTGCGAGCGCTGCTACTGCCGGATGTCGAGTGGACGAGCACCGTACTCGACCTGCGCGTCATCGCCGTCACGGTGGTCCTCGCGCTCGCGGCCGGGCTGCTCACCGGGCTCGCCCCGATGCGCCAGCTGGCACGCGCGGACGTGGTGTCCGATCTCCGAACCGGCGGGCGCGGCGTGAGTCTTCGAGGCTCACGCATGCGACGCGGGTTGCTCGTGCTTCAGGGCGCGATCTCGGTGGTGTTGCTGATCGGTGCCGGGCTGTTCGTGCGCAGCTTCCACAACGTGCGGTCGCTCGACCTCGGCTTCCAGCCCGAGCACGTGATCGTAGCGGAAGTGTCGGCGCGGGGTGCTCCGATCGATTCGGCTCGACGCGTCGAGTTGATGGACCGGGTTCGCGAACGTGCTCTGACCGTTCCGGGGGTGGAGCACGCCGCGCACACCGTCACCATTCCCTTCAGTCTCCAGTGGAACCAGAACCTCGTCGTGCCGGGGATCGACACGGCGTCGCTGCGCGACCTCTTCGACGTGAACCCCGTCGGCCCGGGCTACTTCGAGACGATGGGCGTGCGGGTGGTGCGTGGACGCACAATCGCGGACACTGACCGCGCTGGCGGCCAGCCGGTGGCGGTCCTGAGTCAGGCGGCCATCCAGCGGATCTGGCCGTCCGAGGATCCCCTCGGCAAATGCGTGAAGCTCGAAGCCACCGGCCCCTGTCACGTCGTCGTCGGGATCGTCGGTGACATCCGCGGCGGTTTCGATGAGGAACCCGCGCGTCACGTGTACGTCGCCGCGACGCAGTTCCCGACGCCGGACTCGCGCATCTTCGTGCGCACGCGGGGCGACGCGGCGACTCGGGTCGAAGCGGTGCGTCGCGCGCTGCAGGAAGTAGTGCCGGGCGCAGCATTCGTGAGCGCGCGACCGCTCGACGCCATCGTGGCGCCACAGATGCGCTCGTGGCGTCTCGGCGCCACGATGTTCACGATCTTCGGCGTGCTGGCGCTCGTCGTGGCGGCGGTGGGACTGTACAGCGTGGTGGCCTACGACGTCTCACAGCGCACGCGGGAACTCGGCGTGCGCGTCGCACTCGGCGCGAGCGCGGGTGCGGTGTTACGTCTCGTCGTGAGCGAAGGCGTGCGTGTCGTCGCGGCGGGGCTGGTGGTCGGTGCGGCGGTGTCGCTCGCCTTCGCGAGCCGGATTGCGCCGTTACTGTACGAGGTGTCGCCTAAGGATCCGGCGACCTACGCGGGGGTTGTCGGCGTGCTGCTCGTTGTCGCCGTGATCGCGAGCCTCGCGCCGGCGCTGCGTGCGGCACGAGTGGACCCGAACGTGGCGCTTCGGGCGGATTGAACGGCCGCAGTCATCAGAACGGCCGCAGTCATCAGTTCCCAGTCGTCCAGTCCTGAGTTCCGAGTAGCGTACTCACAACTCATCACTGGATGACTCGAAACTGATGACTGCGGCCGTTCTAGGGAATCATGATCGTGAATCCAAGGGGAAGGCCCGCACCATTGAGGGTGCTGAAAGCAATGATGCCGTATTGGCCCGCCGCACACACTCCGCTGAGTACCATTTCCTCGTCCCATGCAACCGACGCGAGCATCTCGTCGGTCTGACTGACGACAGCGGGATGGAGGTCTGGCGAGATGCCTGCAGCCGGCGTGACGCAATATCGTCCGGGCGAGACCATCGTCACGCTCCTATGCCGCGGGATCGGTCTGCGTCGAGTGCGCCAGACGGAGACACGTACGCGTAGGCGCGCACGCCCGACGGCCCGGCCGGCCCCTGCGGCCCTTGTGGTCCCTGCGGCCCGGGAATTCCGGCCTCGGTCCAACTGAACTCGACGTGATCCTTCTTCGTGCAGGCTGACGGCGTGTTCGGCGCCTTGATCCTGTAGACGGTCCCGCTGCGCGGGACGTAGCAGGCGGAGTACGTAGCGCTGCTGCTCTGTGCCGAGAGGGCCGAGGGCACGAGTGCGGCAGCGAGAACGATGAGCGTCGCGACGATGACCCACCGTGCGGAACGCCGGGTGCGGCACGCCGTGATTCGAGTGCACATATCGAAGCTCCAGGAAGGGAGTAGTAGGGTTGATGGTTCGATTCTTCGAGCCTTCCTGTGCATTCCCGTCCCCGGGGCGGACATCGCTGCGGCCACAGACTCAGCGGTAAGCGACGGGCGACCTCTGATCGCGTCGCGGAGTATCCATATATGGTCCAATAGCCCGGCAGCCGAACGAGCGACGATCGTTCTTCCGGCGGCACGGGACGTCACCGACCACGGCGTCGAGCACAGACAATGATCCAGCGAATCGTGTCACCGAATCCTTCGCGACTGTCAGCAACCTGCTCGCACAGACAGGCTGTTTGCCCCCTGCTGGCCGCGATTCTCATGGTGCTCGTGACCGCGTGCGGAGGCACCGAGTCGGAGTCCGGCGGCGGCATCGACACGGCGACCTCAGACACGGCGACCCAGTCGGCAAGCGCTGGTCCCTGGGACGAGGCGCGACGCCGCGGCGTCGAGTTCAGGGCGATCGGCCAGGAGCCAGGATGGTCGCTCGACATCGACGAGGGCGGGATGATTGAGTACGCCGGCGACTACGGCCAGACTCGCGTCTCGGTGCCGACGCCGGAAGCCGTGCGTGATACGGTGGCGCGGAGCACGACGTACACCGTGCGCACCGCCTCGCATAACGTCGCGATCGCGATTCGGGAGGAGCCGTGCAGTGACGTCATGAGCGGCGAGGCATTCACCCACGCCGTGACGGTTCGTGTGGACGGTAAAGAGGTGCGAGGGTGCGGCAGGAGGCTATAATGACAACGGACCGCGGCTTCGCCCTCCTGGGCATGATGGCGGCGATGCTCTTCGGCTGCGCCCGACAGACCTCAAGCGCATCGCACGATGCCCGCGTGACGGGCACGGCGACGTACCGTGAGCGAATGGCGCTCCCTCCCGGCGCCGTCCTCGAGGTATCGCTCCAGGACGTCTCGCGTCCCGACGCGCCGGCAGACGTAATCGGTACGGCACGACAGGAGAACATCGGTCAGCCGCCCTTCCGCTTCGAGATTCCGTATGACCCGGGGCGCATCGAGGCCAGCCACACATACTCCGTACGGGCCCGTATCACGCATGAGGGGCGGCAGCTCTTCACGACCGATCAGGTCTACCCGGTGATCACGCAAGGTCGCGGTCAGACTGTCGACGTCATGTTGCGTCGCATCAGTGCAGTATCCAGTGGTGGGAGCGCGACCCAGGAAGGTGCGCCGATCGAGAACACCTACTGGAAGGTGATGGGCATCGGCGACGACACGGTCACCGTGGCGGAAGGCCAGCGGGAACCACACTTCGTCCTGCGCCTATCCTCACACCAGGTCGGCGGCTACGCCGGCTGCAACACGATTCTCGGGAAGTACGAGTTGAAGGGAGACGAGCTGTCCTTCCCGGGCGTCGCGTCGACGATGATGGCGTGCCCGCAGGGCATGGACACCGAGAAGAAGTTTCTGGACGTGCTGCGCGCCGTCAGTCGTTGGCGAATCGCTGGCGAGCAGCTCGAGCTCCTCGACGGCTCCGGTCGCGTGCTCGCTCGGTTCGAGCGGAGGCTCATGCGGTAGTTCAGGCGGCATCGCGGCGTCGGCCGCGTGCCGCCTAGTTTACTCCGCATGACAACCACGACCGCACGCCATACCCACTACATCGGTGGGCGCTTCGTCGAGCCCAAGGGCTCCGGCACGATCGACGTCATCGATCCTGCAACACAGGAGGTCATCGCGACTGTCCCCGAGGGAAGCGCGGCAGACGTGCACGAGGCCGTAGCAGCCGCGCGGCGAGCGTTCGACGAGGGTCCGTGGCGCGACACGACCGCACAGGACCGCGGACGCATCCTCTTCCGGATCGCGGCCATCGTCCGCGAGCACGCTGCCGAGTGGGCGGAGCTCGAGACGCGGAACAACGGGAAGCCGATCGTCGAAGCGGAGGCCGACATCGCCGACGTCGCGACGTGCTTCGAGTACTATGGCGGGCTCGCCACCAAGATCCACGGCGACGTCGTGCCCGTTCCGGACAACGCGATGAGCCTCGCGCTGCGCGAGCCCATTGGCGTCGCCGGGCAGATCATCCCGTGGAATTACCCGCTGCTCATGGCGGCGTGGAAGCTCGCGCCGGCCATCTGTGCCGGGTGCACGATGGTCATCAAGCCCGCGGAGCAGACACCGCTGACGCTCCTCGCACTCGCGCGCCACTTCGAGGACGCGGGCTTGCCACCCGGCGTCGTGAACGTCGTCACCGGTGCGGGCCCAACGGGGGCCGCGCTCGTGGCGCACCCCGACGTGGACAAGATCGCGTTCACCGGGAGCGCCGAGGTGGGGAAGCTCATCATGCGGAGCGCGGCGGATACGCTGAAGAAGATTTCGCTCGAGCTGGGCGGGAAGTCGCCGAACATCCTGTTCGCGGACGCCGACTTCGAGGCGAGCGTGGACGGTGCGCTTTTCGGCCTTTTCTTCAACCAGGGCGAGGTCTGCTCGGCGGGAAGCCGGATTCTCGTGGAGCGGTCGGTCTATCCGAAGGTGCTGGACGCGATGGTGGAGAAGGCGCGCACGATTCGCGTGGGGCCCGGCCTCGATCGCGCCACGAAGATGGGGCCGCTCGTGAGCCGCGAGCAGTTCGACCGCGTGCGTGCGTACCAGGAGGTGGGGAAGGGCGAGGCAAAGCTGGCGTTAGGCGGGGGGCGTGCGTCGGGCGGGGCCCTCGACCGCGGGCTCTTCGTCGAGCCGACGATCTTCTACGACGTGGACAACAGCGCCCGGATTGCGCGCGAGGAGATCTTCGGTCCGGTGGCCGCCGTCATCCCGTTCGACCACGAGGAGCATGCCCTTCGGATCGCGAACGATTCGCCGTACGGGCTTGCGGCCGCGGTGTGGACGCGCGACATCTTCCGCGCCATACGGACCGTGAAGCGGCTGCGCGCGGGCATTGTGTGGGTGAACCACATGCAGCCGACGTACGTCGAGGCGCCCTGGGGTGGATACAAGCAGAGCGGCATCGGGCGGGAGCTCGGGAAATGGGGGGTGGAGGAGTACCTCCACGTGAAGCAGGTGCACATCAACCTGAGCGAGCAGCCGATCGGGTGGTATTGATTCGCGGTCATCCGCATGCTGGCCGAGCCGACTTGGCGGGCCTTCTGGTCCGTCGCTTGCCGCACGAATACCTTCACGCCGCTGTCACGGCCCCGATGCTGGGGTCGGGCCGCATCCCTCCATGTCCTAGACGCTCACCGTTCCCGCTCTCGGACCGCGTTGTTGCTAACCTCAGGCATTACAGATCCTGAGCGAAGGCGCTTCTGGCCGGAGGGAGTGGCCGTCGCCGCCGGCGTTCTCGCGATAATCATTGGCACAAGCGTGCTCCTGGGCTGGGCCACGGGAGTCGTCGCGCTCACCAGCATCAGTCCGCGGTTCATTGTGGTGCTGCCGAACACCGGGGCCGGGATGCTCGCCAGCGGGCTGGCAATCATTCTCCTGAAGCGAGCGCCCAGCTATGGCGTTGCAGCGGCCCGAGTACTCGCCGGCCTCATCCTGCTCCTGGGCATTCTCAGCTTCGTGAGCCGCATGGTAGGCCACGACGTCGGCTACGTGAGTGTGCTGTTCTACGACCGGGTGCAGCTGCACCCGTACCGCCCGGTCGGGCTGATGGCCACGAATTCCACGATCGTGTTCATGCTGTCGGGCGCGGCGCTGCTGCTGGCCAGCTCGGCGCGCCCAGAGCGGCGGCACACGGCGCGTGTGCTGGCCATCATTGGTGGTGCCATTGCCGGCGTGGCTCTGCTCGGGCACCTCTATGGCGTGCGAGCGCTCTACGCCTTCGACCGAGCGGCCGGCATGGCGTTGCTCACGGCCACGTCCTTCGCCGCGATCCAGGTCGGAATCCTCTTTCTGCGACCGTACGATAGCGGAGTTTCGCTCGTAACGGGATCGGACCTCGCCGGCTCGGTGATGCGTCGATTACTGCCGCTGACGGTCGCGCTGCCGATCCTCCTCGGCTGGGTCTGGATCGCAGGGCGTGAAGCGAACTGGTTCGGCCGGGAGACGGCGGTCGCCCTGTTCGTCGTGCTGACCGCGTCCTGGATCACGACGCTGCTGCTCTACAACGCGCGCTACATTCGGGAGGCCGACCGACAGCGCGTGGAGCTACTCGCCTCGGAGCAGCGAGCGCGCGAGGCCGCGGAAGAGGCGAACAGGGTGAAGGGCGATTTCCTCGCGGTCATGTCGCACGAGCTGCGAACCCCGCTCAATGCCATTGTGGGGTACACCGGGCTCCTGTCGGACGGGCTGTCGGGGCCATTGACACCGCTTCAGGAGCGAGACCTGGGTCGTATCGGCGCGAGTGCCCGTCATCTCACGAACGTCGTGAATGACATTCTGGCTCTGGCCCGCCTGGATTCCGGCAAGGACGACGTGAGGCGGGAAACCGTGTCCGTGTCCGTGCTTCTGAACGAGGTCTGTGGCATCCTGGAGCCACTGGCCCGCACAAGGAACATCGAGTTCACCTGTGAAGCCCATGCACCAATGTGGGTGCATTCGGACCCGCATCACCTGACGCAGATCCTGATCAACCTGGGCGGCAACGCCGTGAAGTTCACACAGCATGGCGAGGTCCGGATCACGGCACGCGTGGACGACGGGCGGCTCGTCGTGTCCATCGCGGACACCGGTGTGGGAATCGCGCCCGAGCACCTCGACCGCATCTTCGAGGAGTTCTGGCAGGTGGAGCAGCCGTTGACGCGCCATAACGGGGGAGCGGGGCTCGGGCTCGCGGTGTCGCGACGGCTCGCCCGGAGGCTCGGCGGTGACATCACCGTCGTGAGCGGGGTGGGTCGGGGCAGTACGTTCACGCTCACGATCCCGGGCGCGCGGATACACGACGCGCCCGCATCTTCCAAGGACAGCGTGGTCGCGGTCTCAACCTAGAGCCGCGGGTTGGCTTGCAACCCAATGCGGGCATGTGACATAGTGCCTAGCCAACGGTTGCTCCGCCGGCCATCGTTCGCTCACGCAGCGTTGTGTTCGTAACTCGGTGGCCAGTTGCCCACCCGAGGCCGGTTCATCTCAACAGCCTATCCGCCATGCGCACCGCCAATCCGGCGCTCAAGGAACGCACGTTCACCGATGTTCGCGCCGCCGCGGGCGAGCCCGCGATGTCCCTGCAGGGTACCGCCACCAAGTCGCTCATCCTCGTGCTGCTCACGGTATTCTCGGCGAGCTTCACCTGGAATGCCGTCGCGAGCGGGAACACCGGGATCCTCATGCCGGCCGTACTCGTCGGCGGCATCGGCGGCCTCATCGTCGCCCTCATCACCGTCTTCAAGCCCAAGGTGTCGCCGTACACCGGGCCGATCTACGCGGCTCTCGAGGGCCTGTTGCTCGGAGGCGTGTCGGCGATGTACAACGCGCGGTTCCAGGGACTCCCGGCGCAGGCGGTCGCACTCACGTTCGGCGTGTTCATCGCGCTGCTGATCGTGTACCGCACGGGCCTCATCAGGGCCACGGAGAACTTCCGCCTGGGCGTCGTCGCCGCGACGGGCGGCATCATGATCATGTACCTCATCAGCTTCGCGCTGAGCTTCTTCGGCGTGCGGATGGCGTTTCTCCACGACTCGAGCCCGCTGTCGATCGGGATCAGCCTCGTGATCGTGGTGGTGGCAGCGCTGAACCTGGTCCTCGACTTCGATTTCATTGAGCGGGGGGTCGAGCACCGCGCACCGAAGTACATGGAGTGGTACGCGGCGTTCGGGCTGCTCGTCACGCTGGTCTGGCTCTACCTCGAGATGCTCCGGCTCCTGGCGAAGCTGCAGGGGAGGAATAGATAGCTAGCTAACAGCCATCAGCTATCAGCAAGGGTGAGTCCCAGGGCTAGTTGAAATTCGGGTGGTGCCGCGGTACTGAAGTGCTGATCCGGCCAAGGATTCGCACTCGTTCCCGAGGACACCACCCATGGCAAGAGTACGACGGAAGCCGACCAAGAACCAGCGGTCCGCGACGCCGACGCGACCGGCCGTCCAGCAATCGATTCCCCTCGACGACGGCACGCTCACCACGCCGGTGACGCTGGCCATGATCCAGGCGCTCATCCCGCTCGGCCTCAAGGCCGTCGAGGACGCCCTGCAGGCGGAAGTGTTGGCGCTCGCTGGGGCACGCTACGCTCACGAGGACGCCCACTCCGGCGTCGTTCGCTGGGGCAAGCAGCCCGGCTCGATTTACCTGGCCGACCAGAAGGTGCCGATCACCGTGCCCCGAGTGCGCGATCGGGACGCGGGGCGCGAAGTGCCGCTGGCCACGTATCAGCAGTTGCGGACGCCCCGCGCGCACGACCTCGGGTTGTTCCGTCGCGTGTTGGGCGGGTTGTCCTGCCGCGAATACGAGGCCGCGGCCGAGGCGGTGCCGGAGGCGTTCGGGCTGGCCCGGACGAGCGTCTCGCGCCGGTTCGTCCAGGCCAGTGCCCGGGAGTTGCGCCGGCTCCAGGAACGCCCGTTAGGCGACGCCAAGTGGCTCGTGCTCATCCTCGACGGCAAGACGTTCGCCGGCGATCAGCTGGTGATCGCGCTGGGCGTGACGGCGACCGGCGAGAAGCGCATCCTGGGGCTGACCCAGACGGCGACGGAGAACCGGCGGGTGATCGCCGGCTTCCTGCGCGAGCTCGGCGAGCGCGGCTTCCCGCTGGACGGCCCGCTGCTGGTCGTGCTGGACGGATCGAAGGGCCTCCGGGCCGCGGTGCGTGAGGTCTACGGCGAGTCGGTCGCGGTGCAGCGGTGCCAGTGGCACAAGCGCGAGAACGTGGTCAGCTACCTGCCGAAGAGCGAGCAGCCGGCGTGGCGGCGTAAGCTGCAAGCGGCCTACGCGCACCCGGCGAATGCCGACGCGAAGCGCGCGCTGCAGCGGCTCGGTCGCGAGCTGGCCGTCATCAACGAGTCGGCGGCGCGGAGTCTCGAGGAGGGGCTGGAGGAGACGCTGACGCTGCACCGGCTGGGGGTGTTCCCCGAGCTCGGGATCAGCTTCACGACGACGAACCTGATCGAGAGCGTGATGGCGCGCGTGGAGGACCGGACGGCGAAGGTCGACCGGTGGCGGACGAGCGACCAGAAGCTCCGCTGGTGCGCAGCGGCGTTAGGCGTGATGGAGCGGCAGTTCCGTCGGGTGAAAGGCTACACGCACCTGCCCTTGCTCCAGCGCGTCCTGGCAGCGAAGATCCCCACTCCCCGAGACGCGGCAGCGTGAGCGTCTTTCATGCGGCCTCACCCGAAAGTCAACTGACTTCGGGACACACCCTTCGCCCGCGTTCATCGAGCACAAACCTCACACATGGCTGAGCAATTGGGGGCGGGAGTCGACTCCAGTCATTCAGCGCGCAGTGCTCTTAGAGGATCTGTGCGAGTTGCCCGTATCGCAGGCACATAAGCAGCAAAGGCTGCGGCCAACACAAGCGCTCCTGCGCTCATTAGGAACGCCTGTGCATCATGCCGGCCTACCTCATAGAGGAACTTCGAAAGCACTCCGGTCACCGCGTAGGCCACGAGCAGCCCGATCGTTGCTCCAACAACCGCCAGCTGCAGGGCTTCAGACATCACCATCCACAAGACCCTTGTCGGTGGTGCGCCTAGCGCAATCCGAACTCCGAACTCACGTGTGCGTGTGGCCGTGAGGTATGCGACTACCGCATAGAGGCCCACGGAGGCAAGAAGCAGTCCCAACACTGAAAGTATGCTTAGCGCGGCAAGCACAAAGCGTTCGGTCGCCAACGTCTCTTGGATGACAGCGTCCATTGTGGACAGACGCCGAGGTTCGAGCTCGCCATCTAGGGTCGCGAGAATTTGGCGAACCGAGCGTACCAACGCTCGCGGGTCTCCGTCGGTTCGCGCGGCGATGTACACCTCGGGATCCAGTTCGTGTTGCTGGGCAAGAGGAAGCCAGATCTCCGGGTACGCCGGTATCGTGATATCTCGCTGCCTAACGTTGGGAAGCAGTCCCACAACAGTAACAGGACGGTCGTGGGTCAGCTCTGGTATGATCCGGTTGAGTGCTTGACCAAGTGCACCGCCATCCGCGAAGAGAACGCGTTGTGCCGCCTCGTTCACTAACGCGATTGCGGGCGCGCCTGCGTCGTCGGCTGCTGTTATCCCGCGGCCGGCTAGGACGCGAATACGGAACGTCTCAAGGTAGGCGGGATCAACGTACTTAACCCATATGGTGTGGCGCGGCGCACCGGGCGCGGTGCTATCGCGCACAGAATAGATTGCGCTGAATCCTTCCGTGAACGCGCGGCCTCGCTTGCCGACGAGCGGTGGTGGCCCTACCGAAACGGACCGGACGCCCGGCACGCTCTTCAGTCTCGATACCAACTCACTGACAAAAGCCCATCGGCTTGCCGACGTTCGATAGCGATCACCGAGAAGGAGCCGAGCGATAGCGAGCTTACGCGTGTCAAAGCCAGCGTCGATACGAGTGAGTTGGACCATGCTGCGAATCATCAGTCCAGACCCAATCATTAGGACTAGTGCCGCTGCAAGCTGAACCACGATTAGCGAAGAGCGCAGCCGACTCCATCCGCGACCAAGTCCCGCGGTGCCTGGCTGGCCCATCGCCGAGCGAAGGTCGACGCGACCCGAAGAAATGACCGAGGCGACGCTGGTTGCGACGCCCGACACCATAGCGGCGCTAATCCCGAAACCGACACCTGCCATCCAGAGCTTCGCGTCGCGAAGCCCGGTTAGCTCCGCCGGGCTTAGTCGCACGAGTAAATTAGTTACGAATGAAGCCGTCGCGACCCCGACCGCTCCGCCGACCACCGATAAGATCACGCTCTCTGCGACGAGCTGAGATGTCACCAGTCGCTGACTCGCGCCAAGTGCCATATAGACGGCGAATTCCCGCTGCCGGTCCCACGCGCGAGCCAACGAGAGATTCGCGACGTTCGTGCATGCAAGGACGAGCAGTAGGACTACAGCGCCGAGTAGCAGCTGCAAAACGGGGCGGTTCACGCCGAAGAGTCGCTCGTGCAAGGGCACGACGACAAAATCAATAGATAGCCCGGCCCTGCGGTTAGCCTCTATGCCTGGGGCGAGCGCACGAAGCTCAGCTCGTACGTCGGTGATCGCTGTCTCTGGCTTGATTCGAGCGACCACTTCGGCAGCCAGGTTGTCTGGGTGCGGATACCAGAAATCGGCGTGCACCGGGTATACGGCACCCGGCGGCAAGACGCCGATCACCGTTAGCGACCGATCCCCCGACGCGAATCGATGCGCTACCGACAACACCCGTGTCGCCGCGGAATGAGCGTTGCCAGACTGCGTAGCTGATGACAGCCACTGGTTCAAACGTGCGTTCTTCTTCGGCCGCGAACCATCGGCCCAAAGCTGGGCGTACGCGTAGGACCTCAAGGAGATTAGACGCTGCCCGAACGCCTCTAACGCGTTCAGCACGTTGACCACCCGTATGCCCTGGAATCCCCGCTCGAACCCAGGAGATGGCACTAAGCGTGCGACTTGAGCCCTGCCACGCGGAGATATTGTAGTCTGCCGCTTCCCAAAGGACGCCATCCTTGCTGGACGTGCCGACCGTCACCAGCGCGTTTGAATCGGGAAAGGGGAGCGGACGCAGTAAGACGTGGCGCACTAGCGATAGCACCGCCGTATTGGCACCTATCCCGAGCGCAAGGGTTGCGACGACCGCTGTCGCGAACCCTGGCGCGCGCCACAGCCCGCGTCCCGCCCGATGGATTGTCGTGATAACGAACTCGAAACGGAGCACGCTACGTTCTCGCAGCAGATGTCGCCGGCGCTCTAGCCCAATCCCACCTCACTCGACCCTCCCACCTCCATTGCTTCGTCGGCCAGCGGGTGCTCGAACAAGCCGTTGTTACTGCAACACACCATAACCGCATAACCGACCGCGCAACCGTTTTAGTGAACCGGGTCGATCGCTTAACATCGCGTGCATGCGATCAGAAACTCAGAACACCAGGGCGCGTTCCGCCATCGCCCGGACTGCTGCGTCGGAGAGAGGGAAGCTGTGCGCACGTTCGAGTCCGCCTCCAGTGACGTCCGCCCATTGCGACTTCAGAGTTTTTACCGAGCCAAACCCGAATCGGTGAGCTATTTCAGACAGAGAAAGCTCGCGTCTCACCACTTCCCCATAGGCGCGCATCACCCGACTCGTCGCCAGAAACATGTAGCTCGACGGAATTCCGAGCGCCAGTAGCAGCCGATGCAAGTGTCGTTCGCTCAGCCGACATCGTGCCGCGAGCTGTTTCAGTGAGTTGGGTGGCTGTGGCGACGCGTACGGAGCGATGAGCGCCGCTGCAACAATCGGCTTCACAGCCACGAGTCGCGGAACGAACCAAGGCAAAAGCCGGCAGGATTCGCGAATAGCTGGCGCGTGGTCGGCCAGTGCGCCGACGTCATGACGCATTGATACGCCAACTGGCTGATCTAGCAAGATGGGCAGCGGCCACTCGGCGAGCCAGCTCAGTGCGGCGGAAACGGACGCCATGTTGAGGGACAAACACAGTGCGGTCAGCCAGTCTGCTGGATGGCATGAACGCCACCTGTGAAGGTCCGCTGGCCTGCTGAAGCTCTCGGCGCGAACAAGCACCACCCCGCCGGGGACATGCTCTGCTATCGGCAGAAGCCCGTCCACGCTCCGGACACGCAAGCTGACTGCCTGTTCGGGGAACGTTGGGCGCGACGGAAATGGAGCGTTCGGTCCGTCCAACGCAACAATGAGCGGCTGCTGATGTGTTACGTGGATCGGTTCTCGCGTCGTTGGGATCGGTACCATCTAGAGACCTCCTATTCTGCCTTTCGGGGCACTCGAAGGCGCTAGCTTTCTGACCTCCTGCCTGAGCGCGGCCAGCCTGACAACGACTAGGCAAGTGAACCAACGTCCGGAATAGCCCCCGTCGTCGCTCTTGGACACTCGGGGTATCCCTAGGTCGACGGTCGATATAGTGAGAGGAACGGGGTGGCGGTGATCGAGTCCAGTCGCATCCAGCGGCTGTATTGCGCGGGTGGCGAGCATGAGCCGGACGGGCCCTGTTGCGACAACGCCGTGGCGGAGAGCTCTTTCGCGACCCTGGAGCGGGAGCTGATCGACCGGCACGACTGGCCGACGCGGGCCGCGGCGCGTCAGGCCATCTTCCGCTACATCGAGACGTGGTACAACTCCCGGCGGCGGCAGTCGACGTTAGGCTGCGTGAGCCGCGCCGAGTACGAAGCGCGGCTCGGCCGGGCCGCCTAGTGCCACCGAGCATCCGTAACCGTGTGTCCGCGACAGCGGGTCAAACCCAACACGGTCCGGGCATCCAGACGAGCGAGAACGGATGAGGGGGATGAGGGGATGAGCGACATCATCCCGAGCGAGTGAAAGCTCCTCCCGGGCGGGACGTGAAGGAGGGGAACAGCTCCCCGGGGACGCCGCCCGCTCCAAGAGCAGTTCCCCACCAGTCACGGCGTGTGGCGCGAGGGTGGGTCCCGGTCCGGGACCGATCCCCACCATCCCCCTCATCCCCTCATCCGTTCCCCGTTTCCTTCTGGATGCCCCGCCCCCGTTCCGGACCCTGACGTTCATCCGGCCGTTTCGGCCCTTTCCGCGTCATCGCCGTTCCGACCGGCCCGCCACGCCGGCCCATACGCGCCGAGCTGGCCTCAGCCGATAGCTGATAGCTGATGGCTCAGGTTCATCCCTGTAGAGAATCCGTCCTCGGCTCCGACTTCTCTTTGAATGCACGTATAATCCAGCACTCGAAGAGGAGACCGACCAATGCGTTACATGCTCATGATGCACGCCCCGCGCGGGACCGGTGACTATCAGGTCAACAGCTGGTCCCCGCAGGATCTCGAGGCGCACATCGCGTTCATGCACAGCTTCAACAAGGACCTTCGCGAGGCCGGCGAACTGGTTGGCGCCGAGGGGCTCGCGCCGCCGGGGCAGGCGAAGGTCGTGCGGGTCGGGAACAACGGGGTCCCGGCCGTCACCGACGGTCCGTTCGCCGAGGCGAAGGAATTCCTCGCTGGTTACTGGATCGTCGAGGTCGACACGCCGGAGCGCGCGTACGAGATCGCGGCGAAGGCGTCCGCGGCGCCGGGCCCCGGTGGTAAGCCGCTCGTGATCCCGATCGAGGTGCGGCAGGTCATGAGCGCCCCCGCCGCCGACGCGTGACGGTGGACGCCGCGGCACGGCCGTCGGCGTCCGAGCTCGGGCACCTGCTGCGTGACCTCGCCCCGCAGGTGCTCGGCGCGGTCGCGCGGCGTCATGGAGATTTCGCGGCCGCGGAAGATGCAGTGCAGGAGGCGCTGATCGCCGCGGCGACGCAGTGGCCCAAGGAGGGGGTCCCGTCCAACCCGCGCGGCTGGCTCTTCCAGGTCGCGGTGCGGCGGATGACCGACTACCTCCGAAGTGAGCTCGCGCGACGCCGGCGTGAGGACGTCATCGTCAGTGAGCGGTGGGTCGAGGAGACGTTCGCGCCGCCGCCGGACCTGGCCATGGAGGCGCATCAGGACGACACTCTGCTGTTGCTCTTCATGTGCTGTCATCCGGCGCTCACGCCCGCGTCGGCCATCGCGCTGACGCT
>DAINRQ010000107.1:16834-21194 GCA_036741775.1 Gemmatimonadaceae bacterium | reverse complement strand
GCCCCGATCCGCCCCGTCCGCCCGATCCGTATCCCGTGGCACCGACGCCCGCCGGTCAGCGGAGCGGTACGCGGCCGCCGCGAGGGCGGCCCGTCGAGAAGCTGATAGCTGATAAGCGCTCGAGCCGGGCACGGCAGTTGCCCATCGGGCAAGCGCGCGTCATGCGCATCCACTCTCATACCGCTCACGTCGCATCCCGCATGTCCGCCAGCGCAGCCGATGACCGATCGCTACTCGTCCCGCAAGTGGACGAACACGCGACTGCGACGCCCGTCGAGCCCGATGCGCCCCGACCCGATATCCGACGCACGGCGGCCGCACTCACCACCGTTCGTTCGCGCTCCCTCGGTGTCACGATCCTGAGCATCCTCGCGCTTCTCTACACACTCTATTTCGCGCGGGATTTCCTGTTGCCGGTCGTGATTGCCATCCTGCTCGACCTCTTGTTCAGCCCCGTCGTGCGGGCACTGACTCGGGTCGGTGTGAGCGCCCCCTTTGGCGCGGCGATCGTCGTCGTCGGTGTTCTGCTGATCACGGCGGGCGCCGTGTACGAGCTCTCCGGCCCGGTTCAGCGGTGGGCGAACGCCGCTCCGACCACGCTCGCGAACGCCGAAGCGAAAATGGCGAAGATCCTCAAACCGCTCGAGCGTGTTCGGGAAACGGCCGAGCAGGTGGAGTCCGCCACCACGGGCGGTCCGCCGGCGGAGGCCACCGAGGTCGTCGTGCGAGGCCCCGGGGTCATGGCGCGGATCTTCGGCACGACGCAGCGGTTTTTCACCGGCGCCCTGGAAGTGGTCATTCTCCTCTACTTCCTGCTCGCGGGCGGCGACCTCTTTCTTCAAAAGCTCGTGAAGGTGCTCCCGCACCTCGGCGACAAGCGCGCGGCCGTCCAGATCGCGCGCAAGGCGGAGTCGTCGATCTCGATGTACCTCATCACGGCACTCGCGATGAACATCGGCGAGGGGATCGTCGTCGCGACCGTCCTCTACCTGCTCGGCATGCCGAGTCCGGTGCTCTGGGGCGCGCTCGTGGTAGTCCTCGAGTTCGTTCCCTATCTCGGCGCCGGGGTGATGACGCTGATTCTCGCCGTGGCGGCGCTGACGACGTTCGATAGCCTTGGCCACGCACTGCTCATCCCGGCATCGTTTCTCGCGATCAACCTCGTGCAGGGTCAGCTCATCGCGCCGCTGCTCTTCAGCCGGCGCCTAACGCTGAACCCGGTCGCGGTGATCGTGGGTCTTGCATTCTGGTGGTGGATCTGGGGTATTCCCGGCGCGTTCCTCGCCGTCCCGCTCATGGCCACGTTCAAGATCTTCTGTGACCACATCGAAGCGCTCGCCCCGATCGGGGAATTTCTCGGGCAGCGCGATGACCGCGAGCGACGCGAGACCGTCCGCGAAGCAGCGGCGACCTAGCGGTCAGCGCCAGCCTGGTCCGGCGCCGTCTCGGTGCCAGGACCGACCAGCGCGCGGACGCGATCCGCGATGTAGTCCATCTGCTCCTCGCGCTCCCGCGCCCAGCGCGGCAGACGCAGCGCGTTGTACGCGAACACCCCGGCGCCCATGCCGCCCATCCACAACGCGCCGGCGAGGTCAGTCCCGGCGCCCGCCAACAGGGGAGCCATTGCCACCAGCAGTCCCATGCCGACCCCGCCGGCGCCGAGCCGGTTGAGGGCGACGCCGTCGCCTTTGACCGTGCCCAGACGAAGCCGGTACCCGGTGGGCGTCGGCTCCACGTACGCGTGCAGGTTGCCGTTCGTCCACTGCCGCGTGGCGCCGTGCGTGCTCTCGTTGCCGCGGGCGTTGAACGTCTGCCGCAGGTCGGCGACGAGCAACGCCCATTCCCGATCGGTGAGCGCGCGCGCAAGCTCGACGGTGCGTCCGACCGAGATGGGCATCCCGAAATCGGTTCGACGCGGCATGCGCGCGGGGCTCTGATCGAGCGCGTGGGCGGCGTCGGCGATCCGGTCGGGCGCGATGCCGACCTCGCGACCGATCGCCTGCAGCTCGGCGAGCGTCAGCCCCTCTGCAGGCGAGGCTTCGCGGCGAGACAGTACGGGCGCCGACGCCGCCTCGAATATCTCGGCGACCTCGTCTTCCCGGTATCGACGTTCGTCCGCCATCGTCACCTCCGTCCGGCAGCCGCCGTTTTGGGGGTCCTCTGTCACGAGCGTGTTCCGCACCACGTTGCCAAACACGGCGGGGCGGGGCGTGCGTGCCCTCCCAAAATAACGACGTGACCGACGCGGGAAGAGTTTTGATGTCTTGGGGGGCAGAGTCCTAACCCATCGTTCGAACGCGCCGCGTTCGAACGATGGGTTAGGACTCTGCCCCCTCACGGCGCCCGCCTGATCCAGCTCGGATTCCGCCCGCCGTTCCAGCGGTAGTCGCTCGTCCGCAATGTCATCTCGGTGCCGTCCGGGCGCATGGTGTAGATCTGCGGGCTTCCCCCGCCCGAGGGATGCACGGAAAACGCGATCAACCGACCATCCGGCGACCACGCTGGCGCGACCTCGTTCCCCGTGTGTGGGAACCGGGTCACGGTTCCACCGGACGCCGCAATGACGGCCAGGTCCGACCCGTACTCGTCGCTGCTCCGCCGGAATGCGATCTCGGTTCCGTCAGGCGACCACGTCGGCTCGGTATCGTACTCCGACGTCTCCGTGAGCCTTCGCTTGTCGCCGCCGTCGGCACGCATGATCCAGAGGTCCATGTTCCCACCCGCCGTGCTCGCGTACGCGATGCGCGTACCGTCCGGCGACCAGGCCGGTCGGGCCTCGTCGGTGATTCCAGGTAACGGATCCGGCGTGAGGTTCACGGGGTTCGTTCCATCCGCGTTCATCACCCAGATGTCGCCCTGTCCCTGCGTGCGAAAGCTGCGGAACGCGATCTTCGTCCCGTCGGGCGACCAGGCGGGTTGATCGTCCATCTCGCTGTCGAACGTGAGCTGCGTGAGCCCCGTCCCGTCGCGATTGACGACGAAGATGTCGCCCGTCGCACTCTCGTAGTCCGCGACGACGAAGGCGATCTTGCTCCCGTCGGGCGAGAGGGTCGGATCGGTGACGAGCGTGTAGGGCGGAAGCACGCGCGTCGGCTCGCCGCCGCGGAGCGAGAGCACGAAGAGCTCGGGAAGCCCGGTCGGGTACCCCTCGTAGGCGAGCTCCGCCTCGGACACCGTCACGCGCAGCTCAGCGCGTTTTCCCTCGCTCGACGCCGCGACGAGGATGCTGCCAGCGGTGCGCGCCTCGAGGCGGCCGGACGCATCGATGACCGCTACGCCCTCGTTGTCGCCCGCCCATGTGATCGGCCGGCCGGGGAGAGCGGTGCCGTCGGCCGCCCGGGCGGTTGCTACGAGCTGGCGGGTGGTACCGGTCCAAACAGTGCCGTCGACCGGCGCGATAGTGACTGTTGCGACCGACCGATCACTCTCGGTCGGCGAGGAATCATTACAAGCAACCGCCGCAGCGAGCGCGACGGCCAGAAAGAAGCCTGGACGCATATCGTTCTCGGTGCCCGATCACCGGTCTCCGGGCACCGTCTCAATGGGATAAGGGCCGAACGTGGAGCGCTCGTATCGCGCGTGGTACGCCGCTTAACCCACGCGGGGGATCATTCGTAACGCAGAGCCTTCGCGGCTCCGAGCATCACGACCGTTCTGGAACGGCAGGAGGCGGGATGGACAGGATTAACGGGATGACGAAGATGACTCGGGCGGCAGCACGGCCGCTCTCGCTAGCGGCCTGAATGGAAGAGGAGAATGGCTCCCGGGGAGGGTGGCATCCCGGGCAGCCGTTCCCGTTCGGCTCCGGCCCGTTGCGCGGCTCGGCATCGATGCAAAGCCGTCATCCGGCCGTTTCCGCGTCATCCGCGCCATCGTCGTTCCGACCGGCCCGCAAGCGCCGAACCCTACACGCGGGGCTGTTCGCCCTGCAGCTACCAGGTCCAGTTGACGGCGGCCAGCGCGGATTGCTGCGCCGCGTGCCGCGATGTTGGCGCGCCTGTTGTTGTCCCCGGTTTCCCGTGCCCGGTTCCGTTAGGGCCAGAGCCGACGAACGATCGCCGCGATGACCGTGAGCGCGACCGAGATCAGGACCATCGATGTGATCGGTGCGTAGAGACGCATGCCCGGGCGTTCCACTCGTATGTCACCGGGGAGCCGACCGAACCAGGAGAGTGCGCCAACCCAGGCGAGCAGGCCGACGACGATAAGCACGACGCCGGCGATCACCAGCAGCAGAGCGATCGACGATCTCTGCGGCACGCACACCTCCAGGGGTCCAGCTTCCCATTGCCCGTTCGCCAGGATGGCGGCTCCGCCCATAGCCGTATAGGCAAGCCTCCTGCCGGACACCTGCAAGGGG
>DAINRQ010000107.1:0-16734 GCA_036741775.1 Gemmatimonadaceae bacterium | reverse complement strand
GCAATCCCGAGCTCGCCGTCGCCACGCACGACAACGCGCCCGGGGCCTCGTTAGGCCCCGGGCGCAGCGTAGCGTGCAGCGCAGTTCAGAACGGGAAGCTGAGCCCGGCCGAGAACTGCACGTGGTGCAGGGTCTTCTCCTCGAACGTGATCAGATCGCGCACGTCGGCACGGAGGCCGAGCTGACGCCAGAGTCCGAGCCGGGCGCCGAGCGCGGGCGTGAGCGCGAACGATCGAATGCTCTTGTTCTGGATCGAGAATTCATGCGAGTCGATCGCCGGTCCGACCCGGTCCGTCCAGAACGCGCCGGCACCGAGCGAGAGCACGGGGGACACTCGGCCGTAGAGCGGCGTCGCGAACACGTTCATGTCGCTCTGTACGCCGACGTGGCCGGCCCGGAAGCCCTTGTCCTGGTCGGGGGCCCACTCGCCGAACACGCCGAACGCGAACCGGGACGCGAAGCCGGGCTCCTCGAAGTCCTCGACGGTCGGGCGCCACATGAAGCGAGCGCCAAGCCCATTCATGCCGAGCCGATCACCAGGCACGTCGAACCGGTAGTGTGAGTAGTAGCCCTCGACCAGCCGATTCGGCTCGGGCTGGGCCGCGGAAACCGACGTCGTCTGCGCCTGTACCGCGCCGGCCAGCAGGCCGGCGAACGCGAGCACGAAGGAAGGGAGCATAACGCGAGTGCGAAGCGTCATACGCGAGTCCTCCAGTGAAGCGATCGCCCCGGAATGTCGTCACCCGCCATCCGTCCGGGGCACCGCCGGGTGGCGAGCGGCTCCACGGGGAAGCATCCGTCGGTCCAACTCCGGTTTGTCACTTATGCAGACTGGCCGTGCGCCTCTCGTTCAATCCGGCAGAAGATCCTGCCACGAACCTGGGAGCAATCGTATGTAAAGAAATCTTGACACGGAGCCGTGCATGTCAAATATTGTTTACTCCATGTCAAACAAACCATGCACCGGGGCGGATGAGAAATGGACGCGTCGTTCGAGGAGAAGAGTGTCTGGATCCAGCTGATCAGCGTCGTGCTGGGATTGGGAGCGTATTTCGTCGTCGCCGGCATCATGGTGGCGAACGGAATCACGGTGCTCCCGGCCTTCGTCCCGCTGTTCATCGCGGCGATCGTTCTTCAGGTAGTCGTGCTCGTGATAGGCCACGCCGCCGTCGCCATCGTGAGCCGCACCGACGGTCGGGACGAGCGCGACCGGCTGATCGAGTGGCGGGCAGAAAGCAACTCATCCTGGATTCTGGGCGCTGGCGTGGTGATGGCGATCTGCGGACTCATCGTGTCCGTGGACGTCGTGTGGATCGCGCACTTCCTCCTGGTCTCGCTGCTCATTGCGGAGATCGCGAAGCTCGGCTCTCAGCTGGTGTACTATCGACGGGGCGTCTAGCCGTGGACCGGCCGAAGACGCGGATCCAGAACCAGATCAGAATGCTGCGATTCCATCGCGGCATGACGCAGCAGGACCTCGCGGACCGGATCGGCGTAACGCGGCAAACGGTGAACGCGATCGAGGGCGGCAAATACTCGCCGTCGCTGGAAGTGGCGTTTCAGATCGCGCAGGTGTTCGACACGCCGCTCGACCAGGTCTTTCAGTACGCTCGGGATGCGGAATAGCCCGGCGGACGCGTTGCGCTTCCCTGATCCCGCTCACACATTGGCCCGGTGAGCCAAGACCCCCACGCGCGCCTGCGCGACCGAGTTCTTGCGAGCGTCCTCGAGGGCGCTGGCGAGAGCGATGCAGCCACGAGGCGAGCCGCCGCGACCGGTGCCGGCCTGCCGCCCGATCTTCAACCGCTCGTGGACAAGATCCACCGGCACGCCTACCGGGTGACGGACGATGACGTCGCGCGGGCACAGGCGAAGTACGGCGACGACCGCATGTTCGAGGTCATCGTGAGCGCCGCCCTCGGCGCATCGCGGCAGCGACTGCTGGCCGGGCTCGCTGCGCTGGACGACGCATGAGACTTCGAAAAGTCCACTCGGGACATCGACTCCCGGACAAGGCGATGCTGACGGTGGTTCGCATCGTCACGGGGCACGCGCCCGGCGTCGTTCGCACGCTCCGGTATCGCAAGGAGTACTTCGGCCGGTCCTTCTCCGAGTTGACGCAGCAGGTCATGCGCGGCCCGTCGCCGTGGACGGTCGGCGAACGGGAGATCTTCGCCGCGTTCGTGTCACGGCTGAACCAGTGCGTCTTCTGAACGAACGCTCACTCCGCGGTCGCGGAGGCGGCGTTAGGCGATGACACGATGCGGCTCGTCCTCGAGGACTACCGGACGGCGCCGATCGACGAGAAGCTGCGCGCGACGCTCGGCCTGCTCGAGACGTTCACGCTGTGCCCGGACGAGCTCGGCCCCGAGCCGGTCCGCGCAGTGCTCGCGACCGGCGTGACGCGCGAGGCGATCCGCGACGCGTTCTACGTGGCGTTCCTGTTCAACACGTACGACCGGCTGGCCGACACTCTGGGGTGGGAGCTGCCTGACGAGCGCTATTACCCCAAGGCCGGGAAGTTCCTGCTCGAGAAAGGGTACCTCTAGCAAGGATGCTCTCCTGTTGGGAAGAGGGCCGGTGAATGAGTGTGGGTGTTGGGCTGGGTGGCTCGCTCATGGACGGCCCTCTTTCAGGACCCTGAATCCAAGCAAAGAGTAGCCAGTAGTGAGTCGGCCAGTACAACAGTGAACGACTGTTCTACTGGCTACTCATGACTGGTTACTCACTACTTGGATTCCGGCTCCGGACAGAGGGCTCCCCACACGCGACCAAGCCAGCCCTAGGCACACAGCTACTGACTCGCCGTGTCGACCTAGAACCGTGCCTCGAAATAGAGATCGAGCAGCGTCCGTTTCCGGGGCCAGATCCCGCGCGAGACATCAACTCGGAACAGCCCGTCGAGGACCGAGAAGCCGATCCCTGCCCCACTGACCGGCCGGCCCGGGTGACTCCACGACGATCGGTCACCCGCCCAGCCAATGTCGCCGAAGATCGTCGGGCGTACCGCCGTCAAGCCGTACCCGAGCTCCGCGCGCCCGAGCCAGTACGAGTTCCCCGCCTGCCCGGGAAGCGTGAGGCTCGGCCGCTGGCCCCGCACCGTATGAGCGCCGCCGATGAACCACGCGCGCTGCGGCGGCAGCGTACCGCCCGACGTGCCGGCACTCGCCGTGAGGGCCGCCGCGAGCGAGCCACCGAGTCCACGGGAGATCGTCGCATCGAACGCGCCGCGCGTGTAGTCGAACGTGCCCGTCGCCGCTTCGGCCCGCACATCGGTCAGCAGGCGCCACCCCGCCGGGTCGAGCCCGAACGTGCGCGTGTACCGCATGGCCGCGCCGCCGACCGTCCCGCGCGCCGCCTCGATGTTCTCGATGAACCGCACGTCGTTCAGCGAGTGCGCGAGCGAGAACTGCGTCTCGACGTCCGCGTCCCTGTGCTGCTCGGCGAAGAGGCGCCAGGTGAACCCACCACCCTCGACGTTCGACCCCGTGAGCTCGCCGCCTAACGTGCGGTAATAGAACCCCTCGTCGATGCCGAACAGCACGGCATTGAGTGAGCTCCCGAAGCCCAGGGGGTCCCCCCAGTCGTTCGACGCCGCGAGCCGACGGTACCCGCCGACCTGCAGAACGCGCCGGCCGTTCGTCCGCGCTGCGAACAGCTCGCCATTGACCTGCTTGTCCGCGAAACTGAACCTCGGCACCAAACCCAAGCGATAGCCACGCCCGAGCTCCTGGGTGACGCCGATCCCCGTCGAGAAGCCCTCGACACGGTTGTATCGTGTCAGGTTGAGCCCGTAACGAAGCTCCGGCTTCTGCGGAGCCCACCCGGGCTGCAGTGAGAAGTCGAGCGACTTCAGCAGCTCGTCGCGATCGGCCACGCCGAACAGCTCCTCGCCCGGCTCGTAGATGGATTCGGGCAGATCCGGCGACCGCGCGAGCACGGTCGAGTCGCACGGGATCACCACCGCTGTGCGCACTGCACCGTCGTAGCGGCTCTCGTATCTCACGTACGTGCCGGCCGTGTCGCACTGCGCCTTCCGCGACGCGCGCTGCTGCTCACGCCGTACCGAGTCCGCTTCGGCGATCCGCTTCGCACGCTCGCGGCGCTCCTCGCGCGGGAGATCGCGCCACCGTACGCTGTCGCCGAACAGCGAGTCACGCAGCGACTTCGGCGACGGCGGAAGCGGGGGCAACGAGTCCGCCCCGTTCACGCTGGCGTACTTGAAGCTCTCCTCCATCTTGAACGGCACGCGCATGAATCCCACCTGCGCCGACCCCTGCGCCGCCTGCACACGCGGCAGCCAGAAGCGCCCGCCGTAGAGCCCGTAGTCGATGGTCACCGACTCCAGGTTCGCGCGCATCGGCGACATGATCGCCTTCGCGACGGCTGGCACGTCGTCGTCCTCCTCTTCCTCCTCGACGACCTGCCAGATGTCCATTTCGACGGACATGCGGTACGCGGCACGGACGAGCTGGCCGCTGCTCACGTCGAACCAGAACGACCCGACCGAAAGACGCCAGTTGGGCCGCCGCGGCTCGATCCGCAGCTCGCGCAACGCGATCATCTGGCCGTCGGACAGCGTGAAGGTGATGGAGTCGCCCGTCGCGAACCGGTAATACGCCTCGGAGCCGATCGCTAACGGATGAATCATGTCCTCCGGATCGACCTCGGCCTTCGCCACGCCCGACCCGATCCAGAGCGCCTCCCGTCCCGGGTAATACGGAATGGGCGACATCTCGTGGATGTCCACTTCGCCGTGATCCTTCACCATGGGGAGCACGGTACGCGCACCCTTGAGATCGACCCAGGCGCCGTTGGTGCGCGACCAGCGAACACGCGATGCGTTCTCGGTGCGGAAGAGCAGTCGGTCGCGCCCGATCGCTCGGAAACCAAGCCCGGCAGAGAGACGCTGATACGCGGTTGCATCGTACGACAGAAGCGCCGAGTCCTGTCGCATCCGCGCGACCCTGGCCTTCGCGAGCAGCTCGCGCGCCCTCGCGTCGCGATACGCAGACGCCTCGAGCTCGGGCGTGACAGGAATCCGCTGGCGGCGTGGGCGGTCGCGGTCTCTGTCGATCGTATCGGCCAGGACACGCGGCGCCTTGTCCGTACTGTCGGCCTTGCTGCCAATGCGCACCTGCACTTGCTGGTCGAAAGCAAGCGCCAGGGCGAGAACTACTGGGAACATCGAAGCTCCGAGGGTGGGGTCGGCCCTGACTTTACGGCCCGCTCACAGAGGTGGTTTCGGTACCCCTCGGCGTGAGACGGTTCCGCATTACTTCCTCGACCATTTCGGCGACGCTCGCCAATGGCGTTCTGCGACCCGGTCTAACGGGACGTGGCGGAGTCGGGTCCGACGGGACGTGCCGGCGCTGCGGCCGGCTGACCCGGCCGTCGCACGGGAGGCTCCGGACGATTGAGCGCCCGCCGCCGATAGATCATCTCGCGGAACTCGCGATCCAGCGTTCGCTCCTCCGCCTCGCGCGACGCGAAGAACAGCGCGGTAAGCGCAATGACAACCGGACCGAACGCCGAGATGAGATGCGCGGGCAGCTCTTTCGTTCCCGAGGGCTCGTCGCGCCCGACTCGCTCCACGAGCGATGGAAACCGCCGCTGCACCCACACCGTTGCCACAATGACGACGAGCCCCAACCCCGCCAGGGCGACCGGGAGCGCAACGACTTCCTCGAAGACGTCGAACGCGAGATACGCGAGATACCCGAACGCGGCGAAACCAGCGCCAACGAGCAGCGTTCGGCGTCGGAGATACAGGGCCGCCAGGAGAAACGCCGCGCCGGTGAGCGGCAGCGCATGACGCCACCGGCCGAGGTCTCCCCACAGCGCAATGTAGGCGTAAACGAGCAGGATCTGGCCGCCGATATAGAACCAGCTCGCGTAGTCCTCGGCCACCGGCTGACCTCGGTCCACGAGATAGGCGATGGCGAGCACGAGACAGGCACACACGGCGACGTAGTAGGGCCCCGTATACCACGCGGTACGTGGATCGCCTAACGATTGGCCGAGGTGGATGAGAAAGGCGATGAATGCCGCGGCGAGTGCGGCGCCGAGCGCCGAGAAGCGCACTCGGCGAATCGTGGCGAGTGCGACGCCGATGGTCGCGAGCTCGAGGACGAGCCATCGCGTCGCTTTCCACGGTCGGTATGCCGACTGCGGCTCGTTCCAGATCTCGGGCGGCGGCCATTCGCCCGCGAGTCGCATGAGTGCGTACGTCCAGACCGGCGTCATGCACACCGCGAGCGTCGCCAGCAGCCCGCCCGCGACGCGGAACCCTCGCCGTCGCAGCGCGATGGCAATGCCGCCGAACGCCAGAGCGTAGACGACCGAAGTCACGAGCACCCCGACCGTGCCGAGCTCCATCCACCGGTCCACGAGGAACCAGCCGAGCGCGAAGAGCACGAGCAGCGCGCCGGCCGTGTACGCGATCGTGACGGCGTTGAATCCGCGTCGCGCTTCGCGAGGATGCGCGCGAGCCTGACTGGCCGCCTGCTCGTGGTATGTCGGTGCCGCGAGCTCGACGGCCAGCGCTTTCAGCCGGTCGGCCTGCTCTTCGTCGATGATTCCGCGCTCGAGGGCGGTATCGATCACGCGGTCATTCACTGAGCATCAGGGGAGCATTAGGGAGCATTAGGCATGGCTGAGCGCGCCGCCCCGTGTTCGGACGATATTCGCGATTGTCACAAACGTGATTTTCCACACGCGGCATTCGACTTGCCTTCTTTCTCGAGCGAACGGTACTCGCTGACCCTCCACACTCCAACCGCCGGGGCTCCCAGAAATGGCATCGATTTGGAAAGGATCGCTGACCTTCGGACTGGTGCACGTTCCCGTCGAGATGAAGACCGCGGTGCGATCCGACCACATCAGTTTCCGCATGCTGCACGCGGAGGACATGTCGCCGATCAAGTACGAGCGCGTCTGTCAGGCCGACGGCGAGCCGGTGCCCTGGAACGAGATCGTGAAAGGATACGAGTACGAGAAAGGCAAGTTCGTGGTGCTCACCGACGACGACTTCAAGAAGGCCGCACTCGACTCCTCGCGGACCATCGACATCATCGACTTCGTGCGCGAGGACGAAATCGACGCGCGTTTCTTCGAGACCCCCTACTATCTCCTGCCGACGAAGGGCGGTGACAAGCCCTACGCGCTCCTGCGCGAGGCGATGCGCGAGACCGGCGTCGTCGGCGTCGGCAAGGTGATCATTCGTCGCACACAGCATCTCGCCGGCGTCCGCGTCGTCGGCGACGCGCTCGTGCTCGAGATCATGCGGTTCGCGAACGAGCTCGTGGACACCAACGAGTTCAATTTCCCGGGGAACGAGGCGCTGCGAGAGCAGGAGCTCACCATGGCAAAGCAGCTCGTCGAGAATCTCGCCGAGCCGTTCGACCCGGAGAAGTACACGGACGACTACCGGTCGAACCTCATGAAGCTCATCCGCGCCAAGATGAAGGGGAAGAAGGTCACGGCGGCCGAGCCCTTGCCGGAGGATGAGGACACGAAGGTGCTCGACCTCATGTCGCGACTGCAGGCGAGCCTCGAGGAGGGGCGCGCCGCGAAGAAGGGACGCGGCAAGAAGCGCGTCGCGAAGAGCGAGGCGGGCAGCTCGCGCAAACGGGCAAAGCGGCCCGCCTGAGGCCAGATCCGGATAGACAGCGAGGGGCTTGGAGCGACGAGTGGCACGCAGGAAGTCGGCAACGAGCGTACGTCGGGGCGGTGGGCGCGCGCTCGGCGAGTACCAGGCGAAGCGCGACTTCACGCGGACGGCCGAACCGGCGGGAAGCGTCGCCACCCGTCCCTCGCGCGGCCGCTCGAGGACGAAGCCGCTGCGCTTCGTGATCCAGAAGCACGCCGCCACGCGGCTGCACTACGACTTGCGTCTCGAGCTCGACGGCGTGATGAAGAGCTGGGCCGTACCGAAGGGCCCGTCGCTCGACCCGACGCAGCGCCGCCTCGCCGTGGAGGTCGAGGACCACCCCATCGAGTACAACACGTTCGAAGGGACGATCCCCAAAGGCCAGTACGGCGGCGGGACGGTGATGCTCTGGGACCGCGGTACCTACGAGCCCGAGACTGGAGACATCGACGACCTGCGCCAGGGGTACACGCGTGGGGAGCTGAAGGTCGTGCTTCACGGCGAGCGTCTGCGCGGCTCGTTCGCGCTCGTGCGGATGAAGGGACGCGGGGAAGACCAACCACAATGGCTGCTGATCAAGCACCGCGATGCGTTCGCCGATCCCGAATGGGACATCGACACACTCGACACCTCGGTCACGACGGGCAGAACGATGGATGAGATCGCGTCACGGGCGAAGCGGACCTGGAAATCGAATCGGCCGGTCGCGAGCAGCCCCAAGGCAGCGCCGCGCATCTCGCCGTCGAAGATCGTGCCGATGATGGCGTCGATCGGCACGGAGATCCCGACCGGAGCCAACTGGGCGTTCGAGCCCAAGTACGACGGAGTCCGTGTCCTCGCGTTCGCGTCTGGTGACAGCGTCAGGCTCATCACGCGCAACGGGAAAGACAAGGCGCGTCAGTTCCCGGAAGTGACGGCCGGGATCCGGAAGCTCGCCGCGCGCCGCAAGCGTCCGTTCGTGCTCGATGGCGAGATCGTCGCCTTCGCGGGCGACGCGCCGGCGCGCTTTCAGGCGCTTCAGAGCCGCATGCACCTTCAGGGCGACCTGGACATCTCCGGGCATGCCGAGTCCACGCCGTCGGCGCTCGTGGCGTTCGACCTGCTCGTCGACGGCGACGACGTGCTCGTCGAGGAGCCGTGGACGACGCGCCGTCGGCGCCTCGAGCGCCTCATCGGCACCGCCCCGCCGACAGGCGTCAGGCTCGGCGACACGACCTCGGGGGACGGACAGCGGCTCCTCGAGCGCGCACGGCGCGACGACTGGGAAGGCATCATCGCGAAGCGCACCGACGCGCGATACTACCCGGGCGTCCGGTCGCGCGACTGGCTCAAGCTCAAGGTCGAGTTCCGCCAGGAGTTCGTGGTCGGCGGCTACACCGAGCCGCGAAACACACGTGAGCATTTCGGCGCCCTGCTCCTCGGCCATTATGACGGCGATGACTTCGTGTACGTCGGTCATACAGGGGGCGGGTTCACACGTCAGAGCCTCGCCGACATGGCGCGCCGACTCCGTCGGCTGGAGCGCAAGTCATCGCCCTTCTCGACTCCGGTGCGCACGAACGAGAAAGCACATTGGGTTCGCCCTGAGGTCGTCGTGGAAGTGAAGTTCAACGAATGGACGGCGGACGGCCGCCTGCGCATCCCGATCTTCCTCGGCGTGCGCGACGACAAGGATGCGCGCGAGGTGACCCGCGAGGGGGCGAGCGTTCAGCGGGTTAGGAAAAAGGCCGGTGCCGCCTCGCACACGCGTCCGCGCGTGGCGGCGAGCGCCAGCACGCGCTCGCGAGCGAAGTCGCCATCACGCGCGAAGGCGGCTTCGAAGCGAACGGCTGCGCCGCGCTCGAGGCGTGGTACCAGTGTCGACGCAGACACCATCGAGGCCGAGCTCACGACGGCCGAGCAGGAGGGGCGGGACGCGGACGTGACGTTGCCGGGTGGCGTGTCGCTCCGCCTGACGAGTCTCGACAAGGTCTGGTATCCCGGGCGCGCCGGCGGATACACGAAGGGGGACGTGTTCCGCCATTACGTGCGTGTCGCGCCGTTGATCCTTCCGGTGATGGCCGACCGGCCGCTCGTCCTCAAGCGATTCCCTGATGGAATCAAGGGCGAAGCGTTCTACCAGCAGAAAGCGCCGGCCAACCCGCCGCGCGGCGTACGCGTGGAAACCATCCAGGACACCGATGGCGATCTCGCCGAGCGCGTCGTCGGCGGAACGCTCGCGACGCTGCTCTACCAGGTGCAGCTCGGCACGATCTCCGTGGACCCGTGGCACGCACGCGTGTCATCACTCGACTTTGCGGACTACACGGTCATTGACCTCGACCCGGGTCCGCGCGCGAAGTTCGAACGGGTGGTGGAAGTGGCGACGTTCGTGAAGGAGGAGCTCGACCGCCTGGGCCTTCACGGCGCGATCAAGACGTCGGGCGCGAGCGGTCTTCACATCTTTTTGCCGTTGCCGCCGCGCACGACGAACGAGTCAGCGCTATTGATAGCGCAGCTCATTGCGACGCGCGTGGCGACGGCCCATCCGAAGGAAGCGACGGTGGAGCGCACCGTGGCCCAGCGTCCGAAGGCGACGGTGTACGTGGACTACCTGCAGAACGTACTCGGCAAGACGGTCGCCGCGGCGTACGCGGTGCGCGCGCGTCCGGGGGCGACCGTGTCGACTCCGATCGACTGGAGCGAGCTCACGCCTTCGCTGGATCCGAAGAACTTCACGATCGAGAATGTCTCCGAGCGTTTCGCGCGAGTCGGGGATCTCTGGAACCCGATTCTCAAGCGCCGCAACTCGGCCTCCGCGCTCCGTGCGTTGGCGCCGTCAAAACGCTAGTCCGAGCGTCATCGCGACTCCGAGCCCCATAGCGCCCCGTACGCGTCGCGATAGCCGGGCACCATGACGCTCGGAGCCGACGTTCGCGAGACAAAGGCTCGGAGCTAGAATTCAGGGATGCCCACCATCCCCGGAACGCCGCCGGCTCTTGCCGTCCGCGGTCTCAGAAAATCTTATGGTGACGTCGTCGCTGTCGACGGCCTCGACCTGGAGGTCCGGGCAGGTGAATGCTTCGGTCTCCTCGGGCCGAACGGCGCCGGGAAGACCACCACCATCGAGATCTGCGAAGGGCTTCTCGCGCCCGACGCAGGGACGGTCGAAGTCCTTGGCCGGCGTTGGGCCGACGACGGGAACGCGCTGCGCGCGCGGCTCGGGATTCAGCTCCAGGAAACGCAGCTCTCCGAGAAGTTGACTGTCGAGGAGACCGTCAGGCTCTTCCGCTCGTTCTACCCCGCCGGCCGCCCGGTCGCAGAGGTCATCGGTCTCGTTCAGCTCGACGAAAAGCGTGGTGCGCGCGTCGGCACGCTGTCGGGTGGACAGAAGCAGCGGCTCGCCATCGCGTGCGCACTCGTGGGCGATCCGGACCTGCTTTTTCTCGATGAGCCGACGACCGGCCTCGACCCGCAGTCGCGGCGTCAGCTCTGGGACATCATTGACCGCTTCCGTGAGAGCGGCGGCACGACCGTGCTCACGACGCACTACATGGATGAGGCGGAGCGGTTGTGCGATCGCGTGGCGATCGTGGATCACGGGCGGGTCATCGCGCTCGGGACGCCACGGGAGCTGATCGCGTCGCTTGGCGCGGGTCACGTCGTCGAGTTTGCCTTCGACGGCTCGGGAGCGATCGACGAGCGAACGCTCGCCGCACTCGCGGGGGTAATGTCGGCCCGACAGACCAACGGGACGTGGGCACTGCAGGTCGCCGCCGCGCACCAGACGATCCCTCGGTTGCTCGATGTGCTCGCGGAGCGCGGCCTGCCGCTCACGGGGTTGAGCACGCATTCGCCGACGCTCGAGGACGTGTTCGTCACGCTCACTGGCCGGAGCCTGCGCGACGATGCGTGACCGGCCTTCCGCACAGCGCGGGCGCACGGATGGGAATACCCCCGCGATCGTGCAGCTCACGCTCACGCGATTCCGCGAGTTCTACCGCGAGCCCGAAGCCGTGTTCTGGGTGTTCATCTTTCCGATCCTGCTCGCCGCGGGGCTCGGTATCGCATTTCGAAATCGGCCCGCTGAAGCCTCGCGCATTGCGATCGTGAGCGCGACCACGAACGTTGCGCTGGTGGACTCGCTTCGAATCACGTCAGGCATTGTCGTCGAGACACTCGACGACTCCGGCGCCGCGACCGCCCTGCGCACGGGGCGCGTGGCGCTGGTCGTCGCGCCTAAACCTGATGGCACGGTCGAGTACCGCTACGACGACACGCGTCCCGAGTCGCGTGCTGCACGTCTCGTCGTAGACCAGGCGGTGCAACGTGCGGCTGGACGACGGGATCCCGTACGTGTGAGCGAGACGCATGTCAGCGAGCGCGGCTCGCGGTACATCGACTTCGTCGTCCCGGGGCTGTTGGGCATGAACCTCATGGGCAGCGGCATCTGGGGGATCGGCTTCGCCATCGTCGACGCGCGCAAGAAGCGGCTCCTGAAGCGACTCATCGCGACGCCGATGTCGAAGGCGGAGTACCTCGCGTCGTTCCTCTTCTTCAGGCTCTCGCTACTCGCGTTCGAGGTGGCGACGCTCGTCGGGTTCGGCGCGCTCGTATTCGATGTGCCGCTACGCGGCTCGTTCCTCCAGCTGATCGGCATCTGCGTCCTCGGCTCGCTCGCGTTCGGAGGGCTCGGGCTCCTGGTCGCGTCGCGCGCGCGCACGATCGAAGGCGCATCCGGGCTCATGAATCTGGTGATGCTTCCCATGTGGGTGTTCTCCGGCGTGTTCTTCTCGTCAGGCAACTTCCCCGAAGCCACGCAGCCGTTCATTCAGGCGCTACCACTCACGGCCGTGAACGATGCGCTTCGCGCCAACATGCTCCAGGGCGCGTCGTGGAGCGCCGTGGCGCCGGAGATGGCGATCGTCGCCGCGTGGCTGGTGGTGACGTTCACGTTGGCGCTCAGGCTGTTCCGGTGGCGATGAGCGGTCACGGAATTGCGGACGCAGCCGGCGGGCGCCGCGGTCTCGTGATCGCGGCGTTCATCGCCATCTACATTATCTGGGGATCGACCTACCTCGGCATCCGGTTCGCGATCGAGACGATCCCGCCGTTCACTCTCTCCGCCGTGCGGTTTGCGTTGGCAGGGCTCATCATGCTTGGCGTAGCGAAGGCGCGCGGTGAGGCACACGCAACGTTGCCGCAGTGGCGGACGGGAGCGATCGTCGGATCGCTCCTCATGCTGGCGAACGCCCTCGTGGGCGTGGCGGAGAAACGCATTCCCTCGGGGGTTGCCGCATTGCTCGTCGCAATGACGCCGCTCTTCATGGTGCTGCTCGAGTGGGGACGACCCGGCGGACGTCGTCCAACGGTGCTGGTTGGGATCGGTCTGCTCGTTGGGCTTGTGGGAGTGGCTGCGCTCGTCGGCCCCGCGTCGTTTGGCGACGGCGCGCGCATCGATCTCATCGGTGCGGCAACGGTGATCTTCGGGAGCTTCGCGTGGTCCCTGGGGTCGATCTACTCGCGGCACGCCCCGCGCCCAGAATCGTCGCTCATGATGACCGCGATCCAGATGATGGTCGGTGGCGTGTTCGTCGGCGTGCTGGCCATCGTGACCGGCGAGCTCTCGACGTTCGATGCGTCGGCGGTATCGACGCGTTCGGCGCTCGCATTCCTCTACCTGCTGGTCTTCGGGTCGCTCGTCGGGTTTTCGGCGTTCGTGTATCTGCTGCGCGTTTCCACTCCGGCTCGTGTCGCCACATACGCGTACGTGAACCCGGCGGTCGCAGTGCTCCTCGGCTGGCTGTTCGCGGGTGAGGCGATAAGCGGGAGAATGCTCGTCGCGGCCGCGATCATCATTGCAGGCGTCGCACTGATCACGGTGGCTGAAGGGCGCATGCCATCCTCACCACGGCGGCAGCGTGATCCCCTACCACGTCACACTGGCGATTACCCGGTAACGGATCGTGCCTGATATCCCGCCTGACGAGTTCGCGCGGCAGGCCGACCGCGTCGTTCAGTGGATCACGCGATACCTCGAGGACCCGGAGCGGTTCCCCGTCGTCCCACGCGTGAAGCCCGGCGACGTCGCGGCGACGCTACCCGCGGAACCACCAGAGTGTGCCGAGTCGCTCGACACGATTCTCGATGACTTCGAGCGGCTCATTGTTCCCGGCGTCACGCACTGGAATCATCCAGGGTTCTTCGCGTACTTCGCGGTTACCGCCTCCGCGCCAGGCATTCTCGCGGAGATGCTCATTTCGGCGCTGAACGTGAACGCGATGTTGTGGAAGACGTCGCCGAGCGCGACGGAGCTCGAGCAGCGCTCGCTCGACTGGCTGCGTCAACTGCTCGGGCTGCGCGATGGCTGGTTCGGGATCATTAACGATACCGCCTCCATCTCGACGCTCCTGGCCCTTGCCGCCGCGCGCGAGGCCAAGCCCGAGCTCGAGGTGCGCGAGCGCGGCCTCGCGGGGAGGACCGATCTGCCGCGATTGCGCGTGTACACGTCGGCGCATGCACACAGCTCGGTGGACAAGGCGGCGATCACGCTCGGACTCGGCCACGAGAATGTGGTGCACATCCCGACGGATGACGCCTTTCGCATGCGCGTGGACGCCTTGGCGTCGGCGGTGGCGGACGACAAGGCCCGTGGCTACCTCCCGCTGGCCACGGTAGCCACGGTCGGAACGACGAGTACCACGAGCATCGACCCGGTTCCCGCCATCGCTGCCCTCTGCGAGCGCGAGCGCATGTGGCTGCACGTGGACGGCTCGTACGGAGGCGTGGCGGCGGTCGTACCCGAGATGCGTCACGTGCTCCAGGGCGTCGAGCTCGCGGACTCGCTCGTGGTGAACCCACACAAGTGGTTGTTCACGCCGATCGACCTGTCCGCGATGTTCACGCGCCGCCCCGACGTGCTCAGGCGAGCGTTCTCGCTCGTGCCGGAGTACCTCGTGACGCGCGAGCAGAGCGACGTCGTGAACCTCATGGACTATGGCGTGCAGCTCGGCCGGAGGTTTCGCGCGCTCAAGCTCTGGATGGTCATTCGCGCCTTCGGGGCCGAAGGGCTCGCGGCACGGCTGCGCGCGCAGATGGAGATGGCGCGCGAGTTCGCCGAGTGGGTCGATGCCGCAGAGGAGTGGGAGAGAGTCGCCCCGGTGCCGTTCTCACTCGTCTGCTTTCGTTATGCCCCGCCGCGCACGTCGGAGTCGGAGCGGACGGCGCTCAACGAGGCGATTCTCGACCGCGTGAACGCGAGCGGGCGCGTCTACCTATCACATACGAAGCTCGGCGACCGCTACGTCCTCCGTCTCGCGATCGGCAACATGCGCACGGAGCGTCGGCACGTCGCCGAGGCGTGGCGGCTGCTTCAGGACGCGGCGCGAGCCGTGGTCGTTCCGAGCGGAGCCGCCGGAGGCGGCGCAGTCGAGGAATCGCGCTCCTCCCGGTAGAGGGCCGTTCACTCTACTGGGATAGTCTGGGAAGACCTGACGCAGATGGCCGCAGATTTCGCTGATTTCGCAGAAGCCCTCTATTGGGAAGCCGTACCGCGCGAGAGTAGCCACTCTCCCGGTGGAGCGAGAATCTGCGTTCTTCTGCGAAATCCGCGTAATCGGCGTTGGGTTTTCTTCCTCATCCCGGCAGAGGGCTTTCCCCGCTGCCGGCCGAGTCGTTAGGACATCCGGTAGTCGCGGCGGTAGTCGCGGCGATCCTCGCGCCCGTCCCGGACGTCCTCACGTCGATCGCGAACGTCCTCTCGCCGGTCACGTCTGTTCTCCCGCCGGTCACGCACGTTCTCGCGTCGGTCCCAGACGTCCTCGAGGCGGTCACGCGCGTCGCGAGCAATCCCGCCCTGTGCTTGCGCGGCGGTAGTCACGCCAGCCAGCAGTACCAGGGCCACCGCAGCGAGTTTGATATGCCGCATTGGAATCCTCCATTGCTGTGTCGGTCGCGCGCACTGTCATAGCGTACGCTGTCCCGTGCGACGGCGGTGGGTCGTCCGGCGTTAAGGGATCTTCCTGCCGGGTGCTCGCGACCGTCAGCATCCAGAACGAGGAGAGAACGGATGAGCGGATGAGGGGGATGCTGGGGATCTGTCCCAGACCGGGATCGGCCCTCGCGCCAGGGGCGTAACTGATGGAAAACGGCTCCTAGGGTGACCCTCTTCTGGATGCCTAACCGGGTTCGAGACCCGTGCCCTCATCCGGCCGTTTCGGCCTTTTCCGCGTCATCGCCGTTCCGACCGGCCCGGGCGCGACGGGCTTGAACGCCGGTGTGTTCTTTCCGCGGCGGGATGCTCCTCAGTGCCTGATCCGGTTGTGTCTCGGCCGCATGTCGCATGCACCCGAGCGTAGCCACGCGTGCGCGTGCGCCACGAATGGGTACGGTTCGGATCCGACGGCTCACGCGTCGGGGTCAGGCGGCGGCAACGTCGGGTCCTCGGACGATTTCAGCGCCTGGGCGATCCGGCGCGCGCGGCGACGACGCACGACGATGAAGAACACGAGCAGTACGCCCAAGATGATGAGCGCCGCCACGAGATCCTCGTACCGGCGCAGGTGCCCCAGGATGCGCACCGCGCTCTCGCCGAAGAGCCACCCGACGTACGTGAACGTCGTCGCCCAGAGCAGCGCGGCCACGGCGGTGCCAATGAGGTAAATGGGCATGCGGAGGCGCGCCGCACCGCACGCGATGGGGAGCACGATCCGGATTCCGAACGCGAATCGCACCGCGAACACGCTCTGCCATGGGCTACGCCTAACGTAGATGAGTAGCGGCGTCAGGTACCGGCGCACGCCGGGGAACCGCTTCCGCACCCAGCGTCCGCGCCAGCGCCCAAGCGCATACAGCCCTGTCGCCGGCAGCCACGTGCCGATGGCGCACGCGAGCACGACGCGCACGAACCCGAGATGCCCCTCGTACGCCGCGAATCCGCCGAGGATGGCGGCCACTTCCTCTGTGAGAATGGCCGACGCGCCGAGCGCAATGTACGCCCAGGCATCGGCCAGGCGGCTGAGTAAGGTCCCCGATTCCACGGGCGGAAATTTAGCTATCAGCTATCAGCTATCAGCTATCAGCTATCAGCTATCAGCTATCAGCTA
>DAINRQ010000106.1:20046-21763 GCA_036741775.1 Gemmatimonadaceae bacterium | reverse complement strand
TCGCGTCGATGAAGATCGAGGAGATCAACCGCGACCGCGAAGCGTTCCTGCACCGCATCCAATCATCGCTCGAACCGGAGCTCAAGAAGATCGGCCTCGTCCTGATCAACGTGAACATCACCGATCTGAAGGACGAGTCGGGCTACATCGAGGCGATCGGAAAGAAGGCCGCGGCTACCGCCGTCCAGCAGGCTCGCGGCGACGTGGCCGAGCAGGAGAAGCTCGGCGAGATCCGTGTGGCCGAGGCGGAGCGCGATCGTAGCGTGCAGGTCGCGAGTGCAACCAAACTGCGCGAGATCGGCATGCGTGAAGCCGAGCGCGACAAGCTCGTCCGGGTCGCGGAGCTCGACAAGGAACAGAAGTTCGGCGAGACGGCGGCGGCGCTGGAGCGCGAGGCGCTGATCAAGCAGAAGCAGCGCGAGCAGGCGGTGCTCGTCGCCGAGCTGGACAAGGAGCAGCGCGTCGGCGAGCAGAAAGCGCTGTTCGAGCGCGACGCACAGATCAAGGACGCGGAGCGGCAGCGTCGTATCGCCATCGCGACGGCGGAAGCGGCGGCAATTGCTGGTGAGGCTGAATCTCAGGCGTCCATGGCCGCAGCTCGCGCGCAACTCTCCGTTCGTGAGGCGGAGGCCTATCAGCTCTCCGAGACGCGGAAGCGCGAGGCCGAGGCTGCGGTCCAGGAAGCTCAGAATCGGGCGATGGCGCGGGCCGCGATCGCCGAGGCGGAGCGCGTGGAAGCGGAGCGGCGTGCTGAAGTCGAGGCGCCGGCGAAGGCGGAGAAGGCGAAGACGATCGTCGAAGCCGAGGCGGCCGCCGAGCGGCGCCGCATCGAGGCCGAGGCCGAGGCAAAGGCGATCTACATCAAGCTCGAGGCGGAGGCGCGTGGACAGTACGAGATCCTCGCGAAGAAGGCCGAAGCGATGAAGGAGCTCGTGCAGGCCGCGGGCGGCGCGAAGGAAGCGTTCCAGCTCCTCATGGTGGAACACCTCGACACGCTCGCCGAGACGTCGGCGAAGGCGATCTCGAACATCAAGTTCGACAAGGTCGTGGTGTGGGACTCCGGCAACGGCGGCGCGAGCGCGTCGGGATTCCTCCAGAGTATGGCGAAGACGCTACCTCCGATGATGCACGTGCTGCGCGACATCGCGGACGTCGAGATCCCCGGCATCGGCAAACTGGTTGCGGATGGCGACGGCATCGATGATCGGCCGGTGGTGCCTGGTGACGACTCTGCGGTTACCCGCCGGCAGTCACCCGAACGGGACGTCGCGGTGCGCGACTGATGCTCCGAGCATCGCGGCGCCGGTCCAGGCATCGCGACTGTTCTGGAAACGGCAGGAGACAGGATGGACAGGATCAACGGGATGACGAAGATGACCAACGCGGCAGCGGCGCTGCTCCCGCCAGCGGCCGTGCCGCCGCCCGAGTCATCTTGGTCATCCTGTAATCCCGTCTCCTGCCGTTTTTCGGACCGGTCGCAATGCCGACTCGCGGGATGACGCTCGGAGCGTGACGGGTGAGGTGCCGCGAACGTGCCGAGCATCACGAGGACAACGGAACCTAACGCGAATGTGACGCGCGGTACGTTACGGCTCGGACCCGGTGGCGATCCTTGAGATGAAGCTCCCTCGTTCTCATCTCAATCGCGAGCGTCACCATGCGTCGATATCGGATCGCGCTCGCCGCGACATTGCTTGCGGCGGGCTCGCTGTTCTGC
>DAINRQ010000106.1:0-19946 GCA_036741775.1 Gemmatimonadaceae bacterium | reverse complement strand
GAGCCCGACCGCGTCGTCTTCGTCTCGCCGCCCCCAAGGGGGCTGATGGTCGACATCAACGTGAGGTTAGGTATGTAGCTATCAGCTAGCAGCTATCGGCTATCAGCACGACGGAACCCTCGGGATGCCTCTCTATGATAGAGGGGCCGCCCGAGGGTTCTCGCTTTGCTGCTAGCTGCTAGCTGCTAGCTGCCTACTGGCCTCCGGCAAGCGCCGCGGCTCGATCCGCGGAATCGTCGCCGGCCGCACCGCTTCGAGTTCCACCTCGAGTTGCGACAGCAGGCTCCGTCCCGCTCGGGTCATGATCCCCGCCACCGTGCCGAGCACCCCGCTCAGCGCGTACACCCAGTCGTTAGGATCGCGTGCGGGACGATCACCGAGCGACGACAGAATCCTCCGACGCATCCGGAGCGCGATCGGCGCCGCGAACACGACGGGACTGAACCTCGGGTCGAAGTGCACGCCGAGCCCCTCGATGAGCGCTGCTGCACGGGCGAAATAGACCATCTCCCGTGGCAACGTGACCGGCCAGTCATACAACGTCGCCATCACCTCGTCGGCGAGCAGCATCTCGATCCGCTCCGGCACCGTCGAGTGCGAGTGCGCAACGTCGAGCAGCAAGGTCGCCAGCTCGCGAAGCTCGTCCGGGTCCGCGCCCGGCTCGATCACGCCCAGCGCGGAAAACCCCGCCACGACGCCGTCCGGATCCTTCCGTATCGACGCGAACACGGTCTGGATGAGGTGCCAACGCGTCTCGCGCGGCACCGGCACGACCATGCCGAAATCCAGAAGGATGATGCGGCCGTCGGGGGCTACCAGGAGATTCCCCGGATGCGGGTCGGCGTGAAACAGGCCATCGACCAGCATCATCTGGATGTAAAGCTCCATCACGGCCGATACGATGTCGGCACCGCGCGTGCGACCCGGGATGCGCTTGGGCTCCACACGGTCGATCCGTACGCCCTGCATGTACTCCATCACGAGGACACGCTGACGCACGAGGTCGCGCTCGATGCGCGGCACCAGCACATGACGGTTGCCCGCAAAGTTCTCTCTGATGCGCTCGGCGTTCTCGGCTTCCTTCCGGAAGTCCATCTCGTCGCCAATACGTACGGCGAACTCCTCGACCGACACGCGCAGTCCGCGCACGTGGGGGTTCGTCGCGAACCGCCGCTCCAGCACCTTCAGAATCCACTGCGCAGCCTTCACGTCCTCGGCAACCAGCGCTTCGATCCCCGGTCGCAACACCTTGACCACGACCTCGCGTCCCTTGTACGACGCCCGGTGAACCTGGCCGAGTGACGCGGCGGCGATGGGCTGCGCGTCAAAGCGATCGAACAGCGCTTCTGGTGGCATCCCGTACCCGCCGACGATCGTCTGACGGACCGCGTCCAGCGGGACAGGTGGCACCTGATCCGTCAGCGTCGACAACGCGCGGACGTACGGCTCCGGGAACAGGTCGGCCCGTCCGGCGAAAACCTGGGCGAGCTTCACGAATGTCGGCCCAAGCGCGCCGATCGTCGCGACTAGCGCCTCGGCTCGCCGGCGATGGAACTCATCCGTGCGCACCACGGGAGTCCCCAACACGACCCAACGCCTCCGGTCGCGAAGGAAGGACATGACGAACGGCAGGATATGCCTGACGATGACGAGGATGCGCATGGCTGCTAAACATACTCACGGCCCGCACCATTAGTTTCCGGGCTCGTCGCCCAGACCGATCATCGCCAGAAGCTTCAACGCGTTAGCGGACGTCGCGAGGCCGGGGCGCAGACGGTAGTCGAACGTCATCGACGTCACGCCGTCGTGCGACTCGAACCGCTCGGTGAAATGCACGCGCTGCGCGGCGGCGTCGAGCGACCGGTCCTCGGCCAGCGTGAGGTCGTGCGTCGTTACCGCCCCGATCGCTCCCGCTTTCACCAGGTAGTTGATCACTCGCCGCGCGGCTATGCGCCGCTCGGCGGTGTTGGTGCCGTGAAGGATCTCGTCGAGCAGATAAAGGAGCGGTCTCGTGCGTCCCGCGTCGCGCGCGGCGTCGACAATCCGTTTTAGTCGCCGGAGCTCCGCCATGAACAACGACACCCCCGCCTCGAGCGAATCATCGATCCTGATGCTCGTCCAGACATCCATCGGAGTGAGGCGAAGCGCGGACGCGCAAACGGGACCACCGGCCTGTGCCAGCACCACGTTCGTCCCGATCGCGCGAAGCAGTGTGCTCTTCCCCGACATGTTCGAGCCGGTGACGAGCACGAAGGTCCCTGGAGGTCCCACGCTGACGTCGTTGTTCACGCGGGCACGCGAGGGAAGCAGCGGATGACCGAGCGCACGGCTTTCGATCCGCACGTCGCCGCCCTCGACGAACTCGGGCATCGACCAGCCGGGATTGTCGTGCGCGAGCGTCGCCAGCGCTGAGAGCGCCTCGGCCTCTCCGAGCGCCGCCAGCCAGTCGCGGGCATGGGCCCCCGACGCGCGCTGCCACCGCTCGAGCGCCCAGAGCACGTGGAAGTCCCAGAGCACAAGCAGCTGAAGGACGGCGTGCGCCATCGGCGAGTAGCGCGTTTCCGCGACGCGCACGATCGTCCCGAGTCGGTTGAGCTCGCGCGAGGCGCCTGCGCCGGTCGCGAGTCGTGCCCTGAGTCCGGCGAACCGCGGCGCCGCGAACGTGCTCGCCTCGACGTGCCCCAGCATCTCCGCGTATGCGCCGAGTCCACCCAGGTGGGACAGCGCGGCGTTGATGCGTGCGGCGACCGGTTTATTCACCACCGACCAGAGCACGATTCCCGCGACGAACGGGATCGCCCACCATCCCTGTCGAAGCACATTCGCCACATCAGCGATCGTTCCGGTCGGGGGCACCTGTTGACGCGACCAGACAACGCCCAGCACCGCGAGCACCAACGCGGGCACGATGAGAAATGGGAGTATGCGTGCGGCCCACACCAACGCCGGCCGCGTAACCAGCCAGGGCTCGCTTTCGGCCCACGTGAGGAACCGTTCCACGTCGCGCCGGCGCGTTGCACCGATCGTCCACGCGTGCGCGGTGAGCGTCTCGCGCCAATCGATCGCCGGCGCCATCTCGCGCACAGCCTCCTGGCGATCGCGCAGCTCGCCGACGGGCGGCGGCGGATCCAGCAACCAGCCGAGGAGTGCATTGCGTCCCGGACCGGCGCTCGTCACGTCGATGAGCCGCGCCAGTGAGGCGTGACCCGTGATGTCGAGGTCGGCCGCATGCGCGTGCTCGCGCGGCGGCGGGTCGGTGAGCGGTGATGCGATTGCGGACCAGTCGCGGTCGATGCGCCGCTGCCCCTGCTCGCACACGATGCGTCGCGCGGTCATCCAGGCGGCCCGCCGCCGTATCGCGCCGTGGCGCAAGGCGGCCCCTACGAAGCCAAACCCTCCAGCGATCGCCCCGGCGAGCGCGAGGCCGGTCGGGCCGTTGCTGGTCGCGAGCCCGATCGCGGCCACGAGAGCGACCGAGAACGCCACGAGGCGCGCCTGGGATAGTCGATTCGCCTGGTCACGCAACGACTGCTCGGCGGCCGCGAACGCTGCCGCGCGCGTCGCGTAGTCCGTGGCAACCCGCGCGTCCGCGTCGGATGCTGCCGGCAGCTCGGCCATGCCTAACGGCACAGGATCACCCGCCACACCGCTCCATCACCGACGTATGTTCGCGAAGCCAGTCGGGGAGGTAGCAGTTCAGGCCACAGGAGACGAAGCCCGCCTCGCGGATTCGCGCGCGGTACCACGTCGGCGCCCGAAGGTTCGTTCCGTGCGTATCGCCAACGACGCCGCGGTCCGCACGCGTGAAGATCTCGAGATAGACGAGCCCCTTCGCGCGCTCGTAGACGTGATCGAGTCCTGTCCGCATCTGGTCGGGCGTGAGGTAGTTCAGCATGCCGACGCAGAGGATGAGATCGTACTCCTTGCGCAGGCGAACCCGGTCGAGTGCGTCGATGGTCCCGAGTCGGATATTACGGCGGGTACCGAACCGCTCGACGACATACGGACTCGAGTCCACGCCGGTATACTGGATTCCAGAGCGGAGTCGCCGGAGTGGCGGGAGCCAGTTCCCTTCCCCACATCCGACGTCGAGGACCGTTCGCACCGGGCGCGCGAGCACGTGCTCCGTCGCGGCGACGACGAACGCGACCTGGCGCGCCAGCTCGTCTGGCGACTTGACCCGAAAGCGCGGATTGCGATACCACTTGTCGAAGTACCTGCGGTCGTATGCTCGATTGCGCTCGTCGCCAGTCATGAATCGTCGGTGGTTGTCAACAGCCCACAGCCGCTAACGACCATAGACTAACGACTCGCGACCGGTCAGGAAGTCGTGCTCGCCCATCGATGCGCGCGCACCCCGACCAGCTCGATCGCATCCCGATCAGGTACGGACGTCGGGATGGACTACAGCTGACCGGCTTTCGCGTCCCAGCGCTCCAGGCGGCGTCGATACGTGGGGTCGTCGTATCGCGCGGGTGAAAGCGCGTCGGCGTAGGACGGCAGCGACGCGCCGGTGACGTGAGCCGCCAGCAGCTCGGCGGCTGCCTGCGACGCCATGATCCCGTACCCCGAGAGCGCGCCGATCAGGAACGCACCGTCGATCGGCAGCGGTCCCACGAGAGGGCGGTTCTCCGGAGTCTTCGTGTAGTAGCCACCGTCCACGCGCCCGCGAGCGCCCTCGCCTCGATACGCCTCTGCCTCCGGGATCATCCGCGCGAGGCCGCGAAGCAGCACTTCCCCCAGGTGTGGGTCGAACACGGGAGGCCACACGAATGGGTGTGGTTCGCTCTCGAACGTCCAGATCAGGAAGACGTCCCGACTCGCTACACCACCAACGGGCCGCACGTGCAATCCGCCGGGAAAGGGGCGCAGGAGCCACTGTGCGCTCGGGTCGTCGCGAAACCGGGCGCGCTCATGATCGTGCCAGCCAAGGTCTGGTACAGGATCGGCCCAGATCGTGAAGGGCGCGGATCGTGGCACGACGCCGAGATGATCGTCGAAGCGCATCTTCGCGTGAAGCTCGAGGAACACCGGGAGGTCGACGCCGAGCATTCCGAGCATCGCCGGCAGACCTGGACCGGCCGCCACGACGAGTCGGCGCGTCGAGAGCGTTGTTCCCGATGCGAGGCGCACGCCCCGCACTGCTCCGCCGTCGACGTCCACTGCCACCACGCGATCGCGGACGACGCGCGCGCCGTGTGCTAACGCCTGTTCGAGCAGCCATCGCCCCAATCGAACCGCATCGAGCCAACCGGCGCGACGCACATGGCTGACGGCGATCGCGTCCCCGGACAGGAAGGAGAACGACTCTCGCACGAGGTGGGGGTCGAGCAGGAGATCCGCGCCGTCGGGGACCGTCCGCCAGTCATCTCGCTCGGGGCGCCGGTACGAGCCGCCGTTCGCGTGCTCGCGTGGTGCACCCGCACCGAACGACGCCAGTCGCCGGGCCTGCGCGCGCATCTGGTCACGGGTGGACGGGTCCGCCGTGACGAACGCGTAGCCGAACCTGGACAGCTCGAACGCGTCGCGGCTCTCGACCGCCAGCTCCTCGAGCAGATCGAGGCTCCGGCTCACGAACCGCACCATGGTGTCGTCCGGGCCGTCGAACCAGTTTCGGTACCCCTGCGTGCCCTTGTCGCTGGTGAGCGTCAGGGGCTCGCGCTCATCGACCACGACCACGTTAGGCACGTGCTGCCGGACCGCGAGATGGTACGCCGCGGCGGCGCCAGCCATGCCGGCGCCGCAGACCACGACGTCAGGGTGGTCCATCCCGCTCCCTGCCTGCATTGGGACGTTGGGCGAACGCGCGGGTCCAGATGAGGATGAGGCCACACGCGGAGTTGCGGCCAGCGTACTCGATGGGGACGAGTGCGCTGGAGTAGACCTCGATCAGCTCTATATCGTTCGGCTCGATGTCGCCATCGATGTTCATCTGCTCGTACGCGACGCCGTCGACCTGAAACGAGGCGGGGCAGGTGCGGGTGGTCACTGCCGGAGTCGGGCTCCCCGGCGCGATCCCGACTCGGGCAGCACCACGCAATTCGACCATGAGCTCGCCGCTCTCGTCAGGTTGGACCTTGACCCCTGGCATGCTGCGCAGGAGGTCCGAGAGTCGCGACCCGCGGCGCTGCTCTATCTGCGATCGCGTCAGGTAACTGCCGCCTCCTCGGCGCCGCCGGCGGTCTGCCTCCGCCATCGCCTCATTGACGGCGGCGGCTTCAGCGGGCGCTGGCGGCGTCACCCTGGGCTCCGGCGTGTCCGACGAAGCCACGACGACCGGTCCGCCGATCGTGAGACCGAGCATCGCCACGGTGTCGGCGGGGAGGATCAGGGACACCGGCAGCGAGCGCCGGCTCTCGTGCGCCGCACGGAACGCAAGCGCTGCGCGTTCCGGAAGTCCGCACAGCACGTAGCGCCCGCTCCCGTCGGATCGCGTGCTGCGACGCTCCTCCGCGGCGCCCGCCCGGGCCCCGGCTTTCACCAGCCGGCTCCACGACACCGTGACCAGCGCATCGGCGACCGGCCCGCCCGTGGCCGCGTCGTGGACGTGCCCTCGCACGACCGCCATGCCCGCTGCGTGGTCGGAGCCGGCGCAGTCACGTGCGATGAGCGTGGTGATGGACGGGCCGGCGAGCTGAACTGTCGAAGGCGTCCCGGCCTGCAGCGTGATCTCCTGCCCTGGCAGCAGCACACCTAACGAGTCGAACCGCGCGTGCATGACCGAGATGGTGTAGTTTCCCCCCGGGATGCCGTCGATCGTGAATTCGCCGGCCGTCGAGGTCCGGGAGGAGAACTGCGTTCCGTCCAGGAAGACGCGCGCGTCGGCGAGCGGAGCCATCCGCGTGCTGTCGAACACCACGCCGCGGACCTCGGCACGCTCGGACGCGAGCTCGCGGCGCGCCCCGCGCGCCGTCGTCTCGAGAACTTCGCCACCCTCCTCACGAATCGCCGCCACCTGAACGCGCTCGTCGCGAGACGACCTGACGCCCGGCATGGGGCTCGACGGCTCCGCGAACCGCCCGCGGTCGGCCAGTACCGGCATGCGAATCACCCAGCGCGGCACGATCCACGCGCCCGTCGGCATACGGTGAAACTCGACCTGCCCACCGAAATCCTCGCTGCTCACCGTGCCGGGAAGGTTCGGGATGTTCCGGTAACTGAACTCGAGATCCCGCAACTCGGCGGACTTTCGATCGATCCAGAGCGTGCCGACGATGTCCGGCTTGTCGCGACCGCGAACAGGCTCGAATGCGAGGCCGATCAATCCCGCCCGCGGCCCGTCGCCGGCCCGGAGGCGGAAGCAGTGGTCGTTCAGAAACTCATCGGAGAGCAAAACGCCCGCGTCGGGCGCGTAATAGATGGTCTCGTCGCCGACCTGCCGCACGAACCCGTGCGCTGACAGCTGATCGGCCGGGGCGCTGACGAATGGGTTGCGCGTCACCCCCTGGGTCTCATTCGTCTCGTGGCTGGTAACCCGCTTCGTTCGCGCGTCGAGCAACCGGACGTAGCGCGCCACGCGCGCGCTGAACAACTCCTGCCGCTGCGTGAGGTCCGTGGCGTACAGGGCTTTTCTCGCTTCCTCCCACACGGCCGACACGTCGCGACCATCGGACGCGCGGGCGACGCATGCGGTCTCTCCCGTCACGCGCACCGTGCTCAGCACTACCGGGATCGGACTGGTGACAAGACGCTGCTCGATGGTTTCGCTGACCCGAAGCGTGATCGAGGTCGGCGACGTCGCGCGAAAGCCCACACGCTCGGCACGAATGCCATAGCGGCCTGGCCGTGTCGTCCGGACGGCGTAACGCCCGTCGTCGCCAGCGAGGACGGCCGCGAGCCGGTTGCCCGTGGAGTCGAGCAGAACGACCACCGCGCCAGGGATCGGGCGGCCGGAGGCTTCATCGACGACGACTCCTCGAACGACCTGGGCTCCGGCGACGGCGGGACACGCGAGCGCTACGGCGAGTGACCAGCGTGCGACGCGTCCGAGGTGGAATAGTGACCGGCGCTGTCGGGTCCACTCGCCGACGGACACGAGGCCAGCGGGGCCAGCGGCAGGAACCCCGCGGGTCATTGATGATTGAGCGAGAGACATTGGGAACCTCCGAGCGCGCGACGAGCGGTCGACCACCGCGAAGGTGTACAATGGGCCGCGGTACCGACGGGGGAAAGACAGCGCGAGGGTCTTTGGTGCGGGGCGATACAGACCGGGTACGGATAGTTACTTTATATCTTGAAGTACTTGACAACCTCGACTTGTTTGCGTATCGATCACTCCACCCAGCTTCTCCGACTACGATGACCCCCCGTCCAACCCCTTCTCCGGTCTCGCTCGACGCATTGCCGAGCGAGGGTGCCACGCCGGTTCACCATCGTGGCGCATCCCCACCTACGGACCGCTCGGTACCGCCCGTGACGGGCGAGGAGCGCCAACAGCTTGCCGCACGAGTCCTCGTCGACGCCCTGTTGCTTGGCATCGTCGGCGACGCGCTCCTGCGAGTCTCCTCGTGGGGAGCGAACCTCACGCTCTGGTCGCTCGGGATCGTCGCGGCAATGCTGACGCTCGCGCGCCGGCGATACGATGCGCCCTTTCCGGCGCTGTGGATTGCCGCGCCGGCCGCGGTCCTGAGTCTCGCGTTCGCCTGGCGCGACTCCGCGTCTCTGGCTGTCGCCAACGCGCTGGCTCTCGCCGCGACGCTCGCGCTGCTCGCCTCCGCGATCGCGCGTGGCCCCGGGTTCTCCGTGATTGCGAGCCGCGTGCGTGACCTCGTAGAAAGCGCGATTCACATCGGGCTGGGCGCCCTGTTCGGCATGCTCCCACTCGTGCTATCCGACGTATCGTTTCGCGACGTCGCGGGAAGCCGTACGTCCGCGCGGCTCATCGCTGCGACGCGCGCGGCACTCATTGCCATCCCGCTGCTCCTCGTTTTCGGCGGGTTGTTCGCGTCGGCCGACCCGGTGTTCGAACGCATCGTTGCCGACACACTCCGGATCGATCCCGAGGCCGTGGTCTCGCATCTCGTCATGACCGGAGCCATCGCGTGGGTCATTGGTGGCTTCCTGCGGTTCACCATCCTGGGCGGTGTTCGCAGCCTTCCGTTCGCACGTGTGCCGGACGGGGCGCTCGGTCTGACCGAGGTGTCCGTCACGTTAGGCTCGCTGGTGCTGCTCTTCGCGGCATTCGTGGCCGTGCAGCTCCGTTACTTCTTTGGCGGGGACACGCTCGTTCAGGCGACCGCCGGGATGAGCTACGCCGACTACGCCCGTCGCGGATTCTTCGAGCTCGTCACGGTGTCGGCGCTCGTGCTTCCGGTGCTGCTCGCGGCACACACCCTCCTGCGCCGCGACAACCCGCGCGCCGAGGGCGTGTATCGCGCGATGTCGCTGACATTGATCAGCCTCCTGGGCGTGATCATGTACTCCGCCCTCGTGCGGATGCGACTCTACCAGGCTGCGTACGGCTACACCACCGACCGACTCTTTGCCACGATCTTCATGGCGTGGCTGGTCGTGGTGTTCGCGTGGTTCACCATGACCGTCATTCGCGGGCGAGACGCGCGATTCCTCATCGGGGTACTCGCCTCGGCGTGGGCGTTCCTGGCGGGGTTGAACGTCGCGAACCCGGACGCGCTCGTGGCGCGTGCGAACATCGCGCGCGCCGAGCGCGGGAAGGAGTTGGACGTGAACTATCTCTCGCGCCTCGGTGCCGATGCGGCACCGGCATTGACGCAGTACCTCTCGAGCAAACCGCTGACGCCGCCCTTCGCATGGCCGCGTACCGTGGTGGCGTCGAACGACACGAGCGCTGCCGCTCGCGCACAGCAGTCGCGAAGTCACGCGCACTACGTGACGTCGCGCGATGACTACACGGCACGCTGCTACGCGGCTCGAGAGCTGTTGTCGAAATGGGGCCCGTCGGCCGCGCGCGACTGGCGCAGCTGGACCCTTGGCCGAGCCCGAGCCCGCCAGGCGGTCGCGGCGAAGTCGGTGTTGCTGACGCAGTTGGCGCATCCACCGCTGTCAGGCCAGTCCTATCGGCCCTGCCCGACCCCGCCGTAAGCATCGGGAATCGGGAATCGGGAATCGGCCGCAGATCGAGTTGGACGCCCGCGACCGTGAGCGCAAGCGGCTTACCGGATCACATCATCGCGCCATCGGGCGGGACGCGGACGACGCGGCAGCGGCGAACGCGGGAAGGGCCGCGGGGGAACACCTCGCGCGTTCAGGGACTTTCGTGGCGGCCCGGTCGGAACGGCGATGGGCGCGGATGAGGCGGAAACGGCCGGATGACGTGTTGGATATCGGGAATGGGGGATCGGGGGAGAGGGCGCCCTGTGACGGTGGCGTCCTGCGCGGCCGTTCCCCCTCGTCGTTCAGGTTCGTTGCGCGACGAGCTTTCTCTCGCGAGGCGCCATCCTGCCCATCCTGTTAATCCTGTCCATCCTGTCTCCTGCCGTTCAAGGCCCGGTCGCGATGCGGACTCGCGAGCAGGATGCTCGGAGCATCAGTCGGCCCGAAGCACGGAGCCAGGGTCGATGCCCGTCGCGCGCCGCGCGGGAATCCAGCTGGCCGCGATGCCGACCCCGATGATCAGCGCCGCGGCAGCGCCGTAGGTCCACGGGTCGCTCGCACTCACGCCGAAGAGAAGCGAGCGCATGAGACGCGACAGCGCGAGCGCCGCGGTGATGCCTAACGCCGCGCCGACGATCGTGACGCGAAGCGCACTGCCGACGACCAGCTGAACAACCTCGCGGCGGGATGCCCCGAGGGCGATGCGGACGCCGAGCTCGTGAGTCTGCTGCCGAACGGCGTACGCCATCACGCCGTAGAGCCCGACCGCGGCGAGCACCAACGCAACGAGCGCGAACGTCGTGAGCAGCGACATGTAGAGTCGCGGGCGGGCGGCCGACTCCTGGAAACGTCGCTCGAGGGTGCTCAGCTCGAAGACGGGCAGCTCGCGGTCGATTGCGGCCACGGCGCCGCGTGCCGCGGCCAGCACGGCGTCGGGATCGGCTGTCGTCCTCGCCACGACGGTCAACTGGCGCACCGGTGTTTGGGCGTACGCGAGATACATCTCCGGCTCGGGGCTGCGATCGAGGCCGAACTGATGAACGTCGTCCACAACGCCAACGATCTCACCGCCGCGCGCAACTCCCTCCTCCTCCCATCCGAGCCACACGCGCTTTCCGATCGGCTCTTCTCCACTGAAATGCCGGCGCGCCATCGCGCGGTTGATGACCACGACTTGCGGTGCCCGGGCGTCATCGCGCTCGGTGAAGGTGCGCCCTGCAACACGCCGGATGCCGATCGTCTCGAAGTAGCCCGGTGTCGCCACGCGGACCTGCACCGCCGGCCGTTGGCCGGCCGGCGCTTGCGGCCGTCCATCGACCGTGAACCCGACGTTGAAGTTGTAGGTGCTGAGCGGTGGGCGAATGACCACGCCGTGGCTCGCGACGCCGGGGAGTGCCTGGACATGTGCATCCAGGGCGGCGACGAAGGCGCGCAGCTTGGTGGGCGTATCGTACGTGGTACGCGGCAGCTCGATGCGGAACGTGACCACACCATCGCGGCGGAATCCGGGATCGACCGCCATCAGCTCGCGGAAGCTTCGCACGACCAGCCCGGCGCCCGCGAGCAACACCACCGCGAGCGCAACCTCGGCCCCGACGATCAGGGTTCGCGCGCGGTGCCGGGCGACGGAACCGCGACTTCCGCGGCCGAGGGTGCGCAGCGATCCGGCCAGACTCACGCGAGAGGACCGCAGCGCCGGTACCACGCCGAACACGACGCCAGTGATCAGCGTGATGGCGACGGCGAATCCGAGTGCCCAGCGGTCCACTCCGAGCTCGGACAGCCGCGGCACTGAGTCACCCGCGAACCGGACGAAGAGCCGGGTGCCTAACGCTGCCAGCATCGCCCCGAGCGCGCCGCCGACCAGAAACGGTACCATCGCTTCGGTCGTGAGCTGCCGGACGAGCCGGCCACGAGCGGCGCCGAGTGCCGTACGTATGGCCATCTCGCCGTCACGGGTAGCCGCGCGAACGAGGAGCAGGTTCGCCACGTTGGCGCAGGCGATCATGAGCAGCACGCCCGCGGCGGCCATGAGGACCAGGAGCGGCCGGCGATACGCGCCGACCATCTCGTCGAGGAGAGGGGCGACACGCACCGTCACGTCCGTGTTGGCACGGGGATGCTCGGCCGCCAAGCGCGCGGCGATCGCGCGCATCTCGGCCTGGGCGGTGGCGACCGTGGCACCGCGCGTTAGGCGACCGACGACGAGATAATACCGAGCCCCGCGGTTTCCTTCCTCCAGGTCATCCGGCGGAAAGACCAGGGGCACGTAGATGTCCGCGGCCGCCGGGTAGGCTGTCCGGCTCGGTACGACGCCGAGCACGGTGTAGGGCGTGCCATCGAGCATGATGGCGCGACCAACCACGGCGTGGTCTGCGCCGAAACGACGGCGCCATAACGCCTCGCCAAGCACCACGACGCGACGCCCTGCCCCGGCGTCATCACCCGGGCGCATGAGCTGCCCGACGAGTGGCTGGATCCGAAGCGTCGAGAAGATGTTCGCGCTCACCGTCGCCGCGAAGAGGCGCTCGGGCTCTCCGCCGCCGGTGAGGTTCATCGGATCCGCGGAGATCGCGGCGAGGCCGGACAGCGTGGTGGATTGGCGCCGCCAATCGACGAAATCCAGCGCCGACGTGGCGTCATCGCTGCCGCGAAGGACGGTGCGGACGGCGACGAGCGCATTCGGCTCGTCGTACGGCAATGGGCGCAGCACGCCCTGCACGACCGAGAAGATCGTCGTCGCTGCGCCGACGCCGAGTGCGACTGTGAGGATCGCCACGGCGGTGAAGGCTGGCGCTCGTCGGAGCGTGCGCGCGGCATACCGAATATCGTGACCCATCTCGTCCACCGCGCGGGTACTCCAGGCGTCACGACACTCCTCTTTGTACCGCGTCACACCGCCGAAGTCGCGAAGCGTCGAGGTCAGCGCCTCGTCGGGACTCATCCCACGCTCGATGCGCGACCGTACTTCGGTATCGACGTGAAAGCGCATCTCTTCATCGAGCTCCGCTTCCGCGCGCCGGCGAGCGATGAGCGGCCGCACGTTCGCACGGATGCGTCGCGCGAGGATATGAAGGAAGTCCATCGTGGCGGCTCCTACGTCGTCTGCATCACGCGCTCGACCGCGCCCATGAAGCGCTGCCAGCTCGCGCGCTCCTCGGCGAGCTGCTTCCGCCCGAGCGATGTGAGGCGATAGAACTTGGCGCGGCGGTTGTTTTCGGAGGTGCCCCACTCGGCCTCGATCCATGCGCGTCGCTCGAGCCGGTGCAGCGCCGGGTAGAGCGATCCCTGGTTGATCTGCAGGACGTCGCGCGAGATCTGCTGGATGCGCTGCGCGATACCCCACCCGTGCATGGGCTCGAGCGACAGCGCTTTGAGGATGAGCATGTCGAGCGTCCCCTGCAGGACGTCGGCGCTGGTCGTCGCCACGCGAACTCCTGTCGTCATTCTACAGAAGAAAGTGGGGATGCTCCTGTAGAATGTCAAGGGGAATAGGCATAGGGAACCGGGAACCGGAAAACCCTCGGGAAGCTTCTCGCGTCGAGAGGCTTCCCGAGGGTTTGGATTTTCACCTGCAGTTACCAGTTCCAGCTATCAGCTATCAGCGCCGGTTTGCTGCGCTTGGTTTGCTGCGCTGGTTGCAGTTCCGGTTCCCCGTTCCCGGTTCCCCGTTCCCGATAGTTACGGCTTCTTCCAGTAGTACACGATCACCTTGCCATCAGCCGTGACATCCGTGGCGACGACATCGTTCGACGTCAACGGCGTGGTGTTCGAGGCGAGCGCGGTGTTGATCGTCGTGTTCGCGGCGACCGTGCTGCGGAGCGAGTCGATCACGGCAGAATTACGCGTGATGGCCGCGGTGAGCGAGTCGGCGCTCGCGTCCTTGAGCAGATCCTCGACATTCACGAGCTGCACGTTCTCGGCGGTGAGCGTCGTGGTTGCCGTCAACTTCGCGTTGCGTGCGGATGCCGAATCGATGGCCGTGAGAAGGCTCGAGAAGCTCGGCGCCATCGCGACTTCGCCCGTCGATTCTTTCGGCTGCTGAGCATGAGAGATGGTGGGGGTCGCGATCGCGGTGATGGCGGCAGCGGCGAGCGCGCTAAGGAGGGTGCGTTTGTGCATCGGTGACTCCTTCAAACAGTGACGCGCGCAGCGTGACCCAGGGCGCTGACGGTTTCGCGCGTCGTGACACGACACAGTGGGCCGCGCACGTCCCAAGCAGGAAAAAGGCCACAATGTCCGCGTCGACACGACGTTTTGACCGTGTCCTGAAATTCGACTCGTTATGGTGACGTGCATCACATAACGAGTGTGCGTCACTATGCATCCGATCGGTACGAGCGGGTCTCGGGCTCGCCAAACCGTCGTCGCGCCGGGCTCAGGGGACGATGACGAGTCCGACGCGGCCACCGTACTCGTCGTCGATGCGCGGCAGGTTCGACGGCGGCATCCACGCGCCGCCGTCGATGCGCACGAGAATGTGGTGAGGGCCGGACGCCGCCGTTAGGCGGCGCTCCCATCGACCGTCGCGCTGGTCCAATTCCACGGGTTCCCAACCAGTCAGATCGCCCATGATCTCGACGCGTCGAGCACCCGGCGCGTGGACGCGGATGGTCGCCCGGCCTCCCGCACGCGGCACCGCCACGAGCGACGCTTCGCCCGCGGCCACGCGCGGCTCCGCCACACGGCGCGCCACGCGACGTCGTTCGGCCGAGAGGCGCAGGGCGACGGTCGCATAGCGTGCGCGCGCGGTCCCACGCATCGGGTCGGACAGCTGGCGCCCGACGGCCGCCGCGAGGCCAATGTGTGGCGTCATCCACCACGCGCCGCCGACCGACGCGGTCGCGGCCGGCCGCACGTTCCCTCTCCATCCGTCGCGCATGACGGCGGCCGCGTCGAGCTGAAACGCCCCCCACCCACCGTGTGCCGCCAGCGTGAAGTCCGTGTAGCCCACCGGCTCGCGCAGGCGCAGCACCGTCTCGTCGCCGAAGATGAACGTCGTGATCGTGGACGTCCGCACCGGGGTCGCTACGACCGACACCCTGTGGTCCCCTCGACGTGCCCAGGCGCCGAAGTCGCCGGTCGCGGCACCGTAGCTCCGCTGCTCGGTGCGAACCCTCCCGCCCCCACCGCCAGCCCACACGCCGACCGCGTCGCCCAGCCAGTGCGCTCGACCGAATCCAAGCCAGCTCGACGAGGGTTGCAGATTGCTAGTGCCAAGCACCGTTCCGGTACCGCCGAGCTCGAACCGAAGCCGCCGCAGTGGAATAGCGTACGAGGCGGACCCCAGTGCGATTCCGGTCGATCGACCATCAGACGCCCGCGTGGCGGCCCCGCTCGCGACGACTGAGACGCGCTCGTTCCACCGGCTCCACAGTGCGGCAACGTTGACGCCGTCAGTGTCTGCGAAGTCGTCTCGCGTCAGGCGAATCGCGCCGACGTCGAAGGTCGTTTGCCGGGCCCATTGCGCGTTCGCCGCCCTCGCGATGCCAATGTGCGCGAGGACGGCGAACGACATGATGGTCCCGAGCGGTGTGCGATGAAGCTGCAGGTGCTCGGTTCTGAGTTAGTGAGGATGCCCCTTACGGACGCTTCCCCCCTCGTGGACCGCCGGTGCTCTGGAGGCCATCCGCCGTTGCCGCTGATGCTCCCGATTGAGGAAGATTGGGGATGATCCCCTTCATTCGCAAATCCAGCGATTCATCCGGACGTCGTCCGGCGAGCACGTCCTCGCGCACCCGCTCTTCGAGCGCGATGAAGTTCTTCGGTACCGCGCCCCGCTGAAGCAGATCTACCACTTTCACGGTCGCCTGTTCCATCGGCACCCCGCGGGCAATCAGCGACGTCAGCACGCCGAGCGGGACGGCGAGCGACCCGTCGCCCCCGGCCTTCCGCATGTCACGCAGGACTTCCTCGGGGACGTTGTGCGCCAGCGCATCCGTCGCCGCCCGAAGCTCCTGCGACGTGGGGTTCGGCGCGAGCGCGTCATGCGCGACGCGAAGCCGCTGTGCCAGCGTCCGCACGGTCGCCTCGATCCGACTCACCGGCACCCGGCGAACCTGACCCTCGCGGGCCTTGGCGTACAGGAGATCGGCGGGCAGTCCCGCCGCGACCGTCTGCGCAACGATCGGCGCGATGGCCGAGTCGACGGCAGGGTCGAGTATGGCGCGGCCCGCCTGTGCTTGTGCCTGCACGGTCGCGGGAATCGCGACGGCGAGCGCCGCGAGGGCGGCGAGTCGGCCGATAATGAAACGCGGGATCATCATTGCACCCCAACCATCAGCACCGACTGCTCGGTGCCGTAATCCGCGTCTCGCGTCTTCGGCGCACGCGGGTCCAACGTCCAGACCCGGTCATCGACGAGGAACGCGTACGCGTGGCGACCCGGCGTGACCGGAACCACCGCACTCCAGACACCGCTCACCGAATCACGCACGAGCGGGTGCGCCGTGGCGTCCCACGCGTTGAAGTCACCAACCACGGCAACGCGCTGCGCGCTGCGTGTGTCGAGCACGAACTGGACTTGCACCGGAGCTTCGTCGGCCTCGCGGCTCGAGATGCTCGCGACAGGCTGAACGAGTGTCGTCGTGCCCACTCCCTCGGTCGCCGGCGTCGCTTGGCTGAGAACCGCGGGCGCGTCGAGCGATTGCGCATCGCTTCCGGGTACTGCGCCGCGGATCAGGAACCCCGCCACCGTCGCGGCGAGCGCATACCCAATGGCCGCCGGGAGCGACACCATGAACCGCCGGCGGAACCCGCCAGGCTCACGCGTCCCGGAGCGGCCCTTTCCGCCAGCCACCGCCCGAAGCGGGATGACAGGCGCCGCCTGCATCTCGTCCGTGACGGTAGGAAAGTAGATCACATCATCGTCCTCGACGTCCGTGTTCGTACCGGACCGGCGCGCCGCATCCACGCGCGCAAGCACGCGGGCCGCCGCGTCCGCGGGAACCGCGGGCAGCGTCTTGAGCTCGCCGACGATGCGATCGATCACGTCATCTCGGGTTTCATCACGCACGTTCCACCTCCGCGAGCCTCAGGCGCAGGAACTCACACGCACGCTTGACTCGCATCTTCAACGCCGACACGCCGGCGCCAGTGATTCGCCCCATTTCCTCGTACTCGAGTCCTTCTACATGACGCAGCAGGAAGGCTTCTCGCTGCGCGGCCGGCAGGGCGGCCAGTGCTGTCTCGATCTCCTCACGCCAGACGATCGCCTCCACATCGGGCGCAGTCCCCTTGTCGTGAGGCAGATCGCCATACACGAGGACGCGCGACCGGCGCGCCTCGCGGCCCATCATGGTTCGGCATCGGTTCGCGAGGATGCGGAACAGCCACGACTCGAATCGATCGAACTCATCGTACCGGTGCAGCGCGCCGTGCACGCGCACGAACGTATCCTGCACCGCTTCCTCGGCGTCTTGCTGATTGCCGAGCATATGAACGGCGAATCGCAGGCAGCGCGCATAATAGAAATCGACCAGCGCGACGAAGGCGGTCCGGTCGCCTCGCTTCGCCTGCTGGACGATCGACATGTCAATGGCGCTCATGCCGCGTCCGTTTCGACCACCGATTAGCGTAAGTGATGGCGGGTTGGCCGTCACCCTCGACGCGTCCCGCCTATCACGAGCCGGCATCATAAGGAACCCACCGCGAACCCTCGGCGCCGGCCACGGCTGCCAAGGGGTTGAGATTTCGAAAAGATAGCCGACCTCGGTTCAATCGATACCACGGTTCGGCCCTCGAGCGCTGAATGGTCAATTACACCGCGCCAAACCCGGGTCGGATGCATTTCGTCACACGAATGGCGACCGACTGTCCCTTGCCGGCCGCCGTGAGCCCGTCGCCGAGTGCTCGCGCCGGGCTCGAGGTGAGGACAGACCGAGCTTTGGTCCGAGCCGACGGTCCAAGTCGCAACGCGGCAATGCCTTGGAAGCCAGCATGGCCACCATGGGCCCCGCGGCGCATCTTTCGCTTCCTTCGGTGCCGGACCAGGGTGCCGAGCACCGCTCGAAGCCCCCGACTCTCCATTCCGAGTGACGACCGCCGCGGCCACACCAGCCGGCACGTTCGCCGAGTACGAGCGGTACGACGGTCTCGGGCTCGCTGACCTCGTTCGTCGTGGCGAGGTATCGCCGCGCGAGCTCGTCCAGGCGGCGATCGAGCGCATTGAAGCGCGCAACCCGGCCCTCAACGCAGTCGTTCACCGGATGTATGACGAGGCGCTCGCGGTGGCCGCAGGCCCCCTCGGCGACGGGCCGTTCGCGGGAGTGCCATTCCTGCTCAAGGATCTCGTCTCGTGGTACGCCGGCGCTCCGGTGACGAGCGGCAGCCGGCTACTCTCCAGGTTCATCGCGCCGCACGACACGGAGATCGTGCGGCGATACCGTCGTTCGGGCGTGATCGTGTTAGGCAAGACGAACACGCCGGAGTTCGGCCTGACGCCGTTCACCGAGCCAGCGCTGTTCGGGCCGACGCGAAACCCGTGGGCCCTGTCGCGGACTCCAGGTGGATCGAGTGGAGGATCCGCGGCGGCCGTGGCATCGGGGATGGTGCCCATCGCGGGCGGTGGTGATGGCGGAGGTTCGATCCGGATCCCGGCCTCGTGCTGCGGGGTCTTCGGCCTGAAGCCGACCCGGGGACGCAACCCGACGGGCCCGATCGAGGGCGAGCTGTGGGACGGCGCGGTCCAGGAACACGTACTCACTCGCTCGGTGCGTGACAGCGCCGCGATGCTCGACGCGATATCGGGCGAGGAACCAGGCGCGCCGTACATGACGCCGCCGCCCGAGCGCCCGTTCCTCGAGGAGGTCGGCGCCGATCCCGGTCGTCTGCGCATCGCGTTCACGGACCGTCCGCTGCTCGCCGACGTGATGCACGACGACTGTCGGGATGCGCTCCGGGATACCGTGACGCTGCTCGAGTCGTTAGGCCATACGCTCGTGGAGGCGTCGCCGCCGATCGACCGCGACGAGTTTCTCCACGCGTTCCTGCTGATGGTGTGTGGGCAGGCGGACGCCGACCTCGGTGACGCCGAGGCGATGACGGGCCAGCGTGCATCGCCGAGTAACGTCGAGATCTCGACATGGGCGCTCGCTCTGCTCGGGCGGTCCTACAGCGCCGCGGCAATGGCGCGAGCGCGCCGCGTGCTCGAGCGGGCGACGCGCGCGGTGGGGCGGTGGTTCTCCGGCTACGAGGTGGACGTGCTGCTCACGCCGACCCTAACGACCCCACCGTTCGAGATCGGCGCGCTGCAGCCGCCCGCGCACGAGCTGGCCGCCATGCGCGCGCTCGGCCAGCTTCGAGCGGGCGGCGTCATGAAGCTCGCGGGTGCACTCGACAAGGCGGCCAAACGCGTGTTCGACTGGATCGCGTGTCCACCGGTGTTCAACGTCACCGGCCAGCCGGCGATGTCGGTACCTCTCGCGTGGAATGCCGCGGGGCTCCCGATCGGAATGCACTTCGCGGGGAGATTCGGGGACGAGGCGCTGCTCTTCCGTTTGGCCGCACAGCTCGAGGCTGCGCGCCCGTGGATGGATAGGCGGCCCAGGGGGTTCTGATAGCAGCTATCAGCGATCAGCCATCAGCTATCAGCTATCAGCTATCAGCTATCAGCTATCAGCTATCAGCTATCAGCAAGCCACACGGGCCGGCCTCGGTGCGGCCGCGTATGACTCCGGTGACCGGCTGGCGTCGTCGGCGGGGGGACCGGGATTGAACGGATGGGGCGGATCCTGCGGATCGCTCCGCGCGAGGGAGAGTTGGTCTCGCACCGCCTGGGAGACGAGGGGAACGGCCGCTCAGGACGCCACCGTCCGCACTCCGCCGTTCGCGCGTCGCCGTTCGCGCGTCGCCGTTCGCGCGTCGCCGTTCGCGCT
>DAINRQ010000105.1:0-21796 GCA_036741775.1 Gemmatimonadaceae bacterium | reverse complement strand
TTTTCTTCCTCACGTTCCAGGAGCTCCACGACGTCGTGCGCACGCACCAAGTGGAGGAGCAGCTCGTCCGCCAGCGCCAGGACGCGTTCAGGTCGTATCAGGCGCTCACGCCGCCGCGGGTGCTCACGTCGGATGGCGAGATGATCGCCGGGGCGTACCGACGTGACGATCTGCCAGCCGGCGCGCTGGTTGGGTTACCCGTCTCCGCCGGGACCGTGGAGGGGCGGGCGCGCGTCATCCTGCGAATGGCGGAGGCCGATCTCGAGCCGGGCGACATTCTGGTTACCGCCTACACGGACCCGAGCTGGACACCCCTGTTCGTCACGGTCGCGGGGCTGGTGACGGAGGTGGGTGGGCTCATGACGCACGGTGCGGTGATCGCACGGGAGTATGGTCTCCCCGCCGTCGTTGGGGTGCAGCATGCCACCCGGCTGATCCGCGACGGGCAGCGGATCCGGGTGCATGGAACGGAAGGGTACATTGAGATCCTGGAGCCCGCCGAGGGTCGAGACTGACCGCTGACCCTCGATCGGGCCGCCGTAATTTGGGATACTTCCACGATGGCAACACGACCGGGGAGCAAAGGACGAGGGTCCACACACAAGGACCCGGAGCTGCTGCGCCGCCTGCTGCGAGCGAAGGATCGGATGGACGCCGCGTCGAACGAGGAGTGGCCAGTCCGGAGGCTGGCGCAAGTGAGCTGTGTCTCCGAGGCCCACTTCGCGCGATCCTTCAAGGAGGCGTTCGGTATCCCGCCGCACCGGTACCTGCTCACGCGCCGAATCGAACAAGCCAAAACGCTGCTCCGCGACACCGACCTGCCGATCATCGAGATCGCATTCCAGACCGGCTGGACGAGCCTGGGAACGTTCGGTCGCACGTTCCGCGACGTCACCGGCGAGACTCCGACCGAGCTTCGGGCGCGCGAGAAAGCCGCTCCGCACCAGCTCGACCGGGTGCCGGCCTGCTTCCTCCGGGCCGCTCACCGACCCCACCTCACAATCGCAGTTTCGGAGAAGCGCCGGCAGGGCGGAAGCGATAACATCGCCTCCGAACACGAACCGGAGATCGTATGAGCCAAGGTGTGGGAGTGGTCGGTCTGTACGTTCGCGATCAGGACGAAGCCCTGGAGTTCTACGTCGAGAAGCTCGGATTCCGCGTCCACACCGACGCGCGGAACGGCGAATACCGCTGGCTCACGGTCCAGCACCCGGACCAGCCGACGTTCGAGCTCGGCCTGTTCACGCCGGGACCGCCGGTGCTCGATTCGGAGACCGCTGACACCCTGCAGGAGATGGTGGCGAAGGGGGCCATGCCGCCGCTCGTCCTCGTCGTCGATGACTGTCGCGCCGCATACGAGCGCATGAGCGCTCGCGGAGTGGAGTTCACTCAGGAGCCCGTATCTCGGTACGGCAGCGTGGATGCCGGCTTCCGTGATCCGTCGGGGAACGGCTGGAAGATGATCGAGGCACGGAGGTCCCAGTGAACTGGAGCAAGCGGGTTCGGCAGATCCACCGGTGGCTGTCCATCATCTTCACGGTGACCGTCATCGCCAACTTCGTCGCATTGTCGCAGGGCGAGCCTCCGGCGTGGGTGACCTATTCGCCCCTGTTTCCCCTCGCTCTGCTTCTGTTGTCGGGCCTGTACCTGTTCGCGCTCCCGTATGTGACGAGGCGGCGCGGCAGAAGCGGAAGGGTCGAGACATCACCGCTCGTTGGAGAATGAACTGCGGTCCGAGTCTCGCGTTTACCGAGGAGTTTGGCGAAATGGGGTCGGACCCGTCGAGAGCAACGACGAGTCCGAACCCCACCGAGAAATCGCTCGAGCGTCGATCAGAACGACACTGGTGATTCACCGAGCGCGGAACGCACCGCGGCGAGTTGCAGCCGCATCGATTCCACGTCCGGATCGACGGCCGCCGCCGAAGCTACGGCGTCAAGTGCGCGCTCCGTGACCACCAGTTGTTGTCGCGCAGCGTCTGCGTCGCGCGCTGACAGTCTGCCGGCCAGCGCATTCAGCGGAGCGACAACGCGCTCGCGGTCGGGCTGTGGCAGGGCGGGGGAAAGCCGCTCGAGCGCGTCGTGTACGAGCGCCACGAGCTCGGCGCGCGACGCGTCCGCAGCGAGCGTCGCGGCACTGCTGGCGGCGAGCGGAGCTCGGGCCGGGAGCGACTCGCGTGGCGCGGTCGGCTCGTCGCATCCGATCGTGGCGGCGACGATCGCGCCCACGATCACACGCACACGGCTGTGAAGTCGAAGCATTGTGATGGTCTCCAGTAAAGTACAGGCGAGGTCCGCCGCGTGCCGAGTCGCACGCGACGGTCTCGTTAGGGTGTGGTGACTAGCGGCGCGCCGCGGCCAGCTCCGAACGGAGCGCGGCCAGCTCGGCACGCAACGCGGTGATCTCATCCTGCAGCACGCGCGTGCGTCGCTCGAGTGCCTGCGTGGCGACGAGCGAGACGCCGTCGGCGTCCACGGTGGCGATGGCCTTGTGCGTGTCACCGAGGCCGAACGCGGCGCGGAACTCCTGCGCGGTGGGGCCCATGTGGCGAACGGAGTCCGGCTCCTCGCGATAGCTCCAAGTGCGCACCGGAAGTGCACATGATCGCGATCCGTGAAGTCAGGCTCGTGCCGAGCGGTTATGGGACAGGTGAGTCGGGCGGCCTGGTGCCGCCCTCACGCCTGTCTGTGCTCGTCGAGCCCGAATCCGGACATCGCGGCTTCCCACGCCTTCGGGTCAGGCTGTCGCCGATCCCGCGTACTCGTGCCGCCGCGCCAACGCCTCGGCGCGACGCTTGAGGTTGAGCAGCATCTTGCGCGTCATCACGAACGCCGCCGGATCGATGACCGCGAAGAGGAGCGTACGCGACGTCGTGTCCTCCACGCGGCAACGGACGCGCGTGATGAGACGCGTCGAGCGGTCATCGCGCGGGATGAGCGCGAACGCCCATGTGATCGTTCCCGCAACCGGCTCCATCACGAATGCGCGCGCTGGCTCGAGGATGCGCACGGGCCAACTCGGCCCACGACCGACAGGGATGGTGTCACCCACCGCGAGGTCCTGAAACTCCGGAACGATCTCCTTCGCGCTCGGGCGGTCGAGGTACCCGAAGATCCGGTCGAGCCAGTCGTAGCTGTAGAGCCCTCCGCGGCGATAGCCCATCTGCACCAACCATGGCCAGATGTCCTCGGGAGGCGCATTGACGGTGACAGCACGCGTCGTGACGTAGTCGGGCTCGCGAACGAGCTCATCTCCCGGCAGCGCCGCGTTCACGTCCTCATCGGTGGCACCCCAGTTGGTCAGGCGCGGGCGCAGGAAAAACGCATAGGTCCCGACGGCCGCCGCGCCCGCCGTGGCGATTCCGGCTGCACGGACCGCGCGGCTGCGCCGTCGCGCGCCACCATATCCAGAGAGCCGGCTTTGCATGGGTCCCTCCCTGGCGACGCGTCGCGCGCGGACGATCGTTCGCCGCACGCGACGCGCTCCCCATCAACGAGGTTTAGAAGCGGTACGCGAGCCCGAGCCCGACGGTGACGTACCGGAGGTCGACGGGCGTGGTGACGCTGCCAAGCTCCAGGTCACGCGCCAGCGCACGATATCGCACGCCCGGCGTGAGCATGAGGCGGTTGCCAACCGGGATCGTCAGCCCACCACCGGCCTCCCATCCGACTCCGTGTCCCGTGTCGGAGATGATGTCACCGCCCACATCCTCGACCTCGATGTGGTTCGCGGTGCCGCCGGCGCGCAGCCAGTAGCCGAGCCGCGTCATGAACGGGTGCTCGAACCGCAGGCCGAATGCATATCCCGTGTCCTCGAAGTCCATGTCGCCGCCGCCAAGCGGACGATCCGACGGGAAGTGATGCCAGTCCCAGCCGGCATAGACGGCGAGGTGGGGCATGATGCGATACCGCCCGTTCACCTCGAGCCCGACGCCCGTGCCGAGGTCGGCGCCGCCGAGCTTCTGTGTCGCGAACGCTGCGCCGCCGGAAGCCTCGATCGACCAGCGGTCCTGTGCGCCGGCGACGCCGGCGACCGTGAGCAGCGCGATCACGGTGGTGGTGACAATGGTGCGTCTCATTCTGGTACCCTCCTCCTGAACTCGCGCGGCTGGTGCCGAGCGACGGCGCAAGAGGCCGGCGCGCCGTTCGCGCCAGTCAGTCGTCGTCGCGTGCCTAACGATGACGGCGACTGCAGGAAGAGTACATCGCACCGCACCACGACGCGTCAGGGAAGGGAGGAATTTCGGAGAGAGGAATCCCGACATCCCGGTGTCATTCCTGCGCGGCTCCGCTCGGAATGACTACGGCGACACCTCGCGATCGTACCGCACCATGACCGGGCGCCCGCGCCAATAAGGAAAGCGGCCCTCCGGCAACAGCCACGCGACTTCGGCCGCCATTGGGATCAACACCCCGTCGTGCCGCGCGTAGTTGCGGTACTGCCCCTCGAACGGCGTGAGCACACCCGTACCGTTGACATCCCGGTACCGCATCGCCGTCATCCGGGTGATCTCGCCGGTCGGAGCGAAATGGAACTCGGCCGAGACCGTCGTGCCGGCATCGGTGACCGTTGCGCGCGCCGTGGTGTCGTTCACGGCATCCCACCTCACTCCGTCGCCGTTCGGTCCCGCCGGCAATAGCGCGGTCGGAAACCAGACTGCCTCGCCGAGCCAGCGGATGAGCGCGCTGGACGCCATCTCGGGTGTACCGCCCTCGTTCACGACCGTGATCAGGCCGCCGACCTTGCCGAGCATCGCGCCCTGACCGGCGACGTACTGGTCGCGGACCTGTACGCGCACGAGCGGCATCATCTGGATTCGTGCGTCCCACACGAAACCCGGTGGAGACGTGGTGAACTCCTGTTCCGCCTCGAACGGCCGCCAGCCGGAACCCGGACGCATCTGGAACTCTCCGGTCCACCGTATGTGCGCGCCGCGGACGCGCGTTAGGCCTTCGGGCACCACCATGGCGAAGTACCGCGCGACCAACGCCGGCAGGCCGGCACGCGCGAGCTCGTCAGGCGCCGACTCCAGCTTCGCGCGAGCAGCCGCCTGCAGCCGGGCCTGCTCTCGTGCCGTCGCGCGGCGCCACGTCATTCCGCCGGTCGCGGCTGACGCGATGCCAGCCGCCGCAGCCATTGCCGACACTGCTCCGACGACCTTCGTCCGACGCGCCATGCTACCTCCGGTGGCGATGACACGTTTCCCATGCATGCAATCCGGTCGCCACGACTCGCCGGGCGCGGCCTGAAACGTCGCGATTTCCGACGTCATGGGTTCTCCAGGTTCTGTTCGCGACCCGTGATCCGGTCGTTCCTCACGACGTAGCGTCCGTCGAGTCGAATCGGGATCGGATCGCCGCTGAGTGGCGTGTCTCCGCGGCCAGGCCATTGCGCGTGGATGTGCAGGTGTGGCTCGTTCGTGTTGCCGCTATTTCCAACGAGGCCAACCGCCTCCCCGGTGCCCACCACATCCCCGCGTGCAACGCGCACGCTGCCTCGTTGGAAATGACCCAGCACAATCCACATGTCCGCGCATTGCAGGATGACATGGTTGCCAGCCATGTGCGCGCGGTCGGCCTGTGGTGGCGGCATGTCCGGATGACCATCCTCGGCGGCGACGACAGCGCCTGGACACGGCGCAACGACGGTATCGCCGAATATCCCATACGCGGCCGGGTCCTGCGGCAAGAGACCTCGTGCGCGGACGCCGCGATCGCTCACGCGGACGAGGTCTACGCCATAGCTCTGTCCGCGGTACGCCTGAAAGCGATCCTTCGTTAGAGTCATGATGTGTGCGTTGATCAGCTCGACGCTCCCGCCGTTCACGACGAGGTAGGTGCCGTGGCGCAGCGGGAACGCGAGGTCGACCGCCGGCCCCGGCGCTCGACGGCCACCATTCGCGTGGACGCCGAGCGCGGCGACGAGTGCGACAGTGGCCGCGCGGAGCGCCAGGCCAACTGCAGCGCGCGCCCCGCGAGGTCGCTCCGCCGGCGAACGAACCCGCCACAGCGAGACCGCAGCTCCGGCAACGAGAGACGCGCCGTAGACCGGCAGCAAGACGGCCGGTAGTATCAGCCACAGCCCGGCAGCCGCCATCAGGCGGATGTAGAACGCGACGAGAACGACTGTCAGCACCCATGCCGCGTGGCTGGGTTGCCGGGCGAACGCGAGCCACAGCAGCAACCCGATCGGAACGACGGCCTGCAGGACGAGTGGAATCCAGAACAGTTCGACCATCGCGACCTCCGCGGCGAACCGCTCGCTGTCGAGATCTCACCCTACAGTCTAGCACGCCGCTCGGCGCGGGTCCGTCAGCGAAACCTCGACGTCGCGTCGGCGTTTCCCGAACGCGAGCGAGTCGCGGTCGCCGTGCGTGGCGCGGCATTATCGTGGTGGCTGCACCGTGAAGCAGGTCCAGCAAGGCCGAAATAACGGTCACCATCGGGTCCGATCACCGAAAGCGCCGACGATGTCCTGGTGAGCTTCAGCGCAGCAGCGCCTGCACCCTGGCACCGTACGTCGGACTCGAGTCGAAGCGCGCACCGCTTTGCATGACGATTCGGTACGCCCCGTGCCCGAGCGGCTCGATGCGGGCGATGCGGTCGATGCTGACGATCGTGGAGCGGTGAATGCGGACGAAATGCGCGGGATCCACCTTCTGCTCGAACGACTTCATCGTTTCTCGCACGAGGTGGACGCGTCCGCCAGCCGAGAGCGCGACGTAGTTCCCGTCGGCCGTCGCGGTCTCGATGTCTTCGGCGCGAACGAAGTAGTGGCCGCGCGGCGACCGCACGACGAAGCGCTTGGGCAGGGAAGACGCCAGGCGAAGCTCGTGCAGCAGGGCCCGGACATCGTCGCCAAGCGGCGCAGGCCCCACGCGATCGATGCGGCGCGCTACCCGCTCGAGCATCTGCTCGAACCGCTCGCGGTCCACGGGCTTGACCAGGTAGTCGATCGCGCTGACCTCGAATGCCTGCAGGGCGTACTCATCGTAGGCGGTCACGAACACGATGGCCGGCGCGTGCGTCTCGTCGAGCAGCGCCTGGGCGACTTCCACGCCACTCCGCCCCGGCATGCTGATGTCGAGAAAGGCGACGTCCGGGCGGTTCTCGTCGATGGCGGCGAGCGCCGTGTCGCCGTCCACACACTCCGCGACGATCTCGTACTCGGGATGGCGCGAGAGCAGGAACCGAAGACGTTCCCGCGCGAGAGGCTCGTCATCGGCGACGAGCACGCGGCGCTGCCCGGTCACGCCGATGCCAGCGCCGCAGATGGCGTGGAGCCTAACGACGCAGTCCGTGAGACCGCAACGGTGTCGAATCGCAGTGGCAACCGTACTTCGACCGTCGTTCCGGCATCTGGCGCCGAGAGCAGCTGCAGTGATGCCCGGTCGCCGTAGAGCTCCGCGAGTCGCCGGCGAGTGTTTTCCAGTCCCACGCCGCCCTCGCCCGCAGCGTGGGCGGGCCCGAGCCCGTTGTCGCGAACGACGAGGACCAACGTGTCGTCGTCGGCGCGAGCCGCGATCTCGATCACGCCCGGACGCTGCAGCCGCGCGACGCCATGCTCGAACGCGTTCTCGACGATCGGTTGCAGGATGAACGACGGGACGAGCGCGTTCGCCACCGCCGGACTGACCCGGGACGTCACGGTCACCCGGTCAGAGAACCGGATGCGCATGATATCGAGGTAGCGGTCGAGCAGGGCGACTTCCTCGTGGAGCGCCGTCTCGTGCTCCGGGTCGGCGCGCAGCGTCAGCCGGAGGAGCTCGCCCAGACGCGTGAGCATGGCGTCGGCGCCATCGGGGTCGCGATGCAGCAACGTCGTCGCCGCGTTGAGGGTGTTGAAGAGGAAGTGCGGATTCAGCTGCGCGCGCAGCGCGCGAAGCTGAGCATCCGACAACCGCGCCTGGAGCTGCAGGCTGTACGTCTCGCGCTCACGGTAGCGGCGGTAGAACTCGATGGCGTGCAGCACGGCGGCGACGCACCCGAACGCGATCGCTTCGGAGATCGCGCTCATCGCGACGCCCTGCACGAACGGCGGCTGTGTGGAGTCGGTCAGCGCCGCGCGGATGGGTAGATAGATCGCGTACTTCCCGACCGTTGCAGCGAGCAAGAGCCCGATGTGCAGCGGCAGGCGGGTGGGCAAATGCTGCCAGTCGAGCGGCCACCGGCGAATGGCAACGACGAAGAGGGGGAAGAAGAGCGCACACGTGTACCAGTCGGCGAGCGCGAGCGACACGATGCGTCCCAGATTGATGGACGCGTCGGAGTAGCTCAGGCGGACGATCGTCTGCGCGGTATACAGGAACGCGAAGGCGGTCGCGGTTCCGAAGCTGGCGATCCACCAGACGAGGTTGGCGCGGCGAGTATGCACGATCCGAAAAATGCGGTTCGCGCGGAGCGCGGCAACGTCCAAGGGATGGCTCTCGATGTTTCTGGGATGGTCTCCTGCCCTCGTCGTCGCCTCTGCGGCGCGCGCACGGCTATTATAGAACGGCCGTGTGGCGTGACCTGTGGTCGCCCGTGCCCGACCCGCGCCGCCCCAGGTGCGACATTGAACTGCCTGCGGCGCTGTAGGTTATCGCGGCCGGGCCTGCGGCCACGCGGCTCGTCCTGGAAATGGGTCGGCTCGTCCCAGCAACTTGGCGCTCCTCCCAGCCGAGCCATTGATTGCACGCGACCCTCTCGCTGGGACGAAACGAAACCTGGAACCGGATTCGCCGGGTTGATGCCCGCGCGACCTAGCCCTTGGCGTGCGCCGAGACGTATCGAGCCCTCCCGTCCCCGAATGACCAGTAGCGCTGCGGCGCCGTTCCTGTCCCACTTTCCGGAATCGGGCCCGGTCCACGAACCAGCGGTAAAGCGCTGGGTTCGATGGGCACTCGTGTTCGGTGCCTGGACCGCCTACGGCCTCGCCCAGGGCGTGCTGTACAAGGTCACGTTCGGGCCGGGCATCACGTGGCGCTGGGCGATCGAGATCAGTATCGGCGTCGCATGGTTCTGGGCGTTGTTGACCCCGGCCATCGCGTGGATTCAACGACGCATCGAGGAGGCTCACCTCGGCAAGCTCGGCGCGTTCGGCGCTCACGCGGCCATCGCGCCGGCCATCGCGCTGCTCGTGACGCTGGCGCGGCGCGAGCTCACGACGGCGTTCTCTCCGCTCGAGATCGGCCCCGTCCTCCCCAACTACGTCTACTGGCTGGACGTCAACATCCTCACCTACGCGACGGTCGTGGCCGCGACGTGGGCGTTAGGGCTGCACCGCCAGTACCGCGATCGAAACGTCCGGACGCACATGCTCGAGGTGCAGCTCGCTCGCGCCCAGCTGCAGTTTCTCGGGCTTCAGCTCCAGCCGCACTTCCTGTTCAACTGCCTGAACGCGATCTCGGAGCTGGCGCACGAGGCGCCCGAGGCGGCCGAGCGGATGCTCCGGCAGCTTCACACGCTCCTCCGGTTGTCGCTCGAACGCGCCGGCCAGGACGAGGTGACGCTCGAGGAGGAGCTCGCGAGTCTCGAGCCGTACTTCGAGATCCAGCGCGCGCGGTTCAGCGAGTGGTTGACCGTCGAGCTCGACGTGCAGCCCGGGGCGCGTCTCGCCCTGGTACCGCACCTCATCCTGCAGCCGCTCGTCGAGAACGCCATTCGTCACGGTCTGGCGGTGCGGTCAGCGCCAGGCACTGTCGGTGTGAAAGCCCGGGTCACCGACTCTCGTCTGCACCTCGAGGTGGCGGATAACGGGGTCGGACTCGCGCCAACCCGCACGTCGTTCCGGCCCGGCATCGGCCTGCGAAACGCGAAGAATCGGCTGATGCAGCTCTACGGCGACGATCATCGCTTCGAGCTGCGATCCGGTGAGGACGGCGGCACGGTCGTGTCCCTCGAGATTCCGTACCGTTCGAGGGCATTGCTCGCGGATCAGCCGCCGCCCGATTGGAGCGCCACGGGGGAGTGGTCGATGATGCCGCCGCAGCGCCTCTGGTCGACGCCGGCCGCGGGCACGCCCGTGCCGGGGCAGTCGCTGGGCGCGGCGGTCGCGCAGTCGCGGTGGAACGGTCTCGAGGCGAGTGAGGTGTTTGCCGACGCGCCACCGGTGCCCGCGGTCGCTGCGGCGGAACTCACCGCGCGCGTCGACGGCCTGCACGAGACGGCGCCGTCGTCGTTAGGTGAGACGAACCCGCCCGTTCGGCCCGGCCGCGAGTCCCCTCGGCTGTCTGCCCGGGTCTGGCTGGCGATGGCGGGGATCTGGGCCGGCTGCGCCGTGCTGTGGTCGCTGCAGGTCTACTACTTCGCGGTCGCTCGTGGGCTGCCGACCGACGGGACGGAGATCCAGTACATCCTCGCGCACCTCGTGTCCGCGGCCGCGTGGGCACTCGCCACGCCAGTCGTACTGCTGCTGGCGCGCCGGCTGCGCATTGGACGCCGCAACTGGCCCTCGCGGGTCGTCGTGCACGCGATCCTGGCCGGAGTGCTCGCGACCGTGCACGTGGCGATCGTTCGAGCCACGGGGCTCATGGGCGATTTCGGCATCTTCTCGTCGCTCAGCTTCAACCAGATCTCGGGCAACATCTTCATCTACTTCGCGCTGCTGGCGTGGTCCCACGGGCGCGATTTCTACGCGTGGTACCGTGAGCGCGACCTCGCGGCGACGCGCCTCGAAGCCGCGATCGCCCGGTCACGCTACCAGACGTTGTGCGTGCAGTTGCGCCCGCAATTCCTGCTCGGGACCATCGAGCTGCTGGCGCGGCTCGTCCACGAGGACGTCAACCGAACGGAGCGGTTGATCGCCCGGCTCGCGGACGTGCTGCGCCTAACGCTGGACGCGGCCGGCGAGCGGGAGACGTCGTTGCGGCGCGAGCTCGAGCTCGTGCGCGCCTACGTGGACGTGCACGACCTGGGGATCCGGCCCGGGACGGCGCTCGCCGTGCACGTCGCGCCCGAGACGCTCTCGGTGCGATTGCCGAACCGACTGCTGCGCACGCTGATCGACGATCTCCTGGCAGGGACGAACGGTGGAACAGTGGCGGCCGAACAGGTGTCGGTAACGGTGGACTCCGAGCGCCTGATGGGTGGTGCAACGCGGGTTCGCGTGCACGCGGCGGCACCGGGTGGTGACGCCGCCGAAGCGGGCCGTCCCGGAGGGTGGGTGGAGGCAGTAGAGAAGGCAACGCTGGCGGAACGAGACCGGAAAGTGTCGCTGTACTTCCCCGATTCGATGACCGCGATCGTCCTGCTGGCCGATCGTGACACGGAAGCGTCGCGGGACGCGGTTCCCGCTGCGCTGACCGCGCAACCTGCGTGAGAGCGAGCGGCGGCATCGCGCGCGAGCCTCGAGCGGGCCACCCTGAGCTGAGGTGACGGGCGAATGTCCATACGTGTGTTAGTGACGGACGACGAACCGATCGCGCGGCGCCGCATTCGCCGCTTCCTTCGCGCCGAGACCAACGTGGAGGTCATCGGCGAAGCCTCGAACGGGCGCGAGGCCATCGAGGCGATTCGTGAGCATAACCCCGACCTGGTGTTCCTGGACGTCCAGATGCCGGATGTCGACGGGTTCGGCGTCGTTCAGGCGCTGGGTCCGGACCAGATGCCGGCGGTCATCTTCGTGACCGCGTACGACGAGTATGCCCTCAAGGCGTTCGAGGTGAACGCGCTCGACTACCTGCTGAAGCCGTTCGACGCCGAGCGATTCAAGAGCGCGTTCCAGCGGGCGCGCGAGCACATCGATCGCGTGACCACGGCGCAGGCGGGCCGGCGGCTCAAATCGCTGCTCGAGCAGGTCCTGCAGGACGACAAGGTCGACGTCAACACGGCGGCTGCCGCGCTGCTCGGTGCGTCGGGGACACACGCGGCGCCCAAGAACGGCTATCTCGACCGACTGATGGTGAAGAGCGACGGGCGCGTGTTCTTCGTGAAGGTCGCGGACGTCGATTGGTTCGAGGCCTCGGGCAACTACGTCCGCGTTCACGTGGGCAAGACGTCGCACCTGATCCGCGAGACGATGAACGGGATCGAGTCATCGCTCAATCCGCAGATGTTCGCGCGGATCCATCGTGCGGTCATCGTCAACCTGGACCGGATCAAGGAGCTGCAGCCCTGGTTCGCGGGTGATTACGTCGTGATCCTTCGCGACGGACGTCAGTTGAAGTTGAGTCGCACGTATCGCGAGCAACTGCAGTCGCGAATGCATCGCATTCCCTGACGCGGTTGCCGAGCGCGAAACCGCCCCCGGGCTCGAGCCCGGGGGCGGTTTCGCTTGTTGCTTCGCGCCGGCGCGGCGGTGTGACAGCTGCTGCCGCCCGCCTAACGAAGCAGCCGCACGAGCACCGCGCCGCCGCTGTGCCTCGGCCCGAACTTGATAGCCGCCTCGGTTCCCGCCATCCGCTGCACCGAGAGGACGTGCGACGCCGGAATCAGGCTGAGGGTCTCGAGTGCCCCCGCGTAGTTCCCGTCGATGAAGACCGACACGGGCTCCTCGCGTCCGGTGAGGTTGGGGGCGGTGGCGCCCCGCGGACGGAGGTAGAGCGGCATCCGCACGCGGAGCACGTCGTACAGGCTTTCGCCAGCGAAGTACTCGGTCTTGACCGAGCCGGTGAGAAAGTGCCCGCGCGTGGCGACGGGAGCCGCGGCGGGCGCCGCGTCGAGCGAGGCGGGAGTGACGGACGCGTTGGCGACGACGGTACGAGCAGCGGACGGTGTGGTGGCGCAGCCAGCAGCGCAAAGTAGTAGGGCCGGGACGGCGAAGCGCATGGAATCTCCTGTCGGGAGGTGGCGGCGTGCGCCTTCGCACGTCGCACCGGCTAGATAGGAGATGGTGCGTCGCTAAACCAAACGGTCTGGGACGAGCCGTCCCGGGCTATCGACCAACCGCGACTCGCTTGCCGCCGGTTGCCGGACGCGGAGCTGGACGATGGGAGATCCCCTAAGTTGCAGTCAGTGTGTCATTTACACACTGACGACAAAATTCGGACGCGACGTGAACCCTTCCTTCATACCGGGTGTCGCACAAGGCTGTTGGCGCGCCTCGTGTCGACCGCGTCCAATGGCACTGCGCGGAGAATGGCGTGCGCTTGTAGGTCCCGCAGCGCGCGGCCGGTCAGAACGACGATGACGCGGATGAGCCGGAAACGGCCGGATCGTTTATCGGGACTCGGCGCAGCGAAGAGGCAACAGGGAAACCGCTCTTGGGGGGCGGTGGCGTCCGGGGCGGCCGTTTCCCTGTCCTCCCGGCTCGTTGCGCGCCGCGGCATCAGTGCAGAGCCGCTATCCTGCTGTTTCCGCCCCATCCGCGAAATCGCAGTTCCGACCGGCCGCGGCGCGTCGGACCCTGCAGGCGATGGGGCACTGGCCCTTGGCCGACCCAGCGAACGGTTCGTCACGGTTCCGTCGCCGCTCATCCCCGGCTCGGGCCAAAATGGGACGCCCTCACATAGGTTGACTCTGGCGTTGACCCCCGACGGGCGCCAACGTCATCGGCGCTCCCGGGCCTCGCACCAGTGACACTCTACCCTCCGACTGTGCGTCGACGTTCGTTCGTACGCGCCACTGCACTCGCGGCAGCCGTCCTCGGAAGCGCCGTCCTCGCGCGACCGGCGCTCGCGCAGCAAAGTGACTCCGCCGACATAATTGCTGTGGCGCAGCGCATGTTCGATGCGATGCGCACACGCGACACCACCCTCCTGCGATCGGTGTTCGACCCCGCCGCGCGCCTCGTAAGCGTCACGCGCCAGGGCGCGGTTCGTGCCGAGTCGGCCGACGGTTTCATCCGCGCGGTCGCCAACAGTAAGGACGGACCACCGTGGATCGAGCGGTTCTGGGATCCTGAAGTTCGCATCGACGACAACATCGCCCAGCTCTGGGTGACGTACGATTTTCATCTCGGCGACAAGTTCAGTCACTGCGGCATCGACGCGTTCCAGCTGGCGAAAACGACCGCCGGGTGGAAGATCATCCAGGTCGCGGATACACGACGTCAGACGGGGTGCACACCGCCGCCGAACAAGTAGGCAGCACTCCACGAGCATCGCCGGCGCCCGGTTGGCCGCGTGCGACTCACAGCATCGGACCCGATCGCCGGGAGGCGACGAATGAAGCGTTCGAGAATCGCGTTGATGGGGACGGCGGTCGTCGTGCTGCCAGTGGTAGTGGGCGGGTTCGTACTGCAGCGCAGCGAGGCGACCGACGCCGCTCGGCTCTTCGCGCAGGTGTTCGCGCGCGTCGCCGCCGATGCCGTGGATTCGGTGACGCCCGACGCGATGTACGAGAAGGCCGCACGCGGGCTCGTTCGCGGGCTGAACGACCCATACGCGGATCTCTATTCGCCGCAGGAGCTCGCGAGCTTCTCGCGCAATACGCTGGGCAACTCGTACGGCGGCGTCGGCATGCTGATCGAGGATCAGCAGGGCGTCTTCACCGTCGCGAAGGTCTACCCGCACACGCCCGCCGAAGCAGGCGGCGTACAGGCGGGCGATCGTATCGTGTCGGTGAGTGGAGAGAGCACGAAGGGGTTGAAGCTCGAAGGCGTCTCGGGGCGCCTCACGGGAACGCCGGGGTCCACGGTCAAGGTCACCTTCGCGCGAAGCGGTGTGACCGAGCCCATCGAGGCGCAGTTCACGCGCGCCGTCGTTCACATTCCGGCGGTACCGTTCGCGGTGATGCTCGACGACCGCATCGGCTACATCCCGGTGCAGAAGTTCAACGAGACGTCTGGCGGAGAGGTCGAAAGTGCGCTGCGGCAGCTCGCCGGCCAGGGCGCTCGATCGTTCATTCTGGACCTGCGCGGAAACGGCGGCGGCGATTTCGACGAGTCGCTGCGGATGGCGAATCTGTTCCTGAAGCGCGGCCAGGACATCGTCACGGTGCGCTCGCGGTCCACCGCGCCCGCCGTGAGTCGCGCGCTCGAACAGCCGCTCGTTCCGGACGCGCCGCTCGTCGTCCTCACTGACGGCTACACGGCGTCAGCGTCGGAGATCGTGGCCGGCGCGCTGCAGGACCACGATCGCGGCGTCGTCATCGGGACGACGTCGTTCGGCAAGGGACTCGTTCAGACACTGTTCACGCTCGAAGGCGGCTGGGCGCTCAAGATGACGACCGGGAAATGGTACACGCCGAGCGGTCGGTCCATTCAGCGCGAGCGGGAGTTGCAGGCGGATGGCCGCCTCGTCGAGGTCGCCCCGGATTCGCTCGAGACGGACTCGGTGCGCAAGGCGCGACCGGAGTTCAAGTCCGATGCAGGGCGCACGGTCTACGGCGGCGGCGGCATCACCCCCGACGTCATCGTTCCATCGGATACGGTCACAGTGGCGCAACAGAACTTCCTCAAGGCCCTCGCGCCGAAATCGCAGGAGAGCTACCTGGTTCTGTACAACACCGCACTCGAGCAGAAGGGAAAGGTGACGCCGAACTTCACCGTCGCCCCCGAGTGGCGTGACTCCGTGTTCGCGCGCCTGACGCGAGCCGGCGTACAGATCCAGCGGACCGAGTTCGACGCAGCTCGGGAGCTGATCGATCGCGATCTCGAGCGGCGCGTGGCGGCCATGGCGTTCGGGGATTCCGCCGCGTTCCGCCGCACGGTGACGTACGACAGCCAGCTGCGCCGAGCCGTGGAGCTGCTGCGCGCCTCGGCGTCGCAGCGCGAGCTACTGGCGGCGGTCACCCAGGCCCGGCCGCGAAGCGACTGACGCCGCGCCGCGTTATGCGGCTGCCGGTTGGGCCGGCCCGGACTCTCAAATCCTGAACGCCGTTCGTCCCGCCACGGGACGGCGGCGTTCTGCCTAACGGGCGGCGCGGCGACCTCGGCCCGCGGTGGCGCGGTTCACGGAAGCGGACACGCGGTTCGTCACATGGCTGGCGCAATTGCGCGGCCCGGGGTCTAGGTTGGCTTCGCGATACCAGCTACCGACCTCAGACGAGGACCGTCCGTTGATTCAGGTGGCCCCCACACACGGGCGCAATGGCGATTCGCCGGCTCCCGTACCGGAGAACCGCGATCTTCGATGGATCGCGTCAGCGTTCGAATCGGCGCAAGCGCTTCGCTTGCGTACGGCAGAGCAGATCCGCGCCGTCGCGTCCGAGCGGCCAGAACGCACTCCTGGTGGGCACCTCGCCAGCGACCCCGAAGCGCTCCTCGCGCGCATCAGGTCGGGCGGCGTTCTCGGGCCCGCGCCGTCACTCGGCGAGACGTATCGCCGATCCTGGAACGAGGAGCGGCACCTCTTACGTCTGCTCACCACGGAGGTCGGTCGACATCCCGCGTGGCCGTGGCTCGAGCGCGTGCGCGGGGTAGGGCCGTCGCTCGCCGCGCGGCTCCTGGCTCGGCTGGACATCGAACGGGCGCCGACGCCGTCGTCGTTCTGGTCGTATTGCGGTCTCGCGACCGTCGCCGCCGAGATGTATCGGTGCGACCAGTGCGGGTACGAGCTTTCCCTGCCAGCGGGAAGGCCCCTGCGTGCGGGGCACCGTGTTCCGGGGACAGGGCAAGCGTGTTCGGGGAGCCTCGCGCGCGCGAGCGACGGACCGCGTCGCGTTGCTCAGCCTCGCCCGTCGCGCGGCGAGAGCGCGCCGTACGATCGGGAGGCGAAGAAGCTCTGTTACCTGATCGGGATCTCGTTCATTCGGCAGGGCGAGGCATACCGCCGCTATTACACCGAACAGCGCAATCGCCTCGACTCCACGAAGCCAGACTGGATCCCTCGGCGCCGGCATCTGACTGCGCTGCGAATGACGGAGAAGCTGTTCCTCGCGCACCTTTGGCTGGTCTGGCGCGAGAGCCTCGGGCTGCCGATCACGGCGCCGTACGGCGACCCCTCGAACGAGGGCGGGTCGACGCCGCGGCCGTGGTCGATGGTAGACTAGCAGGAGGCGTTCTCGCGCGATCTGTGACGGACGCTACGGTGACATGGCGCACTCGGCTGCAGTTTTCACGAGGGCGTGCCGAGTCTCCAGGATTGGAGCTCTGTCACCACCGCATCCCGGAGGAGCGCCGATGCCCTCTTCGCGAGAGAACACCGGCTCGTGGTCTGCTGGTCCTGGCACACACCGTGTCCTGCTCATCGACGACGAGGTCGTCATCCGGAGGGCGTTGTCACGGTGGTTCGCCCGACATGGGTGGGTCGTCCACGAGGCCGGTGACGGAGATGCCGCGCGCCGCCTCTTAACCGACGCGCACAGCGACGAGGTGGAGCTCGTGATCTGCGACCTCCGCATGCCACTGGGGTCCGGCGAAGAGCTGTATCGCTGGCTGCAGCAGCATCGTCCCGAGCTCGCAGGCCGTGTCGTCTTCTCGAGCGGTGACGTTCTCGCGCCGGAAGCGGCGACGTTTCTCGCCGAGGCGGGGCGCCCGGTATTGGCCAAGCCGTTCGATCTCCGCGATCTCGCGCGCGTCGTCGATGAGGCGCGAGCCTCCGTGCGCGCCGCACCGGGCGCAGGTTGAAACCAGGTAGCCTGGTCGAGCTGTAGTGAGGGTGTAGAAGACGCTCTCAAGGAGGCTCGGCCATGGTTGGACTTGCCAAGTTCCTCTTTTCCGCCGCGATCGCTCTCGTGCTTCTGATTCCGGGGGCGCTCCTGCTCGCGGCGATCGGGTTGCCGGTCGCGATCGTCCTCGGGATTCTGGCGCTGCCTGTGCTTGCGGTGCTGTTCATTGTGGGGTTTCCGATCCTGCTCGTTCTGCTCGTCGTGGGCGTAGTGGTCGGGGTGCTATTCGGCGTGCTTGGCGCGTTCGTCGGGCTGACGGTGGCCGCGATCAAGCTGGTGCTCTTTCTTGTGCTGCCGATCGCGTTGGTGGGTTGGGTGGTGATGCGGTTGATCGGCGGACGCCACAGACGGCAGGAGTATGCGTGAAGGTTGTAGAGGGGGCGTGCCGGGGGTTAGATTGTCGGTCCTTCTTCGCTCGGCTCGCTGGCTTCGGTCAGGCGGGTGGGCAGGGAACGGGACGTAGCGCAGCCCGGTAGCGCACCTGAATGGGGTTCAGGGGGTCGCGGGTTCAAATCCCGCCGTCCCGATTGTGTGAGTCTGGACATTGCGACGCACGAGAAACGCCACGGCGATGCAGAGCCGTGGCGTTTCTGCTTCCAGCAATCACTCGGACCAACAACCGGCACTGCGCGACGTCGCTGTCCGACCAGCTATCAGCGATTGAGCCAGGGGCGCTCTTACGCCGATGTGCGCGCCCCCGACTAGGGCTTCGTCGCGATGTTCGATGCGTGCAAATGCCAAATCCGCCCGCGTCGCCCGCCCTCCCGCCGAAAAAGCACGGTGCGGCGGGCGAGGCGCTCCGCGTTGCGCAGATGGAACGTGACTAGCGCGAGGCCGCCGCTCAACGGCTGGATGCGCAGGTCCATCGGCACCAGCCGGTGATACGGCGGCCCGCCGGTCGCGTGCGCACGGACGTCGGCGAAAACAGCCCGGAAGGTAGAGTCAATGCCGATTGCCCCCGCGACGCGTTCGGCCATCCCGGGTGCCGGATGGAAGACCGTCGCCGAGTCGGAGAAAGCGGCGCGGAACGCCGGCCAGTCGAGATTCTCGAATGCGGTCAGGAAACGTCGGAGGGCATCCGCCACGTCGGCGGAATCCGCTGCGGCGCGCGCCGCAGCGTCCGTGCTTGGCGCGCGTGACTGGCCAACGAGGCCGGCCGGCCACGCCGACGCGCCGAGCAGCGTGGCGACGAGCGCGAGCCGGATACGAGCGCGGAGAGGCGGCATCTCAGTCCCGCCGTCGGAGAAAATACCGCTGCCTAACGCCGCTACGCCGCTGCATCCCATCCGCTGAAGCAGCCGGCCGACGGCGGACGTGCGGCCGCGGTTCGTTCGGTAGAGCCGTTCGGGTGCCAGCATGCGTCGGCAGCGTTGGTGCTCTTTGCTCCGCGCCGCGTCACACGCCGCGTCATCTGACCTTCACCTCGATCGGGATGATCCACCCCGGAATCTGCGTCTTGACCTCCAGCCGCAACACGCCAGGCGCGGTGGGGGTGAACTCGAAGTCGGCCGTCTCTCCGGGCCCGGTGAGCAGGTAGCTTGGCTGCAGGCGACGCTGCGACGGCGGCAGGTCTGCGCCATCCTTCGCGACGGGGCGCCAGCGTGCGAGGGCCGTGTCGCTCATAAGCGAGAAGATCACTCGCCAGTCCGGATTGATGTTGATGAGCCGGAAGCGGTAGGTCCGGCCCACCTCGAGGGCCATGGGCGGCGGCGTGGAGCTGCCGTTCACGAGCCCGGGCGACTCGAAGCCGAATTGCGGAAGCGAGTCAGCCGGCCCAGCGCCGCCCACCACCACGAGCCGGTTCGTCGTGGTGTCGTACGCCGCACCTGGCGGCACGACAATCAGCGCGCCATAGAGGCCCGAGCCGAGTTGCAGCTGCTCGTCCGAGTGCGTGTGGTAGATGAACGTGCCGGCGCGCGGCGGCACGAACTCCGCCACGAACGAGTCGCCCGGCGCGATTGGTGGCATGATGCGCCCTGGGGTGCCGCTCCACCCCGGAACTCCGTCCGGGAAGCTCTCGAGCTCGATGCCATGCCAGTGTACCGCCGTCGGCTCCGCGAGGCGGTTCACCACCCGCACGCGCACCGGCTGCCCGCGCTGCAGCACGAGTGTGGGCCCGGGAATCACTATTGAATCCGCGGCGGGCTCGGTCGCTCCTTCTTGCAGGACGTATCCCATGGCACCCAAGCCCCCGTACTGCCTGGGACGCGACTGCGCGACGAGGCGGAGCTCGCGCACGGTGCCCGGCGCGAGCGCCATCGAGCTCGCACCGTCGCGCGGCGAGACCGTAATGCCCATGACCATGCCGGCCATGCGGTGCGGCACCGCACCGGACCGCGAATGTGCGCCGTCTTGGTGCGCACCCGCGCCGAGAACGGAGTCGCGCCGCAACGCGAGGTGGTGCGAGACGTGGAACGCGAAATGGCAGTGGAAGAGCCAGTTGCCCGGGCGCTCCGGCACCCACGACAGGCGCATCGTTTCGCCGGGGAGCATGAGCTGCGTCACTACGAACGGCCGCGCCGCGGCGGCGTATGCGTGTTCGCGCCGCGAGTCGCCCCGCGTCTCCACGTGAAAGTAGAACCCGTGAAGGTGCATGGGGTGCGCCGAGACGGTCGGATTGATCCAGCGCCACCGTACCGTCTCACCCTGGGTGTGCGCGAGCCGCTCGGTGTGTGGCCACGACTTCCCGTTGATGACGATGTACTCCTCGAGCGAGTTCTGCCCGGATGCCACCGAGTCCGCGGTGCGCTGCCAGAGGCCGATGACGAACACGCGGTCGTCGGTGCGCGCGCCAACCGGATCGACGACGAACGCGCCGGTGAGCTGACTGTCGTACCAGCCGTGGCTCTCCAAGCCGCCGGGCTTCAACGAGGCCCAGTAGTAGTACGTGCCGACGCGGTCAGCCCGGAAGCGCACCTCGCGCGCCTCGCCCGCCGGGATGCGGAGCGCAGTGTCGCTCGCCGACGCGCGTGAGCCGAGGCCGTAGACGTACGCCGCCGAGTCGTACGCATTGCGCACGCGCACGCGGACCTCGGTGCCGAGCGGCATGCGGAGCATCGGCCCGGGAGCCTGCAGCGGCCCGCCGTCCTCGGCGAACGCCAGCGCCGGGATGCCGGGGCCGTCGTCTTCCTCGGGATGCAGCGTCCCCGGTCGAATCTCCAGGCGCAACGTGAGCACGCCGCGGTCGAGCTGGCCCGCAGCCCGGCGGTTGTCGTTCGCCACGATGCGCTCGTCGCTCGGCGCGGGGCGCAGCCCAGGCCCAGCGTCGCGCGGCGCCCGGCCGGCGAGAAAGGCGAGTGCAGCGACGAGCACGTGAATCGCGAGATTCACCATGACGACCGATCCGGTTAGGAAGGGGGTGCTCCGCGGACCGAGTCCACGCGAGCGCCTAAACGGGTACGAACGACGGTCCGAGCTGTCAACGTCCTCGTCTGATTCGCGACAAGTTGCCGAGCACCACGCCGGTGCGTGCACGCGGGGCGCGCCTCAAGTCGCGCGAAGCCGCTTAGCCGGGGGTAATTTCCACGGTCCCGATGGAAAGGGCGTGACAAGCGCTTGCGCTTGTCACGCCCTTCACCATTCACGGTGTTGATTCCAGCTCGACCCGTGTTCCGAGCGAGGGCAGATTGGATCCCGTAATCGTAGGTGGCTAATGTCGCGCGCGAATCGCGCGCGACAATCGATTGGATCACAGGGCTTTGCGCTCCTGGATTCGCGCGAATAGTGAAGCTGCTCGAGAGCGGTCGATTACCGATGCACCCCGATCATGCTGGGCGCACGGGCTGAGGGTTTGAAGGCGCGCAGTCAGGGACTACGCGCAGACGCTGATATTCTCGCGACACTGAGTTCTTCCTTCGGCCCGCAGCCCTCGCTATTCGCGCGACGCTCCTTTTTGCCCGGCGCGGGTCTGCCACTGCGGCGAGTGCGGGCGCGACCATGACGTGAGGAGCGATCGTTCGCTGGCGTCGATCCGCGACGGCGAGTACCTGTTCAAGCGCCCCGAGCCGAGCTACGAGGTCGACCTCGACGTCTTCAGGGCGGCGAGATAAAGCTCACGCGAGGAGCCCGGCATATGACGAATACCCAGACCCCGACCGCCGTCGTCCGGCGCATGTTCGCCGCTTTCGGCGCGGGCGACCTCGACGCTCTTCTCGAGACCGTCCACCCCGACTCACGATGGAGATACTACGGGGCCAACCCCCGCCTCTCCGCCGCGGAGTTCCGCGGGCACGCCGCGGTGCGAAAGTTCTTCGCGGGGATCCTCGAGCGGCTCGAGATGACGGAGTTCAACACCGACGAGTTCGTCGCCGAGGGCGACACGGTCGTGA
>DAINRQ010000104.1:0-21998 GCA_036741775.1 Gemmatimonadaceae bacterium | reverse complement strand
AGCAGTACGACGGCATCGACTTCCTCCAGTACTTCGAGGACGTGATCGCCGAGCTTCCCGACCTGCAGTATCTGGTCACGGTGGGAGACGAGGAGCTGTGGTACGACGACCGGATCTTCAGGTTCGAGGATCTCGTGTCGAGCGGGGAAGGGCGCCCGTATCCGGAGCCGTCGTCGGCCGGCGACGATTCCGATCTGGCGCTCCTGTACACGTCGGGCACGATGGGGAAGCCGAAGGGCGTTCGCCTCTCGCACCGCGCGGTCGTCGAGACCGCCGTGCGCACGGGGGACGCCATTGGGATGAGCGCCGCGGACCGCGTACTGGTTGCGCTACCGCTGTTCACGATCTTCGGCTTTGGCGTCGTGGTCGGCGGTGTGGCGGTAGGCGCCACGCTGGTGCTGCAGGAGGAGTTCAGCGCGCGTGACGCGATCCGGCTCATCGAGTCGGAGCGCGTGACGGTCCTGCACGGCGTGCCCACGACGTTCCACCTGTTGTTACGAGATGCCACGTTCGAGCGATCACGGATGCGTTGGGTGAGGAGCGGGATCATTGCGGGAGGCTCTGTCTCCGAGGATCTCGTGCACCGCGTACGCGCCTGGTGTGACGTGGATATCGCGTACGGTCTCACGGAGACCGGACCCACGGTGGCCGTCACGCGCCGCACGGACGCCGCCGACAAGCGCGTCACCACGGTGGGGCGACCGCTCCCCGGCGTGGAGGTGAAAGCGGTGGATTTCGTCACCGGTGCGCTGCACGGCCCCGAGGCCGTCGGCGAGATCGCGGTGCGAGGCCCGAACGTCATGCTGGGTTATGCCCGCATGCCGGCCGAGACCCGGCGCTCGTTCACGCCGGAAGGATTCTTTCTCACCGGTGATCTCGGGATCATCGATGAGGACGGATACGTGCGGATCGTCGGTCGCCGTCGCGAGACGATCCTGCGCGGGGGATACCAGATCTACCCGCGCGAGGTGGAGGACCAACTCCGCGCGCATCCGGCAGTGGACGATGTCTGCGTGATCGGCGTTCCCCATGACATCCTGGGTGAGCTGGTGTGCGCGTGCATCGTACCGGTCGAAGGCGCCGTGATCACGGGCGAAGAGATCAAGGAATTCGCGCGTGACACGGTCGCCGACTACAAGGTTCCCGATCTCGTTCGCTTCTTCGACGAGTTCCCGATGACCGGGAGCGGCAAGGTGAAGCGGCGAGAGCTCGAGCGCACGGTCGTGCTCGATCACACCGCCATCATAGGAAGTTCATGAACTCACGTCACCCGCGGCCGCCGCGCGCCCACGTCGCCCCGATTCACCGTGGACCCCAGGCGATGCCCGCCGTGAGCGGCCCGATTCACGCGCACGCGCCTAACGCCGCTCTCCTCATCGATTTCGACAACGTCACGATGGGGATCCGCTCCGACCTGCAGCAGGAGCTCCGCCACCTCCTCGGCTCCGAAATCATCAAGGGCAAGGTGGCCGTCCAGCGCGCGTACGCCGACTGGCGTCGCTATCCGCAATACATCGTCCCGCTCGCCGAGTCGTCCATCGACATGATCATGGCGCCGGCGTACGGGTCGTCGAAGAAGAACGCGACCGACATCCGCCTCGCCGTGGACGCGATCGAGCTGGTGTTCACGCGCCCCGAGATCGGGACCTACATCCTGCTGTCCGGCGACTCCGACTTCGCCAGCCTCGTGACGAAGCTCAAGGAGTACGGCAAGTACGTCATCGGGGTCGGCATCCGCGAGTCGTCCAGCGACCTGCTCGTCATGAACTGCGACGAGTATTACAGCTACAACGCGCTCGCCGGCCTCGTGAAGGCGGGCGAGGAAGAAGTCGTGAAGTACGACCCGTGGGAGCTCGTGAGCGAAGCGATCAAGCGCATGGCGCAGAACGGCGACGTGATGCGCTCGGACCGTCTGAAGCAGGTCATGCAGGAGATCGACAGTTCATTCGACGAGAAGAACCTCGGCATCTCGAAGTTTTCTCGCTTCTGCCTCGAGGCGGCACAGCGCGGCCTCATCTCGGTCAACAAGCTCGAAAACGGTCAACTCGAAGTCGGGCTTCCGCGTGACGCGGCCGTGCCGATCACGGACGGTGCCGCGCCGCGGGTGGCGGCCGCGGTGGTCGATGACAACGGCGCGCGCGAGCCGCGTGAGCCCCGCGAAGGGCGTGACGAGCGTGGACGACGAGGGCGGCGCGGCCGCGGACGCGGCCGCGATCGAGAGGAGCGCGGGCCACGTCAGTTCACGGGGCAGTTGCCGATCCCGGCGACGGAAGTGGCCGAGGACAGCACGGCCACCCCGCCGCACGGCGATCCGCTCGCGCCGCCGGCGACCGGCGCGCCGTCCGCGCCACCGAGTCCTGAGCCGGCAACGCCCGAACCGGTGGGGGCCGGTATCGGGGCGAGTGGCGAGCGCCTAACGCGCCAGGAAGCGTTCAGCCTCGTGGGGCGCGCCGTCAGTGCGCTCACGTCGGGCGACCGCGCCGTACCGGCAAACAGTGTCCGGGAGAAAGCCTTCGAGCTGCTCGGCCGCGACAGCGAGAGCCTGAGCGAGCGCAACTTCGTCCGAATCCTCAAAGACGCGCACGACGCCGATGTCATCGACCTTCGTCGCCGGGGTGACGACTACGAAGTCGCCGTCGCGGCGCAGGCCCCGCCGGTTGCCGACCAGTTGAACCGGGCCGCGGCAGCCACCTCGCCGGCCGCGCGTCCGACGACTCCGCCCCCGGTTCCGCGTGGTATGGGTCCGCGTGGCGCGGGTACGCGCTCACGGGGCCCGGTGAAAGGCGCTGTGGAGCTGCCACCTGACCTGCTACTCCTCGGGGTTGTCGAGGAGGCACCGTCCGTCACGGCTGCTTCTGCGCCCATGCCAGGGAGCCCCGACCCGACGGAGCAGGCCGAGGCGTCGAGCCCCGCTCCCACCGCGAAACGGGCACGAGGCAAGAAGAAGGCGGCGAAGAAGCCGGCGGCCAAGACGCCACGCGGCACAACGGCAGCGGCCAGCGCCGGCGGTGGGGCAGCAACGGGTGCACCGGCTCCCACCGCACCGCCGGCGAAGTCGCGTCGAGGGGGGCGCCCCAGGAAGAAGGCCGCCGCTGTGACGGCCGACGCGTGACACCGGGCCACGGGCGCGCGCTCCCGGTGGCGTTCTACGATCGCCCCACGGAACGCGTCGCCCGCGAGCTCCTCGGCGCCGTCCTCGAGTGCACGACCGACGACGGGGTCGCGGCGGGCCGGATCGTCGAGACCGAAGCGTACCTCGGGCCCGACGACCCGGCGTGTCATGCGGTCGTCGGGCGCACCGAGCGGACATGGCATCTGCACGGGCCACCCGGCGTGGCCTACATCTACTTCATTTACGGCGCGCACTGGTGCTTCAACGCCGTCACGCGCGAGGAAGGGCACGGCAGCGCCGTGCTCGTGCGCGCGCTGGAGCCCGTGTCCGGACTCGAGCACATGCGCCGGCGCCGAGGCTCGGCACGCGCGGACATCCAGCTCACGAACGGACCCGGCAAGCTCTGTCAGGCGTTAGGCATCACCGGCACGCTCGACGGCGTTCGCCTCGACCGCAAACCGTTGCGGATCCTGGCCGGCGAGCCGGTGGGTGACGAGGACGTGGTCGTGACGCCGCGCATCGGGATCACGCGGGCAGCAGACTGGCCGCTCCGCTGGCTCGAGAAGGGAAACCCCTACGTCTCGACCGGCCGCCCTGGCGCGGTTCGTCCGCGGCGCCGATCGCGCCGGCCGCGGTGACTGGACGAATACCGGGTGAATGGAAACGGGGCCGCGCTCGGAAGCGCGGCCCCGTTTTCTGATGATCGATCGCCGCCGAACGACTCGCCTAGTGGAGCTTCTCGATCGCGTCGACGAGGTTGTACCGGATCCCGCCCTCGATCAGGTAGGTGTTCGCCTTCCCGTTGATCAGGAAGCGATTGCGCGTCGCCATCGTGGACGCCTGCACGAACAGGCCGAAGCGGCTCACATCGTACTGCCCACCGAGCGTGAAGACGGGCGTCGTGCGGCTGCTCTCGTCGTTCACGCGGGTGAGGATGCTGTCCTGGCTCTCCGGCGTCGTGAACGTGCCCATGGGCTCGACATCGCGAATCGAGATCAGTGCGAAGCCGAGACCGGCGTACGGACGGAAGGAGCCGTACTGCTTCGGGAACGCGAAGAGCTGGAGATTGTAGCGCCGCGAATCCTTGATGTCGACGATCCGCGCGCTTCCAGCACTCGTCGGGTCGAACACCGCACCCTGCGTGTCGAAGAACGACTGCTCGACCGAGACGTACATCGCGATTCTCGTCCGCGTGATCATCCACTCGGCGCCAACGGACGGCGCGGAGACGTCCTCGGCAGCGGAGCCGAACAGCGAGATGCCGCCCTTCGCCCCCCAGTACCACGAGTCAGTGAACGTGCGAGCCTTGGGCGCCGCAGGCTGCGCCACCTGGGCGGCGGCAACGGCAGGCAGGAGCACCATGCAGGCGAGTCCCGCGGTCAACGTCCGAATCGTTCGCATAGCTGAGCCTCTGATGACGCGCGTGAAAGTCAGCGCCGTCCGTTCGGCGCGATGTGCCGGAGATCACCAGCGCGCGAAACGATGTTCCGCGGCTCGTGCGAATTCAGTTCAGAGACGAGAACTCCGTCGCTCACGTCACGGGGCGGCGAACCTTGTGATGCGCGGCACACTCCGGCGGGATGTGAGTGTGATGTATGTCGTTAGGTGCTCCGAGCTCCGGTGCACCGCGTTGGCATCGCGACCGGTCCAGCCGCGTTAACGGCAGGAGGACAGGATGAACAGGATTAACAGGATGACGAAGGTGACTCGGGCGGCCGCGGCGTCGGTCTCGCAAGCCGCTGAGAGATGAGGGGAACGGCTTTCAGAGACGGTGGCGTTCCGCCCGGCCGTCCCCCTCTCTTCTTTCAGGCCGCTTGCGGGAGCAGCGCCGCTGCCGCGTTGGTCATCTTCGTCATCCTGCCCATCCTGTCCATCCCCCCTCCTGCCTTTTCCCCCACTAAACCGGTCGCGATGCGTACCGGTCGCGACGTAGCTCGGAGAACCGGTCGCGATGGCTATCCCGCGCGCTGGTGCTCGGCGCTCAGACGATCCCGAGCTTTTTCCCGACGGTCTTGAACGCCGCGACGGCCTCATCGATGTCGGCTTTCGTGTGCCCCGCCGAGAGCTGGCATCGCACGCGCGCCTGCCCCTGTGGCACGACCGGATATCCGAAGCCGGTCACGAACACCCCCTGATCGAGCAACATGTCACTCACCTGGATTGCAAGTGCCGTCTCGCCCAGGATGATCGGGACGATCGGCGTCTCGCCGGGAAGCGGCTTGAACCCGGCCTCAGTGATCGCCTCCCTGAAATACCGGGCGTTCTCGCGGAGAATCGCCACGCGCCCCGGATGCTTCTCGATGAACTCGATCGCCGCCAGCGAGCTGCACGCAACCGTGGGCGGCAGCGCGTTCGAGAAGAGCTGTGGCCGCGATCGTTGGGTGAGCACATCAGTGAGCGATTCGGCACCGGCGACGAACCCTCCGGCCGCGCCGCCGAGCGCCTTCCCTAACGTGGACGTGATGATGTCCACCTCCCCAAGCACCCCGAAATGCTCGGGTGTGCCACGTCCCGTCTCGCCGAGCACTCCGGTTGCGTGCGAGTCATCCACGGCGAGCACCGCGTCGTAGCGGCGCGCGATCTCGATGAGGTCCGGAAGCTTCGCGATCGCCCCCTCCATCGAGAACACACCGTCCGTCCAGATGAGTCGCCGTTTTGCCCCCCTGGCCTGCTCGAGCTTCGAGACGAGGTCATCGAGATCGCCGTGCTTGTAGACGGCGCTCGTGCATTTCACGATCGCTTTCGCGAGCCGAATCGAGTCGATGATCGACGCGTGGTTCAAGGCGTCGGAGACGACGAAGTCGCCTTCCTCCAGGATCGTTGCCGTCAGCGCCTCGTTCGCGTTCCACGCCGAGACGTACGTCAGCGACGACTCCGTGCCGACGAACCGGGCAATCGCTTCCTCGAGGTCGCGGTGGATCGTGAACGTGCCGCAAATGAAGCGCACGCTCGCCGTACCGGCACCGTACCGCCGCAGTCCGCGTATGCCGGCCTCGATGACACTCGGCTCATCGGACAGGCCGAGGTAGTTGTTCGACGACATGATCAGGACCTCGCCGCGGCCCTCCATCTGCACCCGCGCCGCCTGCGGCGAATCGAGATAGTTGAGGCGCTTGTACACACGGTCCGCCTTCAGCTGATCGATGCGGGCGCCAAGCTCGGTGGTAAATCCAGTGTTCAGCGACATGGGAGGGGAGGAGATACCAGGATGGAACGGTCGATTCGGGATCCGCCCGGTCAGGCGATCTCGAAGATGACTTTGCCGGCCTCACCAGACTTGATGACTCGCATCGCCTCGTCGGCCTGCTCGAGCGGAAACCGATGAGTAATGACCGGGGCAGGGTCGAACTCCCCGGATCGCAGGAACCGTGTCATCTGATGCCACGTGTCGTACATGCGTCGGCCAACGACGCCGTAGATGGTGATCCCCTTGAAGATGACCTCGGTGGCGAAGTTCACCTCCATGGGTTTCGCGGGGATCCCGAGCATCTGCACGCGCCCACCCACCCGGACGAGCGCGAGTGCCTGGTGGATCGCGGTCGGCACCCCGGACATCTCCAGCACGACGTCGACGCCGAGGCCGTCGGTGGCGGCCTTCACGGCGGCTTCCGCGTCCTGCGGGTGCACCACGTCGTGCGCGCCCATCCGTTTCGCGAGCGCGAGACGCCGATCGTTCACGTCCGACGCAATGATGCGCGACGCACCCGCCGCCTTGCAGATCCCCACCGCGAAGATGCCAATCGGTCCGCACCCCGTCACGAGCACTGTCGACCCCGGGATGTCCGCCGTGAGGGCCGTGTGAAATGCGTTCCCCATGGGATCGTGAATCCCGCCGACATCGTACGACACGCTGTCATCGAGATGCCAGACGTTCACCGCCGGCATCGCGATGTATTCGGCGAAGCACCCGTCGCGATCGACGCCGATGATCCGCGTAAACGGGCACACGTGCGCATTTCCCGTGCGACACAACAGGCATCGGCCGTCCACGATGTGCCCTTCCGCCGTCACGCGATCCCCCTCGCGCACGTCGGTCACGAGCTGACCCACCTGCACCACGTCGCCCGCGAACTCGTGCCCAACGACGATCGGCGGCTTCACGCGCCCGCGCGCCCAATCATCCCACTCGTAGATATGGACGTCGGTGCCGCATACGCCTGCGCGCCGCACGCGAATAAGCACTTCGTCATCGCGTATCGTGGGAACCGGCACGTCCTGGAGCACGAAGCCGGGACCGGCGGTCGCTTTCACGAGCGCTTTCATCAGGGGCGGGCTATGGGACGCGGTGGCAGTCGACCCTCGCGTGTCCGCGCGGTCGACGTCGGCTTGGAATGGCGCCGGGAAAGCTGGCGGATGCGGGATGGAGAGGGAAGCGGGGCGTGCCGCGGGCGCTCGACTCAGATCAACGTCTGAATCTGTCCGCCGTCCACCTGGATCGCCGTGCCGGTAACGAAGCTGGCACGCTCGGACGCGAGGAAGGCCACGACCGCCGCCATCTCTTTCGGATCGCCCGCCCGCCCCAGCGGAATCCCCGCCGTGCGCGCAGCCAGCAGTTCGTCGACCGGCCGCTGCTCGCGCTCCGCTCGCATCCGCGCGAGCTCGATCGCGCGCGCCGTATCAAAGTGGCCCGGCAGTACGGTGTTCACCAGCACGTTGTCGCGAGCGCACTCGTTCGCGAGCGTCTTCGCGAATCCGAGCAGCCCCGAGCGAGCGGTGTTCGAGAGAAGCAGACCGGGAACGGGCTGCTTCGCGGCCATCGAGGTCAGGAAGATCACGCGTCCCCACCCGCGGCGTCGCATGCCGGGCACACACGCGTGCGAGAGTCGGATGGCGCTCAGCAGGTTGAGCTCGATGGCCGCGACGTACTGCTCGTCGGTCGTCGAGTCGAACAGCGTCGAGGGGGGGCCGCCTGCATTCGCGACGAGTATGTCGATGGGGCCGAGGGTCTCTTCGGCCGTTCGCGCGAGCCGATCGGCCTCTCCCCGCTTCGATACGTCCCCGGCGATCGGTAGAACGCGCGTGCGTGCCGCCTTGAGAATCTCCGCGGCCGCGTGTTCGAGCTCGGGCTTTCGCCGCGCGGTGATGGCGACGCTCGCGCCTTCACACGCGAGTTCCCGCGCGATCGCGTATCCGAGTCCGCTCGATGCGCCTGTGACGAGCGCGACTTTGTTCGTGAGCTTGAGGTCCATGTCGTCAGGTGTGACTACTTGCTTCGGCCACATTCGCCGCTTCGTCGGCAGCTTCAACCACGGGTGACAGCTTCACCGCGCACACCTTGAACTCCGGAATTCCCGCGTACGGATCGAGCACCGGGTTGGTGAGCAGGTTCGCCGCCGCTTCACGGTAATGCATGGGGACGAACACCTGGTGACGCGCGACGCGGCTGGAGAGCCGCACCGCGATGGTGATCCGGCCGCGTCGAGAGCTGATGGCAATGATGTCGCCGTCACGCACGCCAAGAGCGGCCGCGTCGTCCGGATGGAGCTCGACCGTCGGCGTGGACTCGCGCGCATCGAGCGCGAATGACCGGCGCGTCATCGTTCCGGTGTGCCAGTGGTACATCTGGCGCCCCGTATTCAGAATGAACGGGTACTCGTCGTCGGGGAGTTCCGCCGGAGGCAGGAACTCCACGGGATGGAAGGTTGCCTTGCCGTCGGTGGTCGGGAACGCGTCGCTAAAGAGGAACGCCGTGCCGGGGTGGTTGCGATCCGGCACTGGGTACTGCAGTCCCGGGCCGCCGAGGCGCGCATGCGTCACGCCGCGCCACGACGGTGTCACACGCGCGATCTCATCCATGACTTCCGCGGCGTCGTTGAACGGGGTGGGCAGGCCGATGCGATTCGACAGGTCGATCACGATCTCGAGGTCGCCGCGCGCCTGGCCCGGTGGATCCACCGCTTTCCTGGCGAGCTGAATACGTCGCTCGGTGTTGACGTACGTTCCATCCTTCTCGGCGAACGAGGCCCCGGGGAGCACGACATCGGCATACCGCGCGGTCTCGGTGAGAAAGAGATCGTGCACGGCCAGAAAATCCAGCTCGCGGAACCACGCCTCCGCGTGCGACACGTCGGGGTCGGAGATGATGGGATTCTCGCCCATGATGTACATGCCGCGCACCGGGCTGCCTTCCTTCGCGATCTGCGTCACCTTGAGCCCGGGGGTGAGCGGAATGCGCTCGTCAGGCACGCCCCACGTTTCCGCGAACATGTGGCGAATGGCCGGATCGGTGACGGTCTGATAGTCGGTGTAGACCATCGGGATGGCGCCGACGTCGCTTGCGCCCTGGACGTTGTTCTGGCCGCGAATGGGAATCATAGCCGCGCCCCAACGGCCGATCGATCCCGTCGCGAGAATCAGGTTGAGGAGTGCGGTGACGATGTCCGTCCCGGTACTGTGCTGGGTGAGTCCCATCGCCCAGAGCGTCGATGACCGCGGACCGCGTGCGTAAAGCTCTGCGGCGCGACGAATGAGGACGGCGCTCACCCCGGTGATGGTCGCGGCGCGCTCCGGGGTGTACGGGGCGACGGCAGCACGCACCGCATCGAAGTCATGGGTGCGCCGTGCAATGAATGCGCGGTCTTCGAGACCGAGCGCGAGGATGTGGTTAAGCATCGCGTTCATCAACGCGACGTCGGTACCCGGGAGCGGCTGCAGGTGGATGTGGGCGCGAGCGGCGAGTTCGATGCGGCGCGGGTCGCACACGATCAACGTGGCGCCCCGCTTCACCGCGCGCTTGATGGCCGCGCCGAACACCGGGTGTGACTCCGTGGTGTTGGCACCAAGGAGGAAGATGACGTCGGTTTCGTGCTCGATCTCGCGCATGGAGCCCGACGCCGCGCTCGTGTTCATCGCGCGCTGCATCGCACTCACCGACGACGAGTGGCAGAGGCGCGTGCAGTGGTCCACGTTGTTCGTGCCGATGCCGCCGCGGAACATCCGCTGGAGGAGATAGTTCTCCTCGTTGGAGCACTTGGCCGATTGGAAGACAGCGAGCGAGTCGGGGCCGTGCGTGTCACGAAGCCGCACGAGCTCCTGCGCGGTGAGCTCGAGTGCCTCGTCCCACGTCGCTTCTCGGAACGGCGCGTACCAGTCGGCGGGTGTGGCGGCGCGATCGCGCGGATCGCCGAGTGGAGTTGGGCCGGTGGGTGCAGTTCGTAGCGGGTTCGTGCGTGGGCGCCGCTTTGCCGTGCGGCCCTCTTCCTTCATCAGGAGCCACGGACCGCCGCGACGAGGCCAGGGGGTGCCGTCGGCGTCCGTCGCAGCTTCCGCGGGATCGTAGATCCAGCGTCCGTCCTCCTTTCTCCATCCGCGGCGAATGAGCGGCGTCGTCAGGCGATCGCGATGCTGCGCGAAGTCGTACCCGTAGCGCCCCTTCACGCACGTCGACCCGAGGTTGGGCGTGTCCTCCTCGATCCACGGACTCTTCACGTGGATGACATGGTTGTCCTTGACCTGAAGGTCGATCTGACAACCGACGCCGCAGTACGGACACACGCTCCGGACAGTGCGGTCGAGTACCGGGAGATGAGTCGAGACCTCGCGGGCGCCCTGACCGTTCGGCTGCAGTGTCGACGGCGCGTCATTCGAACCTGATGCGGGAGCAGCGCTCGCGCGAGTCGCCGCGCCGGAAGGCTGTGTTCCAACCCGGTCCCCGTTGCCGTCACGATGGCCGTTGCCGTTCTCATTCGGGTCGCGGGGGAGCGCGAGAATATCGTGAATGGCGCCGGTGGGGCAGACGCGAACGCACTCGCCGCACCAGGTGCAACCGGCATGCTCCGGATTGCCGTCGGCACCGACGATGATCTGCGCGTGATCGCCGCGGTACGCGACATCGAGCACCCCTACCACCTGGATATCCTCGCAGGCGCGCACACATCGCGTGCACAGGATGCACGTCGACATGTCATGCTGGATGATGGGATCGCCGTCGCGTTCGTCTCCGGTGCGAAGGGGCAACCCCGATCGATGCGTGGTGGGCACGTCGTATCGATGGACGAGCGCCTCGAACTCGTTGCGCGCGCGGTCCACGGGGATGTCGTTGGCGGGATAGCGCTCGAGCAGCATCGACAGGACGCCGCGTCGGTTGCTGACCGCGTCGTCGGACTCCGTGCTCACGCGCATGCCATCGGCGGCCGCGGTCGCGCACGAGGCGACGAGTTTCGGCGAGCCTTCGACATGCACGAGGCAGATTCGGCAATTTCCGACGACCGGCAGTTTCGGGTACCAGCACAGCGTCGGCACGTCGATGCCCAACGCGCGCGCGGCGTCGAGGATGGTTGCGCCGGCTGGGACCGTGATGGTGCGACCGTCGATGGTGAGTGTCGGCATGAGTCGGATACTCGAAGAGTCAGCCGTTGAACCTGAGTATAGTCTGCGTGCGGAGCGGTGGCGATGTTGCGCGATGAATGCGATGCGATGGGTATGCGCGAAGCGATGTCGTTCGCGGATAATCACGCACGACTATTGCATCCACTTTTTCACGCTCCTATATTCGCACTCAGTCTCTTTCTGCTTGCGGGCAAGAGGACACTGCGTGGCGACATCGCGACGAGAGTTTCTCAAGACAGCTTCGGCGGCAGCAGCGACGATCGGCGTCAACGCCTGCGTCGGTTCTCAACAGCCCCCCGCCAACGTCCCTCGTCCCGCTTCGCCTGACGTTCCCGCCGCTTCTCCCTCCACCAATCCGTCGTTCCAGGACCTCGCGATGCTCGCGCTCGATGCAGCGCGGAGCGCGGGGGCGCAATACGCCGACGTTCGCATCAGCCGCAATCGCGTGCAGTCGATCAGCACGCGTGAGCGCCGCGTGCAGGGGCTCTCCGATAACGAGACCTTCGGGTTCGGCGTCCGCACCCTGGTTGATGGATCGTGGGGATTCGCCGCGAGTAGCGAGCTGACGCGCGACGAGGTCGCGCGTATCGCGCGTCAGGCAGCGGCCCAGGCAAAGGCAAACCGCGCCTCACTCGTGCGTCCTGTCGTGCTCGCCCCCGCGCCAGCGGTCAAAGGCGAATGGCGCGGACCCGCGAAGACTGATCCGTTCGACATCGCCATCGAGGACAAGGTCGCCCTGCTGCTCGCGGCCAACGAGGCCGCGCTCAAGGTCCGGGGCTCGCGGTTCGTGAACTCCGCGATGTTCTTCCTCCGGGAAGAGAAGACCTACGCGAACACCGATGGCAGCTTCACGGTCCAGACGATCTTTCGCGCGTCGCCGAACATGACGGTGACCGCCGTGTCTCCGGACTTCTCGGACTTTCAGTCGCGGCAAAGCGATGCCGCCCCCATGGGGCGCGGCTACGAGCACATACTCGACGCGAAGCTCGTGGAGAACGCGCCGCTCTGGGCCGAACAGGCGGTGCAGAAGCTGTCAGCGAAGCCAGTCGAGGTCGGGAGATACGACCTCGTGCTGCATCCGACCCACCTCGGCCTCACGATCCACGAATCCATCGCGCACCCCACGGAACTGGATCGCGTCTACGGCTACGAAGCGAATTACGCCGGGACGAGCTTCGTCGCGCCGCCGGAACAGATGCTCGGGAAATTCAAGTACGGGCCCGAGTTCATGAACGTACAGGGCGACCGTTCGCAGGAAGGCTCGCTCGCGGCCTGCGGGTGGGATGACGACGGCGTGCAGCCGGAGACCTTCCTCATCATCAAGAACGGCATCGTCAACGACTATCAGACGACGCGCGAGCAGGCGAACTGGCTCGACTGGTGGTACAAGCAGCAGGGCAAGCCCACGCGCTCACACGGATGCTCGTACGCGCAGTCCTGGGCGGACGTACAGTTCCAGCGCATGCCGAACGTATCGCTCCTGCCCGGCGAACAGAACCTGACTTGGGACGATCTCGTCGCCGCGACCGACCGCGGGATCGCGATCGTCGGCGACGGCTCGTTCTCGATCGACCAGCAGCGCTATAACGCCCAGTTCGGTGGGCAGCTCTTCTACGAGATCCGCGGCGGCAAGATCACGGGCATGCTCAAGGATGTCGCGTACCAAATGCGCACGCCCGAGTTCTGGAACGCGATGGACATGATGGGCGGAAAGGACAGTTACTGGCTGTGGGGTGCGTTCGGCGACGCCAAGGGACAGCCGTCGCAGTCCAACGCTGTCTCGCATGGCTGCCCGCCCACGCGTCACCGCCAGATCAACGTCATCAACACGGGGCGGCGCGCGTGAGTCCACTCCGGTCGCTCGTCGTCACCGCGCGGGCCATGGGCCGCGAAGAATGCGAGGCGCTCGCGAAACGAGCCCTCGCCATGGCCACCGCCGACGAGACCCGGGTCACGATCAACAGCGGTTCGCGCGGCAACACGCGGTTCGCTGTCAATCAGATCTCCACTGCCGGCGACAACTACGACGCCACGGTCAGCGTGCGCAGCACATTCGGACGACGCACCGGCGTGGTGAATACGAACAAGCTCGACGACGCAAGCCTGCGCGCCGCCATCGAGCTCTCTGAACGCCTCGCGAAGCTCTCGCCAGAAGATCCGGAAGGGATGCCGGAGCTCGGGCCACAGACCTACGTGGCAGCCGCGGGGTGGAGCGATTCGACGGCCTCGCTCGATCCGAGCGCACGCGCGAACGCCGCGCGCGCCATCACCGAGCCCGCGCGCGGCGCCGGACTCATTTCCACCGGCTATCTCGAAACACGCGCCGGCGCGACCGCCATCGCGAACTCGAAGGGATTGTTCGCGTACAGCCGGCAGACCGCGCTCTCGCTCACCACGACGGTGCGAACGCAGGACGGGACCGGCTCCGGATGGGCCGGCGCGACGAGCCACGACTTCGCGCGCCTCAACCCCGGTGAGCTCGGTGCACGCGCGATCGACAAGGCGCGTCGATCCGTGAATCCCGCCGCCGTGGAGCCCGGACGCTACACTGTGATCCTCGAGCCCACCGCGGTCGGCAACCTGGTTCAATTCATCACCAACGCCATGAGCGCCCGCAACGCGGACGAAGGACGCTCCTTCTTCTCGAAGGCGGGTGGTGGAAACAAGATCGGCATGAAGGTCGTGGACGAGCGCGTCACCATCACCTCCGACCCGCTCGATCCCGAGACGTACGGGAACACGTTCTCCGGCGACGGCCAGCCGATCTCGAAGACGACGTGGATCGAGAATGGCGTGGTGAAGAACCTCGCGTACGACCGCTTCTGGGCGCAGAAACAGGGGCGCACCCCACTGCCCAACGCGGGCACCGTACGCATGTCAGGTGGCACCGCGACGATCGACGAGATGATCGCGTCGACCGACCGCGGAATTCTCGTCACGCGCTTCTGGTATATTCGGCCAGTGGATCCGCGTACCATCCTCTACACCGGTCTCACACGCGACGGTACGTTCCTGATCGAACGCGGGCGCATCACGCGCGCCGTCAAGAACCTTCGGTTCAACGAGTCGCCGATCTTCATGTTGAACAATCTCGAAGCCATGGGACGGCCGGTGCGCGTGAGCGCGAGCGAAGCCGGCGGGCCGGGGCTCGCGATCGTTGTCCCGCCCATCAAGGTCCGGGATTTCAACTTCACCAGCTTGAGCGACGCGGTCTGATCGACACGGAACGCGAGCGGCGGTGGAACTCGACCGCTCGTCAGACGTAACGAATGACAAACTTGAATCGTCGGATAGCGAACGAGTTACGACATCTGAACGACGTGCGCGCGGTATGAGCGCATAACGAATCGGCCGTGTGCTACGGCATGCGGCCGCCCACCCGCCGGTCCACCGGGGGATCGATCGGGTGTTTCACTCCAGTTCTGGAGATCGTACCATGGCTATGAAGAAGAAAGGCGGCGCCAAGAAGGCTGCAAAGAAGAAAGGTGGAGCCAAGAAGAAAGCCGCCAAGAAGAAGTAGTTCGTAGAAAACAAAGGAGCCGGCCAATTGGCCGGCTCCTTTGTTTTCAGCGATCAGCTAACGGCTATCGGCTATCAGCTCACCGGGCGTAGCGCGCCGATGCCAACTCGACGATCTGGGCGATCAATGCGTCGTAGCCAATCCCGTCGCGTTCGGCCGCCCTCGCGAACTCACTCTTCGCGTCGAGGTAGCAGTTCGGGTTCACCTCGATCACGAACACATCCCCGCTCTCGGTCATGCGCATGTCGACCCGCGCGTAGTCCCGCAGGCGCAGTGCATGAAACGCTTCGACCGCCGCCTTCTGCAGGCGATCGCGGAGATCGTCCGGAAGATTCTCGGGGAACACCGACTCGGTGCCCTCGAACTCCGCCCCCTTCTCATCCCCGTCGTCCCCCCACTTCGCCTCCCAGCTCGCGATCCGCGGCCGGTCCGTTGGATACTTCGAGAAATCGAGCTCGATGACCGGCAGCGCACGGGCGTTCGCGTTGCCGAGCACACCGACGTAAAACTCGCGTCCCTCGATGAACTGCTCGGCGAGTGCCGGCGATTGATACTCGCTCTGCAGTTCGGCGATCTTCTCGAGCAACTCCTTCACGTCGCGCACGATCGATCTCTGGCTGATCCCGAGCGACGCGTCCTCCTGGGGCGGTTTCACGATAAGGGGGAACTGGATCTCCCCCGCCCAGTCCACCAGCCCGCGATAGACCGTCGCAAACTCCGGTGTCTTGATGCCGTGAAAGCTGAGGACCTTCTTGCTCAGTGTCTTGTCACCGGCGACCAGCAGCCCCGCGGGACTCGACCCCGTGTACCGCAGGCCGAGCAGATTCAGTAACGCGGCGATGTTCGACTCGAGCGCGCTCTTCCCCGCGAATGACTCCGCCAGGTTGAAGACGAGGTCGGGACGTTCCTGCGTGAGGGTCCGCACCACCGGCTCGATCGAACTGTCGACGAGCACGCGACGCGCCTCGTGCCCACCCGCGCGCAATGCGTGCTCGATCTGCGCCAGCACTGGATCCTCGGGCGGCTCGATTGCGTCTTTCGTGTGCAGCAGTGCGACGTTCATGAATCATCCCGTCGCGGCGTTCCCTGGAGCGCATCAGTAAGCCGGTAGTTCATCATGACCGCCGTACCGAATGCCGTGAGCTCGATCAGCGTCGATGCTTCGAGCCCGCGCACGCGCAGCTCGAGGGCGGCGGCGCGCTGAATGAGAAAATCGATGAATGCGCGCACGGCAATCGTGCTCTCGCCAGTCCAATACGCGATACGCGACACGATCTCGCGGCGATGGCGCCGGATGAACTCGGGGGCGCCCTCGCCACTCGGCGCGTCATTCACGGTCCCGAACAGCGCGCGGAGGTCACCGTCGAAGTGCCGATCGTCGTCGAGCGGGAGTGGCTCGTCGAGCGCGCGATAGTGGTCCGCCAGCGTGTAGCGCATGGCTTCCACCGGCAAGTCGTCGTCCCCTGGCTCGAGGGGTTGCGGCGCTTCATCGCCAAGCTCGCGCATCAGCGCGTCGACGTACTCGAGCTTCGCGAGCGCCGGCCATCCGGCATACTCGGTGCGCCAGTCGCGGCCCGGCGTGAGCCACACCGCGAACGTTTCGGCGAAGTCCTCGTCGGGGTGTTTCTGCGCGTACCAGCCGAGAATGTGGCGGACGTACTCGCGTGAGAACGGATTCGCGCGGAACCGATCGCGATACGGACGCGAGTACGGGCCGAAGATGCGACGCCAATCCGCGCGGTCGTACAATCGGTAGGCGTAATTGAAAGCGTGCCCGGCCTCATGGCGAAGATACCGCATCACGTCGACCTCGGACTCCACCTCGACCGCCAGCTCTTCTTCGATGCGGGCGAGGCGCGGATCGGCCAGGTAGAACGGCACCCCAATGAGTGGCGTCCCGTCCGGGCATCCCCACTCGTCGCTGAGATACACGGGGGGATGAAACCGAAGTGCCTTCTCATCGAGCTCCGCGTACAGCCGCTCGACGTACTTCTCCACAAGCGACCCGCGAACCGACAACCCGAGGTCGGAGATGCGACGGTCCAGCAGCGACCGGCGCTCGCCTTCCCAATCGTTTGGTGAGGTGTGCACGAGGTTGGCGAAAGCAAGCGGCATACCCGCCCCGGTCAAACGAAATGGCCCCGCCTTCGTGGCGGGGCCATAACGCTTTCAGAGCCGAGCGACAGCGCCGGTTAGTCAGGCGGCTCGCGGTTCGGTCTGGGCTGAGGGGACATCCAGGAACTGACCCCACACATACGCGGCGAAACGCGGAGTAACGTCACCCCGCGAACCCCGGGAGATCACGATGCCAATGGGCTCTTCCTCGGTCCCGGTCTGACGAATATCGGTCATTGATCCCTCGAGATGTCGAGTTGGACTGCTGGTTACGGGAGCGTCCGGTCGGTCGACGAATCCGATTACGATGGCGGCGCTCGATTTGTGTCTGGCCGGCGAGTACGAAATGACGACAGGCGGCCGATGCGCCGCGAGAACGGTTCGCGAGCTCGACCGCCTGTCATCCACCCTTTCCAAGAGAAGGGGTCGCGTCAGCCACAGTAGCGCATAGCATCCGGGGTGCCACGCGGTGCCGTTCATGTAAGTGACTGTCGGGTAACATGTTATAAAAAGAATAACCGGTGCGGGCGCACCGGTTGTCTCGGATCGACACACAATTGGAGGACACAGCGTATCAATTCATGACGCCGGGCCCTTCCGAGCGAGAAAAGTCGGTGCCGGCGTGTCCTCACGCTCGACCGAGATGGACCAGCCTCGGTAGCGTGTGCGCAGCTCTTCTATAGTAAGGGCGGTCTGGCCAGCCGCGATCGTCTCAACGAGGTGTACCCCGCCGTCCAGCGTGGCGCTCTGAAGGACCGCGATTACGCGAGCTCGATCGTCGTCCGAGAGACCTGCGAACGCCGCAGGTGAGCAGACGACCGCGGTGAGCGGGTTCTCGGGCGCCCACCGGCTGAGCGGGCTCGCACAGGCGTTGACCTGGCGCGCGATACCGACTGCTTCGGCGGCGCTGATCACGCGCTCGAGCACGTCAGGCTCCTCCTCGACGGCCGTGACTGTGCACCCATTCGCCGCCAGGTAGAGCGCCGATTCGGAGATTCGCGCACCCGAGACGAGCACGTGAGACTCCGACCCGGGAGGGATCGCGCGAACCAGCGGGGTATCGGCGCGCATCCCCCAGTGCTCAGGGCGTCTGTATTCGGCGAGCCGCTTGAGGCGACGCTTCTTCCACGTGCTGAATGCCGGGATGCGAAGGCGTCGCGTTATGATCCGATCGACCTCGTCCCAGAGCACGAGTTCGTCGAAGGCGAACTGCTCCTGGGCGCGCAACCGTGCAACAGCCTCGTCGCCGATACTGAGGATCGCTGACCGCGGGATCGAGTCCTTATAGTCCTCGATCTCGCGCTGTACGTAGACTTCGTACTCGTGCTTGAGCGAACGGTGTTGCTGATGCGGCATGAACCCCGTGGCCGGAACGCCGGACAAAACTAGAACAGCCGGTCGCGTGCGCAAGTCTCACGACGGCTCGACATGCACAATCACTTCCGATGCGCCAAGCGCATCCGCGATACGGTGCTCGACCTCATCGGCAATCGCGTGCGCCTCGGCGACGCTCGTCGACCCGTCGACCCCTACGGTCACCTCGGCAAAGACGACCCCCGACGCGCCGGCGCGCGACCGAACGCTCCGAACCTCCGAGATCTCCGGAATGCGTTCGACGATCCGGCGCACGTCGGCCGAATCGAGGCCTCGCTCATCGACCAGGATGGGGACCGTCTCGCGGAGGATTTGGTAACCGTTCCACGCAATGATGACGGCCACCAGGAGTGCGAGCACGGGGTCGAGTGCCCCAAAGCCGAGCCGTGTGAGCAGGAGTGAAGCGAGCGCGAGTAGCGTGACGTACAGATCGCTGTTCGTGTGTGCGGCGTCGGCGACGAGGAAGGCGCTCGACAGCTCCCGGCCGCGCCGGCGCTCGTACATGACGATGAACGCATTCACCGCGAGGGTGAGAACGATGAGGCCGATCTCCAGGATGCTCGGCGACGCCGGCACGTGGGCGCGCCGGAGCTGAACGATCCCTTCGCGTAACAGCTCGAAGCACGAGATCGACAGGAAGGTCACGATCGCCAGTGCCCCCAAGGTCTCGAACTTCTCGTGACCGTATGGGTGGGTCTCGTCAGGCGCACGTGCCGCGACGCTCACGAGTATCATTCCGACGACGTTGTTGAGCAGGTCCAGCGATGATTCGAGCGCGGCGCCCAGTACCGATAGCGCCTCCGTCCGTAGCCCGACCGCCAGCTTGATGGCGACGACGACGAGGTTGAGCACGAGGACACGTGCCAGGACCCCACGCACGGCGCCGGGCCGAGTTGCTCGAGCCGTCGTCCTGTCGGCGCCGGGAGCGGGTGGCGGGGAGGGAGAATTCGTGGACGGCGTCGCGGTCACGGCCGGAGTTTCACCGACGCGGGAGAGGGTGTCAACGCCGGCGTGCTCGAGATGCGTCAGCGGCACGCCGCCGGCGCGAACCAGATGTGACGGAGCCAGGATGCCGGAGCTACCGGAAGTCGAGTACGCCGCGCGGCAGCTTCGAGCGGCGGTGGTCGGAAGAACGGTGCGGGAGGTGAAGGCGCTTCACCCGTCGCAGCGGCGCGGACTGCCGCCGCGCGACATCGCGCGTGTGCGCGGCGCCACGATCGAGAGCGTGGAGCGGCGCGGCAAGCACCAGCTCCTGCGGCTCTCGACGGGCGACACGCTCGTCGTCCACTTTCGAATGACGGGCGACTGGTTGCTCGACGCGTCGGATGCGTCAGTGCCGAGGTTCGCTCGGGTAGTGATCAGGCTCGATGACGGGGTACGCATATCGCTCGTGGATCCGCGCGCGCTCTCGACGGTGCGAGTCGTTCGACGGGATGGGCCGGGAATCCCGGAGCTCGGCCCGGACGCTGCCGACCCGAGCGTCGGCGTCGACACGTTCGGCGCCGCGCTCGCGCGCCGGCGCGTCGCGATCAAGGTGGCGCTCCTCGATCAACGCGTGCTCGCCGGGGTGGGGAACATCTATGCGGCCGAGGCGCTCTGGGTCGCGCGCATCGACCCACGTGTGCCGGCGTCGTCACTCAGCCGCGCGCGTCAGGCGCGGTTACTGGATGCGATTCGTACGGTGCTGACGAACGCCGAGGGCGCGGGCGAGCGGTATCGCGAGGATTCCGATCGCTTCGAGGTCTATGGGCGCGAGGGGGAGCCGTGCGCTCGCTGTGGCGCGCGCATCCGCCGCCTGACTCAGGCCGGCCGGTCGACGTACTACTGTCCGCGGTGCCAGAGGCGTTAGGCGCTTCAGTCCATGGCTTCGAGCACCGCCCCCTTGATGTAGCCGGTTTCCGGGATCGTGAGAATCTCCGGGTGGTCGAGCGGCTGGCCCACGAGATCACGGAGGGCCATGCGGCGGCCACTATCGGCGGCGGCGCGCTCGAGCATCTCGAGAAAGATCGGCTTCGTGAGGTGGTAGCTGCAGCTCGCCGTATACAGGAACCCGCCGGGGGAGAGCACCCGCATGGCGCGCAGGTTGATCTCGTGATACCCGCGCAGGGCGCTCGTTAGGCTCGCGCGGCTCTTCGCGAAGGCCGGCGGGTCCAGCACGATCATGTCGAACGCCGTGCCGTCGCGTTCCCGATCGCGCAGGTAGTCGAACGCGTTGGCGTCGACGAGCTCGATGTTCCGGAGGTCATTGCGCCGGGCGTTCTCGGCAGCGCGCTCGAGCGCGGCGGTGGAGCTGTCGAGCGCGGTGACATGGTCTGCCGCGCGTGCGAGGTGGAGGGCGAACGAGCCGTGGTAGCTGAAGCAATCGAGCGCCCGGCCACGGGCGTAGGTGGCGGCGCGGGCGCGTGCTTCGCGCTGATCGAGAAAGGCGCCGGTCTTCTGGCCAGTCCACGGCGCGGCGAGATAGCGCACGTCGTGTTCGCGAACCTCGATTTCCTGCGGGACGTCGCCGCACAGGAGTGTGGTTTCGCGGGGAAGTCCTTCGCGGGCGCGCACGGGCGGATCGTTGCGGGCGAGAATGCCCTCGGCGCTCGTTAGGTCGAGCAGCGCGGACAGGATGGGTGCGCGGAAGCGTTCCAGGCCGGCGCTGAGGAGCTGGACGACGAGCCAGCGGTCGTACCGGTCGCACACGAGCGACGGCAGGGCATCGCCTTCCCCGTGGATGAGCCGGTACGCGGAGGCGACGGTGCGGAGTGGCTCGCGGCGTCGCAGCGCGGCCTCGATGCGTGCGCGCCACCATGCGTCGTCGATCGTGGCGTCGGGGTCGCGGTCGAGGAATCGGAGGGAGATCTCAGAGCGGGGGCTCCAGAGCGCGGTGCCGAGGGGGCGTCGTCGCGAGTCGGTGACGCGAACGGCCCCGGGCTCGGCGTCGGGTCGCTCGACGACGTCGGTGCGGAAGATCCAGGGGTGTCCGGCGGCCCATCGCTGGGCGCCTTTGTGTGAGACGATTGCGGTGGGGGACATTAGGGAAAGCTATCAGCGATCAGCTAGCAGCTAGCAGCAAAGCCAAACCCTCGGGATGTCTCCCTATCGGAGAGGGGCTTCCCGAGGGTTCTCGCTTTGCTGCTAGCTGCTAGCTGCTAGCTGATGGCTATCCAACCTCCTTGTCTTGCGATGTGGCGGGATGTATGCTTCGCGCCCTTCGGCCGTGGCGGGCGTTAGGCGAGCTCGGCCTTAGGGTGGTTGGTTGTCGTAGGTGTAGTTGTTCGGTTGACTTACGGCGATGATCGGGTTACAATTCGAAGCTTTTCCGCAACCGTTTTCGTTTGCGGAGCGCTGTTTGAAAAGTGAAGGAGAGAGGTAGATCGTGGGATACGAATCCTCATCGATCTCTTGAGTCTGGTGCGGGGTGACGCTCTGCGCTGGGCGAACGGAGAGGATGAGCGAGATTGCACAGATCAAACACTCATGCGTGAGTCGGCGGAAGCCGATTCACAGCGCGTGCTCTGCTTGACGGGTAATTGTGGTCAAGCGAGCGAGGGCGTGTGGGGG
>DAINRQ010000103.1:0-22132 GCA_036741775.1 Gemmatimonadaceae bacterium | reverse complement strand
GAAAAAAAGCGGCCCGCTCGTAAGCGGGCCGCTTTCGGTTTCCGATCGACCGGAGAGCCTGTTTCGAAGCCCTGATTGAACAGGTGGGTGGCCCGGCGCTCACCTTCGACGTCCCCGCACTGGGGCATGTCGTCAATGAAACTGCTCAGGTCCCCGGCTTCGAAATTGTCGGCTCGAAACGTGGTGCTCTCCGACCGCCGGAACGTGACATTAATATAGACAGCGCAACCACTTAGGTCAATCCCCCAGCTAGGCCTTCAGGACGACTTTCTCGCAGTTGTCTTCCTTGTTCAGGAACATCTCGTAGCCTCGGGGAGCGTCCGAGAGCCCTAACGTGTGCGTGATCACGAAGCTCGGGTCGATGTCCCCGCGCTGAATGTGCTCCAACAGCCGCTTCATGTACTTCTGCACGTGGCACTGACCGGCCCGAATGGTGAGCCCCTTGTTCATCACGGCGCCCATCGGGAACTTGTCGATGAACCCGCTGTACACGCCGATCACCGACACGACGCCGCCAGGACGGCAGGCAACGATGGCCTCGCGTAGCGCGATCGGGCGATCGTTCTCGAGCCGCGCAGCCTGCTTCACCCGGTCGTACATGTACATCGGCCCATGGCCGTGTGCTTCCATACCGACGGCTTCGATGCACGCGTCCGGGCCGCGACCGCCCGTGAGCTCCTTCAACGCCTCCGATACGCTGTCGACTTCCTCGTAGTTCACGATGTCGGTCGCGCCCGCTTTGTCACGCGCCATCTCCAGGCGATACGGGAACCGGTCGATGGCGATCACGCGATCGGCGCCGAGCATGATCGCGCTGGCGATCGCGAACTGCCCGACCGGCCCAGCGCCCCACACCGCGACCACCTGCCCCCGCTGGATCCCGCACATCTCCGCGCCCATGTAGCCGGTGGGGAAGATGTCCGCGAGCATGAGGACCTGCTCGTCGGCCAGGCCGTTCTCGATCTTGAGTGGCCCGACGTCGGCGAACGGAACGCGAGCGTACTGCGCTTGCCCGCCGGCGAAGCCGCCGAGCATGTGCGAGTACCCGAAGATTCCGGCAGGCGAGTGGCCCCACACCTTCTCGGCCATCCATGCGTTCGGGTTCGAGTTCTCGCAGAGCGCGTACGCCTCGGCGTTACACGCCGCGCAGACGCCGCACGCGATGGGGAAGGGAACGACGACGCGGTCGCCAACCGCGAGTTCCTTGACCTCGCGTCCGACCTCTACCACCTCACCCATGAACTCGTGGCCGAGAATGTCGCCCTTTTCCATGGACGGCACGAAGCCGTTGTAGAGGTGCAAATCGGATCCGCAGATCGCGGTGGACGTGATGCGGACGATCGCGTCACGCTGGTTGAGGATTCTGGGATCCGGAACGTCCCGGACCTCAACCGACTGCCTGCCCATCCAGCACGTCGCCTTCATTGCTCCACCTCCACCTGATCGTCCGGCTGTGCCGGATGCGGGCGGCCCGGCCGCACGGTCGCGTCCGACACCACGACTTCACCAATCTCGAGGACCTGCTTGAGCCGTCGCAGATCGTCGGGTACCTGCTCGCTCGGCTCGCGACGGAGCACCTTGGCGACGGCCACGCCGATTTTCCCGCCGGGCGGATCGTAGCTGAGGTCGACCGAGACCTCGGTACCGCGGCCGCCGGGCGCCGGCCGGAAGCGTACGGTGCCTTCGTTGCGCACGTCGGCATTGTCGTCGGACCGCCAGGAGATGAGCTCGTTAGGCCGGTCTTCCGTGATGACTGCGTCCCACTCGAACGTCTTCCCCGCCGGCCCCTTCGCCTTCCAGTGCGACCGCTGGTGGTCGATCACCGCGACCGACTCGAGATGACGCATGAAGCGCGGCAGGTTCTCGAACTGACGCCAGAACTCGTAGACCTCTTCCGGCGGCCGGTTGATCGTGATGCTCCTCGTGACCTCCCGCTCGGCCTGCTTGTCCCGAGCGCCGTATTCGTCCTCCTCTCTCGCCTGATCGGTCAACCGCTGCCCCGCCAATACGTCGAGCGCCGTCACACCAAGAACGGCCGCGGTCGCCGCAACGGTACGGTTACGCTGCGTTCCGCTTGCGTTGAGGGCGCTCCCGAGGAGCGCCAGGTCCATCATGTCGCCCGCGACGCGGGTCCACATCCACCCGGCTGGGCGTGGTTGTGACAGAATGCCGATGCCACTCGCGATCTCGCGCATCCCGAGCGTCCGCATAATGGCGGTGTTCTCGTTGTCGTCCCTCACGCCGATCAGACGCGCGACACCCCGCGGGGCGGCGACCTGTGCGAGTCCCAGCCCGATGCTGAACCAGCCGAGCGCGTTCGCGAGCCCGTCAGCGCTACGCGTAGCGCTCGATGTTCGCGGGTTGCGCTCCGCGGATTGCTCGTACTCAGGACCGCTTCGCGCCGACGTTTCCTCCTGCATGTCCACATTTCGTTCCATGGTCCGCGATGCCGTTCCCATCGTGTCCTCCTCGTTCGCCTCGGTACCGCTCGAGGCCGCGCCCAACGTGCTCGCGACCGCTTCGAGAGCGTCTGCCGGCCAGGTCGATCACGCAGCTGGGGCTTGCTACGGTCGGTAGTGAAGTCCGGGTTCTGTCGCAGACGCGGATTCGTCGGGGGAGCACACGTCGTGCCGACGGACGCGTCATTGGCAGAGGATAAGCGAAACGGCCCTGACTCCGAGTCAGGGCCGTTCGCGACTCTCGAACGAGTCGCCTACGCGCGAGGGCGCGCGCTCATGGGCAGCGCGGCATCGCGACGGGGCATCGCTCCGGGTCTGGCGTTGGGGCCGATGACTCGCCGCCCGGCCCGCCGAACGTGTAGAGTGGAAGGCGCAGCGTGCCGAGCTCTCGTCCTGGAACCGGGAGTTGGAGGATGCTGTTCTCGGGAAGCTCCTGCCAGGCGCGGCGGTCGAAGTACGTCGTCACCGCATCGACGCCGAGCATCTCGATCCCCTTCTCGTAGCGGAGGGCGTCCCAGAGGCTGCCGCAGTCGCCGTTCACCTTGCGCGGCACACACCCCGGCTCGTTAGGTGGACCTTCGACCGTCACCGGGGGCAGTTCGCCGTTCGCCACGCGTGACTTGTTGATGAGGGGGACGGCTTCGTCCGCACGGTTGAGGCGAATCAACGCCTCGGCCTTGAGCAGGTCCATCTCGGTGACCGTGACGGCCGGTTGCGGGCCGTTCTGCCAGCTCGTGCCGGTGCCGAAGCGCCGGAAGAAGTACCAGGAGAAGCGATACGTCCCGCGGCTCGCCGCGAAGATGTTGTTCTCGTTGAAGCCCACGTACTTACCCGCCGTCGCCGGGCTGCCGTCACCCTGAACGCGCCGGTCACGCGTGCGCAACTGAAACCCCTCGCGGTCTGCGACCGGAGTTGCGGCCCACTCGACGAAACCGTCGGTCGAATCGGCTGGTCCGATCAGCCAGTACGACGGCCGTCCGAAATCGCTCGGTCGGGCTTCGTTCCGGACGCGCGCGACGAGACGCTTCCAGTCATCCCACAGGATGTCGGGTTGGGCGATGGGCGCGAAGTCGGTCTGGATCCCGGCGTCCACGCGGCGGATGACCTCCTCCCAGTCGGCGGCGGCGCGTTCCTCGCGGGTTCGCGGGGTGTAGGCGATGAACTTCGCCGCGAAGGAGTTCGCGAGCCGCACGAACTGATCGCGCGTCATGGCTGTGAAGAGCCACTGGTCCGCCGGCAGTGTGAAGGTATTCTCCTGGGCGATCTGGATGGCGGCGTCGAGCTGCGCGATCGCCGCATCGCGTACGCCCTCGTACGGCGTGAACTCCGGCGTCGTAATCGTGTCGAGCTGTGTGGTCTCGTCGATGATGAACGCCTTGTCGAAGTAGAGGCCGAGGTATCCATAGGAGATGGCCTGCATGAACTTCGCGAACGCGTGGGCGCGTGTCGTACTCGACGCGATGTTGTTGCCGCTCCCGATCTCGAGGCCGTCATCGATGGCGATGAGCGCGTCATTCACCGTCGAGATGACCGAATAGAGGTCGTACCAGGGGTCTTCGGAGACGTTGTTGCGCGCGTTCACGGGACTGTTGTTCCACGCCGAGCGCGGTTCAGCCGAGAGCTCGAGCTGTCCGAAGTCCGCGAATCCCGAGGTGACCTCACGGGCGATGGTCGAGAGCGCCCAGCCCGGGTAGTCGTCGTGTCCAGCGACGGGCCACCAGGTTCGGAACGAGCTCGCCACGAACGCCTCGACCGCCGCGGGCTGTTGCGTCGCGCGGGTGCGATCCGGCTCGTTAGGGTTCGTGACCGCGAGGTCCTGACACGCCGTCGCGGCAACGAGAAGGAGCGGTACGAGAAGTCTGCGCATTAGAAGGCGATCTCCACGCTGCCGGTAATGGTGCGATATCTGGGATACGCGAAGCTGTCGAGCTTGACGAACGCTCCACCGCCCGCCGGCGTCTCGCCAATCTCGGGATCGTAGCCTTTGTAGTCAGTGAACGTCAGCAGATTCCGACCAATGAGGGACAGCGTTGCCGCGCTGACGCCTACCCGCGACAACGGCCGGAGCAGGCTTTGACCGAGGCGGTAGCGGACCGACAGCTCGCGGAGCTTCACGAAGCCGGCGTCCTCGACGAAATAGCTCGTCGGGTCGTTCGCCGCATACAGGCTGACGTAGTATTCGATCGTCTTCTTCAGCTCATCCGGCTTACCGGCCTGATCGACGTCCCCGTGACGTGCCCACTGATACATACGCTGGCGCGTCTGGTTGTAGACCTGACCGCCGACCACGGCGTCCACGAGCCCGTAGAAGCTGAAGTTCCGCCATGTCACGTTGTTCGACACCCCGAGCCGGAAATCGGGATTGCCGTCACCGATCTTCACGAGGGCCGCGCTCCCGGTTTCATCGCGGAGCGTGATGGGCTGCCCCCATCCGTAGTTCGTCGTGCCGATGGTCGCGTTCGTGCCCCAGAGGCGCTTCGACTCGCCATCACGGTAGCTGTTACCGGGACCGACCCACACGAGCAACCCTTCGTCGTTGGTCTGGAACTCCGACGCTCGCGCGGCGGCGTCCGCGGGAAGCTCGCTGGCGGACTGGATGAAGCGGAAACCGTAGATAGCGCCCAGCGTCTCGCCGCCGCAGCGGAACGCGATGGTCTGCACCGAGAAGCACGGCAGATTGAACTCGGTGATCTTGCTGCGGGAGCGGTCGGCCACGAGACCGAGACGCCACGCGACGTCGGGCCGCTGAATGAGCTGTGCTTCGAGCGTCGCTTCGATCGTGTTGCCTTCGACCGTGCCGGCGTTCTGCCACTGCGTCGGATACCCGAGCCCGGCCGACAGCGGCACCTCCAGCAGCTGATCCACCACCTTCGTGCGTGCGTACGAGAGCTGGATCGAGACGCGGTCGCGGATAATGGCGTCGATTCCGAGCTCGGTCTCGGTCGCGTGCTCGGGCTTGAGAGCGCGGTTGCCGAGCGTCGCTTTTACGAGCCCGCCACCGTCGGTGAAGTCGAAGGTCTCGTACTGGTCGGGGTAGTCGGGGCGTCCACCGGCCGTGCCCTGGGAGGCGCGCAGCTTGAAGTCGCTGAAGAGCGGGAACGGCCACCACGCCTCCTTGCCGATGCGATACGCGGCGCTCGCACGGTAGTAGGTGTTCCATCGCTCGTCCGGTCCGAACAGGGAGCTCCCGTCGCGCCTGACGAGTCCGTCGAGGATGTAGCGGCCGTCGTAATCGGCGCCTAACGTTACGAAGAAGCCATTCGACCTGATCTCCTCGATCTCGGATTCGATGGTACGCTGGCGCGCATTGGCGAGGCTGCGCACCCCCGGTGCCGCGAGGTCCTCGCCCGTCGACTCGGTGACCTGGTTCGTCTCACGCTCCATCAGCCCGCGCACGGTGCCGCGCACGGTGAGCGCGCCGAACGCGCCGAGCGCGTTCGCGCTGACCGCCGCATTGAGGGCGTCGGTCGTCCCGGCAATGTTCTCGATCTCCCCGAGGCCGCCGAGCGCGAACCCCTCGGTCTTCACCCCGCGGTCGAGGAAGAAATTCACGCGACGGTCAGAGCGGTCATAGCTTACGTTCGCGTCGAAGCTGAGCCAACTCAACGGCGCGTAGCGCCCGTCGAGGCTCCCCTGCGTACGAGCGCGCTTACGGCGGTTGTCCTCCGTGGCCAGGACGTAGAGCGGGTTCTCCTCGCGTCCCTCGTGATCGAGCTGAAACGCGTACGGCGTGCCGTCCTCGTCGGGCGTGAGCAGATCGACGTCAGGCGCCTGGTTGATGAGGTCGAAGAAGGTGTCCCCGTACAGCTCGTGCCGGTCCGATCGGCTGTGATAGCCACTGAACGACAGCCGAAGGTTCGACGTCGGCCGATGGTCGAGGTTCACGCGCACGTCGTTCTGCTCGTACTTGCCGCTGTTGAGCACGACGCCGTCCTCGCGCGCGTTCACGAGCGAAAGGAACCAGTTCGTGCGGTCGCCGTTCTGCGCAATGTTCAGCGAATTCTTGAAGAACTGCCCCGGGTCGAAGAACCGGTCCACCTGGTCGTAGACGGGACCTGGATACGGGCGATCCTGGAAGCGGGTGAACGCGCTGTCAGCGACGCGCTCTTCCCGCGCGACGGGTTCGCCTGCCGCGTCGATGTAGCTCGACCCGTTTTCCAGGTAGTAATGGTAGCGTGCCCAATCGATCTCGCCCGCGAGCGCGTTCGAGCCGATCTCGGACCGCGCGGTCACCCGGGTGGCCCCGGACGTGAGGTCGGAACCGCGTCGGGTGCGGATCTGGATGACACCGGACGCCGCGCGCGATCCATACAGCGATGCGGCGGCCGCGCCTTTCACGACTTCGATGCTCTCGATGTCGGAGGCCTCGAGGTCGGCGGTCGACCCACCAAATGACTGGCTCTGAATGACGCCGTCCACGACGATGAGCGGCGCGTTGGAGCGGCTGATGCTCGTCGGCGTGCGAAGCTGGATGTTCGTGCCGCTGCCGGGCTGGCCCAGTGGTACGACCGTCGCGCCGGCGATCTTGCCCTGAATTGTTTCGACGGCATTGGTCGCGGGAACCGGCGCGTTCTCCACATCCACCTTCCCAACGGTGAAGGGGACGCGCGTGCCGCTCGTCGGGTCCACGACGCCCGTCGTGACCACGGCCTCGAGCGTCAGTGGAGCGGGCGCCATCCGGAAATCAGCCGTGCCCGAGCCGCCACTCACCACGACATTAGGGACGGTCATGGCGCGGAAGCCGAGGCGGCGTACTTCGAGCGTATGCGTCCCGTCGGCAACGCCCGTGATCGTGTACCGACCCGCCTCGTCGGTCGTCGCGCCGAGCCGCGTTCCGGCGATCGACACCTGGACGGCCGATAACGTGCGGCCGCTCGCGGAATCGGTCGCGGTTCCTGTTATGCGCCCGGCGCCGGTCGGTGTTTGTCCGACAGCCGAGCTGGCGAGCGACGTCAGCGCCATTACGATGGCGCAGACACCCGCAGTGAACGAACGATGAACCATCGCCGCCTCCGGGTTACGTGAGTGTGTGGTGCGAATATGAGAGTGCGGAACAGGTACGGTCAACGACGGATGCGCTCGGATCACGGAGCCGTGTGTGAAATCGAGCGGCGATGTCGATCGCAAGCGCGGAGCGGCCTGCATCAACACCTCGCACTCGCTTCACTCGTCGATCGACGGAGCAGCCCGGCCGGCACGCGATATGATCGTGCCATCCACCAATCTCAACCCAACGAGGCGTCCATGCGCACTCGCTTCCGAGGTGTCGCGCTCGCCGCGAGCGTCGCCGCCATGCTCGTAGCCGTACCATCCTGCGCGAGCCGCCGTGGCGCGACCGATGAACGGCCCACGACGACGTTGACGGTCGACAACCGGTCGTCGTTCGAGATGACCATCTACGTCTGGCGTGGGGCGGAACGTATCCGGCTCGGGACGGCCCGACCGGTCAGCGAGACGCGACTCCCGTTACCGCAAGGGATGATCTTTGGTCCAACGCCGTTGCGCTTTCAGGCCGATCCAATCGGGTCCCAGCGCGCGCCGATCACGTCGGAGATCCTCGTGAGTGAAGGCGACAACGTCGAGCTGCGGATACCGCCGATGTGACCGCAACGCCACCGGCGCAGGACGGAGCGCCGGACTGGTCGGTACGCGCGTAGGGATCGGCATCGCGTTCGCTCGCTCGAACACGCGCGGCGATCGCCCGATCCCTGGGGCGTGGCCGAATCGATACCCTCCGATGGACGTTAGGTGGTCGTCAGCGGAACGTCAGCGCTGTCACATCACCAGGGAGGGTATACATGATACGAACCTTCTGTCTACGCGTAGTCACGCCGCTCGTCGTTGCGTCGGCTGTGCTCGGCGCCCAGGAGACTCCTGTGGCGGGGCAGGGCGGCACCATCACCGGCACCGTGCGCGACCGTGCGACGCAGCAGCCGGTTGCGTCGGCGCAGATCTCGCTCATCGGCACCACCCGCGGCGCGCTCACGAACGACCAGGGCGTCTACCGCATGGCCAACGTGCCCGCGGGGAATTACCAGGTGCGCGTCCTGCGCATCGGGTATCAGGCGTCGGTCCTGCCGGTGACCGTCACGACCGGCCAGACGACGACGCTGGATATCCCGTTAGGCGCCACGGTCGTCACCCTCGACCAGGTCACCGTGACCGCCACCGGCGAGCAGATCCGCCAGCGCGAAACCGGGAGCAGCGTCGCCACCATCGCCCCCGCCGCCGAGGAGCTCGCGGCGACGAGCAACATCACCGACGTGCTCAACTCCCGCGCGCCGGGCCTCTACGTGCAGCAGTCGAGCGGCACGGCCGGGGGCGGGTCGCGCATTCGCGTTCGGGGCGCGAACTCGCTGTCGCTGTCGAACGAGCCGCTCCTCATCATCGACGGGGTCCGAGCGAACAACGACGTCGGCAGCCGCGAGCAGGTGAACATCTCGAGCGCCAACACGCTCGGTACCAACGTCGCGACCGGCGGGCAGACCGTGTCCCGCCTCAACGACATCAACCCCGAGGACATCGAGACCATCGACGTGATTCGTGGTCCGTCGGGCGTGGCGCTGTACGGCACCGCGGCCGCGAACGGCGTCATCCAGATCACGACCAAGCGTGGCCGTGCTGGCCGCACGCGGTGGTCGATGCACCTCGAAGGTGGCAGAGCCACCAATGAAACGGATTTCCCGGCGAACGTCGCCATGCGCGGGCGTAACGCGGCCGGTCAAACCGTGCAGTGCAACATCGACGCGCGGACGCGCGGCCTCTGCACGCCGGAGGAGCTCGTGTCGCGCAACCCGCTCACGAATCTCAGCCCGTTCCGCAACGGGAACCGGCTCGCCGGCGGCCTCAACGCGTCCGGAGGCACGGAGCGCTACAGCTTCTACGTCGGTGCGGACTACGACGGCGAGACGGGCGTGCTGCCCACCAGCTTCTCGCGGAAGGCCGCTGTTCGCGGCAACCTGCGCACACAGCTGCGCAGCAACTGGGATCTCTCGTTCAACAACAGCTACGTCCGCGACAACACGCAGCTGCCCATCAGCGACAACAGCACGCTCGGCTACATGGGCGTGGGGCTCCTCGGCCGACCGCTGCAGTCCGATACGCTCAATGGCGGGTGGTTCAACCGCATCGGCCCCGAGCAGATCGACTATCTGAACGTCGGCGTTCGCTCGAACCGCTACAGCAACTCCATCAACACGAACATTCAGGCCCTCCCCTGGCTCAGCATCCAGGGCGTGGCGGGGCTCGATTACGTCAATCAGCTGACGAAGCAAATCATTCCTCCCAACCGCGTGTTCGTCGCCGACTACCCGCAGGGCAGCGTGGACTCGAACCCGTGGAACATCTACAACTGGACGTCACAGGCGACGGCGACGGCGTCGTTCACGCCGTTCACCGACATTCGCTCCACGACTCAGGTCGGCGGGCAGTACGCGCAGGAGACGTTTCAGGGAACCAGCGCGCGTGGTGCGGTACTGACTCCGGGCTCGAGCTCGCTCAGTGGGACGAGCGCGCGGTACCGCGTCGCGGAATACAACACGGACAACGTGCTGCTCGGCATCTTCGCCCAGCAGCAGGTGTCGTGGCGCGATCGGTTGTTCGTGAACCTCGGCATTCGCGGTGATCGCAATAGCGCGTTCGGCGAGCGCTTTGGCTGGGTCACCTACCCGACCATCAACGCCTCGTGGGTGGCGAGCGAGGAAGCCTTCTTCCCGCAAAACCCGGTGGTGTCATCGGTTCGGCTTCGTGCCGCCTACGGACAGTCGGGACGTCAGCCGAACTTCCGCGACGCGATCACCTACCTGAACCCGACGGTCGTCCGCGTCGACAATGCGGAGCTGCCCGCGGTGACGTTCACGCAGGCGGGCGTAGGCGACCCCAAGCTCGAGCCCGAGCGCACGGCGGAGTACGAGCTCGGTTTCGACGCCGGGATCGCGAACGATCGCGTGAACCTGCAGGTCACTTACTACGACAAGACGACGCGCGACCTCCTCGTGCAGCGGCCGCTGGCGGTTTCCGTTGGCGGGTCCGACACGCGGTTCGAGAACATCGGCCGCATGCGCAACCAGGGGTGGGAAGGACAGATCTCGGGCACCGTCGTGAAGACCGATCCCGTGACGTTCGAGCTGACGCTCGGCGGCAGCTTCAACGACAACAAGCTCGAGGAGCTCGGTGAAGGCATCGCGCCGATCAACCTCAACAGCGCCCGCCAGCAGCATCGGAGTGGCTACCCCGCCGGCGGATGGTGGCAGCGGCCGTACACGTTCAGCGACGCGAACAACGACGGCATGATCGCGCGGTCGGAAGTGCAGCTGGGCGACACTTCAATTTATCTCGGCAATGCGCTGCCCAAGCGGGAGTTCCAGTTCCAGCCGGCGCTCACGCTGTTCCGCAACGTGCGAGTCCAGGCGTTGCTGAGCCATCGCGGCGGCTACAAGACGCTGAACAACACGGATCGGTTCCGCTGCGTTTTCGCGCAGAACTGTCTCGCGATCAACGACCCGTCGCAGCCACTCGAGGCGCAGGCCGCGGCGATCGCCGGGCTGCTCACGACGGACGCGGGGTACATCGAGGACGCGACGTTCACGCGCCTGCGCGAAGTGTCGGTGTCGATCACCGCGCCGCGCCGCTGGGCGGCGCTAGCACGAACCGAGAACCTCAGCCTGACGCTCGCGGGTCGCAACCTCGCGCTGTGGACGGACTACAAGGGGCTCGACCCGGAAATCACGTCGACGCCTAACCAGAACTTCTCGACGTCCGACTTCCTCACGCTGCCGCCGGTCCGGTACTTCACGGCGCGGCTGAACTTCACGTTCTGATCGAATGTCATTCCGAGCGCAGCGACGAGTCCTCGGCGTCCCGGTAGAGGGGCTTGGTCCCTCTATCGGGATGCTGAAGAAGACCTGACGCAGATGGCCGCCGATTTCGCCGATTCCGCAGAAGCGCTCTATCAGGAAGCTCGACCGCGCGAGAGTAGCCACAGACCGGGTAGAGAGAGGATCTGCGACTTCTGCGAAATCGGCGTAATCTGGGTCTTGTTTTCTTCCCCTTCCCGGTAGCGGGGCCAGCCCTCTACGAGGACGACGCCGATTGCTCGACTGCGAGCCTGCGGCGCTCCGCCCGGAATGACGATCGAACCACGTCAACCATCGACGATTTCACATATATGACCAATCCGATGTTTCGCCGCCGAAGCCGCAACACGCTCGCGGCATTCACGCTGGTCCTCGCTGCCGGTTGCAGCACCGACGAGGTGCTCAACGTCGAGGATCCTGATGTCGTGCGACCGGGCGCGCTGAACGATCCAGCGAATCTGCCCGTCCTCCTGACCTCGGCGTACGCCGAAGTGCTCGCCGGATACAACGGCGGCACGTTCGAAGGCGTGGTGAACTACTCGGGACTGCTCGCCGATGAGTTCATCCAGACCGAGTCGTTCCCAACGCGGTTCGAGGTGGACACGCGCAACATGCTCGTGGGCAACTCGAGCCTGCTCGGGATCTTCCGTGAGCTGTCGCGTGGCCGCGCCGCTGCCGAGCGGGCGGCGCGCAAGTACGTGGAGCTCGAGGAGTCCGACGCTATCGGACGTGCCGAAGCCCTCAACCTCGCGGGCTTCGCCTACATCCTGTTCGGCGAGAACTACTGCTCCGGCGTTCCCTTCAGCACCCTCAACGACGATGAGTCGATCACGTACGGAGCGCCGCAGACGACGCAGGAAGTCTTCGAGATCGCCGTCGCGAAGTTCGACACCGCCATCGCGGTTGCGACGGCGGTGGGCGAGAGCGGCACGCGGTTCGTCAACGCCGCACGCATCGGACGGGGGCGAGCGTTGCTCGACCTCGCCCGCTACGCCGATGCCGCCGCGGCAGTGGCTGGAGTCCCGGTGGACTACAAGTTCGAGCTTCAGCATTCGGACAACTCTGCGCGCCAGAACAACGGCGTGTGGGCGCTTTCGATCAACGGCGGACGTTGGGGCGTCGCGGATCGCGAGGGCGTGAACGGTCTCCCGTTCCGGAGCGAGCAGGATGTCCGAGTCGCAAGCCGTCCGCGCTCGAGCAACAACGGCAATGGCTTCGACGGCGGCCCGATGTTCGAGGCGCGCAAGTACGCTGCCCGGAACACGCCGGTGATCCTCGCCGACGGTGTCGAGGCAGAGCTGATCAAGGCCGAGGCGCAGCTTCAGGCCGGAGATGGGGCCGGAATGCTCGCGACGCTCAACGCGCTGCGCGCCAACGCCGCGGTCATGGCTGCGCGCGGCTACACCGGCACACTCGCGCCGCTCACGGATCCCGGGACGGCGGCGGGGCACCAGGACCTGTTGTTCCGCGAGCGCGCCTACTGGCTGTTCCTGACGGCCCACCGACTCGGCGACATGCGCCGGCTGATCCGGCAGTACGGGCGTGACTCGGAGTCGGTGTTCCCGACGGGCCCGTACTCCTCGAACGGCCGCACGTCGATCTATGGTGCCGATACCAGCTTTCCCATTCCGATTGAAGAGCTCAATAACCCGGAAGTTCCGTCGGATAATCCGCCGAACCTGAAGGGGTGCCTGAGCCGCGACGCCTGACGCCGAGCTCGGGATGTTTGGATTCGGACCCCTACTTGTCGCGCGAGTCGGCATCGCGACCGGTCTTTGAACGGCAGGAAGACAGGATGGACAGGATTAACAGGATGGCGAAGATGACTCGGGCGGCAGCAGCGTTCTCTCGAGCGGCCTGAAAGAGTTGGGAACGGCCGCCCGGGACCACCGTCCTTTGCGGGCTGTTCCCCTCTTTTTTTCAGGCCGCTGGCGCGAGCGACCGTACCGCCGCGCAGGGCATCTTCGTCATCCTGTCCATCCTGTCCATCCTGTCTCCTGCCGTTCCGAGGCCGGTCGCGATGCGTACAGGGCGCGATGATGCTCGGAGCCAAAATGTTGGGCGGCAGACTTGCGTACCCTAGGACTCCGAGGTATATACCTCGGAGTCCTAGGGTAGCTCACATCCGAGCCGCCCGTGCACCACCCGGATGATCGGAGCCAATGGCGGACGCCACCACCGATTTCCTGAAGGGCACGCTCGACCTGATGGTCCTGAAGACCCTCTCCTGGGCCCCCGCGCACGGATACGGGATCGCCCGCTGGATCGAGCAGTGCACCGACGACGTGCTCCAGGTCGAGGAAGGGTCACTCTACCCGGCACTCCACAAGCTCGAGGAGCGCGGACTCATCGTGGCCGAGTGGGGGGTGACGGAGCACAACCGGCGCGCGAAGTTCTACCGACTCACCGCGGCGGGGAAGAAGCAGCTCGCCGCGTCGCGTGACTACTGGTCGCGGTTCGCCGGGGCGGTCTACAAGGTGCTCGAGACCGCGCCGAGCGCGCGCTGACGCTCGGAGACTGTGTTCGATCCGCAACAGACGCCACCACCTGACGCGCGTCGGGCCGCGATGTGGCGCCGGTACCTCCGGTTCTGGGGGCCGCGCGCCGAAGCGGACGTCGACGACGAGCTCGCGTTTCACATCGACATGCGCGCGCGCGATTACATGGCGCGCGGGATGCCGGAGCCCGAGGCACGACGCGCGGCCACGCGTCGGCTCGGCGACCTCCGGGCAGCGCGTGCCGAGTGCATTGCCATTACATCGAGAAGAGAGCGACGGATGACCCGCGCCCAGATCGTTGACGCCTTCGTGCAGGATGTACGCTACGCGGTTCGGACCCTGGGACGTCAGAAAGGGTGGACCGCTGTCGCGATCGCGACGCTCGCCCTCGGGATCGGCGCGAACACCGCGGTGTTCAGCGTCGTGAACGCGCTCCTGCTGCATCCGGTGCCATACCCCGACGCGGACCGCGTCGCCTTCGTCTATCAGGAGCCGACCGAGGGTAACCAGACAGGCATGCGAGTGATGGTGAATCCGCACCCCTCGCTCGTCCGGCTCTGGAAGGAGAACGCGCGATCGTTCGAGGCTCTCGAGCCGTACATGGCGTCGGACCGGACGATGCGTGCCGCCGACGGCGCCGCCGTGATCGTTCGCTCGGGTGTCGTGCTGCCGAGCTTCGCCAGCTTTGCCGGGACTCGGCCCATTCTCGGCCGCGCCTTCACCGACGCCGACCTTGCCGAGGGTGTCCGGATCGCGATGCTGAGCGAGCCGTTTTGGCGGTCGCGGTTTGGCTCGGACTCGACGGTGCTCGGCAAGCCGATCATGCTCGACCGCGAGCCATACACCATCGTCGGCATCATGCCCGCGGCCCATCGGCTTCCGAAGCTCAGCGAGACGGTGAGCGAGGTTTGGCTACCGCTTCGTCTTCGCGATGATGTCTTCGGGGTGTCGATCATTGGCCGATTGCGGCCGGACGTAACGCTCGCCACCGCAGCTGCGGAGCTCGACTCCATCTACGCCCGATCCGAGCTCTCGAAAGGCGATCACGGCGACTTCCGTACGCGACTCAGCGCACCGTCGCAGATGGTGAGCTTCCGCGAGTCGCTCGTTCTGCTCTCCGCGGCGGTCGCACTGGTGCTGCTCATTGCATGTGGGAACGTAGCGCACCTGTTGCTGGCACGGACAGCCGGGCGCCAACGCGAGCTGTCCATTCGTGCCGCCCTTGGGGCGAGCCGACTCCGCATCGTCCGACAGATGCTCACGGAGAGCTTGCTGCTCGGCGCCGCCGGCTGCGTGGGCGGGCTCGTGGTCGGGTGGATCGGCCTCAACGCGCTCGTGGCGCTGCGCCCCGACTCGCTCCCGGAGCTCGCACGCGCGCGGATCGACGGCATGACACTGGCTGCGACGACAGGGCTCGCCGTACTGACCGGGCTGGGGGTCGGCGTATTTGGCGCTCTCCACGCGGTGCGTCATGCGTCGCACGATGCCCTCAAGGCCGGGTCGTTAGGTCTATCACAGTCGCGACGTCAGCGGCGACTGCGGTCGCTGCTGGTCGTCAGCGAGATGGCGGTGTCCACGGTGTTGCTCGTTGCGGCGACGCTCCTGGTCCGCAGCATCGGACACCTGCAGTCCATCGACCCGGGTTTCGAGCCGGCGGGGCTTTACGGCGTTCAGATCGCGCTTCCACGCGACACGTACCCGACGCGGGAGGCGCGACGCGCATTCGTTATGCAGCTGGCGGAGCGCGTACGGAGTGCCCCCGGGATTCGCGCCGTGACTGTCGCCTCGGGAGCGCCGCCGAGTCGCAGCTTCATGATCGGTGCGTTGCACATCGAAGGGCAGCCAGCACCGACGCCTGGTACCACGGGGTTCGTCGATTACAACGGCGTGGATCCCGAGTTCTTTCGGGTGATGGGGATCAAGCTTCTCGAGGGGACGACGCTCACGGACACCACGACCGCGGCCGGTCAGGCGCTCGTGAACGTCGGATTCGTTCGCAAGTACTGGCCCGGCCAGTCGGCGATCGGGCGTCGCTTCCGGGTGGTGTATGACGGCAAGGAAACGTGGAATACGGTCGTCGGCGTGGTGGACGACGCGTTCACCGGCGGGCTCACGTCCGAGGCGAGCACGCCGATGTTCTACAAGTCGTCGCTCGATCTGTTCGAGCCGACGCTCATCGTGCGCGCAGTGCCCGGGACCGATCCGATGCCCGTCGTGCGGTCGCTGATCACGGAGGCGGACCCGGCCCTGGCGCCGCCGACGATCTCGAACATCGAGAACGCGTTACATCGGAGCATTGCCGGCCCGCGGTTCACCATGGCGCTGCTGGTGGTGTTCACGGGCATCGCCGTCGTGCTCGCGGCGATCGGGCTCTACGGCGTGCTGGCGTTCGCCGTCACCCAGCAGACGCGCGAGATCGGTATTCGTATGGCGTTAGGCGCCACCAGGTCCGGCATCGCACGCTCGGTACTGCGGGGCGGCATCGTGTTGGCCGGCGTCGGCGTCGTCATCGGGCTCACGGGTGCGCGCTGGGGTACGAAGCTCCTCGAGCACATGCTGTACGGGGTCGGTCGCACCGACGCCGCGTCATTCGCCATTGGCGCGCTCGTGCTGGTCGCGACGGCCGTGATCGCGTGTCTCGTCCCGATGCGCCGCGCCGTGGCGGTCGACCCGCTCGTTGCCATTCGCGCGGACTGATTCGACTCCTCCAGGTACGGCCAGTGGATGAGTGTGTGCGTCGGGCTGGGTCGCTGGCGCATGGAAGACCCTCTATCGGGACGAGGAATCCAAGGAACGAGTAGCCAGTAGTGAGTCGGCCAGTCATCCAGTCAACGACTGAATTACTGGCTACTCATGACTGGTTACTCACTACCTGGATTCAGGATCCTGAAAGAGGGCCGTCCACCCGAGTCGAACGTAGTTCCGCACGGGAAGCTACTGACTGGCCATCCTGCCGGGTGACCCGGCCCGCCGTCCGTACCCGGCTCGGAAAATGACGCGCAATACGAAGTTCGAACGTCCCTACTCGGCCCGAATGCGAAGCGCCGTCCCCCACGGATCGTGCACGACGACGGTCCCGGAGCTCGAACGGCCTACCGTGTAGCCCGCGAGCTCGAGGTTGTTCGCGACCATCGACACCGTCTCCGCTTCGGGCAGGATCATTTCCCACTCGAGCAGCCGCGCGTCGCCCTCGCCGGCCGGTGTCGCGCCCGCCGCCCACGTGTTCGTTCCGAGGTGGTGATGGTAGCCGCCGGCCGACAGGAACAACGCACCCGGGTACCCCCACACGACCTTGTCCAGCCCAAGCCCGTCGTGGTAGAACGCCTCGGCCTGCGCGAGGTCGCCGACGTGCAGATGCACGTGCCCGATCACCGTCCCGTTAGGCATCCCGGTCCACGGCTCGCCGCCGCCGGCGGCGACCAGCTCGTTTGCGTCGAGAGGCATGGTCGTCATCGCGACCTGGCGGCCTTCGTACCGCCACGTGTCGCGCGGACGGTCGGCGTACACCTCGATGCCGAGCCCGTCGGGGTCGGAGAGGTAGATCGCCTCGCTCACGAGATGATCCGACATCCCCGCGTACACACCGATCGTGGCGAGGTGCGAGACGAACCGGCCGAGGGCGGCACGGTCGGGAACGAGAATGGCGTAATGATAGAGCCCGAGGCGACCTCGGCGCGGCACGGGCTGCGCGCCAGGCAGCTCGTGCAGCTCGATGAGGGGACGGTCGCCATCGACAGGCCCCAGGACAGCGACCCGACCGCGCCGTTCCAGCTCACGCAACCCGAGCACGCGGTCGTAATATGTGAGCGATCGGACGAGATCGGACACTTGAAGGCGCACGGCGCCGAGACGCGTCGAGCTCGGAAGGCGAAAGCCCGCCGGCGCGATGCCGTGGGACTCGATGTCGCCGCCTTGGTCAGCGACGCCTGGCGTGTTGCGCTGCATGATTCGACTCCTCCTGACGGAGACTCAACGCGCTAAGCGGCGCTGCTGAAGATTGTAGTCGATCGAGAACGGACCGGCGCCAAGAAAGGCGAGGGTGAGGCCGGCGGCGGCGTTCATCATGACGAACTCTATGCCCATTGGGACGAAGAAACCGTTCGGCAGATGAACGAGGAAGATCGCGCAGATCATGTCGATGGCGATTGCCAGACCGGCGAGCCGCGTCAACAACCCGAGAATGAGCGCGACCCCAGCGAGGGGCTCGACGATGGCCAGGAGCGGTCCCACGATTCCCGCCGCCGGGATACCCATCTGGCTCATCATCCCGGTGGTCCCCGCGAAACCCAGCTGAAACAGCTTCTGGCCGCCGTGCACGATGAACACGACTCCGAGCGCGACGCGAAGCACGAGCAGGCCGATACCGAGCTGACGCGACGACGGGACAGCCGCGAACACGTTCATTTGCGATCTCCAGTCGGGTGGGACATGGCGAACATCCGCACCCGGTAATGTATGTTGCAGAGTCCTGAAACGAGACGCATGACGACCACACCCAGCGCTCCAGCCGCCTCGACCGCGAGACTGGTGACCGACCTCCCGGAGTGGCGCTCGCTCGCGGATCACGCGCGGCAATTGCGCTCCACGCATCTTCGCGACCTGTTCGCCCAGGACGCGAAGCGAGGCGAGCGCTTCGTCGCCGAAGGCGCGGGGCTGTACCTCGACTACTCGAAGCACCGCGTCACCGACGAGACGATCCGGCTGCTCGTTGACCTGGCGCGGGCGGTGCACCTCACCGAGCGACGCGACGCCATGTTCCGCGGCGACCGCATCAACGTCACCGAAAATCGCGCCGTTCTCCACGTCGCGCTCCGCGCGCCCCGCGGCGCAACGATCCCCCTTGACGGGCACAACGTCGTCGATGATGTGCACGACGTCCTCGACCGCATGGCGAGCTTCGCCGACCGCGTGCGGAACGGAACGTGGACGGGCCACACGGGGCGCCGGATCCGCGCGATCGTCAACATCGGGATCGGAGGCTCGGACCTCGGGCCCGCCATGGCGTACGAGGCGCTCCGCTTCTACAGCGACCGCGCGCTCACGTGCCGGTTCGTGTCGAACGTGGACGGCGCGGACTTCGCCGAGAAGACCGCCGACCTCGACCCCGCGGAAACGCTGTTCATCGTCGCGTCCAAGACGTTCACGACGCTGGAGACGATGACGAACGCGCGAACGGCACGCGCCTGGACGCTACAGGCGTTAGGCGACGAGCAGGCCATCGCTCGACATTTCGTAGCCGTATCCACGAACGCGAGTGAGGTGGCCACGTTCGGGATCGACCCCGAGAACATGTTCGGCTTCTGGGACTGGGTCGGCGGGCGCTACTCCATGGAGTCGGCCATCGGCCTGTCCACGATGATCGCGATCGGCCCGAAACGGTTTCGCGAGATGCTCAGCGGCTTTCACGCGATGGATGAGCACTTCCGCACGGCACCGCTCGAGCGGAACCTCCCCGTGCTCATGGCATTGCTCGGCGTGTGGTACAACAACTTCTTCGACGCCGAGACGGTTGCGGTGCTTCCGTACAGTCAGTACCTCGCACGTTTCCCGGCGTACCTCCAGCAGCTGACGATGGAGAGTAACGGCAAGCGCGTGACGATCGACGGCGCGCGGGTCGCGTACGAGACGGGCGCGATCTACTGGGGCGAGCCGGGCACGAATGGCCAGCATTCGTTCTACCAGCTCATCCACCAGGGGACGAAGCTGGTCCCGTGCGACTTCATCGGATTCAGCCAGCCCCTCGAGCCGCTCGGCGCCCATCACGATCTGCTCATGGCGAATCTGTTTGCTCAGGCGGAAGCGCTCGCGTTCGGCAAGACGGCCGACGAGGTACGAGCCGAGAAGACATCCGCCGCGCTCGTCGCGCACCGCGTGTTCGAGGGAAACAGGCCGAGCTCGATGATCCTGGCGGAGCGCCTGACCCCGGCGACGCTGGGCGCCCTCGTGGCGCTCTACGAGCACGTGGTCTTCACGCAGGGCGTTGTGTGGAACGTCGGGTCCTTCGATCAGTGGGGCGTCGAGCTGGGGAAAGTGCTCGCCGCCCGGATTGTGCCGGAGCTCACATCGAAGGATGCACCCGACCTCACACACGACAGCTCGACCAACGCGTTGATCCGCCGCTATCGACGGGAACGGATCCGATAGCTGATAGCTGATAGCTGGTAGCTGTGTTGTAATCCTTTCCCGGACCCGACCCCTCCGTCTTCCCGCGCACCGAATCCGCGATAGCCCGACCGACCACGACCCCCCGGATCCGTAACCTGATTGCGGCAACAATGTTCACCCGCAATCAGGGCCGGTCATGTCGGGCACACGCCACGCAGTTCCGCTCACGGTAGGACGGCACGTTGCGCCCGCACTGGTTGTCTGCGTCCTGACGGCTGGGATCGGTGGCCCGGCGCCTGGACAGGTACAGGAGCCCGTCGCGGCGGTCGAGAATGCACACCTGCCGTTCTTTGCGGGGGAGCGACTGACCTACCGGGTACGTACCTCTCGGTTCGGTGGGTCCGGTAAAGGCGAAATGACCGTCGAAGGGCCGGTCGATCTGCGAGGCCGGGCCACCTACCTGCTCCGCTCGAAGATCGAGACGCGAGTCGGCCCCGTCAAAGCAGTGAATCGCAGCGAATCGTGGCTCGACTACTCTCGCATGACCGCGCTGCGCTTCCGCAAGCGCGAGCGCAGTGTCGTCTCGAGCGGAAGCGAATCCGTGGAGCTCTTTCCGGAGCGCCGAGCGTGGGAGGCAGAGGACGGGCGGAGCGGTGAGAGCGTGACCGACGCGCCTCTCGACGAGCTGTCGTTCATCTACTTCCTCCGCACCGTGCCACTCGAGACGGACTCGCTCTACCGCCTCGATCGGCACTTCGACTCGGCGCGAAACCCGACCACCGTTCGCGTCCTCGGCCGCGAGGAGGTCGTGACGCCGGCGGGACGGTTTGCGACGATCGCGCTCGAGATGCGCGTGAAGGACCCGGCTCGGTACCGCGGCGATGGGGTGATCCGCATCAACCTGACGGACGACCATTGCCGCCTGCCGGTGCGCATTGTGAGCAACGTCCCGGTGGCTGGCGAAGCGACACTGACGCTCGAGGCGCACAGCCATCCCATGCAGCATGGCAACTGAATTCCGGAGCTCCTGGCGGACCGTCGCGCGGCGTGAGGGAATCCCTCACGCCGCGCGGCTTTTTGTACCCACCAACGTTCCCGCATCCGCCCGACAATCGCGGCGAAGTGTCAGCGCGACATTCTGGTCACGAGGCGCACGGAGCAATCGACAGCGACTCGAGCCAATCCACACGGAGAACACCATGCGCGCGGTTACAGTGAAAACCCTCTCGGTGCTGTGCCTCCTTCCAGCAGCGATCGCGTTGACCCCAGGCGTCGCGGCAATCGATGTCCAGCCGGGCAGCCGACTCTGGATCAGTGGGACCTCGACGGTGCGCTCGTTCGAATGCGCGGCGACGTCGTTCGAGACCGACATCCAATCCGCCCCCGGGTCCATCGCTGCGCTCGCGAGCGGCGAGAAGGTCGTGACCGCGGTGAAGGTGACCGTGCCCGCAGCGATGCTCGATTGCAAGAACGGCACGATGAACGAGCATATGCTCAAGGCGCTGAAGGCCAAGGACAGCCCGGACATCGTGTTCAGCCTCGCCTCGTACGACCTCGCGCGTGAAGCCGACGCGCTTCGCATCACGCTCACGGGACAGCTGAAGCTCGGCGGCGTCGAGAAGCCCGTCACCATCGTGACCACGGCGAAAGAGGAAGGCGAGGGAGCGCTTCGCGTCACGGGCACGCACGAAGTGCGGATGAAGGAGTTCGGCCTCAAGCCCCCGACCCTCATGCTCGGCACGATGAAGGTGGACGAGAAGGTCAAGGTCGGTTTCGACCTGCTGCTGAAGGACTGAACCCGAAGCACACCGATCCGAGGCTGCCTCGGGGTCAGGGTCGGACATGACGAGTCGCAGTGAGCCGAGGAACAACGGCACACACCTGGAGACAACGACAATGAGATCGAGATCCTTCACCCTTGGCGCCGTCGGCGCGCTTCTCTTTACCGCCGCACCGGCATTCGCGCAGAACGGTAACGGTGGCGCGACCACCGATACGATGACGGCAAAGGCCGACACGACCGCGTCGGCGCCGGCCGCGGCGGCGAGCCTGGTGCCGCGCAACGTGATCCAGCACATCCGGATGCAGGACCAGCGCGGCATCAACGTGTTCGAGACGCCGAAGGAGCCGGGCGTGCCGTTCACGGGGTTCCAGCTCTCGTGGGGCGCGGCCTTCACGCAGCAGTTCCAGGGGCTGCGCCACGAGAACACGGCGT
>DAINRQ010000102.1:0-22353 GCA_036741775.1 Gemmatimonadaceae bacterium | reverse complement strand
CCGAGCGCGCGCGCGAACTCGGAGTAATCGCCGATGAGGGCGCCGATCGACTGCTCGAGCGCCGCGAGCTCGTCGCGCCACGTTGGTGAAGCGATCTTGAACAGGGCGTCCGGCCGGAACGTGGGAATGACGCGCCCGCGCCACCCGGACTCGCGGATCGCGCGATGGTGCTCGAGCGTGTCCGTCGCCCCGTCCGTCGTCGCGAGGACCTCGATGCGGAACCGCTCGAACAGCGCCCGGGGGCGGAACTCGGGCGACTGGAGCTTCTCGGAGATCTCGTCGTAGACCAGGTCGGCCGTCTCGCCGCTCAGGCGTGAACGCACGCCGAACACCTCGGAGAGCTCGTGGTCGAGCCACACACCAGTCGGCGTGCCGCGAAACAGGTAGTAGTAGCTCGCGAACACGCGCCAGATCTTCCGCGGGTTGCGCTCGACCGGCGTGCCGTCGCGCGTCGGGATGCCGAGCGCTTCCATCGGCACGCCCTGCGAGTACAGCATGCGGACGATGTAGTGGTCCGGCACGACGATGAGCGTGGCCGGCTCCGGAAACGCCCGGTCCTCGGCGAGCAGCGCCGGGTCCACGTGCCCGTGCGGGCATACGAGCGGAAGCTCCCGCGTCTCCGCGTACAGCTCGCGCGCGATGCGCAGCACCGAGGGCTCGGGGTCGAAGAAACGGTCGGGGTGCATGATCAGCAATGGTATCGCGCCCGGACGCATCACGTGAGTGGTGCCTCGCCGGCCACGACCCGCCGCACGCCCCGCTCAGCGCAAATCCACCCCGCCCTTCATATTCGGTGAAAGGCCCCGCCTAACGGCACTGGTCCTCGCGTTCCCCGGCCGTGTTCGGGGTTCCGGTGAACGGCGGCGAATTCTCCTTGCACTGGAGGCTCTGCGAAACCGTGTTGCCCTGAACGATCTTCTGCCCCGCGCCGGTATTCTTGAACACCTGCAGGTTCCCGCCCACCTGGTTGGCGCGGATCTCCAGGCGCTCGCTCGTGGAGTTCTCCTCGACCTGGATATTGCCGGCGTTCACGCGCGCGTCGACGATCACCACGCGACCCGTGTCCATCTTCTTGATCTGGATGTCCCCGCCAGTGACCACCGTCCCGCCGGTCACTGAGGCGCCAAGTTGCCCTGGCGACGTGCCGTCCTCGATCTGGATGTTGCCGTCCACCCGCCCACCGGTCACCTGGACGATCCGCGCCTCATCGCCCTGAACGTCACCGCGCACCGTAGTGTTCGACACGTAGAGCTCGGAGTTCTCCAGCGCCTTCACGTTCCCCTGTACCGTCGCGTTCTGAAGTCGGCACGTCCTTCCAGCCGGCACGGTGACATTGTCGAAGGTGCCGCTGTGACCAGCCATCTCCCTTGGCGGTACTTGCCCGCCCTCGTCCATTTGCTCGTAGCCTCGGCTCTGCACGGCCAGGCCCCGGAGCCTCGACGGAGTCGCGCTGCAACCGGTGGTCAGATTTCGCCCTGGATCTCGGCAGGCATAGGGTTCGGGCGGGTCGATCGAAAATGCGCGACATGCGGGTATGACGCTTCCCCATTCCGTGGGATCGCTTTCGCGATGGGAGGTGGAATCCTATTGCCAACGAGGTGGCGGATCGGAGTCGAGGCGAACCAGTGGTTCGAACTCGGATTGACTGAACGGGCTGACAAGCGCCAGTTCGTCGCCACGCTCACAACGAGCTATGCGATCGACAAAGACGCCCGGTTCGCCCTGAAGCTGGGGGCGGGGCTGTCTCACCACTGGGAGGGAAACCCAGAGGTGTCTTCAACGAGTGCAGCGGCACAAGTGGGAGCCTCCTTACGGTTACGAAACGGCAGAACGGCCCCTGTGGCGATCGCTGATTACGTCGAAACCTTCAACGGTCATCGAGGGCAGAGCCGCACCGAGGCGGCCGGACCGTTCAAGGCCCGCCTCCTGCGAGTTGGGTTGGGACTGGACTGGCGTCCAAGATGATTTGACGCCGCACCGCGCGGCCTGCATTGGCCCAATCTCCTGCCACCTAACGAGCATTACTTCGGCCGGCTTCCACGGTTTGTCTGGGTAGCCCGCGGAGCTCTCGGGCGGCCCGTGACACGGGACGGGACTGATACCCGGCAGGGCCCATCGTCAAGAATTTGTGACGTCGTGACTGGCGATCCTCGACTACGAGACCTGGGAGAAGGGGTGCGACGTCTGGACTCATCGCGTGAGACGAGGCGGTGCCGTATCATTTGCCTTGATGCCGCAGTTCACGCTGCGGCTACCCGCTCCAGCTAACAGCTACCCGCGCTTTTGTCGCCCTTCAGCAGGAGACCGCTCGATGAGCCGTCGCACCCCGCTCCGAATCCTCGGCGCCGCCTCGCTCCTCCTCACACTCGCTCCCGCAACGATACTCGCCCAGCGCGGCGGCGGCGGTGGCGTCAACTGGGCCGACTCCATCAAGTACAAATACGACGCCTCCGCGCGGCTCGACGCCCTCAAAGCCGAAGCCGCGAAGGAGATCGACGCCCGCGCGAAGATGATCCAGGAGATGGTCGACCAGGTCTTCTCCTTCGGCGAGCTCGGGATGCAGGAGGTCGAGACATCGAAATACCTGACCGGCATCCTCGAGCAGAACGGCTTCAAGGTCGACCGCGGCGTCGCCGGCATCCCCACCGCCTTCGTCGCCCGCTGGGGCTCCGGCAAGCCCGTCATCTCCCTCGGCTCCGACATCGACGGCATCCCGCAAGCCGGAAACAAGCCGGGCGTGGGCTACAAGGACACGTTCATCCCCGGCTCACCCGGCCACGGCGAAGGACACAACTCCGGGATGCCGCTCAACGTTGCCACGGCCATCGTGGTGAAGAAGATCATGGAGCGCGAGAAGATCCCCGGCACGCTCGTGCTCTGGCCCGGCGTGGCCGAGGAGCAGATGGCCGGCAAGGCGTTCCTCGTGCGCGCGGGGGTGTTCAAGGACGTGGACGTCACGCTCTTCACGCACGTGAGCAACGACCTCGGCGTCTCGTGGGGGCAGTCGGGCTCGAACGCGCTCATCTCCGCGATCTTCAAGTTCAAGGGCTCGAGCGCCCACTCGGCAGGCTCACCGTGGCGCGGGAAGAGCGCGCTCGACGCCGTCATGCTGCTCGCGCAGGGGTGGGAGATGAAGCGCGAGCACCTCGAGCTCCCACAGCGGTCGCACTACGTGATCGTCGACGGCGGCGACCAGCCTAACGTGGTGCCGAGCACCGCGAGCATCTGGTTCTACTTCCGCGAGCGCGACTACGCGCGGACGCTCGCGATGTACGAGGCGGCGAAGAAGATGGCCCAGGGTGCCGCGATGATGGCCGACGTGCAGGTCGACACCATCATGATGGTCGGCTCGGGGTGGAGCGCACACTTCTCGCGTCCTGTCGCTGAGGCGATGTACAGGAACATCGAGAAGGTTGGCATGCCCACATGGGACGAGAAGGACCAGACGCTCGCGAAGGGACTACAACGCGAGCTCGGATCTCCGGACAGCGGCTTGAGCTCGCGTCCCGGACGTCTCGGCGGTCCGGTCAACGAGTCCACGCGCATGGGTGGTGGGTCGGACGACATCGGCGACGTGAGCTGGAACGTCCCGACGATCACGTTGCGCTTCCCGTCGAACATCCCCGGCCTGCCAGGCCACAACTGGGCGAACTCGATCGCCATGGCGACGCCCATCGCGCACAAGGGCGTGGTACAGGGCGCGAAGGTGCAGGCGATGACGGTGCTCGACATCCTGCACACGCCGCAGCTGGTCACGGACGCGTGGGATTACTTCAAAACGGTCCAGACGAAGGACGTGAAGTACAAGCCGTTCTTCGCCCCCACGGACCAGCCGCCGATCTGGTTCAACGCCGACATCATGGCGCAGTACCGGCCGGAGATGCGGAAGTACTACTACGACCCGAAGAAGTACAAGACGTACCTCGAGCAGCTGGGGATCGAGTACCCGACCGTCCGCAAAGTGGCGCAGTAGGTCCATCGAAACGGCGCACGACCCTAAAAGGCGCAAGGCCCGAACTACGCACGGCCCGAACGGCGCAGGGCAGTAGGGGCGCAGGACCCGAAACTCGCAGGACCCAAACGGCCCTGCGACGTCTGGGTCTTGCGCTCTTACTGCCTTGCGCAGTCTGGGCCCTGCGCCGTATGGGCTCTGCGCCCTTTAGGGTCTTGCGCTTTTCAGCGCCGTGCGCCCTTTGGTCCTGAATCCTGTCATTCCTGCGTAACATGATGATGGGCAATCGCGTACATGTCTTTTGGCGGGTGTTGGGGCGCGTGCACTATAGTTAGTGTTCGCAGTGCCTGATCGACCGATGACCGCAGCGCTGTGACCACCAGCCTCCTCGACCGCCTTCAGAACGCGATCGCTGACCGCTATGTCATCCAGCGGGAAGTCGGTCGGGGAGGGATGGCGAACGTCTACCTCGCCCACGACGTTCGCCACGACCGCGCCGTAGCCGTCAAAGTCCTCCGCCCCGAGCTCGGCGTTCTGCTCGGCGCCGAGCGCTTTCTGCGCGAGATCCGCGTCGTCGCTCGGCTGCAGCACCCCCACATCCTGCCGGTCCACGACTCCGGAGAGGTCGAGGGGGCGCTCTATTACGTCATGCCGTTCGTGGAAGGCGCATCGCTCCGCGATCGTCTGCGCCAGGAGCACCGCCTTCCCATAAATGAAGCTGCGAGAATAGCTTGCGAGATCGCACGGGCGCTCGACCTGGCGCACCGGCGCGGCGTGATCCACCGCGACATCAAGCCCGGGAACATACTGTTCGTGGACGGGCACGCTGTCGTGGCAGACTTCGGCATAGCCCGAGCGGTTCACGCCGCCGGCGGCGAGATGTGGGAGACGATCACGGACAGCGGCGTCGCCTTGGGTACGCCCGCCTACATGAGCCCGGAGCAGGCGGTCGGGTCGGCAAAGCTCGACGCGCGGGCCGACATCTACAGCCTGGGCTGCGTCCTCCATGAGATGCTCGTCGGCGAGCCGCCTTTCATCGGGCCGGGCGGAGAAGTACTCATCGCGAAACGGTTCGCCGAAGATCCGCCGCGCGTCAGTGCCTTCCGCCCGGACATCCCACCGGAACTGGACGAGGTCGTCGCAAAGGCGCTCGCCCGGACCCCGGAGGACCGCTGGCCGAGCGCTCGCGACCTGATCGACGCGCTCTCGCCGGTCGCTACCACGGGCCAGTCCCCGGCCTACCGGCCACCGCCACGCTTCACGGTGTCGCGACCGGCCGCCCTGGCGGTGGCGAGCGTGATGGTCGCGGCGGCGTCGATGTTCGTGTGGCTCGCGCAGCGACCGGGCTCGCTTCGCGCGCCGGCCGTGGATACATCCGCCCAAATCACGGTGCACCCGCCAGGCTCGACGGGACTGCCAGTCGGTCCTCCAGCTTCGCCATCTGGCTCGGCGCAGCCCAGCCGCGACAGCATCCTTACTCCACCACCGGCTCCGACGCCGCCACCGCGATCGGCAAACCCTTCGGAACGTTCGCCCGACGTGACGCGGCCGAGTGCTCCGTCACAACCGCGCCCGCCGGCCGCCGCCCCCGCGGCGGACCGAGCCGCAGCCGAGCGCGCTCGTCTCGACAGCATCTTCCAGTCGGTTGCGGCATCGGCGCAGGATGCCCGCCGTCGCGCCGTTGGCGCTGGTGCGCTTCCAGCAGACCTCGCGCGCGGCGACTCGATCTTCGCCGATGCGCGCAGCCTCGCCGACCGCGGCCGATGGTCCGAGGCGATGCAGCGCATCACGACCCTCAACGCCGTCTGGATGGATGCCCAACGCGTCGCCACGGCGCGCCGCGCCGCTGACAGCCAGGCCGCTCGTGCCCCGTCGCAACCGCCGGCGATGCCCCGGGTTACCGCGCCACGCGACACACCCGCCGCGCCGACGACTCCCGCGGCGGACCCGCGTGTCGATATCGGCGAAGCGCTCTCGCGCTACGCACGAGCGCTCGAGTCGCGCGACGTCGCCGAGCTCCAGCGCGCGTACCCCGGCCTCACCCCCGCGCAGCGCCAGTCGTGGGAGCGGTTCTTTCGGGACGTGCAGGACATGCGCGCGAGCCTAACGATCGCCGACCTCGACGTGAAAGGCGACGTCGCCGAGGCGCGCGTGACGGGTCAGTACCAGTACAATGCTGCCGGCGCTCGGCGCCAGGAAACGCAGCGGGTTGCGTTCCACGCGACGTTCCGCCGCGAAGGGAGCTCGTGGCGGCTCACGGCAGTCACCCAGTAGTCTGGGGCAATAGTTGAGTGTTTGCGTCGAGTCGCGTGGCTCGCGCGTGGAATGCCCTCTTTCGGGAAGCGCGGTCAGAGTCATCAGTTCCCAGTCAATGAGCGAGCCAGTATTCCAGTACACGACTGATCTACTGGCGACAGAATGACTGGCTACTGATGACTGTAACCGCGCCTCCCGGTAGAGGGGCCTCCACGAGCCACCAAGCCCCCCGACGCACACACTCATTCACCGGCCGTCGCTACCCCGACTCGATCACTAGAACGTGTACTCGAGCCCTAACGTCCCGATGACCCCGGGTCGCAGCCCCCCTCGATTCAGTGGCCATGCGCCATTGGCCACGGCGGTCAGCCCTGCACCCGTCGTGAACTTGAACCCGAGCGACGCCATCACGATGTCATCGCGGCGGTCGGGAATCGTCAGCGGCTCGATCGTGCGCTGAAACGGTGCCTCGATCACCACCGTCTCCGGGTTTCGGTCCCTGCGACTCCCCGCCTGCAGCTCCGACACCAGGTCCACCGCGAGCGTCGCCCACGACGTGAGCAGGTGGTCGAACCCCACCGTCGCGAGCACGGCGTCCGTGAGCACGTCCCCCTCGCGGTACAGGTAACCGAGGTTCGCGTGCGGGGTGAACTCGCCGCGACGCGCCGAGAACACGGCGAGCCCGCGCACCGAAAGCTCGCCGGCCCCGAGCAGGTCCTCCTCACTTCCCGTCGGGAAGCGCACGTCGCCGAGCAGCGCGAGTCCTGAACGCTCGTCGCTCCGAACATTCACCTTCGCTCGCACGGCGACATCACCCACGCCAGTGGCCGAGCCGCGCACCGCACGCGACGCCGAGAGCACTGGAGCCTCCAGGGTGCCAGCGAAGAAGTGACTGACGCTCGGCCCGAACGGCGTGATCTGAGCGATGCTCTCGCCGTCGAGCGTCGTGTTCACGACCGGGAGCACCAACCCGACGTCCAATCGCTCGAACAACCCGTACGTCACGAAGAAGGACGCAACGGACACGTCGAGCCCGAGGCGGAGCGTGAGGTCGATGACGTCGTTCTCGAAGCCCGGCACGCCCATGCGGGTACAGTCGCCCTCGAACGTGTCGTCGCATCCGGGGAAGTCCACGTTCGAGTGCGTGAACGTCAGGCGCAGGTTCTCGAGGTCGGCGCCGCGCAACGTCGTGAAGTGCAGCCGACTCAGATTGCTTCCCACGAACACGCGCCCCTTGCCGAGCGTCTCGGCGCGTTCGCCGAAGATGGGCCCGGGCGAGAGCGGGGTGCGCACCGGCACGCCTCCCTCGAAGCGGAAAAGCGGCCCGCTGCTCGTGGCGCTCACCGGAATGTTGCCGACGCTCCCCGCGACGGCGTTCGTGAGGAACGAGATGATGCGTGCGTTCTCGCCGACCGCCGACGGAATGAAGTGTGGTCCGTGCGCCTGGATGTTGGCGGGGTTGTTCGGGTTACCCGACCCGCCCAGGAAGAGCGGGTCCTGGCCGGATCCGAAGACGAACAGCTCGGCGATCCTGTCGCGGAGCCGTTGGGCGTGGAGGGGGGCTGCCGCCGACGTGAGCGACGTGAGCAGCACAGCGAACGTGAGCCAGCGCATGCACTCCTCGATTGGGCGACGTTGATGGGAACAACTTAACGTGCCCGGGGCGAGCGAGGAGTGGCCGGCCGTCAGCGAACTCGCGGGCTCGGCGAGATGGTGGCGAGCACGGTCAGGGTCTCGCGGTCGTCGGCCCGCACCGCGTACGCCTCATGGGGGGCGATCGCGACCTTCGACCCTTCCCACACGGTGCGTTGGGCGTCGAGGCGAGTGAGGATGCCGCGCCCGCGGATGATGCGGAGCGTGACGGCCGACGGCGTACGGTGAAGCGGGACACCCTGGCCGGGCCGGAACGTGAACAGCACGACGCGCGCGTCCGGTGAGTCGTGCAGGATCGACACCGAGGGTCCTTCGCGTCGGGTAGTGGCGGCTTGCGACATCGTAGGTCCGAGTCAGAGAGTCCACCCGGGGTTCGGTCGTGCCGGTCGAGCGCGGAGAGTACGACCTACGGTGACCCCAGGTGTTGACCCAAGTGTCGCACTGGGAGGGTCGGCAGGGCGTCGGGGCACGGGGACGACGGTGTGAGGGAATCCCTGAACTTCGACGGCTCGACTCGTCAGGAGACGCCCGTCACAGTCCGAAACCTGACACCCTTGGGCGCGGCCGCACGGGTGATGTTTGGGCGGTGCCGCCGGTGCCGCCCTACATCTTCGAGTCGCGCGCCGCCCCCATGCGCGAGGCCCTCGCGCAGCTAACGCGCTACGCGGCGTACGATCACGCCTGCCTGTTACTCGAGGGCGAGCGCGGATGCGGCAAGTCCGTGCTCGCGCGCCACGTACACGATTTGTCGCCCCGCCGCGGCCGACCGTTCCGGTGCCTGTCGCTCGCCGCGGCGGACGACGCCCTGGTCAGCTCCGACCTCTTCGGCCACGTCAAGGGCGCATTCACGGGCGCCGACACCGCTCGCGCCGGTGCCCTCGTTGCGAGCGGGGGCGGGACGCTCTTCCTGGACGAGATCGGCAAGGCATCCAGGCTCGTCCAGGGCAAGCTACTCCGCGTCGTCGAAGACGACGGCGACTTCTTCCCCGTCGGGAGCGACCGGGCCGTCCGCGCTGACGTGCGCCTCCTCTTCGCCGCGAACGAGAGTCTCGACGCGCTCGTGGCTGACGACCGTTTCCTCGCGGACCTGCGCGACCGCATCAGCGCGTTCGCGATTCGGATCCCGCCGCTCCGCGAGCGCGTCGCGGACATCGCGGATCTCGTCCGCCACGTCGCGTCCACACGAGCGCCGCGATGCGGCTACGCGAACGGGCCGCCCCGGTTCGACGACGCCCTCATTGCCGCGATGGAGCGGGACTCGTGGCCGGGCAATCTCCGCGAGCTCACCGGAGCCGTCGAGCGGATGCTCGTCGACGCCCGCGGCGCATCCGTCATCACGCTGGCGCACTGCACCGGGAAGCTCACGCGCCTTCGCGACTCCGGAAGCGCACGCCGCGGCACGCTGACCCGCCCCCTTGTGATGCAGGCGATCGCGGAGGCGGGCGGGAACAAGACAGCTGCGGCGGCTCGGCTCGGCGTCTCACGAAAAACGATCCACGAGTACCTGCGCGGGGCGTCGCCATGACACGAACCATGTCCCTGGTCGCACAGGACTGTAACGTGACACCTAACGCGCGAACGCGTTCTTGCGAACATCTCACGCGGACAACGGATTACGATCGCGCCCACTCCGGCGCGAGAGATGCCATCGGGTTGGCTTCCCACGTACGCGAGGTCGCATTGCTCTCCGATCGCAAGTCCTGCCGCTCGCGCATTCCTGGACATCACGTCATCGTCTCGACCTGCCTGCTGCTCGCGCTCACCGTATCGGTCCAGACAGACGCACAACCACGTGAGCCTTCGGACACCGCGGCACGCCAGGGCGGCCACCATGGCGTTCCCGCCTGCTCGGTCGTCGTCGCTGCAAGGAGCCGGATCCACCTCGCCGACAGCCAGGTCGTTCATATCGCCGTCGGGAGCACTGCACGGCAGGGCTCCACCGTGATGCTTGCCGGGCTCCCCACCTACACGTGGTCGCCCCGAGACGGTGTCGATTCACCGCCGCGCACGAGCGACTCTCTCGTCGCCGTGCTGGTGAGTGAACGAGGAGAGGCACAAGGGGTTCCCAATCCACTGGTTGGTCGTCCGGTGTCGCACGTGAAAGTCACCGCCGGCCCTGCGGGGACGTGGCACGCCCTGTTCACCGAGCGGCTGGCGAACAGTTCCGGTCACGATCAGGTGACCGACTCCGCCCGGCTGTGGTATGGTCGTTTCAATGGGCGGCGGTGGTCGGATGTTGGCGCCATCGGCGTCGTGCACGGGTCCTATACTGCGGGCGAGTACACGTCCGACCTCGTCGCCGAAGGGGACGAGCTTGCGTTCGCGGTCCCCATCGATGCTCGTGTCGAGTCCGCGCCGATCAGCGCGATAGTCCTCGCGCGCCGCGTTGATCGCCGGTGGGCGTTTGACACACTGACGGGTCTCATTGAGCCACGCTACGCTCGGCTGATGCGCGGCCCGAGGTCACGTGCGTGGACGGTCTTCTTCGTTGCGCCGTTCTTCGACAACCAGCAACTCGTCAATGGGTCGCTTCATGCGGCAACGTGGGACGGGCGATGGAGCACGCCAACGGTCGTCGTGCGTGCCTCGGAGCGTGGCGTGATCGATCCCAGAGTGCTCCCGTCCCGGGACGGCGTCGTACTGACGTGGTGGAGAAGGGCGGAACGATCGGATGCGGGAACGGGCCCGGTCGTTGAATGGATGTACACATCGCCCAATGGCAGCCCAGCGTTCACGTCTCGTCGAGTGATCATCGCTGGGAGCAACGAGTATGTCGCTGCCGCGTTCGGCACCGATTCCGTGCTGTTGGCCGCGCGCGATGGTCTGGCACTCGATCGCATCCGCGTTGCACTGATCGCGGGTGACTCCGCCACCGACCTCGGGATCCTGCCAATCCGGAACGAGACTCGGTTGGGAGTCGTCGCCGCTCCCCAGGGCGGTGTCTCCATCGTCGCATCCGAGCTCGGAAGACAGCCAACGGAGCGACCAGCGGCATCCGTAGTCACTCTCGTTAGGCCGGTTTGTCCCGGCCGATAGCGCGGCCGGCGCTCACACCGGTCGTAACCCGGGACGCAAAGCCCTAGGCGTCCCGCAGTCCCCTCACATCCACACTGGAGGACCATATGACGACACGCGTCGCCGTTGTCGGGCTTGCGCTGCTCGCATGCCTCGGCTGCGACCAGACGGATCAGGTGTCCGGCCCCGATCCCACGCCGCCCTCAGCACCCGACATGAAACCGCCGCTCGCCCCGGGAACGCAGCCCCTTCGTCTCGTCGAGCTGCCTGCCTCACAGCGCTGGGACATGGCGAGCAGACCGGCTCCACGCTTCACCTCCGACATCGCGCTCGGCCAAACCGTGCCGGCGGAGTACCAGGTTGCGCCGTACATCTCATCGTGGTTTGTCTCGGTAACGTGGAGTGGCTCGACACTGAACGGATACGCCTACATGAGCTTTACCGGCAACTGGGCGGAACAGGTCCTCGACCTCCGGATCTACAAGAACGGATCGCTCCTCGCTCAGAATACGTGGACTGAAACCGGCTCGAGTGTTTACCCACGCCAGTCAGGTGCAGTCACGCGCGGTTCTCTGAACGCTGGGGTTTCGTGCGGCGGTCGCGGCAACGCGAACTCGAAGCACGCGGCCGAGGTCCGGCTCTTCACCACTCAGTCGTGGACCACGCTCGCCCGCGCCAACGTGTCCGACTCGGACGTCGCGGCGCAGGCGGATTGCCCGCCGCCTCCCACGTGCGAGCTCAAGCCTCAAACCTCGGTGTCATCGAGCGCGCGGTTCCGCGCTGCCCCAGGGGGCATCGTCGCCGGCGCCGGAATCGAGCAATGCACCAATCCGATTCCACCGAGCGGTGGAGGCGGCGGGAGCAGCGACTCCGGCGGCAAGGTTTGCTATGAGGTCTGGCTCGTCTACCCGGGCACCGGGGTCGAGTACTACCTCGGCGATGTGTGCTACGGGGACTACGCCACCTGATTCGGGCCCCTTCACCCTCACACAGAGAGCACCTCCATGTCACACATAACGACACTCATGGCCCTGGTCGCCGTGCTCGCGTGCATGGCTCCCCTGGCCGAGTTGGGCGCGCAGAATTCCGTCGCGCCGCCCACCGCGACCGTGACGCTCGTCGCGAAAGCGGACCTCCCGCGCGGGGCGAAGGTCATTGTCGAGCGTCGCCCGATCATGAACCCGCGAAACGTCATTCTGGTGGATCTCGATCGGGCAACGGCCGCCGACCTCGCGGCCGCCGTGCAGATACTGGCGGGCCTCCACCATCCCGCCGACGATGATCCCAAGGCCACGGTGCGCGCCGCGCCGCGCTCCTACACGCCACCCCCCGGCTTCGACAAGAGCCATTACGGCAAGCAGATGAAGGCCGGGCTGGTTCAGCTCCTCATCGCACCCGAGGTCACCGTGGCGGGTATAGGGCGAGCTCGAGCGGTAGACATTCAGGTCTCACTCCCGCAGGGTCGCGTGCGCGCGGGTCAATCCTGATGAGCGTCAACCAACACGAGGTGGAACCGGGTCCACCTCGCGTCTCGTTCACACGCTACCCCCGCAGCGCCTCCGACGGATCCACCCCCGCCGCCCGCCGCGCAGGAATCCAGCTCGCCACGACCACCGACGCCACCAGCACGACAACGATCCCCACCAGCGTCGCAGGATCGGACGGCTCCACTCCGTACAGCATCGACCGCAGAACCCCCGTCGTCGCAAGAGCCCCCGCCAGCCCCAACGCCCCCCCTGCCAGCGCCAGCGCCATCCCCTGACCAACGATCAGTCGCAGGACGCTCGCCCGCGACGCCCCCAGCGCCACCCGGACCCCGATCTCCTTCGTTCGCTGTGAGACGCCGTACGAGATCACTCCGTACGTACCTAACGCGGCAAGCAGCAGCGCCACGGCCCCGAACGCCGCGAGGAGCGTCGCGCTGAATCGCGCGTACGCCATCGCATCTGCCACGCGCGTTCGCATCGCCCGCACGTCGTACAGTGGTACGCCCGGGGCCAGCGCCGCGATCTCGCGACGTGCCGCCGGCGCGATCGACTCAGGCTCGCCATTCGTCCGCACGAACATCATCATCCGCGGCCGCGGCGACTGATAGTACGAGAGATACACATCCGGCTTCGGCAACGAGTCGAGCGTCCCGAAACGCACGTCACCCACCACACCCACGACGTACGCCGTGTCGTCCCAGAAACCACCCATCCCCACGCTCACCGGCCGTCCGATCGGATCCGCCCCCGGCCAGTATGCCCGCGCCGCCGCCTCGCTGATCACCACCACCTTCTGGCCCCCGAGCCGGTCAGACCGCGTGAACGAGCGCCCCCGCTTGAGTGGCACGCGCATTGTCGAGAACCAGTCCGGGCTCACCCAATGCACTCCCACCTGCGGCTCCGTCCCGGATGCCGGTGCGGGCCGATCGCGGTGGGCCAGAATGGTCGAACTGCAGGCGCCGGCAAGCGGCGGGCAACTCGCGAGCGACGCCGACGTCACTCCGGGAATCGCCGCGAGCCGATCGAGAAGTTGATCGTACAGCGCGGGCAGTGAATCTCGGCCAACGCCATTCACGTTGAATCGCATCGTCAGCACCCCATTCGCATCGAAGCCAGGGTGCACGCCGAGCAACTTGCCGAGGCTCCGCAGCATGAGCCCCGACCCGGCCAGTAACACGACCGCGAGCGCGATCTCCACGATCGCAAGAGCGTTACGACTCGTGAGGCCGCGCACCCCGCCCAGTCGCAGCCGCTCGCCGTCACTCTTGAGCGCACCGGTGAGCGAGGGACGCGTCGCGTTCAATGCCGGCACGAGCCCGAACACGAGCCCGGTCACGCACGTGACCGCCGCCGCGAACGCGAATGCCTTCACGTCGAGCCGAATGGACTCGAACGACAACGCCCCCAGCCCGTTCAGCAGTTGCACGCGAAGCGTGGCCGACGGATCGAGCGCCGCCAGTACCTTCACACCCCACCATGCGACCGCGATGCTCGCGAGTCCCCCGAGGATCGAGAGCACGACGCTCTCGGTGACGAGTTGCCGCACGAGCCGGCGGCGTCCGGCACCGACCGCGAGTCGCACGGCGATCTCGCGATGCCGCCCGGCGGCGCGCACCAGGAACAGGTTCGCGACGTTCGCGCACGCGATGAGCAGCACGAGCCCCACGGCGCCTAACAACACGAGCAGGGAGCGGCGGACGACCGGATCGACTCGCGTCTGGTCGAGCTCGCGGGCGATGGCGCCCCATCGCTCGTTCCGTTCCGGGTGAGGGAAGGCGTCCGCGACACGCTCGCCCAGCTGCCGCACGGTCGTCCTGGCCACCTCCGGCGAAACCCCGGGTTTCAGTCGCGCGATCACCGAGTACGCGTGGGACCATACCTCTTCGAGCATCTCCGCGTCACGCGAGACAACCGGAACCAGGAGCTCCGCTTCACCCGAGAGCCCGCGGAACCCGCTCGGCAGCACACCGACGACGGTGTAGGCCGTCCCATCGACATCCACCGTGCGCCCCAGAACCGAGGGGTCCGCATTGAACCGCCGTTGCCAGAACGCATCGCTCAGAACCGCGACGCGGGGCCCGCCCGGCTGGGCGGACTCCTCGCGCGTGAAGTTTCGCCCGAGGGACGTCGCAATGCCGAGCGTCGGCAGGTACTCCCCATCCACGATCTCGATCCCCGCGCGCTCGGCGTCTGTACCCACGCGCACGGTGGCCTGCATGTCGGTCCAGAGCCCGACACGCTCGTAGACCGCCTGCGCGTCGCGGAACACGACGTACTTCGGGTACGACCACGGGGCGTTGTCCCAGGCGGGCCGGTCACCCTGCGGGGGCACGGTGAGATTCACCGTCATAAGCCGCTCCGGCTCGCGGAACGGAAGAGGGCGCAACAGCATCGCGTCGACGGCGCTGAAGATCGCGGTGTTCGCGCCGATCCCGACAGCAAGCGTGAGCACGGCCACGGCGGTGAAGCCGGGCGAGCGGCGAAACGAGCGGAGCGCGAACCGGACGTCCTGCTCCAACGTGTCGAAGAAACCGAGACCAGCCATCTGGCGTGCCTCTTCCATGGTGGTGGTGACATTGCCGAAACGCCGGCGTGCAGCCCAGCCCGCGTCGGTAGCCGAGAGCGCGCCGCGCGCGCCGTGCTCGCGCTGCATGGTCTCGAGCGAGAGATGAAACCGGATCTCGTCCGCGAGCTCGCGCTCGTGCGCGCGCGGCCGCAGCCACACGCGAAGCCGGTAGCGGAGGCTGTCGATCAGCGACACGACAGCCCGCTCCTGCGACGCCCGGATCGGGTGGGCACGGCCACGTTAGGCGCGCCGCATCACGCGGTTGATGGCGCCCAGGACCCGGTCGAAGTCGGAGATCTCCTCGCCGAGCTGCCGCCGCCCCGCGGCGGTGATGGTGTAGTACCGCGCTCGGCGCCCCGTGGGCGATTCGCCCCATTTGGACGTCACCCATCCCCGCTTCTGGAGCCGCTCGAGCGCCGGGTAGAGCGACCCCTGCTCGACCGTGAGCACGGCGTCCGACAGCCGCTCGATCTGCTGCGCGATGGCGTACCCGTGCAACGGCTGCACGGTCAGCGTCTGCAGAATGAGCATGTCGAGCGTGCCCTTGAGGAGCTCGCTCCTGGACGGCGTTGGGGATTTCGCCATGCCTCCCTCCGGCTGGTGCCGATAGGTCGAAGTTCTACCTATAACGTGTAGGACTTCTACCTAAGCACCTGTACGGCCGATGTCAACGGAGGTTTCAGGCCGCCCGGTCGGGACGCGCCTCCTGCGCCGCGCTGCCGGCCGGTGCCGCGTCACTGATCAGCGCGTGGGCCACCCCGCCGCCCGCCGCCGCCAGGATCATCTTGAGGCGCATCAACATCACCGTCGACAGCGCCGCGGTGGGGCTCACGCCGAATGCGCCGAGCACGACCGTGTAGGCAAACTCCAGCACGCCGACGTTCCCCACCGACAGCGGGGCGTTCATGACGAGCATCACGACCGGCACCGCAAGCAGCATCGTCGAGAACTCCGCGACCCGATCGAACACGCGGAGCGTCAGCCAGATGTCGGCCACGCACAGGACATAGAACACGACCGAGTGGCCGAACGCCACCGCGAGCGCGGACGGCATGTCCCGAAACGCGACGATTGCAGCACGCAGCCGCACGATCTTCGCGACGAGCGCGTCGAGCAACGGCGATCTTCCCGACAAGAGCTTCGTGAGGAGCCGGACCGGCCGATCGGCGACGAGGGCCCAACACAACACCGCGAGCGCGGCGCTCGCGAGCACCACCGCGGAGAACACCCATGGCACGCGGCGACTCGCCGCCGTGATCGCCGCCGCGATCGACGCGTAGACGACGAGGGTGAGGATCCCCGTAAGCCGTTCCACGAAGACCGTCGCGGCCGCATCCGCGGGGCGGCCCGAGGCGACCCCCAGCATGCGGATGCGTACGAGATCGCCACCGATGTTGCTCGGGAGGATCAGGTTATAGAACCGTCCGACGACGAAGTAATAGTACAGACGCCGGAACGGTACGTTCATCCGTCGGGCTCGGGTCAGCGCATACCACTTCACCGTGCTCTGCACGTGAACGAGAGGGGTGAACAGCAGCGACGCCGCAAAGAACCCGAGGTGTGAGCCATGGAGGGTCACGACGAGCTCGTGCCAACCGTCGGGAGTCGTGAGTCGCGCCCGATGCAGCACGTAGCCCACGAGCAGCGAGACGAGGACGAATCGGAAGATCCGGTAGCCGCTTCGCGCTGGGCTGTCGGTCACAGCCACCCGTTCGCCTGATACCAATCGGCCGTCTCGATGATGCCGTTCGCGTTCGTGTACCGGCATTCGAAGCCCGTCAGTCGACGCATCTTCGTCGTGTCGAACGACCGGTCCTTCGTGAAGAACGCGATGCGGCGGCGATGGATCGGCGGCTCGATGCCGAACGGACGGCACAGGACCTCGCAGATGTCGGCGGCGAGGAACATCGGCCAGGCGGGGATTCGCACGAAGCGCGGCTTGCGGCCGAGGTGCGCGGCAACCGTCTCGATCATCTCCTTGATCGTGATCGCGGACGGGTTCCCGCAGATGAATACCTCGCCTAACGCGCGCGGGTGGTGTGCGGCGAGCATCAGGAAGTCCACGAGATCCTCGATGTGGATCAGGTGGTAGAGGCCTCGGCTCGACCCCAGCAGTGGGACGATCCGCAGCCTGGCCATCCGGAACGCCTTGAGGAGCCGGCGGTCGCCCGGACCGTAGATCGCCGCCGGCCGAACGACGACCAACGGCAGCCCCGTGTCGGCGGCGAACTGGAGAAGCCAGCGCTCCCCCTCGGCCTTCGATTCCTGGTACGAGTCGCCCGGATTGTACGGCGTGGTCTCGTCCGCCGGTGGCCGAGCGATGTGGCCGAGCACGCCTACCGTCGAGACGTGAATGAACCGCTTGAACCGGGGATTCCGCCGCGCTGCCTCCGCGAGCAACTGCGTGCTCCGGACGTGTACCAGCATCTGGTCGGCGGCACTGACCCGCGTTTCGCGATACGCGGCGGCGACATGGAAGATGTAGTCGACGTCCGTCGCCGCCGCCTCGATGACGTCCGCGTCGAACACGTTGCCCTCGAACCACTCGACGGGAAGCCCGTCGAGGACGGACCGGTCGGACGACGGCCGCGCGCAGACCCTAACGCGACATCCGGTGGCGCAGAGCTTTCTGACGAGCACGCGCCCCGTGACTCCCGTGCCGCCAGTCACTAGCGCAACATCAGAGCTGCCAAACATGCGTGCGGCGGCGAGGCCTGAGAGGATTACGCGAGCAGTACAAGCCCCGACGGGCGAAGACCCTCGGGGCTATGCCTAGTGTCCTGCGTTGCCAGCTATTCCGCGACTCGCACACCGACACGCACGCAACATTTGACAACTCTAATGTATTACCTCAGCTCACCGAGATGGCCTCACTCACTGCGGCGACGGCCGAGGCTGCTCCACCTCCCGGCGCCTCCCTCGTCATGCGCACCACAACGCGGTAACGGCCGGGCGACAACGGATTCGGAAGCTCCGTCTGTCCGGTTCGCGAACCTTTCGGGTCGAGAATCCACGCCTCCATCGTGCACATGCGGTCAGGCTCCGAAACCGTCGTCCACGTTCCGTTGTCCTCCCGCTCGATCCATCGAGTACACGGGTTGAAGGCATAGCTACTCCCGCTGCGATTCTCGAGCGTGAGCGTCATGGCTTCGCCGGCGCGATATCGCGTCTTGTCGGTCGTGAGAACGACGGAGTCCGTGCGGACAGTAGCGGTGTCTCCCGTCGCACTCGGCGTCGTGTCCGCGCTTACCGAAGGTGGCGCCGGGGACTGCACCGAGTCGCCCTCGGGAGCACGTGGCTGACACCCGCAGAGCCACGCCACTGATGCCATGAAAATCGCTGCGCCGCGTCGGTTGTCGAATCGCATGACTCCTCCGATCATGGGTGGTCCGGTGACCCGACTGGTTACACGTCCCGTGCCCCTCCCCCAAGAGACCCGTGACAGGCCCCGATCCCAACACGCGCCATCCGATGGCGGGCTTCCCGCAGGTGTGTTACCTGAAAAACACCATCACCCGGCCGAACATCGTGGTCGGCGACTACACCTACTACGACGATCCCGACGGGCCCGAGCGATTCGAGCAGCACGTGATGTATCACTTCCCGTTCATCGGGGACAAGCTCGTCATCGGGAAATTCTGCGCGCTCGCGAAGGACGTGAAGTTCGTGATGAACGGCGCGAACCACCTCATGTCCGGTATCTCGACCTACCCGTTCTACATCTTCGGCAATGGGTGGGAACGAGCAGCGCCGCCGCTCGGTGCCCTCCCATACAAGGGTGACACGGTCGTCGGCAACGACGTGTGGATCGGGTACGACGCACTGGTGATGCCCGGCGTACGTATCGGCGACGGCGCCATCGTCGCGACGCGATCGGTGGTGACCCGCGACGTCCCGGCGTACGGGATCGTCGCCGGCAACCCGGCTACGGTGATCCGACGCCGCTTCCCGGACGACGTGGTCGCGGAGCTGCTCGCCATCGCATGGTGGAACTGGAGCGCCGAGACGATCTCGCGAAACCTCGAGCACATCATGGGCGCGGATGTCGAGGCGCTCCGTCGAGTCGGGAATCGGGAATCGAGCTGACGGCTGACGGCTGATAGCCGCGCGCCCGCGCGCCGGCGCGCCCGTTCGTACCCCACGAATGGGCACTGCCACACCGCTGTGCGACTTATCACGGTGACGTTGGCGCGGACGCCGGCGCGGTGCGTCCATTCACGCACCACTGTCCGCGACGGCCAATGCGAGACCCCCACGTTCCTGCCGCGACCACTCGGCTCATGACACGCCGAGAGGTGCTGCGTTGCACCACCGTCAGCGCTCTCGCACTCGCGACGGGTGCGTGCGGATCCTCGACCGAGCCGTCGCGGTCGACACCGGCGAACACTGTCAACGGCCGCCTCAACGTCCGTGTGACACCGCCGACGCGAAGCACCGCGCCCGGTCTCTACGAGCTCGGCCTGGGTGGCGTCCGCGATGGGCTGTTCTACGTGCCGACGAATTATCGCCCTAACGTCGCCGCGCCGCTCGCCGTGCTCCTGCACGGGGCGGGACAGGACGCGACCGAGATGATCGACCCCATCCGCCCCTTGGCCGACGAGACGGGGCTCGTGCTCGTCGCCCCCGACTCGCGAGACACAACGTGGGACGCGATTCAAGGCGAGTACTCCGTCGACGCCGACTTCATCGACGAGGCGCTGCGCTTCGCGTTCGAGCGCGTACGCGTCGACGCGGCACGGGTGCGCATGGCCGGCTTCTCCGATGGCGGAACGTATTCGCTGTCGCTCGGCCTCATCAATGGCGACTTCTTCTCGCGCATCGTTGCCTACTCTCCCGGCTTCGTGGCCGGCGGGTCCAGACACGGAAAGCCGCGGATGTTCATCACGCACGGTACGCGCGACGGCATCCTGCCTATCGACGCGACGAGCCGCGTGATCGTACCCGCCCTGCGGGATGCAGGGTACGACGTCGAATACCACGAGTTCGACGGCGGCCACGGGGTAACGCAAGCGCTCCTCGAGCAGTCGGTGGACTGGCTGTCAGCCTAACGGCTCGAGAACCGGGAACCGGAGCTTCCGGCTGCGAGCTCGGTGCCTTGCTGCAACCTCGTGGCCTGGCAGCCAGCCCCCAGCCGCTGTCAGTAGCCCTCCAGCTCGGAGCTGCAGCTAGCAACCCGCCAGCCACCAGCTGGCCTGCCAGCTGAGAGCTCGAACGCCGGCGTGCCTGCCATGTCCAGTTCTCGACCCTCGTCGCACATTGATGAGATGATGAGCCACGCAGGCGGTGGCGTGCGACACACCGAGGCATTCCATGCACAACCCAATCCCCCGATGGGCGGCCCGAGCGCTCGGCGCGCTCGGCGTCATTGCACTTCTCGGCGTCGCGGCGGTGTACGTCGCGAGCGAGCGGAAGCTACGCCTCACGTACGACACGAGCGTACCGCCGGTCGTGGTTCCGACGGACAGCACCGCGATCGCGCGCGGCGAGCATCTCGCACGAAACGTCGTCACCTGCACCCTGTGCCACGGCAGCGACCTTGGCGGCCAGGTCTACTCGAGCGATCCGATGGTCGGTACGGTAGCAGGGCCGAACCTGACGCGGGGGCGCGGCGGCATTCCCCCCGACTACACCGCCGAGGATTACGCGCGCGCGATCCGTCGTGGCGTGCGACGAGACGGCCGATCACTCATGGTGATGCCGAGCGAGGTGTTCACGCACCTGAGTCAGGAGGACCTCGGCGCTGTGATCGCGTACCTGCAGCACTTGCCACCGGTAGACCGAGAGGTCCCGCGGTCGGGGTTTGGTCCGGTGGGTCGAGCGCTGTTCGCGATGGGCAAGCTCAACATCATGGTGGCGGGGAAGACGCCGCGCATCACGCCACCCGAGTCGGTGCCGAGAGACACGACCGTCGCGTATGGGGAATACCTCGCGGATATCAGCGGGTGCCACGGGTGCCACGGCTACGGGCTGTCCGGCGGTCGCGTCGCTGGGCCGCCGGGGTTACCGCCGGCGTCGAACCTGACGCCGGCCGGCATCGGCAAGTGGACCGAGGCCGATTTCGTACGCGTGCTGCGAGAGGGAAAGCGCCGCGACGGGTCGCAGGTCGACGCATTCATGCCGTGGGAGGTCTACCGCGGCATGACCGAGGTCGAGATCCACGCGCTGTGGCTGTACCTCCGGACCGTGCCGGCCAAGCCATTCGGCAACAAGTAGCCGTCCTGCCTACGCGCAGAACTCCGTCGCGGCCTTCGCCAGAATGTCAGCGACCTTGTGGATGGAATCGAGGTCGACCCACTCCTCGAGTGCGTGTGCGCCAGCACCGGACGGACCGACGACGACGGTGTCGATGCCAGCCGAGGACAGCAGCGCGGCGTCCATCCAGTACGGCTCACCGATCACTTTCGGCTTCGTACCGAGGACGTCCTCGGCGGCGCCAAGCACGGCGTCGACGATCGGAGCGTTTCGGTCGACCTCGAACGACGAGCGCGTGAGCATCGGCTTGACGGTCGCGCGGAAGGTCGGGTCCTCGGCGGCGAGTGCGTCGGTGATCGCGCGGATCTCGGCGAGCACCTGTTCCTCGGTTTCGCCAGGGATGGTACGGCGCTCGATCTCGAGACGGCAGCGGTCGGCGTACGTGCTGATGCCGGTGCCGCCACGCAAGGTGGCGGCGTGCAAGGAGGGCGGTCCGACGAGCGGGTGGGGCGGTCGTGTGCGGAGCTCTTGCTCGAGCTTGTCGAGGCGGGCGAGGAATCGGCCCATGCGCATGTTGGCATCGATACCGAGGTCGAAGCGGCTCCCGTGCGCGGCGACACCTAACGTCTCGACCTCGATCCAGATGAACCCGCGATGGGCGAGGCAGACGCGGAGCTCGGTCGGCTCGGTGACGATCGCGGCGTCCGCGGTGACGTGGCGGAGCACGTCGGCCATCCCGATGCTGGCCGCTTCCTCGTCGGCAACGCCAGCGATGAGCACGTCGCCGCGGAGCGCCGTGCCGGCATCGCGCAGCGCCTTCACGGCGGCGAGGCACGCCGTGACTCCACACTTCATGTCGTAGGCGCCACGGCCGTAGAGCTTCCCGCCTCGCACGGCCGCGGCGAACGGCTCGGGCATTCCGGCGATTCCGACGGTGTCGATGTGCCCGTAGAGCAGGAGCGAGCGCCCGCCGCCGATTCCGCGCAGGCGGCCGACGACGCTCACGCGTCCCGGCTCAGGTTCGTAATCGGTCGTTTCCATGCCTAACGCCCGCATCAGCGCGCTCAGGTGCGCCGCGATCGCACGCTCGTCACTGGGTTCTCCGTCGGCGAAGACGGGGTTGATCGATCTGGTCTGGACGAGCTCGATGAGTGTGGTGGTGATGTAGTCGGCCATCGTCGGGAATCGGGAATCGGGAATCGGGAATCGGGAATCGGGAATCGGGAATCGGG
>DAINRQ010000101.1:0-22910 GCA_036741775.1 Gemmatimonadaceae bacterium | reverse complement strand
GGGAACAGCATCAGCAGGCCGTACCCGGCCACGCCGACCGGAAATCCGGGGCCCTTACTTGTGGGGCTACTTGTGGGCTTGCGCGCGTCGCCGACCTTCCGCGACCGCGCTACCGCCTCCGCCGCCCCTCTGCGAACCTCATTGACCTTTACCGACTTACGGCGGCCGTTCCCCGGCGAACTGGACTCACATACCAGAGGTCCGGGGTTCGAGTCCCTGCGCGACCACTGTCGTCCCATTAACAAAGCGGCCGCCTCCAATCGGAGGCGGCCGCTTTGCTCGCGACGGAATTGGCGGCCGAGCGGCATGGAACTTGGATGCCGTGAGCCCGATGCGTCCAAGCCAGCTCCTCCGGCCGCGGTACGTCGCTGACCGCGTCCGGCTCGCGGTGCATCAGCGGCTCAATCCCGACGCCCCCTGGCTCACGGCCGAGGCGACGGAGTTCCTCGACCGGTGGCTCGAGCCCACGCACGTGGGCATCGAGTGGGGGTCCGGAAGAAGCACGCGCTGGTTCGCCCGCCGCGTGCGCCTTCTCGTGAGCGTCGAGCATGACGCAGCGTGGCACGCACGGGTTTCGGCAGAGCTGGCGAGCGACGGGCTCACGAACGTCGACTATCGGCTCTACCCGTGCGAGCCGGAGCGCGTCGAGACCCCCGACTGGATCGCGGCAATGTTCGGGTCGGATTACGTGCGCGTCGTCGATATCCTCGCCTCGGGGTCGATCGACTTCGCGCTCGTGGACGGCATGTACCGCAGCGCGTGCGCGCTCGCTGTGCTGCCAAAGCTCCGACCCGGCGCGCTCCTCATCGTCGACAACGTGAACTGGTTCCTCCCTTCCTCGAGCCGAGCGCCGAGCTCGAGAGCGCCGACCGACGCGCCGTTCTCGCCGACGTGGGCCGAGTTCGCCGAGGCGATCGAAGGCTGGGAGCTCCGGTGGACGCAAAACGGCGTCGCCGATACGGCCATCTGGGTGGCCCCGTGACCCCAGTGACATGGGCTGGAAACACACCGTAGCGACTCGACTCTTCTCGCGGCAGTTCGTGCAAACGCTGCGTAGCGAGCTCGCCGTCCAGGCGGCACGCGGGAAGTGTTTGCTGCCCGCGAACCAGAGGCGCGTACGCCAGCTCCGACACGCCCGCGGCCTGTCGGTGAACCTCGGTGCGGGGTTCCATCGCCGCGATGGCTGGACGCCGGTGGACCTCATGGTCGATCCACCCGGCGGGATTCGCTGGGACGTGCGGTGGGGACTGCCATTCGAAAGTGGAAGCGTGCGTCGCATTCACTGTGAGCACTTCGTCGAGCACTTGCGGTTTCCCGACGAGGTGATGCCGGTGTTCGCCGAATGCCATCGGGTGCTCGAGCCGGGTGGGGAGCTCAGGGTCATCGTTCCGGACGCGGCGCGCTACATCCGCGCCTATGCCGAGCGGGATGTCGCGTTCTTCGACGCCATGCGCGACCTGGGCGGGGCGGCGCAGCCGTTCGAGACCGAGATCGAGATCGTGAACCAGGCGTTCCGCATGGGCGGGGATCATCAGTTCGCCTGGGATGTCGCCGTCATGCGCCGGCGTCTCGAGCGCGCCGGCTTCGAGCGGATCGAGGAGACCGGCTACGATCCCGCACGCTTCATCGACCAGGGGGACGAGTGGCGCCGCCGCGAATCGCTCTACGTGGTGGCCTACAGGCCGCGCGTCCCCGCGCCCTCCCCCGCCCCCGTCCGCGCGGAACCGGCCGCCGTCGGCTGACCGCCTAACGCCGACGCGTGCATCGCCTCGCGCTGGGCGACGATCATGTCGGAATCGACCATCAACCGCACGAGCTGCCGGAACGACGTCCTCGGCTCCCAGCCCAGGACGCGCCGCGCCTTCGACGCGTCCCCCAGGAGGAGGTCGACCTCCGCCGGCCGGAAGTAGCGCGGGTCGATCTCGACGTACTGCTTCCAGTCGAGATCGAGGCACGCGGCCGCCTCGTCGAGGAACTCCTGGACCGACCGCGTCTCGCCAGTCGCGACGACGTAGTCGTCCGGCGAGGCCTGCTGGAGCATGAGCCACATCGCCTCGACGTAATCCCCGGCGAATCCCCAGTCGCGGCGCGCATCGAGATTTCCGAGGTACAGCCGGTCCTGCAGCCCCAGCTTGATTCGCGTTAGGCCCCGCGTGATCTTGCGCGTCACGAACGTCTCGCCACGCCGTGGGCTCTCGTGGTTGAACAGGATGCCGCACGACGCGTGCAGCCCGTAGCTCTCGCGGTAGTTCACCGTCGCGTAATGCGCGAAGACCTTGGCGCACGCGTACGGGGAGCGGGGATAGAACGGCGTGAGCTCCGTCTGCGGCGTCTCCACGACCTTGCCGTACATCTCGCTCGACGACGCCTGATAGAAGCGAGGCGACATCCCGAGGTTCCGCATCGCCTCGAGCAACCGGAGCGTCCCGACCGCCGTGACCTCGACCGTGTATTCCGGCACCTCGAAGCTCACGCGTACGTGGCTCTGGGCACCGAGGTTGTAAACCTCGTCGGGTTGCACGGTCGCGAGCACACGCTGCAGCGACGACGCGTCGTTGAGGTCCCCGTAGTGCAACCGGAGCCGGGCATCCGGTTCGTGCGTGTCCTCGTAGATGTGCTCGATGCGCGCCGTGCTGAACGAGCTCGTACGGCGAATGATCCCGTGAACCTCGTACCCCTTCGCGAGCAGGAACTCCGCGAGATACGACCCATCCTGCCCCGTGACGCCGGTGATCAGTGCTTTCGGCATTAACTCGAGACTGAAGGACTCGACGACACCCTGCGATTGCTTACGGCGCCCTCGGCGACCGAAGCGTGCTCGCCTTTGCGCGGCTCCGTGCGTGGACCGAATTCGTTCTCGGATTCACCTGCCTCGTGCCGCTCGAACCATTCGATGGTGCGACGCAGCCCTTCTTCGAACGGCGTCGATGCACGGAAGCCGAACGCCTGCGCCGCCCTGGACACATCCAGCGAGCGACGCGGCTGTCCGTCGGGCAAGGCGGCGTTAAATGTGAGCGTGCCCTCGTAGCGCGACAAGCGGGCAATGAGGACCGCGAGGTCGGCGATCGTGATCTCGGCGCCCGCGCCTATGTTCACCGGATCCGGAGCGTCATATCGCTCCGCCGCCATCACGACGGCGCGCGCACAATCCTCGACATACAGGAACTCACGCGACGCCTTCCCGGTGCCCCAGACTTCGACGGTCGGCGCGTTCGTTCGGCGCGCTTCGACCATCTTGCGGATGAGCGCCGGAATCACGTGCGAACGCGCCGGATCGAACGTGTCGCGAGGTCCGTACAGGTTCACCGGAATCAGGAAGATTCCGTTCAACCCGTACTGCTGGCGATACGCCTGCAGCTGCACCAGCAGCGCCTTCTTCGCGATGCCGTACGGCGCGTTCGTTTCTTCGGGATAGCCGTCCCAGAGATTCTTCTCGTGAAACGGAACGGGCGTGTGTTTCGGGTACGCGCACACCGTGCCGGCGACCACGATCTTCTCGACCCCGTGGGCGCGCGCGGCTTCGATGAGCTGCACGCCCATCATCACGTTCTCGAAAAAGAAGCGACCGGGCTCGCGCTGGTTGGCGCCGATGCCTCCAACCGTCGCGGCGAGATGCACGATCATCTGCGGCCGAACGGCCGCAAGCGTACGATCGATCGCGCCGACGTCGAGAAGATCACACTCCGCGCGCGCGGGTGCCGCCACGTCGGCACCACCCTCGCGCAACCGCTCGACCACGTAGCCGCCGAGGAAGCCTGTCCCCCCGGTGACCAGAACGCGACGTCGCGTCCAGAATGTCGGTGAGGATGTCATGACCACAGGATGTGGTGAAGCGTGTCAGTGCGCCGCCGCGGGCGGGTCGCTCGCCCTCGGTCGGGCTTCGGCCGCCGGGGAGCGCCGCGGGCGATCGAGTGCGAGCGGTGCGCGGGGCGTCTCGCGCCCCCACGCCGAGCGGATGATGCCTTCGAAGCTAGTGCAGCTCAGGCGATGCTCATACCGCTCGAGAAAGGCGCACCGCCCTCGCGCGCCGAGCTCGTCGCACGCCGCCGGGACCTCGGCCCAGCCACGAAGCACGCTGGCGATGCGCTTCCCCGCCGCAGTGTCGCCATCGTCGGCAGGGTCAACGACGACGCCACACCGCGCTTCGCGAATCGCGTCCGCGGTCTCGCACTGTTTTGGACCGATATACAGGATCGGCCGCGCCGAGGCCATCGCGCCATAGAGCTTGCTCGGCACCGACACGCCCACGAACGGCTGCCGCAACGAGATGAGATGAACGTGAGCGACCGCTAGGGAGTACCGCAGCAACTCGCGCGGGAGATAGTCCTGGTACATGAAGTTCGGCAGCTGCTCTCGATGCGCGAATTGTTCCACCTCGCACCGCCGCGGCCCGCCGCCGACGAAGAGGAAGTAGATGCGCGAATCATCACGGAGCTCGCGCATTGCCTCGAGGATCGCGCCGAAATCGTGCACGATCCCGGCATTCCCGGAATACATGACGATGAATCGATCGTCGAGGCCGAGACGCTGGGTCAGTGGATTGGTGCCACGCCACGGGGCAATGTCTCCGCGACCGCCCCAGATGTTGACCGTATGCGATCGTGCGTCGCTCACACCCTTTCGAGCGATGCGCTTCCGCATGTACGAGCCGAGATCGACGACGAAATCGGCGTTGCGGTACGCGGTGCCGTCGAGCCAGGCGAGCAACCGCGCCACCAGGGCGCCCTCCTTCAACATCCCTGCGGCGATCTCGGCTTCGGGGTGCAGGTCCATGGACCAGATGCCGTAGGGCTGCCCGCGGAGCAGGCGTGCGATGCGCCCCGCGACGGCGATGAGTGGTGGCGTCGTGAGGAACACGACGCCGTCGTATCGCCGTCCGACGAGCAACTTCAGGAGCACGACGACGTAGAACGACGCGTAGTCGATGAGCCGTCCGATGTGCGTGCCGCGCCCGAACCGGGTCGTGGCGACGCGATGCACCCTCACGCCCTGCAGCACTTCGCGAGCGGGCGCGGCGATCGACCCGTCTCCGTACCGCGTCTTGCCGGCCAGGACTTCGACGTCGTAGCCGACCTGCGCGAGATGCTCGGCGAGGTCGGCAAGGCACTGCCCCGTCGCGGCAACGTCCGGGGTGTAGTGCTGATTGACGAACAGGAGCGACGGACTCGCCGGCCGGTCCATCACCGGCTCTGCTGACAGATCATGCGGACGACGGTGCACGTCCTGCGCCAGCCGGACACCGGTTACGTAGTCGCGCTCACCGGGGCGTTCCGCTCAGCCGGTTGGCGCCGGATGACGGTCCGATGGAGCACGATGGCGTCCATGCGGGTGCGCAGGAAGCAGTCGAGTGCCTGGGCGGGCGTGTCGACGATGGGCTCGTTCTCGTTGAAGCTGGTATTCAGCACCACAGGCACGCCGGTCAGCCGCTCGAACTCCTTGATGAGCGCGTAATACGTCGGGTTCGTTCGCCTGCTGACGGTCTGGAGCCGGCCGCTGCCGTCTACGTGCGTCACGGCCGGAATGACCTCCCGCTTGTCGGGCCGCACGGGGTAGACCTGCTGCATGAACGGGTCAGGCGCCGCGTCCTCGAAGTAGTCGTGAAGCGCCTCCTCCGCGATCGACGGGGCGAACGGCCGAAAGCGCTCGCGGAACTTGATCTTCGTATTGATCAGCTCCCGAACGTCCTTCCGACGCGGGTCGGCCAGGATGCTGCGATTTCCGAGCGCTCGCGCCCCCCACTCCATGCGGCCCTGATACCAGCCCACCACGTTGCCCGCGGCGATGAGCGCGGCCGCCACCCTGGCCGCGTCGCGTTCGGTTTCACAGACCTCCACGGCGTAGGTCCATTCATCGTCGGACGCCGGGATTCCGGTCACGACGTCATCCACATGGTGCGCGGTCCCCCAGTAGCCGTGCTCCATCGCGAACGCGCGGCGATGGCCGAGGACCTGATGCCAGACGTAGCACGCGGCGCCGAGTGCGGTGCCATTGTCCCCGGCGGCGGGCTGGATGTACACCGAGCGGAACGGGGTCCGTTTGCGGATCTTCCCGTTCGCCACGCTGTTCATGGCGCACCCGCCGGCCAGACACAGCGCGCCGAGCGGACGCCGTTCCCACAGCCCGTTGAGCACGTGCATCGCGCACTCCTCGTACACGACCTGGAGTGAATGCGCGATGTCTTCTTCCCGCGCCGTCAGTGCATCCGTCGGGTTTCGCGCGGGACCGAGGAGCTCATGCAGCCGATCGCTATACACCCGACCGAGCGTCGGGTAGCCCTCGTCCCACTCCATCTCGACGCCGTCGGACCAGTGGCGAAAGTAGTCGAGCGTGAGCTCGAACTTCCCGTCCTCGACGAGCGTCACGAGCTGTCGAATCGCGTCGACGTACGCCGGCTTTCCGTACGGGGCGAGTCCCATGACCTTGAACTCGTCCCCATAGCTGTGGAAGCCGATGAACTGCGTGATCGCGGTGTACAGCATCCCGAGCGAATGCGGGAAGTACACCTTGTCGAGCAGCTCGATCTGATTCGCTTCGCCCACCGCGAACGAGGTGCTCACGAAATCTCCGAATCCGTCGATCGCGCAGCACGCCGCCTTATCGAACGGCGAGACGAAAAACGCGCTCGCGAGATGAGCCGGGTGATGCTCGACGTAGTGGATCTTCGGGAGATCGTCGGGCGGCAGTCGCAGCGCGTCGGCCAGGGGGCCGTGTAGATCCCGGACCTTGCCCGCATTCTTCATCCGATCGAGCACGAGCTTCAGGTCCGGCCGGTGCGTGACCGTGAAGAGTCCTTTTCGCACGAGATTCGCCTTTGGATCGCGACTCACGGCGACGTGCTTGATAGCACTCCCGCGAATCCCGGCGATGTCGAGCACCGACCGGATGGCGAGCGTCGGGAAGCCAGCCCAATGTTTGACGCGCCGGAAGCGTTCCTCCTCGACGGCGGCGATGAGTTGCCCGTCCCGCAGCAGCGCGGCGGAGACGTCTCCATGGTACGCGTTGATCCCGAGTACGTACGTTGGCGCCATCCGTCAACCCCTCGATCGTCGCAGCCGGCGTTCGAGTATGAACGCGTCCACGAGAAACCGGAACCAGAAGCCTTGTAACACGTGGAACACGAGCCCCGCGCGCCCGTCCAGGAAGCCGAGCCTAACGAAATACCGGTAGAGGAAATACAGTGTGGGTCGAACGAACAGCGGGAGCCGCGCATACCAGTCTCGCAGCCACCGCCGTTGTTCGATCGCGTTCGGACTATCGAGCCGGCCACGAATACGACCGGCTGCGTTCTGCGGTGACTCGTACTCTGCCGCCTCGAGCGCCGCCCAGCGGGTGTGCCGAGCAGTGAAGGTGGCGATGTCGGGCGTCAGGGTATCGATCAGGTCGCCTTGCAGCTTTTGGACCGCGCCCGTGACATAGAAGTGCTGGTCGTAGAGCCGGTCCTCGCAGCGCCCGGTACCGGTCCGCATGAGCCGGAGGTGCCACGCGGGATAGTGTCCCCCGTGACGGATCCACCGGCCCATGAACATCGTGCGGCGCGACACGAGATAGCCGGACACGCTCCCCGTGTTCGTGGCGAGCGCGCTCACGATTGCGTGACGCAGCTCGGGTGACACGCGCTCGTCGGCGTCTACGTGCAGCGTCCACGGCGCGGTGATGGGCAGATGATCGATCGCCCAGTTTCGCTGCGCACCATAGTGCTCGAAGGGATGGTCGACCACGACGGCAAGCGCGTCGCGCGCGATGTCGACCGTGCGGTCGGTGCTCCCGGAATCGACGACGAAGAGCTGGTCCACCCAACCGGCCAGGCTCGCGAGGCAATCCGGAAGGTTGCGCTCTTCGTTGTGGGTGAGCACGACTGCCGCCACGGGCGCCCGACCGCGGGTGGCGAGGGAGTCACGGGTCGACTCGGCGACGGCGCTCGCGGCGTTCATCGTTGGAGCACTCACGCCGGGCGTCCCGCGCGGCTCTCACGCGCCGCGATCTCGGTGTAGAGGTCGACGAGTCGCGCGCAACTCGCGTCCCAGGAAAGGCTACGTCTGGCGAGTCGCCACGCTCGCTCTCCCATCTCGATCAACGCCCCGGGGTGGCTGGCGGCCCAGGCGAGCGTCGTCGCAAGGGCGTGGTCGTTCGGCTCCACGACGACACCGGCACCCGCGTCTGCCACGGCCCCGGACAGCGCGACGCCCGGCGACACAATCACAGGCAACGCCGCCGCGAGCGCCTCGGCGACCGCGAGCCCGAAGTTTTCGTGCGCGGACGGCAACACGAGGCAGTCGGACTCGGCGAGGAGCGCCTGCTTCGCGGTGCCGTCCACGTGACCGACGAACCGGACGCGATCACCGAGACCAAGCTCGCCCACCATCGCAGACAGGCGTGCGCGATAGTGTGCGTCGCCACCTCCAGCGATGGTCAGCCCGATTCGCGGTGACGTCGCCGCCGCGAGGGCTCGGAGCAGCGTCGGAATGTTTTTCTTCTCATGCAACCGGGACAGGAACAGCACTCGGAGGGGACGGTCGATCGCCGGCGAGCGCTGGGTGCTGCGCTCCGGTACAGCGACGCCGAGTGGAATCACGCGCGCCCGGTCCCCGAAGCCGAGGCGGGCAACGTCGCCTGCCTCGGACTGCGAGGTGACATGGATCGCGGCCGCGCCCTCGAGATGTGATCGCTCGAGGAGCGAGTAGTACGGCCGTTTTTTCCAGGCGCGATGACGGAGACTCCACTCGCTGAGCGTCCCGAGCGGCCGGAGGACGTACGGGACGGGCGCGTGTGCCGCCGCTCGGCACCCCGGGATGGTCGCGTACGAGAAGAGCGCGTGCACGTGCACGACGTCATACCGGCGCGCATTCGACCAGAGCCAGCGCGTCAGGGGCCAGGAAAACTTCCACGCCCCGGGCACGGTGCGCCCGAAGAACCGGTACACGACCCCGCCGTCGATTACCGGCGTTTCGAGCGGAACGTCGAGCGTGCCGTCACCGGCGGCGTTCGTGGTCGCGATCGTCACGCCGACGCCTCTCGCGGCCAGGCCTTCGGCGAGCGCGCGAACGGCAACGTTAGGTCCGCCATCGGCGGGAGCGGCCGACGGGATGACGTGTAGCGCCTTCACCGCGCTGCCTCCTCGACGAGGGCGTGAGGCCGCGCGACGTCGAGGACATCGTGCTGGGTGGCCCAGCGGACGAGCGAGTAGAGCGCCCAGGGCCGTGACCAGGTGATGCCGGGCTCACCGCGCAGGAAAGCGCTCCAGACGTCGCGCGCCGCGTTTGGGGAGATGCCGAGCGCGGCGACGCGGTCCCCGTCGCCTAACGTCGTCGCGATCGCCGACGCCAGCGGTCCGCGCATCCAGTCGGAGAACGGCAACACGAACCCCTGTTTCGGTCGGTCCCACACCTCGCGCGGAACCAGGTCGCTGACCGCGTCGACGAGCAGCGGTTTCGACACGCCGCCCGCGACCTTCACCGTGTCAGCCGCCGAGAACGCAACCGATGCGACCTCGCGGTCAATGAACGGGACGCGCAGCTCGAGTGCGTGCGCCATGCTGAACACGTCGGAGTCGCGGAGCAGCGTATTCCGCATGTAGCCGGTGAACTCGCGCCAGGACACCTGCTGCAACAGCGTCAGACCTGCTGGCATGTCGCCGATGTGCGCAGGGTGTCCGCCTGATAACTCCGCTACCTGCCGCTCGCCGAACAGCATGCGCGACGCCAGGTAGGCGGCGTCGGCGGGCGACCCGCGGCGCAAGCCGAGCGCGATTTTCGCCCCGCGCACGCCACCCACGCGCGCCGCGACGCGCGCGGCCGCCGTTCTGGCCGCACCCGGGAGGCGTGCATAACGCGCGAGAGCCCGCGCCCGCCGGAAACTCGGGTAGCCGCCAAAGAGCTCGTCGCCCCCGAGTCCCGAGAGTACGACTTTCGAGCCTCGGGCGCGAACGGCCTCGCTCACGACGTAGGTGTTGATGCCGTCGAGCGTGGGTTGATCCATGGCAGCGAACGCCGCCGGCAACGCCGCCAGGAGATCCTGGCCGCCTAACGGGATCTCGTGGTGCCGGATGCCGTGACGTTCCGCGACCTGACGCGCGATGCCGCGCTCATCGAAGCGCCGCTCGGCGAACGTCACCGTGAAGCCGTCGATGGCGGTGCCGGCTCGCTCGGCCGCGAGCGCCGCGAGCGCCGACGAATCCAGGCCGCCCGAGAGGAAGACCGACACGGGCACGTCGCTCACGAGGTGCCGGTCGATCGAGCGCTCGAGGGCACCGCGGAGCGCGCGCGCCGCGGTGCGCCGGTCGCTCACGAGCTCGATCGGCGCCCTGAACGGCGCGACGGAATCGACAGGCTCCTCGCGAAGCAACCCGTCGCGCAGAACGAAGCGCAGCACGGCACCGGCGGGAACCATGCGCACGCCGGCGATGATCGTGGCGGGCTCCTGCACCGCGCCGAAGGTCAAGTAGCTCGCGACCGCACCGTAATCGAGACAGGGCGCGATACGCTCCGATGCCAGCAGCGCCCGAAGCTCGCTCGCCACGAGCACGCCGTCCCGGACCCGAGCGTAGTACAGCGGCTTGATGCCGAACGCGTCGCGCGCAACGTACAGCGCGCGCTCCTGGGCGTCCCAGAGCGCGAAGGCGAACATCCCCTCCGCATCCTGCAGGATCCGAGGTCCGCGTCTGGCCCATCCGTCGAGCAGCACGGCCGTGTCGCCGCGTGCCGGTGCCGCGGGGCCGTCACGCTCGAGACGAGCGTCGAGCTCGCGGTAATTGTAGATCTCGCCGTTGAACGCGATCGTGAACCGCCCATCGGGCGTCACCATCGGCTGGTGGCCGCTCTTCGTCAGATCAATCACCGCGAGGCGCCGGTGCGCCATCGCGCCGGCCACGACACCTTCGAGGTCGACCAGCGCGGCCGTGCCGTGGTCGTCCGGACCGCGGTGCGCCATCGCGCGCGCCATGGCCTCCACGACGGCGCCGGCTTCGGCTACGCCGATCGCTGCCGCGACCCCGCACATGTCAACGGTCCTTCTGGGGCGCGGGGAAGGCCCGCGCGAGGAGGCCGGCGAGCCGTGACCGGAACCGCGGATACGTGAAGGTCGCGTCGAAGCGGCGCCGACCTGCCTCTCCCATGCGCCGGCGCATTCCGTCGTCGGTCAAAAGCCGTACGAGAGCGCCGGCGATGGCATCGGGATCCTGATGCGGCACGAGCAATCCGGTGTCGCCGTCGACGATGACATCCGCGGCCGCGTCGTCCCGCGATCCGAGACACGGCACCCCGGCGCGCATCGCCTGCAGGTACACCAGCCCGAACCCCTCGCCGCGGCTCGGCATCGCGAACACCGCCGAATGGCGGAGCAACGCGCGGAGGGCCGGATCGGGGACGAAGCCGGTGAAGTGTACACTGCGACCGAGGCCTAACGCCGCGGCCTTGGCACGAAGCCGTTCGACGTCGTCGCCTCGCCCGACCATCACGAGCGCGGCGTCGGGCACGTCAGCGAGCACGCGCGGCCACGCGAGCAGGAGCTGGTCGTGCCCCTTGTACCGCTCGGACGCGCTCATTCGACCGACGATCACGACCGCGTGCGGCCCGAAGTCCACTCGCACGTCGGCCGGGACGCGGTCGGGATGCTCGGCCTCGGGCAGAAGTGCCAGCAGGCAGGTTTCGATGGGCGGGAGCCCCGGGTGCGCCGCCGCGACCCGGCGCGCCGTGTGTGGCGAGATGGCGATACGCACCCGGGCCTCGCGGAGCGCGGACTTTCGCTCGGCATCCAGCGTCGCGCTCCACGCCTCGATGCCGTGCAACATCACGCCGTAGGGGCGTCGCCACTGCTTCGGCACGCGAAGCTGCGCCCGTGCGATGCCGACGTGCGTGAACAACATCCAGTCCACTCGGCGCAGACTCTGGAGTCGCGCGAGGCGTGCGAGAAACTGCACGCGGGTTTTGAGTGCGACGGGCTGCGCCTCCGTAACGCCGAGCTCCACGACCACCGGGTCATGTCCGATGAGATCGGCGATCGCCGTGTGGAGCAGCCGGGCGGCGTACGCGATGCCGTCCCCCGATGGGGCGAGCGTTGCCGTCGCCAGCGCGCCACGTGAGGCGAGGGGGACCTCGGGCGTCTCGGCGACGGCGAGGGTTGGGGGCGGGCGGAGCACGGCCTTCACGACAGCGCCCCCCCGAACCCGCCTAACGACGGCTCGAGGCGCAGCGACCGTCGCGGCCGGCGCCGCGGCAATTGCGCCAACGCCACCAGGAGACACCAGAGTGCCACACCGTTCATGAATAGCCCTCCGAACACGAGCGAGAAGTCGGACTCGATGTTCAGGAGCGGGACCAGCAGCACCAGGCCACAGATCGTGACCTGGAGCGGCTGCCGCGGGCGATTCAGATCGTTGTCCAACAAACGATACAACACGCCGACGATGACCATTCCGATCAGAACGCCGATCTCACCGAAATTCGCGTAGAACTCGACGAGGAACGGCAGATTGATCGACGTCCAGGTGTCCCAGGAATCGAGGTACCCGTACCGATGACCGAAATCCTGGCCCAACGTCTTCGTCGGCTTTGTCGGCCAGACAAACCGGGGAACGGCGAATCCGACCAGTGAGAGATACGTCTCCCCCTCCCAGAAAGGAACGGTCGTCCCCGTCTGACGAACAACGTCGGCCAAAAGGTCGAGGTTGGCTGACCGCCCCGCGATGATGCGCCACCCATCCGCGACCGTCGGGCCGACACCCTGCGCGTCGACCTTCGTGTACAGCAACTGGCCCATCAGCGCGGCTCGCTCCACAGCCGACAATTGGGTTTCCGCGAACCACGCCCGCGCGCGGTACTCCATCGCGACGCTTCGCATCCCAATGAGCGCCACGATGCTCAACGCGGCGATGAGGAGCCAGCGGAACCCTAACCGTCCGCCACCGGCCCATACGGCCAGGAAGACCGTGATCGCCAGGATCACGACGTTCGACACGAGCCCGGAGCCTGCCCGGAGCAGGGCCGTGAACAGGATCGCCGCATACAGGAGCCATCGCTCACGACGCGTGAGCCGCCGCTGGACCGCGAGGATGGTCAACAGCGCGATCCCGAGCAGCGAGAACATCGACGTGAAGTGCAGCAGGCCGCGGAGGACGACGGGAATCGGCACGACCTGCCGGGCCGCGTCGAGCAGAAAACCGCCCCAGAGGAGCAGCTTGCCCCACGTCTTCAACGTCATGAGATCGGTCGGTCGCACGGCGCGGAACGGCGTGTTCAGCCTCAGGCTCGCGCTCCCGTAGTATCCCAACATCAGCGCAACCCAGCCGGCCAGCGCGTACTCCACCGCCCGGTCGTAGTCGAACGCGGGATCGAGGTAGAACAGGTAGTTCACACTCGTCTGGCCGAGGACCGCCTGGAGCGGGTAGTAGAACAGGTACACGGCCCCGATGAGCGGAAGGAACGGCACCGGCGGCCGTTTCCGCTCCGGCATCTGCAGGTACAGCCACGACGGCAACACGCAGAGCACCCAGAGCACCGACGCCAGGGCGCGGGACTCGAACGGGATCTCGGACGGCCGCCCCAAGGCGACGATCGGAACGGACGCTACGAGCACCGTCAGGATGCGAAGACCGTTGACCGACGCAGGCCGAGCGGCCGTTATCGCCGTCGTGGTCATGGCCGCCGACCTGTCGTGGGAGCGACGATCGCCTCGACCGCCGACGCGGTCGCCGCCGCCGCCACATCGACGCCGAACCGCTCGACGATGCCTCGCGAGCGCTCGCCGAACGCGCGGCGTCCGGTCGCGCCCAGCGCGGCCACGCGCGCGAGACGGTCCGCGAGCGCGTCGACATCGCCGCACGGATACGTGAACCCGTTCACGGCATCGCGCACCAGGTCCGGCGAGCACCCCACCGCGTCACTCACCACCACCGGAAGTCCCGCGGCCATGGCCTCGTTCACCACGAGGCCCCACGTCTCCCGAGCGTCGGACGGAAGCACGAGTGCGTCGGCAGCCGCGTACCACGCGGGGATTTCCGCCTGGTTGACGAACCCGGCGATGGTGATGGCGCCGGCGACTCCGAGCTCGGCGGCCCGTCGTTCGAGCTGCGACCGTTCTTCGCCATCTCCGATAAAGAGCGCGTGGGCCGCGACCCCTTCGGATCGGGTGAGCGCCACCGCATCCACCAGATCCCCAGGGCGCTTTCGCGCGATGAGTTTCGCCGAGCTCGCGAAGACGACCGTCTCATCGCCGACGCCGATGAGACGCCGGACCTGCTCCCGCGCGCGCGAGCGGGCCGGCTCTGCGAGAGAGAACCAGCCGTTGTCGACGCCGTACGGCGCCCAATAACACTTGTCGTCCGAAACACCGAATGCCCGATAGTAGTCGCGATTCCGCGTCCCGATCACGAGAAACGCCGAGACGCGGTCGAACGCCGCGCGATACAGCCTCTGCCGTACAGGAATCCACAGCAGACGGCGAGCCAGCGCGGTTCCGCCTCTGCCATCGCCCTCACCGACCGCCGCCGTGCGCTGCAGCGTCGACTCGCCTCTGATGGCCAGGGGCAATCCGAGCGACCAGGCTGCGCGAATGGCTTGCACGTGGGCGGCGGTTTGCCAGCCGAGCACGAGCAAGGCGTCGAAGCGGCCCCGACGAAGGGCATCTGGCAAGCCGGCCGTTCGCACCCCGGTGAAGCGGGAGACATCCGGCCGCCGTGCCACGTTCGCGACGAATACGTGGTCATAGCCGTCGAGGAGCGGCACGTCCCACTGGAAGGCCGTTCCGAATCCCGCATCCAGCGAGACGTCGAGCCCGTGTCGCGAGCCGAAGAACACCGTCGGATGGACTCGGTCCGTTGCCGCCAGCGCGCGAAAGTAGGGCGCCTGGTACTGAATCGGGTGCGACGTGAAGATCGCGAGACGCGGGATCGGAGACACGCCAGCCGAGCCGCCGGATGCGTCGACGGGAGCGAGCCCAGTGGTCACGACACGCTCCGCGACAAGACGCCGGCCCCCTCGAGGATCGCGGTCGCTCGTCGAGCATAGGTGTCGTCCCGGACACGCTCGAACCCCGTGCGAGCCACGCGCTGGCGGCCGGCGTCGTCAGCGAGCCAGCGACTCGCGACCTCACACAATTCTTCGATCGTCCCGAAGCAGGCTATTTCGCGCCCGTCGGCAAACAGGTCCGCCAATTCTTCGGTTCGCTCACTGAGCGTGAAGGCGCCACACGCCGGCGACTCGAACGAGCGCATGTTGTGACTGCGCGCGTTCTGCGGTCGCATGACATTGAGCGAGATGGCTCCGCGGGCGAGCGTGCGCGCCAACGCCTCGCCGTAGGCTGCCGGGCCGAACACCGATGCCGCGAGCGGCGTTCCCTTCGGGACGACCGCGGTCGTCCGTTCGCCGAAGACCGCGACGCGGTGCCGCGCGGCAAGCGCGTCGAGACACCGCACACGGTGATCGTCCAGATTCCCCACGAAGACGACGTCGAATTCGCGCGACGCGGACGTCGTTGCGGGAGCGTGGAGCTTCGGATCACGAGCGAACGGCAGATAGTGGATCGCTCGCACGCCGGCGCGGAGGTACGCGGGCACGAGATGTCTGGCGAACGTGAAGCACGCATCATAGGCGGCGAGCACCGGACCGCCGAATGCGAGTCTGTTCGATCGCTCGAGAGAGAACGGGTCATCCGGGTAGAAGTTCACGACCGGGGCATCCGTGGCGTCGCGGAGGGCGTCCACGGTGGCCGGACGCAGCCGATGTCCCTTGAGGACCAGCACGAGATCGGCCTCCGCGTCCGCGAGGTTCGCGAGCACGCGGTCATTGAACGCGCCGAGCAGTACGGGCTCCGCCACACGCCGCAGCGCCCGGGTGCGTATGACGGGCATGACCGCACGGTACGCACTCGCGAGGCAGTAGGTTCGCACCGTCGCCCCGAGCCCCTCGAACGCACGCCTGTAGGAGCCCATCAACCCACCGGGCGCGTCCTCGCCGAGGATCAGGATGCGCACCGGATGTCCTTGCCGCCTAACGTGGCGCGCGGGCTGGCCCCCGACGACCGCATCTCCTGGAGCACGGGCGCAAACTGCGTCTCGTAGTTCCAGTCCTGCATGAGACGTGTCATCCCGCGCTCGGTAATGGCGCGGAGCTCACCTCGGTGCGCGGCCGCCCGCTCGAGCGCCTGTTGCACCGAGGCGACGTTGTCGGGACGGCACGCGAGCGCGAATCCCGTGTCCACGAACGCGGCTCGCCAGTCGGGAAGATCGGTCACCAGCGGTGCGACGCCAAAGCTCAGATACTCGAACACCTTGTTCGATGCGCCGACCATGTGCCGCATGTTCTCATCCATCGACGCCACGGGCATGAACGCCAGCCCGACATCGCTGTGCAGACAGACGTCCGCGAGGTCCGTCGGCCCGACGGCCCCGACATACCGAACGCGCTCGCCCAGCCCGAGCTGCCCGGCGAGCTCGATCAGGTCGCGAACGTAGCCGCGCGACCCGACGGTCTCGTAGCCAGCGATCGCCAGGGTGGTCTGCGCTCCGGCGGCAGCCATGGCGTGGATCACGGTCGCTGGAATCCGCTCGGCGTTGATGGAGCCGCAAAAGGCGATGCGAAGCTGATCCCCTGCTCCGGTGCGTTCCGACCGCGTCGCCGGTGCGGGGCGGCGGGGGCAGTTCCAGACGGTGAGAACCGACCGACCGCCAGCCACGGTCTCGGACAGGCGACGTGCCCGCTGCTCGTTCGGCGCAACCACGATGTCTGCCTCTCTCGCAAGACGACGCCGCGCCGAGAGGCACCCGCGCATCACCCACGTGCCGTTGTCTGGCGACGGGGCGTCGTGCTCGTGATAGACGACGCGGGCACCCGTCATTGCGCGAAGCATGAGCGCGATCGGCGCCGCGAGGACATCGGATGCGTAGATCCAGTCCGGGCGCCACGCCGCCCCTTCGCGCGCGACCCATGCCGCGTAGCGGGCATAATGAGCCTTGAGTCTCCACCCCTCCGGCGCGGGCTGCAGCAGATCGACGCGCATGCCGTCGCCAGCGTCCACGGAGAGCGCGTCGAGTCCCTGCACGCGCGTGCCGAGCATCAATACGTCGGCACCGGACTCGGCGAGCAGTTGCGCGCCACGCACGATCGGCGGGTACACGCCGGGATTTGTGTACTGCACGTACAGCACGCGCATCACGCCACTCCCGACGTCACGGCGCTCCCGTCTCGGAGCCTGCTGCCGATCCCACCTGCCTCACGCGGCGCCCGCGCGATCGTCTCGTAGATCGACGCCATGTCGCGGGCGACGTCGGTCATCGTTCGTGGGGGACGAACGCCGGCGGTCAGTCGAGCCACGAGCGCCGGGTCGCCGGCCAGCCGCTCGAGGGCGTTCGCCCACGCCGCGACGTCCGCGTGCGCGACGAGCCATCCATCGCGGTCGTGTGCAACCAGCTCGGCGATACCGCCGAGGTTCGAGCCAATCACGGGAACGCCCGCCGCGAACGATTCGAGGACCGTGAGCGGCCCGGTCTCGAGCCACTGCGACGGAACGACTGTCGCATCGTAGGACGTGAGCGTGGGAACGACCTCATTCGCCGCCACCGCCGGCAGGAAGCGAATGCGCGCATCCTGGCCGACGAGCGCGCGAAGTTCAGCCTTGTACCGCAACGCCTCCGCGTCCTGGCTCACCCCGAAGATGTCGAGCGTCACCGGGAGCGTCGGCTTGGACACGAGCGCCTTCACTACTACGTGCACACCTTTCGTCGGGTGCAGGCGCCCCATGAACGCGAGGCGCAGGATCTCCGACCTCCGTGGACGCGTTTCGCGGCTCGCTCGCGCGGAGGCCCCCTGACGCGACAGCGTCACGACCGACGGGCGCGCGCCCGCACGCAGCAGCAACGCCCGCACCCATTCGCACACCGCGATCACGGCATCGGCTTCGTCGAGCAGGCGGCGAAACGCGTCGTGCCGGAGGCGCGTGAGTTCGCGCGCCCGAAGCGCGGTGACCCAACGGCCCACGCCTCCCGCGGAGGCGACGGCGCCACCAAGGGCGACTGGCATGCGCGACAGCGTGGCGCGCACGGCGGTACCTGCGCCCCGGCTCTCGAGCAGGCACGACGCGCATCGCTGCTCGAGTAGCTCGCCGTCGCACGGTACTCGCCCGTCCCTGAGTAGCGTGCCTCGGACGCAGCTCGCGGTGGGCGTGTGATACGTGAACGCGACGGCGACACCACGACGACGCGCGGCGCGGAGCGCCTCGAGCGACGACGCACTCGTGAAGGCGTGCAGGTGGAGGACGTCGGCACTCGTTTCCGCCAGCACGCGGTCGATCGCTGCCGCTGCCGTCGGATCACCTTCGCCGTAGATGTCGGCGACGTCCCGAATGCGTCCCACCGGGAACCGATGAACCAGCGTGCCGCCGTGCACGTATGTCGAGGGCTCGGCGCCTAACGCCGGGGCCGCGATGACATTCTCGATGCCGTACGCGCGAAGCGCGGTCGCGAGCTCGGCGACGTAGACTTCGGTCCCGCCCACCGGATCCGGGTAGTAGCCGAACGGCACGTGAACGATCCGCATGATCACCCCGCCCCGACGTGCCCGGCCCGCCGGATCCGCCGCCAGCTCGACGCGATCATTTCGGCCCGCGGGTACCCGACAACCCGCGCCAGGAGACGCACGCGACCCGGGAGGCGCCGAGTGAACTCGGGGCCTAACGCGAGCCCCCGTTCGGCCACCTCGGAGAATGCCGCCGGATCATGCGCCGCAAGCTGTCGGGCAGCGAAGGCGTACGCTTCGCCGAGTGCGGCTCGGCGCGGTGCCGTGAGCCCGCCGTGCTGTTCCCAGTACCGCTCCGCCCACGCGGCGTTGTCGGCGCATCCGCGAGCGAACGACGCGACGGGGCGGGTCGAGTACCTCGATCCGGTGTGCTGGCGGTACAGGAGTCCGGGCTCGTCCGCGTCGGTTGCCACGAACACCGCGCCACTCAGGGCGAGCTCCACGACATAGCGAACGTCTTCCACGGCTCCCACGGCGTCGGGAAACCAGACCGCGTCGGTCCGAGCCGTCCGTCGCACGAGCAGCGCGCCGATCTGAACGAACCCGCGGCTCGTGAGGAGTGATGCCGCCAGGTCGGGGCCGAGCTCGGGCACGATCCGCCGCCCAACCGCGTACTCCCCGTTAGGCTCGGCGGCGAGATGATGAAATGGCTCCCAGGCGACGTCCCCGCCCGACTCGGTGAGCCCGCTCACCTGCCGCGCCACCTTCGCCGGCCCCAGGAGGTCGTCCGCATCCAGGAACTGCAGGAACTCGCCGCGAGCGGCGCGCATTCCCGCGTTCCGTGCGCCGCCGGGCCCCGCGCCCCGCGTCTCCACGACGATCGCCCCGAGCCGCGCGGCGATCGCGCGAGTCGCGTCGGTGGACGCATCGTCCACCACGAGGACCTCGGTCCGCGGGTAGGTCTGCGCCGCGACGCTCCGCATCGTCTCGGTGAGCCAGGCTTCCGCGTTATGGGCCGGGATGATCACCGAGACCAGCCCGCGAACGGTGTCCGGGCGACGCCGTGCCACGTCGTTCGGGTCGGCCCACATCACGCGATCCGCGGTGGTCAGGTGAGCGGCGCGGAGCGCAGCCGGAAGCTGCCTGACGGCGTCCGCGGGCCGCGGTCACGGCTGGCGTCGCCCCTCACCGTGCCATTCGTCCGCTCACGCTCGGTGCCGCCCAGCGCACGCTCGACGGTCCGGGAGATCGGCACCGCGCGGTCGCTCGCCATAGCGACCGCCGCATCGGCTTCCTCGGTCCAGGTTGGCCAGAGCGCCAGGAGCTTCTGCTCCACGACAGCGCGCAGGTCGTGCGCAATGGCGTGCATGTCCGCCAGACTCACGTCATCGCCACGTCCGTCCTGCCACAGTACCAGCGACCCGATACGCTCGCCCGACGGCGCCAGGAACGGAAGCCGAATCTCCCAGCACGCCGCGAGCGTGACGTTCGACCGGTGCCACGCCCACACCGGCACATCATCGTCCAGACGGCGATACACATCGCCCGAGTGGTCAGCCCCGACGAACGACCGGCGCAGGCGGACCTCCGCGCACTCGAACTCATCCTGCGCGAACGTCGACTCGAGCGTCTCAAATACCGTGTCCAGATCGGTCAGGTCGGACACGAGCAGGCTCGCCTCGCGGATGCGCACATTGCGTCCGATGACTTTCCGCTGATGCACGCCGCGTCGAAGGAGGCGCGCGAGTTCCTCGAACTCGTAGTAGCGGAGCCGCTGCACGGCGAGCCCCACACCGAGCCCGATGAGCAGCAGGACCACGGCGACGTATGCGGAGTCGTTGACCAGCATCATCCCCCCGAGCCCGAGGAGCGCGCATGCACTGTAAAGCAGCAGCGCGACTCGGCGCGGGGAGTGCCCGAGCGAGAGGAGCCGGTGGTGAATGTGCGCGCGGTCAGCGGTGAAGATCGGCTGTCCGCGGAGGAATCGGCGCGCGACGGCGAGCGTCGTGTCGAGGACCGGCAGTCCGAGCGATACGATGGGGATCGCGACCGCGATCACCGTCGGCGACTTCTGTGAGCCGAGGAGGCCGATGCCAGCGAGCATGAACCCGACGAACAAACTCCCTGAATCCCCGAGGAAGATCGACGCCGGGTGAAAGTTGAAGAAGAGAAACCCCGCGGTCGCCCCCGCGAGAATGATCGTGACGGTGGCCGCGCCCACGAGACCGTTCAGACTCGCGACGACGAACATCGTGGTGAGCGCGAACAACGCCGCACCCGCGGCCAGGCCGTCGAGACCGTCGATGAGGTTGAAGGCGTTCGTGATGCCGACCAACCAGAGGACGGTGAACAGCATACCGATCACGTTGCCGAGCTCCAGGACGCCGACGAACGGGAGCGACAGCGTCGTGACGCGGAGACCGGCGGTGTACACCGCGCACGCGATGACGACCTGCGCGAGAAACTTCCATCGCGCGCGCATCGGGCGGACGTCGTCGATGAGCCCGACGATGTGAACGGCGAGGGCTCCACCAATCACGGTGGCCATGCCGCGCCCGTTCGCGGCAATCACGTCCCGGCCGAACAGCGCCGTGATCACCGTCATCGTCACGGCGACGGCGAGGACGATCGCGACCCCACCAATTCGGGGGACGGGGTGCACGTGCACTTTCCGCTCGCTGCAGGGATCCACCAGGCCGGCCCGCCGCGCGAACTCTCGCACCACGAACGTCAACGCCGCCGAGGAGCATGCGGCAACGACGAGGCCCAGCAGATACAGCGGAATCTCTGGTTTCTCTAACAACAAGAGTCCGAGTCCTCACGGCGCGCCCGTCTGCGCGCGCCTGCACGGAATGAGCGACACGAACGTCAGGTCGGACCTCGAGACCATGACGCCCGGCAACGACAATCTCAGCCGCTTGCTTGGACTCTCGGAAAAGCAAGTCTGGTGCCGACTACGGCCATCGCTGCGTGCTTTTTTCGAGCGGTGAAAGGCCTACTGGTGCTCCGCCATTCCGTCCACCGTGTCGCTCGCGGGGCTCGCGGAACTTCCGTGGGCGTCGTGAGATGCGCTGTTCCTGGTGCCAGGTCCGTTGCTGACGCTCGCGCCCGATCGGCGCAGGCGTCCGGCGAGGGCGTCGTCGACGCGCGCGCGGATAACCAGGTCAGCCCCCTCGGTTCGCTGGTCGACCACCTCTCCGAGTCGATGGATTTCGGCCAGGAGGCGGCCTTCGCCCGCTCCGAGGCGGATCTCGGCGAGCGGCTTCAGCGCGCGTGACTTCGTCAGCAACGCGCGGCGTAAGGGCTCCAGGCCATCCTCCGCGACGGCCGAGACGAAGACGGAGTTCGGGAGCAGATTCATGATCCGCTCCTCGAGCGGGATCAATGATTCGGACGGGAGCGCGTCGATTTTGTTGAAGACATGGAGCGTCGTCTTCCCGCTCGCGCCGAGCTCGTCGAGCACCCCGTTCACCACATGGCGCTGCTCCTCCCACGTCGGGTGACTGGCGTCGATGATGTGGAGGAGGAGGTCGGCTTCGCGCACCTCTTCGAGCGTCGCGCGGAACGACGCGACCAAATGGTGCGGGAGCTTGCGAATGAACCCGACGGTGTCGGTGAGGAGCACTCGGTTGTTCTCCCCGAGGTCGACTTCACGCGTGAGCGGGTCGAGCGTGGCGAACAAACGGTCCTCGACGAACACATCACGCGCGCCGGACAACCCTCGGAGAATAGAGGACTTACCGGCATTCGTGTAACCAACGAGTGAAGCGCGGAAGATTCCCTGTCGCCCCTGTCGCTGCACCTCGCGGGCGCGAGTGACGTCGCTCAGCCGGTCCTTGAGCTGGCGAATCCGATGGCTGATGAGGCGCCGATCCGTCTCGAGCTGCGTCTCACCAGGCCCCCGCATCCCGATGCCGCCGCGGAACTTCTCGAGGTGCGTCCACATGCGCGTGAGCCGGGGCAGCATGTACTCGAGCTGCGCGAGCTCGACCTGCATCTTCGCCTCGGCGGTTCGCGCGCGGGTCGCGAAGATGTCGAGGATCAGCTCCGCGCGATCCATCACGCGCATCCCCGTAGCGTCCTCGACGTTCTTTCCCTGGGCCGGCGTGAGCTCGTCGTCGAAGATGATGAGCGTGGCGTTCGTTTCGCTAATGAGCGTGCCGAGCTCGTCAATCTTCCCTTTCCCGAGGTAGGTGGCGGGATTGGGGCGATCGATCTGCTGGGTGATGCTGCCGACGACAACGGCGCCCGCGGTGTCGGCGAGCTGCTCGAGCTCGTCGAGATGTTCGCCGACATGATGCCGGGCCAACGTCCCCTTGCGCGGCGCGCCGACGAGGAATGCGCGCTCGATCGGCGGCGTGACGGTGATCAGCTCTCGGGCGATGGTAGAGTCCTCGGGTTCCCGGCTATCGGCTATCAGCTATCAGCTATCAGCTATCAGCTATCAGCAAAGCTATAGCCTCGGCG
>DAINRQ010000100.1:0-23258 GCA_036741775.1 Gemmatimonadaceae bacterium | reverse complement strand
AACTGGGAACTGGGAACTGGGAACTGGGAACTGGGAACTGGGAACTGGGAACTGGACTCGCGCCGGACGCTGGCCCGCACACGTTCATCGCGCAACCCCCGCGCAGTCCTCCCGATTCCCGATTCCCGATTCCCGATTCCCGACACATGGCCTGCCCTTTGCCCCTCTTCACGGGTTCGCCGAATGCACCACGTGACAGGAGGAATGATGAAGGTTCAAGACATCATGTCGCGAAACCCGACCTGCGTGACACCCGAAACCCCGCTCGCCGAGGCCGCTCGCCTCATGAAGCAGGAAGACGTAGGCGTCGTACCCGTCGTCGAATCCGAGAACTCCAAGCGCCTCGTCGGGTTGATCACCGACCGCGATATCGCGATCCGCGCCGTGGCCGAAGGACGCGACGGCAAGACCACGTCTGTCGGCCACATCATGACCTCGGAGGTGCGGTCCGCCTCGCCCGACGACTCCGTCGATGACATCATGACCCTCATGGGACGCGAACAGGTCCGACGAGTCCCGATCATCGACGAGCGCGGCTCGCTCGTCGGCATCGTCGCCCAGGCCGACATCGTGCTCGAAGCGAAGGACGACAAGCAGGCCGAGAAGACGGTCGAGCGCATCTCACAACCCGGCGGCCGGCACTCGCAGTAGCACCGCACCGGCGCGCGATCCCCGCTCGGGCGAGGGCACCGCGCGCCGGCCATCGCCCTCGCCCGCTCTCGACAGCCCGTCGTTATCTTGGGCGTATGCCCCCTGTTACGACGGACACGGTCACCTGCCCCAGTTGCTCCGCGCCCGGCACGGGTCGCTATTGCGCCGAATGCGGCGCTGCCCTCGGCGAAGCAACGTGCGCCGGATGCCGATCGCTCCTCACTCCAGGCGCGCGGTTTTGTCACCGCTGCGGCACAGCCGCAGGGGTCCGCACCGCCGCACCGCAGACCACCGGTACCCCGAGAACGCCGCCGTCCGCGCTCCCGTGGGCAGTCGCCGCGATCGCGCTGCTCGCGCTGGTAGCCCTCCTCGCAGGGCAGCGATTCGGCGGCTCGCGCACCCCGGCCGCAACGGAAGCCACAGCCGGCGACGCAGCCGGGTTCGCTCCCCCAACCGTTCGGGCCCCCGACATTTCCAACCTCTCCCCGCGCGAGCGCGCCGACCGGTTGTTCGACCGGGTCATGCGCCTCGACTCCGAGGGGAAGACTGACAGCGTTCAGTTCTTCGCTCCCATGGCGCTCTCCACCTACCAGACCCTCGGCCCCCTGGACGCCGACCTGCGCTACGACTTCGGCCGCGTGGCCGAAGCGGCCGGCGCTTTGGAGATCGCTCGTGCGCAGGCAGACACCATCCTTCGAACCGACTCGACGCACCTTCTCGGGCTCATCCTCGGCATGCGCGCCGCCGAGCTCCGGGGCGATACGACAGCGGCACGAGGGTTCGCCCAACGACTACTGGCCGCGGAGCCATCCGAGTCCGCAAAGCAGCTCCCGGAATACCAGCGCCACCAGGGAGACATCCTGGACGCCCTCGCCGAAGCCCGGCGCCGATGACCTGATGGCGCCGCGGGGCCCGAGCCCGCGGCGCTCCGACGTCGTCGCGCTTTCACGCACCCGAACGGTTTTCTCATCATGCGGATTCACGTCGCCCATAGCCCCGACTCCGACGACGCGTTCATGTTCTACGCGCTCGCCGATGGGCGCATAGACACGGAAGGACTCGAGTACGTCCACGAGCTCCAGGACATCGAGTCGCTGAACCAGCGCGCGATGCGCGGCGAGTTGGAAGTCACCGCCGTGTCCATTCACGCGTACGCCTACCTCTCGGATCGCTACGCGCTCCTTCCGCACGGCGCCTCGATGGGCGACCGTTACGGGCCGCGGCTGGTCGCGCGTGAGCCGGTAGGTCGCGCGGACCTGGCAGGCAAACGCATCGCGATCCCGGGACCCCTCACCAGCGCGTACCTCGCGCTCCGACTCTACGAGCCGAATTTCCAGCCCGTCCCCACACCGTTCGACGAGATCGAAGATCGCGTCGCTTCCGGTGACGTCGATCTGGGGCTGCTGATACACGAAGGACAGCTGACGTTCGCCGAGCACGGCCTTCACCTGATCGCCGACCTCGGCGAGTGGTGGTTTCAGGAAACCGGTCTACCCCTCCCGCTCGGCGGCAACGTTGTGCGCAAGGACCTAGGGCCCGAGCTGATCGAGAAAATTTCACGGCACCTTCGCGCCAGCATCGCATACGGATTAGAGCATAGGGCCAAGGCGCTCGATCACGCGATGCAGTACGCACGAGGGCTCGACCGCGGCAAGGCCGACACCTTCGTCGGCATGTATGTAAACGAGTGGACGCTGGACTACGGCGAACGTGGTCGAGCGGCCGTACGCGAATTCCTCGACCGCGGCGCACAAGCCGGCATCATCACGAAACACGTCGACCTTCAGTTCGTCGGAGATTAGGGTCGTCCACTCCGAAGGCGTACGCGCTCATGACGTATCCCGGTAGCAAACATATGCTTACCCGACTCGCTTCGAGTTGCCTGTCAGCCCCGTCCGTTGCCGCGTAGCCCTCGCTCCAACCTCGCCCTCGAAAACGCTCGCCGAAGCGGCGGGTCGCCGGCTCTCCCGGTCGTCGCCGTCGCGGCCATCGGCGACCACCTCGCCGAAGGCGCGATCAGCATCAACGCGCAACGCGTCGTCACCTACGTCAACCGCATCGCCGTCGGCCTCCTCGGCATCCCCGCCAACGCGGCGATCGGCCGCGACGTGATGGCGCTCGTCGGGCCGAACGCCGACCCCGGCCGACGGTTCGCGCGCGCCGTGAGCGACGTCCTCGAAAAGCGCGTCGAACAGGTCCTGACGGTCAACGACGCCGACGCGCCCTCACCATTCAACGTCGACTACTGCCGCCTCATCCCCATCGCCGAGGGCGGCGCCTTGATCCTGCTCGGCGAGACCATGTCGCCGACGGTAACCGAACAGCTCGCGAAAGCCCGCGCACTCGCCGGCGTCTTCCAGCTCGTCAACCAGTCGCTCGAGGTCGAACGGGTCGTTCACCTGCTCGCGAAGCACGCCGCGGAACTGCTCGCCGGCAACAGCGCTCGGCTCCTCATGCTGGAGCACGACGACCTCGTCACGGCGTCGGCCGTTGGCTCGTTAGGTACCGCCGTCGGCAGCCGCGAGAAAATCGGCGAGTCGTTCGCGGGCCAGGCCGTCGAGACCCGGCGCGTCGTCCGCACCGAGGACCTCCCCGCCACCGCCGGCGACCCGGCGCAGCCGGCCCGACGCGTCCACGCGATCGCCGCACCGTTGCAGGTCGGAGACCGGCCTATTGGCGCGATCGTCGTCACGAGAGCGGCGGAGCGACGATTCACCGGACACGACGAACAGCTGCTCGTGTCGCTCGCGACGCACGGCGCGATCGCTCTCGAGAATGCACGCCTCTACCGCGCGGCCGCACAGACCGCGGGACACACCGGCATCCTCGCGGCAACCGCACGCACGCTCGCGCACAACGCGACGCCCGAATCCGTCTACGCCGGAATCGCGCGCGTCGTGACGGACTCGCTGCGCGCGGACGGCTTCAGCATCCACGCGGTCGACGTCCCACACCAGCACGTGCAGCTCCTCCGCAGCCACGGGTTCGGCGCTGGGGCCGCGAGTGACGACCCCCACGTGTTCTGGGCCGCGCGCCAGGGAGAGACCGCTCGGTCCGCGGCGCCGGAGTTCATTTCGGATCTCGACCCTGCGCGCGAGCCGCACACCCTCGAGTCGGTCGACGTTCGATCCGTCGCCCTGTTGCCACTGCTGATCGAGGGTCGAACGGGCGGCGTCCTCACCCTGCGCTACCGCCAGCGCCGCCCGTTCGAGGAGCGCGAGCGGACGCTGCTCAGCGATTTCTCCACGTACGTGTCCGTCGCCATCCGCAACGCATCGCTCGTCGGGGACCTCGAGCGTCGCGCCGCTCGGCTCTCCGCCGTCGCCAAGGTGCAGCTGGCGATGTCCCGCACCGAGCTCGCCGAGGTCTACACCGAGGTGTATCGCGCCGTCGCGTCGTCGGTGTCCGACGCGTCGCGCTTTGCCCTGCTCCTCGCCGACCAGGCGGCGTCGACGTTCCGTCCGCAACTCGTCGTCGTCGGGGGCGTCGTGACGCGGGCGGGGGCGCTCACCCCCGTGCCATTCACCGAGTGCGCCGCGACTGCGGCGCTGCGCACGGGCCAGCCCGTCGTATCGAACGCGCCCGTGCGCGCGTGGGATGCACTCGTACCCGGTGCCGCAATGGCGGCGCCGCCGGCTTCCGAGCTCGCCGCCCCGATCGTGCACGGCGAGCGCCCGCTCGGCGTCGTCATCGTCCAGTCCACCCACCGGGATGCCTTCAGCGCCGAAGACGTCGAGCTCATGTCGATCATTGCGCGTCAGGCGGGCGCCGCGATCGATAACGCTCGCTTGTTCGAGGCCCAGCGCACCGAACGCGAGATGGCCGAGGCGGCGGTGCGCGCGATGCGCGCCGCACACGAGCGCGAACGCATGCTCGCCACCGCGCTCGCGACGATGGACCAGCCGGTGTTCGTCCTCTCGCTCGACCGGCGAGTCCTCTACGCGAACGCCGCCGCCGTCCGCGAATACGGCTACGCGGTCGATGAGCTCACGTCGATGTCGATCGACGCGCTCGTCGCGTCGGCCGTCCCGATGCGCCCGGGCGAGGAGATCGCCGGTACGCCGCCGAACGTGGTAGTCGCGGAGCACGTCCACCGCCGCCGCGATGGCTCGCAGTTCCCGGCAGCCGTCGCGCTCGACTTCATCCGCCAGGACACCGGCGCCCCCATCGGCCACGTGCTCACCGTGCGGAACCTCACCGGCGAGCGCCGCATCGCCGAGCAGCTCCGTCAGAGCGAGAAACTCGCCGCGTTAGGCGAGCTCGTGGCCGGCGTGGCCCACGAGCTCAACAACCCGCTCGCCGGCATCTCCGCGTTCGCACAGCTGCTGCTCGAGGAACCACTCGACGACGACCAGCGCGAATCGGCACGCCTCATCAAGCGCGAGGCCGACCGCGCCGTCGGCGTCATCCGCGATCTGCTCCTCTTCTCGCGCAAGACCGGGCCGACGAGCGCACCGGTGGACCTCAACGCGCTGATCGAGCTCACGCTGCGTCTCCGCGCCTACAGTCTCCGGTCGTCCGGCGTTGACGTCGAGACCCACCTCGATCGCGACCTGCCCGAGATCGCCGGCGACGACCAGAAAATCCAGCAGGTCATCCTCAACCTCATCGTCAACGCCGAATACGCGATGCGGCGCTCCACTACCCGCCGGCTCGTGATCCGCACGGCGCGCGAGGGCGACACCGCGGTCGCCGAAATCTCGGACACCGGCACCGGCATGTCCGAGGAAACGCTGCAGCGCATATTCGAGCCGTTCTTCACTACGAAGCCACCGGGCGAGGGGACCGGGCTCGGGTTGAGCGTCAGCTACGGCATTGTCGAGGCGCACGGCGGGGCCATCGGCGTCGAGAGTGCCCCCGGCCGCGGCACGACGTTCCGCGTGATGCTCCCGGCGCGCGATCCCCGCGCACCCGGGCGCGAGGGCCTGGCATGACCGACGCGCCCGAGACCGGTGGGCTGACGAACCGCGTGATCGGCGACGGAGGGCCGTGGCGCGTGCTCGTCGTCGACGATGAGGAAACGATTCGCCTCGCGCTCTCGAAGTTCCTGCGGTCGCGCGGCTACAACGTCCAGACGGCCGAATCCGGAGCCGCCGCGCTCGACCTGCTCCAACGCGGGAAGTACGTCCTCATGCTGTGCGACGTCCGCATGCCCGGCGTGAGCGGCGTCGAGCTGGTGCCTCGTGCGCTCGCCATCGATCCCGAGCTGGCGATCGTCATGCTCACCGCGGTCAACGACGCACCCACGGCGGCCGAAGTGCTCTCCGCCGGCGCGATGGACTACCTGATGAAGCCCATCGAGCTCCCGGATCTGCAGCGGGCGATCGAGCGCGTCCTCCATCGGCGAGAGCTCACCATCGAGCAGCGCAACGTCGAACGCCTGATCCGCGAAGAAGTGGCGCTCCGCACAGCGGAGCTCGAGCGCGAAAAGCTCGCCCTGCGCGCGCTGAGCATCGACATCGTCGAAGCGCTCATCAACGCCCTCGAGGCCAAGGACGTGTACCTGCGCGGTCACTCGCAGCGGGTCTCGCATCTTGCCGCGGCGATCGCCCAGGACATGGGGTTGGACGAGGACACCGTCGAGGAAATCCGCCTCGCGGGCAGACTGCACGACGTCGGCAAGATCGGCATTCGAGAGTCCGTGCTCAACAAACCCGGCCCGCTCACGCCGGAGGAGTTCGAGCACGTGCGCGGCCATGTGCGCATCGGCGTGGACATCCTCACACCCCTCCGGCACCTCGGGCAGGCGGTCGCCTACGTGCTCGATCACCACGAGCACTGGGACGGCGCCGGCTACCCCCGTGGCCTGGCCGGCGAGAACATCACCCTCGGCGGACGGATCCTGTGCGCCGCCGACGCGTTTGACGCCCTGACCTCCGCGCGGTCGTACCGTGGGGCACTCACGCCCGAAGCCACGATCGACTACCTCGCGGCACACAGCGGGGCGCTGCTCGACCCAAACGTCTTCGACGTGTTGGCTGCGGTCGTTCGGCGCGGGCGCGCCCTCGTCTTCATCGACGACGTCTGATCCCGCGCGTCGGGGTAGCACGTTCGTGATACACCGGCCGTCCTCGCGCGCGTGCGGGTAGATTGCCGGCGGATGTGACGTAATCCCATCGATTTCCGCCCCCAAGCCGTAATTAGCAGCATGTCTCGCCGCTGGTACTGCCTCTCCTTTTTTCTGAGTACCGCTCTGTCCGCCGCCGGCGCGCAGAGCCGCCCTGGACCGTCCCCGTCCGATACGCTCCGCCTTGGCATCGAGGCCGCCGTGACCATGGCAATCCGTCAGGGCGATGAGACGCGGCTGGCCGCTGCCCAGGTCGACGTGACGGAAGCGCAGATCACGACAGCCCGCGCCGCCGGGTTGCCGCAGCTTCGCCTGAACGGCTCCTATACCCAGGTGATCGAGAACGCCCGCGCGAACATCGTCGGCTCCGTGTTCGGCCAGAGCTTCACTTACAACACCAACGTCAACGTTTCGCAGGCGCTCTTTCAGGGCGGCCGGATCTTCGCCGGAGCACGCGCCGCCGCCAACGCGCGTCGGTCCGCCAGATTCGACCAGACCGAAGTCCGCGCTCGCGTCTCCGTCGATATTCAACGGGCGTACTTTCGCGCCCAGCTCGCCGAGCGCCTCCTCGAGATCCAGCTTCGAAACCTCGCGCTCGCTGACGAGCGTCTGAAGCAGGTCGAACGCCTCCAGGCCGGTGGCCGAGCGTCGCGCTACGAGTTGCTCCGCGCCCGCGTCGAGCGGACCAACCTGGAGCCCGGCGTCATCCAGGCACGAAGCGACCGGGACATCGCGCTCCTCGAAGTGAAGCGCCTGCTCAACGTTCCGGTCGACCGGCCAATCGCCCTGACGAGCGCGCTCGACCCCGACGCATTGCAAGCGTTCGTCGCCGGTGTCGCCAACGACTCCACACCCGACCCCGTCCGAGCGTCGGTGCGGTCCGCCGAGTCGGTACTCGACGCACGAAAGGAGGGCATCCGCGTCGCCCGCGCCGATCTGCTCCCTACGGTCTCGGCGTTCTTCCAGACGGGATACCTTGCACTCCCGTCGAACAACGGCGTCCCCACGGTCTGGGGGGAGGCGTCGTCGACACTCTGTCCACCCGGCTCGCCAACGACCCGAATATGCCAGAACAACGGCTGGTTCCCTGACCGAAACTTCGGGCTACAGATTCAGTGGCCCCTGTTCGACGGGATGCGCGCCAAGGGAAACATCGACCTGGCGCAGGCTCAACGACGCGTCGCCGAACTCGAGCTGTCTCAGGAACAGGAGCAGGTGCGACTCGAACGCGCGCAGGCGCGTGCCGAGTTCGCGCGTGCCCAGGCGGCGTACGACGCGCAGCGCGATAACGCGCGAGAGGCAGAGGAAGCCTACCGCCTCGCGGCGCTCCGCTTCGAGCGGGGGCTCGATACGCAGCTCGACGCTGCCGCCGTCCAGCTGCAGCTGCTCGTTGCGCAGACCAACGAAGCTAGATCCATTTTCGACTTGTACATCGCGGTTGCCGAGCTCGCGCGAGCGCGGGGATTGCCTATCCCGCTGCCGCCGACTCGCCCAGTCGCTCCTTCCCGGTGATGGCCTTGGTTACTCCGTTCCTTTTCATCTCGGCTTCCACGCGGTCCGTCGGGCTCGCACTCGCTATCCTGCTCGTTGCTGGCTGCACCCGCGACGCTGATAACGGTGCGCCGGCCTCCGCGGCGGCCGCGACGACGAAGTCGGACGCGCAACCGTCCGCGTCCCAGCAGGGCACCCGGCCCGACGGGGACGCCGGCGGACGCCGCTCGGCCTCGATCGTTCTCGCCGCGAGCGACGTCAAGACCGTCGAGCGCGGTACGATCGAAGCCGGCGTTCCGATCTCGGGGGACCTGAAGGCGATCGAGGAATCCGCCGTCCGCGCGCGCCTCGAGGGCGACCTCGTCGGGGTCTACGTCCGCGAAGGCGACCGCGTGCGGAAAGGGCAACTCCTCGCACGTTTCGAGGACAGCGAGCAGGAAAGCGACCGGGTGTCCGCGGTCGCCGACCGCGAGGCAGCACAGAGCGACCTCGAGACCGCGAAGTGGAACGCAGAGCAATCAGAGGAGCTGTTCAAGGCCGGCGCGATCTCGGAGCGCGATAACCGCGCGGCACAACAGACCTATGCCGCCGCACGAGCTCGGCTCGCCGCGGCCGAAGCGCGCGTCCGCGCGGCGGCGTCGCTCGTCGCGGACACGCGGGCACTCGCGCCCACCACGGGCGTCGTGGCGCAGCGACTGGTCGAGAACGGCGAGCACGTCGCGCGGGGAGCGCACTTGTTCACGGTCGTACGGTCCGACGTGCTGGAGCTCGGCGCGTCCGTCCCGGCGCGCCAGGCGAACGAGATCCGCGTCGGCCAACTCGTTCACTTCGCGGCCGGGGGGCGCCAGCTCGACGGCCGCGTCGCACGTGTCAGCCCGACCATCGACCCCACCAACCGGTCGATCACCGTCTACGTGCAAGTGCCTAACGCAGCCGGCGAGCTCAAGGGCAACTCGTTCGCCACCGGGCGCATCGTGTCTCGCACCGTCGACGGCGCCATCGTCATCCCCACGTCCGCGATCCGTCAGGCGCAGGGGAACGACGGCCCGTTATTCGTGTACCGCCTCGGCGCCGGCGATGCGCTCGAGCGCGCGCCGGTAAACGTGGGGATCGTCGACGAGGCGGCGGCGGTCGCCGAGATCGTCGAAGGCCTCGCACCCGGCGACCGCATCATCGTCGGCAACGTCGGTACCCTCGGCGCCGGCATGAAGGTCACGATCGCCGGCGGCGGAGAAACCGGGAACCGGGAACCGGGAACGGGAAACCGGCGCCCAGGAGGCCCTCCCCCTCCCTGACGCGTAGCCGCCCTGTTCCCGGTCCCCCGTTCCCGGTTCCCAGCATCCGCCGATGTTCCTCTCCGATATTTCGATCCGCCGCCCGGTCTTCGCGACCATGATGATGGTCACGCTCGTCGTGCTCGGCATCGTCGCGTATCAGCGGCTGTCGCTCGACGAGTACCCGGACGTCACGTACCCGGTGATCATCGTCCAGACCAGCTATCCCGGGACGTCACCGGAAGTCATGGAGCGGCAGGTCTCCCGCCCCATCGAGCAGGCGGTCAATACGGTCCAGGGCATTTACGAGGTCACCTCGACGTCGCTCGAGGGCACCTCCATCGTGCGACTGCAGTTCAACCTCGGCGCCGACGTGAAGGCGGCACAGCAGGACGTCCAGGCCAAGGTGTCGAGCATCCGACGCCGGCTCCCACAGGATATCGACGAGCCCATCGTCAGGCACTTCGACCCTAACGACAGCCCGATCATCACCATCGCCGTCCAGAGCACCGAACGACCGCTGCGTGAGATCACGGACCTCGTCGACGAGACGATCGTGACCCGCCTGCAGGCCGTGTCGGGCGTGGGCGCCGTGAACCGGACCGGCGGCAGCGAGCGTGTCATCCGCGTGCAGCTCGATCCCGCGGCGCTCAGCGCATACCGCGTGAGCCCGCAGCTGGTCATGCAGGCGCTCCAGCGCGAGAACCAGGAAGTGCCGGCGGGCCGAATCGATCAGGGAGCCACCGAGCGCCTCGTCCGCGTCACCGGCCGCGTCGTCGAGCCACGGCAGTTCGCGAACATCGTCGTTGCGGTCCGCAACAACGTCCCGATCCGCATTTCCGACCTCGGCACCGTCATCGACGGCGAAGCCGACCGCCGCTCGGCTGCCGAGATCGACGGCAATCCGGCCGCGTCCATCGACATCCTGAAGATCTCCGGGGCGAACACGGTGCAGGTCGCCGACTCCGTGAAAGCCGCCGTCGCCCAGTTGTCACGTCAGCTCCCGAGCGACGTCACGCTCCGCGTGACCCGCGACGACTCCCGCCGGATCCGCGAGTCGCTGCTCGACGTGCAGATGAGCCTCATCCTCGGCGCCATCCTCACGATCGCGATCATCTACCTCTTCCTGAATTCGTGGCGATCCACGGTCATCACCGGGCTCGCCCTGCCCATCAGCATCATCTCGGCGTTCTTCATCATGTGGGTGATGGATTTCACCATCAACACGATGACGCTGCTCGCGCTCTCGCTCGCGATCGGCCTCCTCATCGACGACGCCATCGTCGTCCGTGAGAACATCGTCCGCCACATGGAGATGGGGAAAGACCACTACTCGGCGGCGCGCGACGGGACATCGGAGATCGGCCTCGCCGTCTTTTCCACCACACTCGCCGTCGTCGCGGTATTCGTCCCCGTCGCGTTCATGGGCGGCATGATCGGGAAGATCTTCTTCCAGTTCGGCGTCACCGTCGCGTTCGCCGTGCTCGTATCACTCTTCGTGTCCTTCACGCTCGACCCGATGCTCTCGAGCGTGTGGTACGACCCCGACGTCGAGCACGGGCACAAGACCGGCCGCGGTGAACGACGCCCCGTACGGTCACCGGTGCGCCGAACAGCCATCGCGTTCAACAACTGGTTCGAGCGCGTCTCCGACCGCTACCCGACGGCGCTGAAATGGTCGCTGCAGCATCGGCCGATCGTGATGAGCGTCGCCGCCGCGTCGATCGTCGCGGCATTCCTCATCATCCCGCGACTCGGGTTCACCTGGATGCCCGACGCCAACGCCGATGACTTCTCGGTCAGCTTCCGCACGCCGCCCGGCTCATCGCTCGACTACACGCTCACCAAGGGCCGCGAGATCACCACGCTCGTGAGAACACAGCCCGAGGTCGACTTCACCTACCTCAGCGTCGGCGGCGGCTTCCGCGGGACACCGAACCAGGGCTCCGTCAACATTCAGCTCAAGCCGCACAACCAGCGGGATCGCACGATGACGGAGATCCAGGGCTCCCTCCGCGGCATGCTGCCGCGAGTCCCTGGCGTTAACGCCTCGATCAACCAGACGCGCACCATATTCGGCGGCTACGGCCAGCCGATCCGCGTGAACGTCCAGGGCCCGGAGCAATCTCGCCTAAAGATCGCCGCCGAGCGCGTGCACGATGCCATGCGGCAGGTCCCTGGTGTCACCGAGCCCATGTCGAGTGACCAGGGCGAGATCCCTCAGCTCGACGTCAGCGTCGACCGACAGCAGGCGTGGGCGGCGGGCGTCGGCATCAACGCCATCGGCACCACCTTACAGCCGCTGTTCTCCGGCGCCCGCGCCACCCAGTGGGAGGACGCACAGGGCTACCAGCACGACGTCATCGTCGTGTATCCCGACTCCTTCCGCACGTCACCCGCGGATGTGGCGAACATCCCGATCACGAGCCTGAACACCGACCCGGCGACCGGGCAGCCGACCGTCGTTCCGCTCTCACAGGTCGCCGAGGTGCGAAGCGGCGTCGGACCGCAGCAGATCGAACGCCGACAACTTGAGCGACAGATCAACATCTCCGCGGGCGTCATCCCGGGGAACCCGCTTGGCGACGTGGCCGCGCGCGTGAAGGCCTCAATTGACTCGCTGAACCTGCCGCCGGGCTACCACGCCGTGTTCACGGGCGACGTGCAGAATCTCAACGACACGAAAGGGTATGTCGCCGAGGCACTCGTGCTCGCCGTCATCTTCATCTACCTGATCCTGGCGTCGCTGTTCGGGTCGTTCATCCAGCCGCTCTCGATCATGCTGGCGCTGCCACTCAGCTTCATCGGAGTGGCCCTCGGGCTCCTCCTGACGAAGGGCAACCTGAACGTGATGTCGATGATCGGGATCATCATGTTGATGGGCCTCGTGACGAAGAATGGCATTCTGCTCGTGGATTTCACGAACCAGGAGCGCGAGCACGGGCGCGACCGCGAATCAGCAATCCTGGCCGCTGCCCGCACGCGCCTGCGCCCGATCATCATGACCACGGTCGCCATGATCTTCGGCATGCTCCCGCTGGCTCTGGCAATCGGCGCAGGTGCCGAGGTGCGTGCACCCATGGCCCGCGCGGTCATTGGGGGGCTCATCACGTCCACGCTGCTCACGCTGTTCGTGGTCCCGGTGATGTACACCATCCTCGACGACGCCGCTTCGTGGGTGTCGAACCGACGCCGCGTCGCTCGCCCGCCGTCATCCGCGGAGCCCACCGTCACCGACGCCGCGTACGGAGATTGATCCGCGACGCGAGACACGCTGAAGTCTGTGTCCCGCGTCGCTTGACTCCGCGACCTTGCCATTGTACTAGGGTGACGTGAAAGCGGGCGTGTTTCCGCGCCTCGCTCGAGAGATGTGATGACGGGCATGTGACGTGCACCTTCCCGTCCGGCTTTCCCCTCGGTCAGGACCGGACGGCTATCTCACAGGAGGCGGTCATGCCGCGCGGTGACGAGTTCGAACGCGAGTACAAGTTTTCCGATCGGGATGACGAATCTGACGACCTGGGCTACGGCGGCGGGTCGTCATTTGACGACGATGAGGACGAGGATGGCGGCTGGGTTCTGAACCAGCGCGATGAGAGCCTTTGGGATGACGCCGATGAGAGCGAAGGCGACGAGGAGGACGACGAACGTGAAACCGCCGCCGCCCCTGATGACGACGAGGAAGAGGAGCCGGAGCTCTTCCCACGCCCCGGTCGGCCCGGCCGTCCGCGCGGGAAAACGGCGAACGCCGGTGCCGGCGCGGTAGCTCCCGCCGCAGTGGCACCTGTGGCCCCGCCCCCGCCGCCCGCGCCCTCCGTGGCACCAGCGCGGCCCGCCGCCAAGGCGCCCGCGACGAAGAGTGCCCCGGCAAAGAAGTCCGCCGGTAAGAGTGCCGCGAAGTCCGGCGGCACCAAGCGCGCGCGCTCCACAGCAAAGAAGACCTCGAAATCTCGTCCCGCCGCGAGCAAGAAGGGCGGCGCGAAGAAAAAAGCCGCGGGCCGAGGCGGAGCGAAGAAAACAGCCGCGCGCGGCGGCGCCAAAAAGGCGGCGACGAAGAAGAGCGCACGAAAGGGCGCCGCCCGCTCGGCCGGCCGCGCCAAGAAGAAATAGTTCGACAGTGCTCCGGCGCGAAAGCGCCAACGTGTAGTGACGACCGCGGGGTGCTGCCGGCGCGACCGGACGCCCCGCGGTTTCGTCTCCCGCTCGACTCGAGATACGTCACTCGTACCCCATCGGCCAATGCTGTCCACGGACCTCGTCGAGCGACAACTCCTCGACGCCCTGCCAGTCAGCGCGTACGCGCTCGATCTCGACGGTCGTGTCGTGAACGTCCATCAGCCAGCGGCGCGGTTCGGTATCGAGATCCCCACGGCGACATCGCACGGCGACGCCACGCGCGATCGCCCACTGTGGGAGGTCGCGGCGGGCGTCTTCTCCCGAGAGCAGATCGAGCGCGCCATGACTCTGCTGCGAACCGGCCGCGCGCCGATCGTCCGCTGGGAATTCGCGCTCGGCGCAACCGCGGATCGCCGGGTCCTGCTGGCACAGATGACTCCGCTCCACGACGACGCGCATGCGGTAACCGGATTCGTCGTTTCCGCCACCGATGTGTCATCCATCCACCGCGTTCATGAGGTAGCGACCGACGCGAGCACTTCTCTGGCGCGAACGATCGACCTTGATCGGGTCTATCACGAGGCAGCGCACCATATCCGACAGGCCCTGCGCCCGGACCTCATCGTCATTGCCGTCATCGACCACGGCGACATGGCGTCGCCGCGCGTGGCGTATCATTCCGCCGGCGACGACGACCGGCGCACCACCGAGCGCCGCTTCGCCGCCGCATGGCGCGAAGCCCTCGACTCTCGAGGGCTTCGCACGCAGCGCGCAGGATCGACATGGGAGATCACCGCTCCGCTCGTCGGCGAGGGCGACCCCGTTGGTGTGATCAGCGTCGCCGTCGATGACAGCGAATCGCCGGAACAACTCGATCAAGCGACTCGGCTGCTGTCCGTTGTCGCCGCCCACCTCGGCGCCGCCGTAGAGCGCGAACAGGCCGTCGCCCGCGCTGCGCACCAGCAGCGCAATCACGTGATCGGCGAAATCACCTCCGGTATCGCACAGGAGCTTCGGAACCCGATCTTCGGTATCTCGTCCGCGGCCCAGCTCCTGAGATTTCGGGCGCGAGAAGATCCCGTAATGGAGAAAAACGTCGGACGTATTCTCCGCGAGGTAGAGCGGCTGAACCGAATGGTCACCATGCTCGCCGAGCTCGGTCGACCTGTGACGCTCAAGCGATCACCGGGTGACCCCGACACGGTGTGGGATGACGTTCTCGAAGGCGAGCGCGGTCGGCTCGAGTCCCGAGCCGTCGCCGTCCGACGTACTCGCGCCCACGCTCATGTGTCCGCCCCCATCGACGCTGAGCAACTGGCTCAGGCATTCCGGAGCGTGTTGTCGAACGCCGTCGAAGCGGCCCCGGAAGCGAGCGACATCAGCCTCAGCTCGGGTATCCTCGCCAATGGCAAGTGGCGTTGCGCGCTCACCAACGCTGGCCCTCCCATCCCGCCCGATGTCCTTCCGCGCGTGTTCGATCTCTTCGTTTCCACCAAGCCGGGGAGTACCGGAGCCGGGCTGGCGCACGCCCGTCGAATCATCGAAGAACATGGGGGGACAATCGGCATCGAAAGCTCCGCCGAAAGCGGCACAACCGTTACCGTGACCATTCCGGGGAAAGGAGTCTAGTGAGGCGTTAATGCCATGATTATGTTCCCATCATGGCTGAATCTCCGGTCGCCCTGTTGAGAGCGCACGCCCGTCACGCGCCGTGGAACGCGCGCGGCCTCGCGGCGCACGTCACCGCCCTGGTCGACGCCGCAGGCATGCGTCCCACGAACGCCTCGGCTCGTGCCGCACCAAGCGCCCGCGCCGTCCGCTTCTACGTCGCGAACGGGCTCCTCGACCGCCCCGAAGGCACTGGGACCGCCGCGACATACAACTACCGCCACCTCCTGCAGCTCCTCGCCATCAAGATCCGCCAGCGAGAGGGCCAGACGCTCGACACCATCAAGCGGGAGATGCGCGAGACGACCGGCGACATGCTCGAACGACGTATCGCTCAATCGCTCGCGCCCGCGCTGGGTGCCCGGGCCGATACGGCAGTCGCGCAGGACGACCAACGACCGGTGAGCTGGCGCCGCGTCCCCGTGGCGGACGGGATCGAGCTCCACATTCGTGACGACTCGCCCGCGGCGGGGAGTGACGCCGTAATCGCCATGCGCGAAGCCGTTCGCGCGGCCCTCGGACGCGCGGACATTCGGGGCTGACGCGGTCCCGGTGGACTCAGTCTAGAGGATCCGCTGCAGCGTGGTCGCCCCCCATCCGAGAAGCCGCTCGTACCACGGCCGCCGCGCGATGTCCGCCAGCGTAATCTCGTGCGAGTACCGCAAGTCCTCCATGAACAGAGAATCGAGGTGCGCACCGACTCGCTCGTCCAGCGCCACGAGGTTCGACTCGTTGTTGAACACGAGCGAGCGGTTGTCGAAGTTCAGCGACCCGACCGTGGACCAGACGCCGTCCACGACGAACGTCTTCGCGTGCATCATGGTGGGCTGGTACTCGTAGATGCGAACCCCACCCCTGATCAGTTCCGCATAACGAGCCCGCCCGGCGTACAGCGTCGTCTTGATGTCAGTCTCGTCACCGGCGGTGAGGATCCGCACGTCGACGCCGCGCTTCGCCGCGCGAATCAGCAGGTCGCGAAAGTCATCGTCAGGCACGAAGTACGAGTTCGAGACGTAGAGCGTCCGGCGTGCGCCACTGATCGAGAGCGCGAGGAACCGCTCGGCCGGGGTACTCCCGATCGTCGGAACCGAATGCAGCACACCTGCCTGCACCGCGCCCACCTCCGCGAACGCCGCGGGCGGGAAAAAAAGCGCCCCGGTGATCAACTCTCCCGTCGCTTCCGCCCAGCCGGCCGCGAACGTCGCCTGAAGCTGCGCGACCGACGGCCCTTCGACGCGGACGTTCGACTCACGCCACTCGTTCTCGCTCCGGCCATCTCCGAGCCAGTAATCCGCTAGCCCGAAACCACCCGTGTACCCGACTCGGCCGTCGGCCACGATGACGCGAACGTGCGACCGCTGGGTAGCCTTGTGAAGGGAATACCAGTGCAGCGGACGAAGCCACGCCACCTCGACGCCCGCCGCTTTCAGCGCATCAGTCCACTCCCCTGCGAGGCCCTGCGACCCGAACGCGTCGAGCAACAACAGGACGCGCACCTTCGCCCGCGCGCGCTCTGCGAGATACATCGCCATCGTATCCGCCACGACACCTGGCTTCGAGAAGTACATCTGGACCGTCAGAGTCTGGCGCGCCGATCGAATGTCCTGCCAGAGACGGGTGTAGGTGTCACCGTTGACCAGCACCTCGACGCGGTTGCCAGGCTCGATGTGCACCCCCGCGAAGAGCTCGAGCGTTCGGAAGAACACCGAGTCTCGAACGCTCGGGAGCTGAGCGTCACCGACCGCGAGAACGTGGCGGACGGGCGAGCCGCGCGTGACCGACAGCACGCCGATCAGCGCGAACACCAGAACCACCACGATCGCCAGCCCGGCAACCACCCGCTTCACAACACGCATGTATGGAACCCTGAACGAGTCGAACCGATTCTTGGAACCACGGGCTCAAACGCAGAGCCTGTTCCAACCCGCTCTCATTACTGACGCGCGTCGCACACGCTTACCCACCGTTCGATGTCTTCACCGCTCCCGCTCGAAGGCAAAGTTGCCGTACTCACCGGCGTGTCGCGCCGCGGCCAGGTTGGAGAGGTAGTCGCCCGCACACTCGCGGCGTCCGGTGCCACCGTCATTCTCATCGACCGCACCGGCCTCGAGGCGGAACAGCGCGCACAGGAGCTTCGCACCGGTCGGCTGAATGCCATTGCCTTGAGTGCAGACCTGACCGATCCGGCTCAACTCGACCGGGTCGCTCGAGTTGTCTCAGACCAGTTCGACGGCGTCGATGCCCTGGTCAATATTGCCGGAGGCTTCAGCATGTCGGGGAACGTGGCCGATAGCGACCCGGAGGCCTGGGCTCGACAGCTGGGCATTGGCCTGACCACCGCCTATCTCACGACCCGGGCATTCCTCCCCCTGGTTCGGCGCCGCCGGGGTTCGATCGTGTTTTTCGCTTCGGCGGCAGCGCTCCCGGGAGGCCGAATTCGCGAGATGTCGGCTTACGCAGTGTCGAAGGCCGGGGTCATCACGTTGATGCGGGCAGTAGCGCAAGAAGAACGCGAGACCGGAGTCAGAGCCAACGCCTTGGCCCCAACCTCCATCCGGACGGCCACAAACGTCGAATCGATGGGGCCCGACGCGAGGTACGTCGAGCGCGAAGAAGTGGCCGACGCTGTGGCCTTTTTATGCTTCTCACCAGCGTCGCGCGCGATTTCAGGCCAGGTGATCCAGCTCGGGTAGTTGTCGCTATTGTCGATAAATTATGGGCTCGATCGTAGCACTATCATCTCACAATGGCGCCTGAAACCAGACATAATGAAGGAATTCCGCTTCGAGACGCAACATTGGTTCGTTCGGGGCTGCCACTAGCTAGTCGGCACGCGGGACAGTACGCTATCGCGCATGAGCCTCGCCGCGCATCGGCGAAACGCCACGCGCACGATCCTGCTCGACCGATCGCTCGAGGCGCTGCCGCTGTTCCGTCTGAGCGATTCGGCCGATGACACCGCCTTGATCTACTCCCCCGCCTCCGGGGGACGCTGGCGAGTCATCCCCAGTCCCGGAGATCGCGTTCCAGGAACCTTCGACCAGGACGTCTACATCGAGATCCTGCACCGCTTCCACGAAGCGTCGTGCCCAGAAGACGGCGTGATCACATTTACGCTCCACGCATTTCTCCGGTCCATTGGGCGACGGGTTGATGGCCGAACCTACGAGCAGCTCCGCTCGGCGCTCGGTAGGCTGGAACGAACCACTTTGGAATCGAATGGCGTGTACTACGACGCCACCACGGCCACGCGCGCGGATGGGCGGTTCACCGTCCTGAGCTCCAGCGCCATCGAACGACGGCGGTCGATCGAGCGCGAGCAACTCGCCCTCTTTCCGTCGCTGTCCGCAACCGAACCGGGGGACGCGCGCGTGACCATCAGCGGCGCGATTCGCGCGAACATCGCCGCCGGCCACACTGTCACACTGTCAGCCCCGAGGTATCTGGGCCTTTCATCCCCGGTCGCCCGCCGACTGTACAGGCTACTCGAAGTCGCTCGCGAGGACGGAACGGTAACGTGGCGGATCTCGCTGGAAGAGCTTGCGGAACAACTTCCTCTCGCCCAACGCTACCCGTCCCACCTTCAGCGTGTACTCCAACCCGCTCACGACATGCTCCTGGCTGCCGGGCTCGTGCGCGACATCCACGTTCGGCAGCACCGGCGAGACTGGTTTGTGGACTACGTCCTCGCGTCCCGACTGGTGTAGGACGTGCGAGCGAAGCCTTACATTCACTGAAGGCAGCCGGGCCCTCACTTCCCCGTTCCCGACGGAGTCTCCATGGCAACGAAGCTCGACAAGACAATCAAGCGAGAGATCGAGATGGACGGCCAGGCGTACATGGTGACCATCTCGCCCGAAGGCGTGAAACTCACCCAGAAAGGGTTCAGAAAGGGACGAGAGATGTCGTGGCGCGCGCTCTGGGCCAGCGGGAGTGAGGAAGGATCTGGGACTCCGGGTGTTGGGGCCCAGTGACGCACACCGCTTGCGTTACGTCCAAATCTGGGGGACGCGGAACTCCTCCAACCGCACCGCGTATCTAGCTGTCCACACCCCGTTGAGCCGAGCTTTTCCATGAATCGACATCGCACCGCCGTCCTCGCCGGTCTGGTCGCCGCCCCGCTCCTGGTCGGTGGCTTCGTTTTTCAGGAGCGCGCTACCGCCGACGGCGCACGGCTCTTCGGTCAAGTGCTGGACCTCGTCTCCTCGCGCTTCGTCGACACCGTAAACGCGGGCGTTCTCTACGAGAAAGCCGCTCGAGGTCTCGTCGGTCAGCTCCAGGACCCGTACAGCGAGCTGATGTCGCCGTCGCAGCTGAAGTCGTTCAACAGCAATACGGGCGGGCGATACGGTGGCCTTGGGATGTCGATCGAGGAGCAGCAGGGTAAAGGCATCACTGTCGCCAGGGTCTTCCACAATACACCGGCGGAGCGAGCGGGAATTCGCGAGGGCGACGTAATCGTCCTCGTAGACACGGTGTCGACTCGCGGATGGACCTCCAAGCGAACATCCGACGCGCTGACCGGAACGCCGGGCACGAAGGTGACGGTTGGCTTCGCACGACCCGGAGTCCCGGCCCCCATCAAGGTGGAGTTCACCCGCGCCGTGATCCGCGTCCCGGCCGTACCTTACCAGATCAGCTTCGACGGCAAGGTCGGGTACATCCCGCTCGAACAGTTCAACGAGAACGCGACGACCGAACTCGTGGAGAGCGTCCGGCGCCTCCAGGGCGACGGCGCCCGTGGCATCGTCCTCGACCTCCGGCGCAACCCGGGTGGGTTCCTCGATCAGGCGCTCTCGATCAGCAACCTGTTCCTGCGCCAGGGTCAGGAAGTCGCGAGCGTTCGCGGCCGTGGGACTGAGCCGCAGGTCTACTACGCGCGCGAAAAGCCGATCGCGCCGGAGGTCCCCCTCGTCATTCTCACCGATCAGTACACGGCGTCCGCCTCGGAGATCGTCGCCGGCGCGCTGCAGGACCATGACCGTGCGGTGATCGTCGGCACCACGTCGTTCGGCAAGGGTCTCGTCCAGACGCTGTTCAACCTGGACGGCGGGTGGGCACTCAAGATGACCACCGCGAAGTGGTACACGCCGAGCGGCCGCTCCATTCAGAAAGATCGCAAGCTCACGGCTGACGGGCAGTTCGTCGAAGTTCACCCCGACTCGGTAGAGTCCGATTCCGCCCGCAAGGCACGCCCGCAGTTCAAATCGGACGCCGGGCGCGTAGTCTACGGCGGCGGGGCGGTCACACCGGATCTCATCGTCAACGCGGACACGCTCACCACGGCCGAGCAGGAATTCCGCAAGGCGATGGCGCCGAAGTCGCAAGAGTACTACGTCGCGCTGTACGACCTCGGCTACGCACTCAAGGATCAGGTGGACCTCGACTTCACCGTCAAGCCGGAGTGGCGGGCGGATTTCGTGAGCCGCCTCGAAAAGGCCGGGGTGAAGATCGACCGTAAGCAGTGGGATGCTGCCTCGGCGCTCATCGATCGCGACATCGAGTTGCGCGTGGCTCGCGCGGCTTTCGGCGACTCCACCTGGCGTCGCCGGACCCTCAAAGACGATCCGCAACTCCAAAAGGCCATCGAGATCATTCAGAAAGGACAGTCGCAGAAGGATCTGTTCGCCCTCGTCGCGCCTTCGAGGCTGCAGAGATAACTTTCCCTGCATGACGAGACAGGCTTATCGCGCCGCCACGACCCTCGTCGTGGCGGCGCTTGCATGTGGGCGCCAGACCGAGTCCAATTCGGCAACCCCCACCCCGGCGGCTACCCCGAGCGCCGGTCCTACGGCGGTCCCCGTCGAGGCCGAGCCCGGCGAACCGCGCCTCACGAATATTCGCCGCCTGACCAACGGCGGCGAGAACGCCGAAGCGTACTTCAGCAGCGACGGCCAGTGGCTCACGTTCCAGTCCACCCGCGAGGGCCGGACGTGCGACCAGCAGTACGTGATGCGCACGGACGGGTCGGAGCTTCGACGCGTCTCGAACGGTGCCGGCAAGACCACGTGCGGCTACTTCTTCGACGGGGACCGAAAGCTCTTCTTCGCGTCGACGCATGCCCACGGGGAAGCGTGCCCGGCTCGCCCAGATGCGTCGCAGGGCTATGTCTGGGGCCTCGACAAGTTCGACATTTACACGGCCAACCGCGACGGCAGTGACCTCCGCCGCCTAACGAATTACAACGTCTACACGGCCGAGGGCACGCTCTCCCCCGACGGGACGACGATCGTCTTCACCTCGCTCAAGGACGGCGATCTCGACATCTACACCATGAACGTCGACGGGTCGAACGTGCGCCGGCTCACGACGACGCCGGGATACGATGGGGGCCCGTTCTTCTCGCCCGACGGAAAGCAGATCGTCTACCGCGCGTACCACCCCACCGACTCGGCCGAGCTCCGGACGTACCGCGAGTTACTCGGGCGAGAGATGGTGCGGCCGAACCGGATGGAGGTCTGGGTGATGAACGCCGACGGCTCGGGCCAGCGACAGGTGACGCGCCTGGGTGGAGCCAACTTCGCGCCGTTCTTCACTCCGGATGGACGGCGGATCATCTTTTCATCCAACCATAAGAATCCGCGGAGCCGGAACTTCGATCTCTACCTCGTCAACACCGATGGCACCGGTCTCGAGCAGGTGACGACGAACGCCGATTTCGACGGATTTCCGCAGTTCAGTCCCGACGGACGCCAGCTCGTGTGGGCGTCGAATCGTGCCGGCGCGAAGCCCGGGGAGACCAACATCTTCGTCGCCGACTGGACGAATTAAGGACCCTGAGAAGGAGCCACCATGTTCGGCATGATTGCCCTCGCGATCCTCGCTGCGTTCGCCGTCAGCGTGCTCGTCGCCAGCGTGAAGATCATCGGCCAGGCCGAGGTCATGGTCATCGAGCGACTCGGTCGCTTTCACCGCGTCGCGCGCTCCGGCCTCAACCTGTTGATCCCGTTCGTCGAACGCCCACGCCCCATCGATGTTCGCTACGTCGAGGCGGACGTGTCCGGGATGAAACGCCTCACCTCCAGCACGACCTCGCGAATCGACCTTCGCGAACAGGTTCTCAACTTCCCGAGCCAACCCGTGATCACGAAGGACAACGTCACCATCGACATCGACGCGGTGCTGTATTACCGGATTGCCGACCCTCAGAAGGCAACGTACGCCGTCCAGAACCTCCCCTACGCGCTCGAGACGCTGACGCGAACCACGCTTCGCAACATCGTCGGCGAGATGGAGCTCGACCAGACGCTCGCAAGCCGAGACCAGATCAACAAGCGCATGCGCGAGGTGATCGAGGAGGCCTCGATCGGATGGGGCGTCGATGTGACTCGCGTCGAGCTCCAGGCCATCGAGCCGCCGCGTGACATTCAGCAGTCGATGGAACTGCAGATGCGCGCGGAGCGCGAACGGCGCGCGGCCGTGACGAACGCCGAAGCGGGCAAGCGCGCGGCCATCCTCGAGGCTGAAGGGATGCGCGAGTCGCAGGTGCGAAAGGCAGAAGGCGAGAAGGAAGCGGCGATTCTGCGAGCTGAGGGACTCGCGGCTGCACGACTCGCGATGGCGCAGGCCGAGGCGGAAGCAATTCAGCGGATCACCGCCTCCCTCCCCGAAGGGCAAGCCGCGATGTATCTGTTGGGCCTCAAGTACCTCGAGGCCTTGCCCGCGGTCACGCAGGGTAAGGGGACGACGATTTTCCTGCCTGCCGAAGCGTCTGGTGTCATGGGCGCACTAGGCGGAATGCGAGAGCTTCTGAAGGCGACGGCCGGCCAGGGAGGTGCGGTCGGTGGACAGGTCTCGTACCAGGCGCCGGCGCCACGCGCGCCGTTCAAGTCCCTTGCCGATAGCTCATCGGGACTCGGCATCGCGGGGTCTAACCCGTCGGGGGCATCTGACAACGGCTAGGAGAAGCAATTTGCCGAAGGCCATCACGCGCGAACGCGCCGAGCGAATCGCGCGTGCGCATGCCTGCGAGCACTGTCAGGAGTACAGCT